>NZ_JBQCIJ010000065.1:0-9547 GCF_051953815.1 Pseudoxanthomonas sp. | reverse complement strand
CAGACCTTTCGAGTTCATGATCGCGCTGAAACCACTTGAGTTTTCCAGGAAACCGGCAGCCGTAAGTTTTGCTGCTTTCGTCACCGACAAACTTTTGGCCACCATTTCCGCACGGCTTTCCGGTGTTATGGCTGCAGTATTGGCATTATAGGTGATCGACTCAGCAAATGTTTGCGGACCCAGCATCGGCATATATTCCGGGTTGGGCGGCGCCAGTTGCGCCAGTTCTTCGGAGCGGCGTACCACCCGCTCTAAAGAGGCATCGTCAAATTCATCTATGGTTGCAGTTCCGGCTTTTTTGCCATAAACTGAAGTTACCACGAGGCCCATCACGCTGATGTCGCCGGCTGTTGAAACTGCGTTTAAAGCATAACGGATGTTGCCTCCTTCGCTGCCATTCAGGCTCGCCTCGCATTCGTCGGCTTTTGAATAACTAAGCACTTTCTTTAATATCGCCTGTGCTTCTTCTTTATTTAATATAGGCATGACTATCCGATCTTTCTTTTTGTGTTGATAACATTAACTCCTTTAAACAATGCCGTGGATGAACCGTGTGACACCGCACTCGACTGGCTTGGCTGACCTTTTCCGTCATTGAAAGCACCGCCTAAACGATAATCCTTTTCATCACATACCTGGGCGCATGAATTCCAGAACTCGCGCGTATTGGCCTGGTAAGCCACATCATTCAGCATACCGGCTATCTTGCCGTCTTTTATCTCATAAAACAGCTGTCCGCCAAACTGGAAGTTATAGCGCTGCTGGTCGATGGAGAACGAACCGTCGCCGATGATGTAGATGCCGTTCTCGACGTCCTTGATCATGTCGGCCACGCTGAGCTTCTGCTTGCCCGGCTGCAGCGAGACATTGGCCATGCGCTGGAACTGCACGCTCGACCAGGAGTCGGCGTAGCAGCAGCCGTCGGATTCGGTCTTGCCCAGGATGTGGGCCTGATCGCGGATGGTCTGGTAGTCGACCAGCTTGCCGTCGCTGATCAGGTTCCAGCGCTTGGTCTTCACGCCCTCGTCGTCGTAGCCCACCGCGCCGAGGCTGCCGGGCTGGACCTTGTCGGCGAAGATGGTGACCTTGTCGCTGCCGTACTGGAAATGCGATTCGCGCTTGTCCAGGGTGGCGAAGCTGGTGCCGGCGTAGTTGGCCTCGTAGCCGAGCACGCGGTCCAGTTCCAGCGGATGGCCGACCGATTCATGGATGGTCAGCCAGGTATGCGAGGGATCCAGCACCAGATCGTACTTGCCCGGCTTCACCGACGGCGCCTTGAGCTTGGCGCGCGCCTGCTTGGCCGCGGCGACGGCGTCTTCCTTCATGTCGTAGGACAGGCCGTAGTTGATCACGCCGTTGGGCGAGACCACCTTGCCGGACGCATCGCCGTCCAGGTATTCGAAGCCCATGCCCATCGGCGAAGACAGGCCGTCGCGGGTGCGGAACTTGCCGCTGGCCTTGTCGATGGCGGTGACCGTCATCGGCACCCAGATGCGGTGCACGTCCTGGTCGATGTAGGAACCGTCGGTGCTGGCGAAGTACTTCTGCTCGTTGACCAGGAACAGCATCGAGTTGACGAAATCCGCGCCGGAGTTGATCGCCGCCGCGTTGACCCCCAGCAGCAGATCGGCCTTGTCCTTGATCGGCACCGCCATCGCGTTCTTGCGGATCGGGGTCTTCCAGGACACCTCGCCCACGCCCGGCGTGGCCGCCAGTTGCACCGGCTTGGCCTGCACCTTGCTGTTGGCCTTGGCGATCGCGGCGGCCTGCTGCGCGGCGCGCGCGACGCCCTGCGCGGTCAGCTCGTGGGTGGCGGCGAAGCCCCAGGCGCCGTTGGCGATCACGCGGATGCCGACACCGGTGGACTCGGTGTTGACCACGTTCTGCACCTTGTCCTCGCGGGTGATCACGAACTGGCGCAGGTAGCGCCCGATGCGCACGTCGCAGTAGCTGGCGCCGGCCTCCTTGGCCGCGGTCATGGCGGTGTCGGCCAGGCGCTTCTTCAGGCCGACATCGAGGGAGGTCTGCAGTTCCTCGGCGGCGATGGCCTTGCCGAAGTACGCCGGCAGCATCAGGCCGCCGAGGCTGAGGCCGCTGTAGGCCAGGAAGTCACGTCTGCGCAAGGCTAGCTCTCCATCGATGAGCCCCGCAGCGCGGAGCTGGAACGGAACGAAACGGAATGAGGCGGGGCGAAGCAGGTGATCGCGATTGCGGTGCGTCCGGATTCTTGCCGGTGGCTGAATCGTCCGTCAAATGACTTTCGGCATAGACGCCATGCTTTCCGGCGCGCATCGGTCGGAAAGCCCGGACTCCCCGACCACGTGCCGCGGCGCGGTGATCGCGCCGGGACGACCTGTCGCCGACAGATGCCGGGCGCGTCCCCGCGGGCGTTCAACGCATCGGACGGCGCGATGCGAAAGCCGCGCGCCGACGAGGCTTCGATTGTCGGTATGTCCGTGGACGTGGCCGGGTAGCGATGAGGCCGCCCGCGCGGCCTCAGTCGAGCAGATCGCGCACGCGATACTGGCCGGGCGCACGTCCTGCCAGGCGGCGGGCCACGTGCAGCGCGCCGCGCGCGAAGATGTCCCGGTTGGTGGCGCGGTGCGTCAGTTCGATGCGCTCGCCCAGGCCGGTGAACTGGACCAGGTGCTCGCCGACGATGTCGCCGGCACGCAGGCTGGCGTAATGCACCGCGGCGCCCGCCGAACCGGCGGCCTCGCCCAGGGTCAGCGCGGTGCCCGAGGGCGCGTCCTTCTTGTGGATGTGGTGGGACTCGACCACGTCGCAGTCCCAGCCCCCCAGCGCCGTGGCCGCGCGTTCGACCAGTTCGGTCAGCACCGCCACCCCCAGGCTGAAGTTGGAGGCCCACGCCACCGGTATCCGGCTGGCGGCCTGCGCCAGCGCCTCCCGCTGTGGTCCGGCCAGGCCGGTGGTGCCCGAAACCAATGCGGCGCCGCGCTGCGCGCACAGCGCCAGCACCGGATCGAAACCTTCCGGCAGACTGAAATCGATGGCGACGTCGAACGCCGGCACGCCGCCCAGTTCACTGGCGGCGAAGTAAGGCACGCCCTCCACCACCCGCTGCGCGGGCGATTTGCGCATCACCGCCGCGACCACCTGCACCTGCTGCGGTTGTTCGGCGGCCAGGCGCAACAATGCCTGTCCCATGCGCCCGGAGGCGCCGTGGATGAGAAGACGGGTGGGCGTGGTTTCCATGCCCGGCATGGTAGCCGAGCCGGCCCCGATGGCGAAGCTGGCAACGCCTTCTTGCAGGAGCGAAGCGGGTCGCGACCGGCTGCGTTCCCGTCAACGACAGCCGCGGCTACCCGGTAACGCGGGAGCGATTCCTGCCGCCTGTCGTGGGAGCGACGTCAGTCGCGATACCCTGAAATTCCAGCTATCCGTTCGCGATTGACGTCGCTCCCCCAAGGGCGCCCAACGGGCTGCCTTCACGCCACCGCGGCGGCGACTTCCTCGCGCACCAGCGCGCCCAGCCGCGCCATGCCCTGCTCGATCTTCTCGGCCGACACGGTCACGAACGACAGGCGCAGCGTGTTCGATTGCGGCGCGACCGCGAAGAACGGCGCGCCCGGCACGAACGCGACGTTGTGTTCGATCGCCCGCGCCAGCAGCGCGCTGGCGTCGACGCCCTCGGGCAGCGTGACCCAGATGAACATGCCGCCGGCCGGCCGGTTCCATTTCGCCTCCGCCGGGAAATGACGCTGCAGCGCGGACAGCATCAGCTCGCACTGATCGCCGTAGAGCTTGCGGATCTCGGGGATGTGGCGATCCAGGAAACCGCCCTGCACCGCCTCGTGGACGATCCGCTGGGAGAACGACGGCGTATGCAGATCCGCCGCCTGCTTGGCCTGCACCAGCTTGGCGTGCAGCGCTTCGGGCGCGATCAGGTAGCCCAGCCGCAGGCCGGGCGCCAGCACCTTGGAGAACGAACCCATGTAGACCACGTTGTCCGGATCCATCGACAGCAGGCTGGGCAACTGTTCGCCCTGGTAGCTCAGCTCGCCGTACGGATCATCCTCGACCACCAGCACCCCGGCGGCGCGGGCGCGCGCGATCAATGCCTTGCGGCGTTCCAGCGGCAGGCGCCGGCCGGTGGGATTCTGGAAGTTCGGCAGGCAGTACATGAAGCGCCCGCCCCGCAGTTGGTCATCTTCCAGCGCATCGACCACGATGCCCTCGTCGTCGCTGCGCATCGCCGAGAACGCCGGCTGGAACAGCGAGAACGCCTGCAGCGCGCCGAGATAGCTCGGCGTTTCCACCAGCACCTTGCTGCCTTCGTCGATCAGCACCTTGCCGAGCAGATCCAGGCCCTGCTGGGAACCGGTGGTGACCAGCACCTGGCCGGGCCGGATGGTCACCCCGTCGCGGCTGTGGCGCGCGGCGATCCATTCGCGCAGGGGAGTGAAGCCTTCGGTCGGCCCGTACTGCAACGCCGCCTGCGGGGCTTCGGCGAACACCTTGTCGGTGGCCTCGCGCATGCGCGCGATCGGGAAGGTCGCCGGGGACGGCAGGCCGCCGGCGAAGGAGATCACCTCCGGGCGCTCGGTGACCTTGAGGATTTCGCGGATCGCCGAACTGGTCAGCGCCTGCGCACGACGGGACAGGGTGAAAGGGCTGTTCATGCGCGCAGTGTAACGGGGATATCGCGCGCCGCCGTCATGCACTGCGCCAATACGCCGGCGTACCGCTAACGGCCGACCGCCAGCACCCGGCCGATCCCGCTGGCGTCGATGTCCGCCGCCGCCCGTCCCAGCGCATCGGCTTCGACGTCCGCGTCGAAGCCGATGCGGAAATGCACCTCGCCCTCCGGCGTGCGCGAGGAATGGATCGAGGACAGGCTGACCCCATGGCGCTCGAACACGTGCAGCAGCGCGCGCAGCGATCCGGGGCGATCTTCGGGCAGGTGCACGCTCATCGCGCGCGCGCCGGCCAGATCCGCCAGCAGATAGCCCAGCCGCTCGTAACTGTAGTTGCCGTCGGCCAGCACCCGCGTTCCCAGTGCCTCCCGGTTGCCGGACAGGAACTCCGCGCGGAACGCCGCCCGCGCCGCGTCACCGCCCTCGCCCACCAGCGCCGCCATCCGCCCGATCTGGGCATGCAGCGCGGTCAGGATTTCATGGGCATGGGGGTTGCCGAACTGGATGTCCTCGTAGATCGCCGGATTCAACGACAGGATGCGCGCCAGGATCGCCGCGTCCATCTCGAAGGAAGCCGAGCGGAACGGCAGCAGTTCCGCCAGCGCGCCCACCTGCCCGGCCTGTTCCCGCAACACGCCGGCCTGGGCCAGGTGGCTGGCATGCACCATCGCCTGCACCAGCGCCATGATGCGGTCGTGCTGCCCGGGTTCGGCGCGGACGTATTCGCCTTCCAGCGCATGCAGGAAATCGCCCAGCCAGGGTCGCCAGGCCTCCAGCCTGGCCTCGCACACCACCGTCACCCGTCCCTTCAGGGTCGGCGACTTCGGCGGCGCGGTCATCGGGTGCAGGCCCACCACCTCGGCGCGCGAACGCAGCATCGCCGCGATCGGCGCGGCCTTGATCGAGGTGACGTCCAGCCACAGCCGGCCCGCCTCGCCTCCATTGGCAAGCTCGACGTAGCGTTCGATCAGCGCGGCGGTGTGCCGGATGGGCGCGGAAAAAATCAGCACCTCCGCCCGCCGCGCCAGTTCGGCTTCCGGCAGCGAATCCGGATCCGCCGGGTCATGCCCGATCACCGGCAGCCCCATCCGGGTCTCGAAGAACCGGCGCAGCCAGCGCCCATAGGCGCCGGCGCTGCCGACGATGCCGATCAGGGGTGGGGACACGAAAAAGGGCTCCTGCGGGGAGCCCTCATTCTAGGTCAGACCCGCGAGGCGGGTCAGGACGTCATGCGATCCCAGAAGCCCTTGACGCCATCCAGGAAGGTGGCGGACTTGGGTGAATGCTTGCGCGCCTCGTCGCCGACGAAGGTCGCCTCGAACTTCTCCAGCAACTCGCGCTGCTCGCTGGTCAGGTTGACCGGGGTTTCCACCACCACGCGGCAATACAGATCGCCCTCGCTGCGGCTGCGCACCGACTTCACGCCCTTGCCGCGCAGGCGGAACAGCTTGCCGGTCTGGGTTTCGGCGGGAATGCGGATTTCCGCCTCGCCGTTGAGGGTGGGCACGCGCACGGTGTCGCCCAGCGCGGCCTGCGAGATGCGGATCGGCACTTCGCAATGCAGATCGTCGCCGTCGCGCTGGAAGATCTCGTGCTCGCGCACGCGCACTTCCACGTACAGATCGCCCGGCGGCGTGCCGGGGGGTCCGGCTTCGCCCTCGCCGGTCAGGCGGATGCGATCGCCGCTGTCCACGCCGGCCGGAATCTTGACCGACAGGACTTTCTCTTCCTCCACGCGACCGGCGCCATGGCAGGTCTTGCACGGATTCTTGATGGTCTGGCCACGGCCGCCGCAGGCCGGGCAGCTCTGCTGCATGGCGAAGATGCCGCGCTGCATGCGCACGTTGCCGCGACCGCCGCAGGTGGCGCAGGTCTCGACCTGGCCATCCTCCGAACCGGAACCATGGCAAGGCTCGCAGGCCACCAGGGTGGGAATCTCGATGCGCTTCTCGATGCCGGCCACGGCCTCCTCGAGATCCAGTTCCATCACGTAGCCGATGTCGGCGCCGCGACGGGCCGCGCGCGCGCCACCACCGCCAAAGATGTTGCCGAAGATGTCGCCGAAGATGTCGCCCATGTCCGGGCCGCCGGCGCCACCGCCCATGCCGTGCTCGAACGCCGCGTGGCCGTGCGCGTCGTAGGCGCGGCGCTTGGCGCCATCGGACAGCACCTCGTAGGCCTCCTTGCACTCCTTGAACGACGCCTCGGCCGCCTTGTCGCCGGGATTGCGATCCGGATGGAACTTCATCGCGCAGCGGCGATAGGCCTTCTTCAGCTCATCTTCGCTGGCGGTGCGGGCCACGCCCAGGACTTCGTAGTAATCGCGTTTCATCGGCAAGCAGGGATTGGAGATTCGGGATTGGGGATGACGGACAGCATCGGAACTTCAGATACCGGAAGGGGATCCGGAAACCGGAAACGCTGTTCCGAATCCCGAATCCCCATTCCCGATTCCCGGCCTTACTTCTTGTCGTCCTTGACTTCGGTGAACTCGGCGTCGACCACGTCATCGCCACCGGACTGCGCGCCCGCGCCGGCGCCATCATCGGCACCCGGCTGCTGGCCGGCGGCGGCCGCGGCGTACAGCGACTGGGCCGCTTCCTCCAGCGTCTTGGACTTGGCTTCGATCTGGGCCTTGTCGTCGCTCTTCATCGCCGTTTCCAGCTCGGCGATGGCGCCTTCGACCCGGCCGATCACGTCGCCCGGCACCTTGCTGCCATGCTCGGTGATGGCGGTGCGGGTTGCGTGCAGCAGGCCGTCGGCGTGGTTGCGCGCCTGCACCAGCTCATGGAACTTCTTGTCCTCGTCGCGATGCGCCTCGGCGTCGGCGACCATGCGCTGGATCTCTTCCTCGGACAGGCCCGAACCGGCCTTGATCTCGACCTTCTGTTCCTTGTTGGTCTTCTTGTCCTTGGCCGAGACGTGCAGGATGCCGTTGGCGTCAATGTCGAACGACACCTCGATCTGCGGCAGGCCGCGCGGCGACGGATCGATGCCGGCCAGGTCGAAGCGTGCCAGCGACTTGTTGAAGCGGGCCTGCTCGCGCTCGCCCTGCAGCACGTGCACGGTCACCGCGGACTGGTTGTCCTCGGCGGTCGAGAAGGTCTGCGAGGCCTTGGTCGGGATGGTGGTGTTCTTCTCGATGATCTTGGTGAACACGCCGCCCAGGGTCTCGATGCCCAGGCTCAGCGGGGTCACGTCCAGCAGCAGCACATCCTTGACGTCGCCGGCCAGCACGCCGCCCTGGATCGCGGCGCCCAGCGCCACGGCCTCGTCGGGGTTGACGTCCTTGCGCGGTTCCTTGCCGAAGAACTCGGCCACCGCCTGCTGCACCTTCGGCATGCGGGTCTGGCCGCCGACCAGGATCACCTCGCTGATCTCGCTGGCGCGCAGGCCGGCGTCGTTCAGCGCGATGCGGCACGGCTCGATGCTCTTCTTGATCAGGTCTTCCACCAGCGCTTCCAGCTTGGCGCGGGTCAGCTTGATGTTGAGGTGCTTCGGGCCCGAGGCGTCGGCCGTGACGTACGGCAGGTTCACTTCGGTCTGCTGCGAGCTGGACAGCTCGATCTTGGCGCGTTCGGCCGCGTCCTTCAGGCGCTGCAGCGCGAGCGGATCGTTGCGCAGGTCCACGCCCTGGTCCTTCTTGAACTCGTCGACCAGGTAATCGATGACACGCTTGTCGAAGTCCTCGCCGCCGAGGAACGTGTCGCCATTCGTCGCCAGTACTTCGAACTGCTTTTCGCCGTCGACTTCGGCGATCTCGATGATCGAGATGTCGAACGTGCCGCCGCCGAGGTCATACACGGCGATCTTGCGGTCCCCACCCTTCTTGTCGAGGCCGTAGGCGAGCGCGGCCGCGGTCGGCTCGTTGATGATGCGCTTGACCTCGAGGCCGGCGATGCGGCCGGCGTCCTTGGTCGCCTGGCGCTGCGAATCGTTGAAGTAGGCCGGCACCGTGATCACCGCTTCGGTGACCGGTTCGCCAAGGAAGTCCTCGGCCGTCTTCTTCATCTTCATGAGCACCTTCGCCGAGACTTCCGGCGGAGCCATCTTCTTGCCGTCGGCCGTCTCGACCCATGCGTCGCCGTTGTCGTGCGCATTGATCTTGTACGGCACGAGGCCGATGTCCTTCTGCACTTCGGCATCGGTGAACTTGCGGCCGATGAGGCGCTTCACCGCGTAGAAGGTGTTCTTCGGATTGGTGACGGACTGGCGCTTCGCGGTCGCGCCGACCACGACTTCGTTGTCCTTGAACGCGACCACCGACGGCGTCGTGCGATCGCCTTCGGAGTTCTCGATCACGCGTGCCGAGTTGCCTTCCATGACCGCCACGCACGAGTTCGTCGTGCCGAGGTCGATGCCGATGATCTTGCCCATTTCTGTACTCTCCCGCTCTGAATTTGCGTACTGTGGTTGCGGCGGCGGCGCCGGTTTGGAGGTCGGCAGCCGATGGCCGCGGCTGGCGCGAAATCTGGGGTTGCGCGCCCCTGTTTCAAGCAATGGCGCGCAAATCGTGCTACCTGGAAACCGATACGAGCGCGGGGCGCAGCAGGCGATCGTTCAGCACGTAGCCCTTCTGCATGACCGCCACGACCTTGCCCGATCCGAGTTCGGCGGCATCGACCATCGACATCGCCTGGTGGCGCTCGGGGTCGAACACCTCGCCGACGACGCCGACGGCCTTGAGGCCGTTCCCTTCGACGACGCGACCGAGTTCGCGCAAGGTCAGCTCCACCCCCGCGCGCAGCGCCGCCGCGTCGCTCCCCTCGGCGGCGAGGCCGCGTTCGAGATTGTCGACGACGGGCAGCAGGTCGGCCAGAAGTTTTTCATTGGCGAAGCGGCGGGCCTGCTCGAGGTCGCGCTGCAGGCGCTTGCGCTGGTTGTCCAGT
>NZ_JBQCIJ010000064.1:0-98614 GCF_051953815.1 Pseudoxanthomonas sp. | reverse complement strand
CGGCCAGCCCGTTCGCGCGGGCCACCCAGGCCGGCAGCCAGCGCGGTTCCCTGAGGTCGCCGCTGTCGAACAGCGGCTCGAAGCGCTGCACGTCGGCCAGGGTCATCTTGCCGGCGAACAGCAGCCGGCACAGCCGCAGCTTGCGGTGCTTGAGCGCCCAGCGGAAGAAGGTGTGCACGCCGATCAGGCCACGCAGGTACACGGTGTCCTTGGTGAAGGCCGCGCCGCCGGTGGTCGGCACGCCGCGGAACACGCGCTGCGCCGAGGTGAAACTCTCCACCTCGCTCTGCCCGGATTCCAGGAAATAGCGGAACACCTGCAGGAAGTCCGCGCCCTCCAGCGCCATCGCCACCGCCTCGATGCGCAGGCTGACCCGCTTCATCCGCTCAATGTCGATGCTGCCGGTGATCTGCTCGGCGAAGGTCGCCAACCCTTCCTGGGTCTCGGTGATGCGCGGCGACGACAGCGCCAGGCTGGGAAACAGCGGCTGTTCGCGGCCGTTGAGCGCGGTCAGCGAGTGCACCAGCGCCTCGTGCTGGAGCAGTTGCCGGCGGTCGTAGTCGCTGAAGGCCGCGCCGTGGCGCAGGCGGATGCGGGTGGCGCCGGCGGCCGCCTTGGCGATCAGATCCGGATCCAGCTCCACCGTGATCACGCGGGCGTCGAAGAAATCGTCCAGGTCGCCCTGCAGCTGCAACTGCAACGCGGTGGCCGAGACCGGAATCTGCTCCTCCGGCGCCAGCAGTTCGCGATCCAGATCCTGGGCGATGGCGATGAAGTGGCGGGCCGCGTCGCGGGTGGTCGGTCCGTTGCCGGGCAGGGGCGCCTCGGGCGTGCCGAACAGGGTGATCGAATGCGTGGTCACCGCCGGCGTTCCCAGGCATTCCAGCAGTCGCGCGGCGGTCGACCAGCTGGCCACCGACTCGCGCAGGTAACGTCCCAGCGGATGCGCGTCGTCGGCGGCCTGGGCGATCGCCTCCAGTTCGCGGCGCGCCTCGCTGAAATCCAGTTTCGGATACTCCACTTTCGGCAGGCGCGGATTGCCGCGTTCCATGCCTTCCAGGAAGGGCGCCTGCAACGCGGCCGGCCAGCTCGCCAGACTCAGCAGCTTGATGCCGCGCACCGCCTTGACCAGACGGGCGTCCAGAGCGGCGTGATGGGTGATGTCGGGGGAGAGATTCATCGCGTCCATGCCGATGCCCCGCGCATATTTCCCGCGCATGCCTCCCCTGTAGGAGCGACGTCAGTCGCGAAGGCGACCAGGGCGGACGTCTTCAAGGTCCCCACCAAGAACTCGCGACTCACGCCGCTCCTGCAGAAGAGATGATCCTGCATCAATGCCGCCCGTATTTCTCGTCCAGGCGCTTGTTGAGCGCCTTGCCCTGCACGCGCGCCTCCGCCTTCTGCGCCAGCCGGGTGGCCAGCTTGCCGGCGGCGTTGGCCACCTCGTCGCGCAGCTTGAGGTAGTTGAGGAAACGCTCCTCGTCCAGCTCGCCGCGCTCGATCGCCGCGCGCACGGCGCAGCCGGGCTCGCGCTGGTGCGAACAGTCGCGGAAGCGGCATTGCTCGGCCAGGGCCTCGATGTCGGCGAAACCGCCTTCGACCAGATCCTCCTCGCCGGTCGGCTTGAGCTCGCGCATGCCGGGGGTGTCGATCAGGCAGGCGCCGGAAGGCAGCGGCATCAGCGCACGATGGGTGGTGGTGTGGCGGCCGCGCGAATCGTTCTCGCGCACTTCGCCGGTCTTCATCCGGTCATCGCCCAGCAGGGTGTTGGTGAGGGTGGACTTGCCGGCGCCCGACGATCCGACCAGCACCACCGTGCGTCCCGGCTGCAGCCACGGCGCCAGCACCGCGACGCTGTCGGCATCCTTGGCGTTGAGCGCGAATACCGGCACGTCCTGCGCGGTCACGTCGGCCAACGCCTCGATGGCGTCGCCCGCGTGCTCGTGCCGGTCGGCCTTGGTCAGCACCACCACCGGCTGCGCCCCGCCGCTGCCGACCAGCAGCAGGTAGCGTTCGATCCGGCGCGGGTTGAAGTCCGCGTCCAGGCCCGAAACGATGAACACGGTGTCGATGTTGGCCGCGATGACCTGCTGCTGGTAGTGCTCGCCGGCGGCCCCGCGCTTGATGCCGGTATGCCGCGGCAGCAGCGCGACGATGCGCTTCCTGCCTTCCAGCAGCACCCAGTCCCCGACCGCCGGGCGCTCGTGGGCCGGCGAGCCGGCCTTGCGGAACCCGGGCCGGCGCTGCCACTCCGGCAGGGACTCGGCCTTGATGGCGGCGTCCGGGCCGTCGGCGACCACATAGCCCGAACGGTGCTGCTCGGTGACCCGTGCCGGCCGCGCCGCCGGATGGGCCGCCAGCAGGGCGGCCCAGGCCGGATCATCCGGCGTCCCCGGCCAGGGCCAGCCGATGACGCGCAAGGGGGCGAAGTCGAGGGGGGGATGTACGGAATTTGCGGGCATGGCGGGATTCTAGACGCCTGTTAAACCGGGCGGCGCGCGCCTGCATAAATTTCCGTTAAGCTGGCCGTCCGACTCCCCAAAACCATTGCCATGTCTGCCCCGTCCTCCTTCCAGCTGCCCGTGCGCGAGCGCCTCTCCGAAGTCCGTTACGAAATCCGTGGCGAGCTGGCTCGGCGAGCTCGTGAGCTGGAGGGCCAGGGACGCAAGCTGATCAAGCTGAACATCGGCAACCCGGGCGCCTTCGGTTTCCGCGCCCCGGCGCATCTGCAGAAGTCGATCGTCGGCGACATCGACCACACCGATCCGTACACCCACCAGCAGGGCCTGCCGGCCGCGCGCGAAGCCGTCGCCGCCGCCTATGCCCGTCGCGGTACCCCGCATGCCAGCGCTGATCGCGTGTTCATGGGCAACGGCGTCAGCGAGTTGATCGACGTCTCGCTGCGCGCGCTGCTCAATCCCGGCGACGAAGTGCTGGTGCCCTCGCCCGACTATCCGCTGTGGTCGGCCGCCACCATCCTCAACGACGGTCGCCCGGTCTACTACCGCTGCACGCCGGAAAACGACTTCCTGCCGGATCCCGGCGAGATCGAACAGCTGGTGTCCTCGCGCACGCGCGCCATCGTGCTGATCAACCCCAACAATCCGACCGGCGCCATCTATCCACGCGAACTGCTGGAGCGGATCGTCGCCATCGCCGCCAAGCACAAGCTGCTGCTGATGGTCGACGAGATCTACGACCAGGTGCTCTACGACGGCGCGCGCTTCGAGCCGGTCGCGCCGCTGGCCGGCGATCATCCCTGCATCACCTTCAGCGGCCTGAGCAAGGTGCACCGCGCCTGCGGCTGGCGGGTGGGCTGGGCGGTCGTGTCCGGCAGCACCGAGCGGGTGCGCGAGTACCTGCAGGCGATGGATCTGCTGAGCGCGCTGCGCCTGTGCGCCAACGTGCCCGGCCAGTACGCGGTGGAAGCCGCGGTCAACGGCCCGGACACCATCACCGAACTATGCTCGCCGGGCGGACGCCTGTACGAGACCCGCCGCGCGATCATCGAGGCCTGCGAGGCCAGCGAGCACCTGGAACTGGTGCGTCCGGATGCGGCGCTGTATGCGTTCCCGGCCGTGATCGGCGATGCCGCCAAGGGCTTCGACGATCACGCCTTCGCCCTGGAGCTGCTGGAAACCGAAGGCGTGCTGGTGGTGCCGGGCTCGAGCTTCAACGTGCCTTTCCGCAACCACTTCCGGGTGACCTTCCTGCCCGAGCCCGCGGTGATGCGCGAAGTGTTCACCCGCATCGGCCGCACCCTGGATCGCCGCGCCGAGGCCGCCACCAAGGTGGTGCCGCTCAAGGGACGCCGGCCGGCCGCGGCCTGAGTCGCTAATGGTCGAAATCGACTGGAGCCGGCTGCGTCACGCCTATGGCGATGCGGCCGGGATTCCGGCGCTGATTCAGCAACTCGAGAATTTTCCGGCCGAGGCGGAGGCAGAGCGCGAGCCCTGGTTTGGCCTGTGGAGTGCGCTTTGCCATCAAGGCGACGTGTATTCCGCGTCCTTTGCCGCGGTGGTGATGATGTCGCCGATACTGGCCAGCGCGCCGGAACGGGCCACATGCAGTTTTTTCGCGCTTCCGGCATGCATCGAGATCGCCCGCGAGAACCAGGGCCTGGTGGTGCCCGGCGAGCTTGCTCCCCTGTATCGGACCGCGCTGGATCATCTGACCCACTCCGCGCTCGCGTACCTCCGGAACGGCGATGAACCGGATACGCGCGCGGCCGCGTTGGCGTTGATCGCGGCCGCCAGTGGAAGCCAGCGCGTTGCGGACCTGATTCTGGAAGTCCAAGATGACGCGCTGGATGACGTTCTCGAATGGCTCCGTTCACGCTGAAGAGTGACAGCATGGCCACGACCCACACCACCGCCCTGCTGCCCGAGTTGAGCTATCTGGCGCTGGGCGATTCCTACACCATCGGCGAAGCCGTGCCCGAGTCCGGGCGCTGGCCGGTGCAGCTTGCGCAGGCGCTGCGCAACGAAGGCGTTCCGCTGGCGGATCCCCGCATCATCGCCGCCACCGGCTGGACGACCGACGAGCTGGACGCGGTCATCACCGCCCGGGAACCACTCGGCACGCATGACTTCGTCAGCCTGCTGATCGGCGTCAACAACCAGTATCGTGGCCGCGACGTGGACGAGTACCGCGTGCAGTTCTCGGCATTGCTGTGGCGTGCGATCGGGTTTGCCGGCAATCGGCCGGAGCGGGTGATGGTGCTGTCGATCCCCGATTGGGGAGTGACGCCGTTCGCCGTGAAGGAAGGCCGCGACGGCGCCCGCATCGCGCGCGAACTGGATGCCTACAACGACACCGCGCGGCAGGCCTGCGCCCAGCGCGGCGTCGCGTTCGTGGATATCACCGCGGTCAGTCGCGCGCGCGGCGCGGAAGCGGCAATGCTGGCCAACGACGGCCTGCATCCCTCCGCCTCCCTGTATACCGAATGGACGCGTCTGGCGCTGCCGGTCGCGCACCGCCTGCTCGCCCACGCCTGAGCTTCCGGCGGCGCCGCGCGATCCGGCGCCCGCCTCAACAGATTCCTACTTGGACGCGGGCAGCACCGTGGTGTAACCCTCTTCGGCCAGCCAATCGAGCAGGCGCGCGAGGATCTCGACGTTGTGCCCGTGCGCGGCGCCCTCATGCAGCAGCACGATCGCGCCCGGCCGGATGTCGCGGCGCAGGCGGGCCAGGACCTGGCCGGGCTCGCAGTCCACCCCGTCGAAGCCGCGCGCGCTCCAGGCCACCCGCGCCAGCTGGTGGCGCTTGAGCGAGAGGCCCACGAAGGGATTGGTCATCCCGACCACCGAGCGGAACCAGCGCGGCGTCTGCCCGGAGATCACCGTCAGCAACGACTGGTTGCGGCCAATTTCGTCTTCCATCGCGCGCGGCCCCAGCCGCCAGAAGCGGGTATCCGGATGGCTGGCGCTGTGGTTGCCGATGCCGTGTCCGCGACGGAGGATTTCCTGCGTCAGTTCCGGCCGCGCCACCGCACGCTCCCCGACCAGGAAAAAGGTCGCGAGGGCGCCGTGGCGCTCCAGCAGATCCAGCATCGGCCGGGTATCGGCGGACGGTCCGTCGTCGATGGTCAGCCAGACTTCGCGCCGGTCGGTGGGCAGGCGCGACAGCGCCGGGCAGAACAGCCCCGCGCGCGGGTACAGGGTCGCCGCGACCAGGACCAGGTGGGTCAGCACCATCAGCGGCAGGCCCCAGGTCCAGCCCAGGCGCCACCACAGCACCGCGACCGCCACTTGCGACAACGCCAACAGGCCCAATATCCATCCGGGCCGGCGCGGGACGCGATGCAGTGTTCTTGCGCGGGTCATGCCCCATGATGCCACGGGGCGTAGAATTCCCTTTCCGTCCCCCGGTAGCCGTCCATGTCCCTCGACCCCGCCCTGCGCGCCCGTATCGAATCCCTCCTGCAGTCCAACCGCGTGGTGCTGTTCATGAAGGGCCAGCCCAATATGCCGCAGTGCGGTTTCTCGGCCAAGGCGGTCGGCGCGCTCGGCGCGCTCGGCGTGGACTACGCGCACGTCAACGTGCTGGCCGATCAGGAAATCCGCGAAGGCATCAAGGTCTACGGCGACTGGCCGACCATCCCGCAGCTGTACATCGACGGCGAACTGGTCGGCGGCAGCGACATCATCGAACAGATGACCAACTCCGGCGAGCTGGCCAGCCTGCTCGGCCTGGACGCGCCGGATCGCACCCCGCCCGCGATCACCATCACCCCGGCCGCCGCCGAGATGCTGCGGAACGCGGTCGCCGACGCCGGCCCGGGCGCCGCGCTGGCGCTGTCGATCAACGCCCAGTTCCAGCCCAACTTCCAGCTGGCGCAGTTCGACGCCAACGCCATCGCCGCGGAATCCAACGGCGTGCGCGTGCAGTTCGATCTGGGCAGCGCGCGCCGCGCCGACGGCATCACCATCGACTGGGTGGACGACATCCGCGGCAAGGGCCTGGCGATCGACAACCCGAACGCGCCCAAGCCGGTGCAGGCGCTGTCGCCGATGGAGGCCGACGCCAAGGTCCGCGCCGGCGAAGTGCTGCTGGTGGACGTGCGCCCGGCCGACGAGCGCGCCATCGCTTCGGTCGCCGTGCCGTTCAAGACCTTCGACGGCAACGGTCGCGCCGATCTGGAGGCGCTGCCGAAGGACACCGCGCTGGCGTTCCTGTGCCGCAGCGGCGGCCGCAGCCAGCAGGCCGCCGAGGAATTCCGCGCGCTCGGCTTCACCCGCGTCCACAACGTCACCGGCGGCATCAACGCCTGGGCCGACGAAGTCGATGGCACGCTCAGCAAGTACTGATCCGCTCCGCGATCGAAACGGGAAACGGCGCCTTGCGGCGCCGTTTCTTTTTTCCGCGAGTGTCGACCGACGCCCCCGATCCGGATTCCGCCGAGCTCCCTTCCCCGTATGCGGGGAAGGTGCCCGAAGAGCCTGCCCTGGACGTGATCCGGGGGCGAACGGGGGCAGGCCTGGGTACGAACAAACCGCTTCTTTTTCCGGCAACCGTCGACCCTAGCCGCTGAAACCGCCCTCGGCCAGATAGGCCCGTTCCTCATCGGTGGAATCGCGTCCCAGCGCCGGATTGCGGTGCGGGAAGCGTCCGAAGCGGGCGATGATGTCGTAATGCAGCTGCGCGTAGCGGATGTAGTTGGCGTCGCCGGTGGCGTTGAACAGATCCAGCGAGCGTTGCTGATCGGCCAGCGCCTCCGAATGCTCGAACGGCATGTAGAAGAAGATCCGCAGCGCCGGGTCCACCTGCCGGTCGAAGCCCGCGTCGACCGCGCGCGCGGCGTAGTGCCGCGCCAATCCGTCGGTGGCGTAGGAATGCGCGCTGCCCCGGAAGCAGTTGCGCGGGAACTGATCCAGCAACAGGATCAGCGCCAGCGCGCCCTGCGCATCGGCCAGCCAGTCTTCCCGCTCGCGGCGCGCGGCCAGGAAATGCAGCTCGCGGAACGCATCGTGGAAACGGTCGTCGAATACCGGATCGCGCGCGAACCATTTCTCGTAGCCCGCGTCCTGCCAGAACTCGATCACGCGGCGTGCGTCGCTCATGTCGGAATCTCCATGCCTGTCCGGTCGCAAGGCTAACCGCTGCGGCGTGGCGACGGCGCATCGGCCTCTGCACGCAGCGTTCCGTCCATGGCGCCGGCGCCTAGGCCGGCAGGGACAACGCCAGCACCTGATCGTCGTATTCGCGCCCACCGACCTGGAAGCGGCGCTGGCCCACCGTTTCGTAGCCGGCCTTGCGATAGAACGCGATCGCCGCGTGGTTGTGCGCGTAGACGCCCAGCAACAGGCGGGGCGCGCCCTGCGCGGCCGCCTCGTCGATGGCCGCGCGCATCAGCGCCGCGCCGATGCCGTGGCCCTGGAAGCGATGCAGCAGGTAGATGCGCTTGACCTCGCGATCCTCAGCGCGCGGATCGGACACCGGCAAGTTCGCCGGCGACAGCACCAGGTAGCCCACCGGCGCGGCGCCGGGGGAGACTTCCGCCAACCAGATCCGGTAGGCGGGATCGGCCAGCCATCGCGCGTACAACGCCGCCGCGTGCTGCTCGTGGCAGTGGCGCAGGATGTCCGCACCCTCCAGCACGCCGGCGAAGGTTTCCAGGAAACTGGCCGCGCCGACCGCGGCCAGGGCGTGCTCGTCGCCCGGCCCGGCGCGCCGGATGCCGATGTCGAACGAGCCGTTGTCGCCGCTCATTCGTCGAATCTCAGGTGCCGGACCGACTTGCCGTTGCGGCGGATCAGCTTGAGCGCCTCGATGCCGACGTTGATGTGGTTCTGTACGAACGCGGAACTGACCTTGGCGTCGGACGCTTCGGTCTTGACCCCTTCCGGGATCATCGGCTGATCCGAGACCAGCAACAGCGCGCCGCACGGAATGCGGTTGGCGAAACCGGCGGCGAACACGGTGGCGGTCTCCATGTCGATGGCCATGCAGCGCATCACCCGCAGGCGTTCCTTGAACGCGTCGTCGTGTTCCCACACGCGCCGGTTGGTGGTGTAGACCGTGCCGGTCCAATAGTCGTGGCCAAGGTCGCGGATCATCGTGGACACCGCGCGCTGCAACGCGAACGCCGGCAGCGCCGGGACTTCCGGCGGCAGGTAGTCGTTGCTGGTGCCCTCGCCGCGGATGGCGGCGATCGGCAACACCAGGTCGCCCAGCTGGTTCTTCTTCTTCAGCCCCCCGCATTTGCCCAGGAACAGCACCGCCTTGGGCATGATCGCGGAGAGCAGATCCATCATCGTCGCCGCGTTGGGACTGCCCATGCCGAAATTGATCATGGTGATGCCGTCGGCGGTGGCGCTGGCCATCGGCCGGTCCAGGCCGACGATGGGCGCGCCGGTCAGCTGCGAGAACGTGTTGAGGTAGCCGCCGAAATTGGTCAGCAGGATGTGTTCCCCGAACTGGTCCAGCGGCACGCCGGTGTAGCGCGGCAACCAGTTGTCGACGATCTCGTTCTTGTCTTTCATGGGCGTCCTCTTTTCTCGTTGTTATCAGGTCATTCTCGCACGCACGGCCTCCTGCACTTGGCAAGCCGGCACGGGGCGGTTAGGGTCCAGCCACCTTCCGGGGGAAAATCCATGCGACTGACCTTGATGGCCGGGCTCGGCCTGGCTTTGCTCTGCACCACGGCCCAGGCGGCGACGCCGGCCTCGCGTTTCATCCAGGATCCCTATCCCAGCACCTACCGCCCGATCGCTTCCGGCCCGGTGCTGATCGAACATGCCACCGTGCTGACCGGCACCGGCGAACGGCTGGACGACGCCGACGTGCTGGTCCAGGACGGCCGCATCGCGGCGGTCGGCCGCGGCCTGCAGGCGCCGGCCGACGCCACCCGGGTGGACGCGCGCGGCAAGTGGGTCACCCCCGGCATCATCGACGTGCATTCGCATCTGGGCGTCTATCCCAGCCCCGGCGCGCGCGCGCACCAGGACGGCAACGAGATGACCGGTTCGGTCACCGCCAATGTCTGGGCCGAACATTCGGTGTGGCCGCAGGATCCCGGCTTCCACACCGCGCTGGCCGGCGGCGTCACCACCCTGCAGGTGCTGCCGGGTTCGGCCAACCTGGTCGGCGGCCGCGGCGTCACCCTCAAGAATGTTTCCGCCACCACCTACCAGGGCATGAAGTTCCCGGGCGCGCCGTGGGGCCTGAAGATGGCCTGTGGCGAGAATCCCAAGCGCGTGTATGGCGGCAAGGGCGTGCCGCCGATGACCCGCATGGGCAACGTCGCCGGCTACCGCGCCGCCTTCATCGACGCGGCCGAATACCTGAAGAAGAACGCGCCGAAGGACTCCGAACCGAAGAAGAAGCGCTGGTGGCAGCGCGGTTCGGGCGAGGGCCAGGACAGCAGCGGCGACAGCGGCGGCAAGCGCGATCTGAAGCTGGACACGCTGGCCGGCGCCATCCATGGCGACATCCTGGTGCACATCCACTGCTATCGCGCCGACGAGATGGCCACCATGCTCGATCTCGCCAAGGAGTTCGGTTTCAAGGTCGCCGCTTTCCACCACGGCGTGGAAGCCTACAAGCTGGCCGATCGGCTCGCCGCCGAGGGCGTGTGCGGCGCGCTGTGGGCCGACTGGTGGGGCTTCAAGATGGAGGCCTTCGACGGCATCCAGGAAAACATCGCGCTGGTGGATCGTCCCGCCAACAGCTGCGCGATCGTGCATTCGGATTCCGACGAGGGCATCCAGCGCCTCAACCAGGAGGCGGCGAAGGTGATCGCCAGCGCGCGCCGCGCCGGCATGGGCGACATCACACCCGAGCACGCGATCCGCTGGCTCACCGCCAACCCGGCCAGGGCGCTGGGCGTGGCCGCGCAGACCGGCACCCTGGAGACCGGCAAGATGGGCGATGTGGTGATCTGGAACCAGAATCCCTTCAGCGTCTACGCGCAGGCCGAACAGGTCTACATCGACGGCGCGCGCGTGTATGACCGCCACGACCGGAGCCGCCAGCCGGTCTCGGACTTCCTGCTCGGCCAGGAGGTGTCGCGATGAGCCGCCGTCTGCTGGGCCGCCTGTGCCTGCTGGCCGCCGCCGTCGCGGCGGCGCCGGCCTTCGCGCAGGACGTGCTGATCCGCAACGCCACCGTGCACACCGCCGCCACGCAGGGCACGCTGAAGAACGCCGACGTGCTGATCCGCAACGGGGTGATCCAGGCGGTCGGCAGCGGCCTGGCCGCGCCCGCGGGCGTGGACGTGGTCGATGCCGCCGGCAAGCCGCTCACGCCGGCCTTCTTCGCCGGCATCACCGAGATCGGCGTGGAGGAAGTCTCCGGCGAGCAGGCCACCGACGACAGTTCGGTGTCGCTGAGCAACCTGCAGCCGATGCGCCCCGAATTCGACGTCACCCTAGCCTACAACCCGGCTTCGGTGCTGGTGCCGGTGGCGCGGGTGGAAGGCCTGGGCTTCACCTTGCTGGGCGCCGGCACCGGCGCATCCTTCATCGCCGGACAAGGCGGGGTGATGCGCCTGGATGGCGGCGCGGATCCGATCGGGCCGCGCGCATTGTTCATCCGCCTGGGCGGCGGCGCTTCCGGCCTCAGCGGCAACTCGCGCGCGGCCCAGTGGATGCTGCTGGATCAGCTGGTCGCCGAAGCCCGCGGCCGGATTCCCGCCGATTCGCCGCACGCGTTGTTGACGCCGGCCGGCCGCGCCACCCTGGCGAAGTACCTGGCGGGCAACGGTCGCCTGGTGGTCGGCGTGCATCGCGCCGCGGACATCCGCCAGCTGCTGCGCTGGGCGAAGAAGGAAAACGTGCGCATCGCGATCAGCGGCGGCGCCGAAGCCTGGAAGGTGGCCACGGAACTGGCGCAGGCGCGGGTGCCGGTGTTCGTCGACGGGCTGGCCGCGCTGCCGTCGGATTTCGATCAGGTGGGCGCCACGCTGGAAAACGCGAAACGCCTGGATGCAGCCGGCGTCAGCGTCGGTTTCACCCAGTCCGGCGACGCCTCGCACAACGCGCGCAAGATCCGCCAGCACGCCGGCAACGCGGTCGCCAACGGCCTGCCCTGGGAACAGGGCCTGGCGGGCCTGACCCGGGTGCCGGCGCAGGCGCTGGGCGTGGACGACAGACTGGGCAGCATCGCGCCGGGCAAACTCGCCGATCTGGTGTTGTGGAGCGGCGATCCGCTGGACGTGATCAACACCGCCGAGCGGATCTGGCTGGGCGGCAAGTCGATGCCGATGCGCTCGCGCCAGACCGAACTGCGGGATCGCTACCTGCGCGACAGCGGCGCCTTGCCGCGCGCCTACAGCCGTTGAGCACCCTCCCGGTCGGCGAACCGCCGGCCGGGCCTGTCCCCGCACCCGGGACGCGCCTACACTGGCGCGTCATCCAGCCCGGGGGAGCGGCGAATGGAGCAGATCAATTTTCTGGCGGTGCTGGCTGCCGCGGCATCGGCTTTCCTGCTGGGAGGTCTCTGGTACGGCCCCCTGTTCAAGCAGGCCTGGTGCCGCGAGGCGGGAGTGGATCCGAACGCGTCCAACGGCCATCCGGCGCGGATCTTCGGCGGCGCCTTCGTGTTGAGCCTGATCGCGGCGGCGGCCTTCGCGTACTTTCTGGGCCCCTCGCCGGCGCCGGCGAAGGCGATGGCCACCGGCGCGCTCACCGGCCTGTGCTGGGTCGCCGCCAGCTTCGGCATCAACTACCTGTTCGCCGGCCGCTCGCTGAAGCTGTGGCTGATCGATGGCGGCTACCACACCCTGCAGTTCGCCCTGTACGGCGTGATCCTGGGCTTCTGGCACTGAGCGCCGGAACCGGGCCGGCGCCGGCTCAGGTGTCGGTATCGGCGACCCAGCGCGTGCCCACCGCGACCGGCGCGGCGGTGGCTCCGCCGTCATCGACCACCACCTGGTTGCCGCCCGCGCGCTTGGCGCGGTACATCGCCTCGTCGGCGCGCTTGATCAGGCTGGCGACGGTGTCCTCGGCGGTGCATTCGGCCACGCCGATGCTGACCGTCAGGCCGACGTCGATCTCGTCCACGCGCATGCAGCGCCGCTCGATTTTCACGCGCACCCGCTCGGCCAGGGCGGTCGCGGCCGGCCCGTCCACGCCGGTCAGCACCAGCACGAATTCCTCGCCGCCCAGCCGGCCCAACTGATCGCCGTACTGGAACTCCTCGCTGATCACCCGGGTGACCGCGCGCAGGCAGTGATCGCCGAAGGCGTGGCCGTGGCGGTCGTTGATCTGCTTGAACACGTCCAGATCGATGAACAGCAACGACAACGGAATATGCTCGCGCCGCCGTTCGAGGATGGCCCAGTCCAATCGGTACTCGATGCCGCCGCGATTGAGCACGCCGGTGAGCGCATCGCGCTCGGCGTGTTCCTTGGCGGTGTCGCGTTCACGGCGGAAGGTCAGCATGCGGTCGGCCAGGCCCAGCGCCATCACCACCGAGGCATAGCCCAGGACGAAGGGGTAACCGTAGTCGAGCCAGTCCCGCACCGGCATGCCCACGCTGATCTGCACCGCGCGCCAGGTGCCGAACACCATCAGCGGCACCCACGCGGCAAGGAAATAGGCGGCGTGGCGGCTGCCCTTGCGCCACGCCAGCGCGAGGCTGAGCAGGCTCAGCGCATGGGTCAGCAGGAACAGCACGTTGCCGATATCGGGAAACCATTCCTTGCGCGCCGGCCATGGCAGCGACAGGAACAGCAGCGCTACCGCCGGCAGGCGGATGCCCGACCAGCGCAGCCAGCGGGTCAGTCGCGGGGTCTGCTGGCGCAGGTCCGCGTATTCGATCATCAGGGTGGTGGTCAGCATCGTCGCCAGGGTGGCGATGTACCAGATGCCGGTCGCGCCGAAATGCGCGAGCACGCGCACGCCCGGCAGGGCATAGGCCTCGCCGTAGGAGCACAGCACGTACAGCATCTGCGCCAGCATGCTGCCGGCGTAGAGCAGGTAGACCCGGTCGCGCAGCACCAGCCAGAACAGCAGCACGCTCAGCGAAACGCCCAGCGCCACGCCCATCGCCATCATCAGCATCCGGGTGTGGTGGAGATCGGAGGCGGCGTGTTCGGCGCGCGACTCGACCCGCACGTGCAGCGGATAACGCGCGTCTTCCACCTTCACGTAGATCGGCTCGTCGCCCGGCAACGGAAACACCAGGGCATGCCGCGAATAGCGCGGATCCAGATCCGGATCGAACAGGCGATGGCTCACCGGGACGCCGCCGGGCCGGGTCAACACGGTGACCCGCGCGCTGTAGGGGTGATAGACCACCAGCAGGGGCGATTCCATCCCACCCTTGGGTTGCAGTCGCCATTCACCGTTGCCGAGCACCGGCAGCGCACGCGCGGATGCGTCGGCGTCGGCGCGGCTTTCAAATTCCCGTTCGGAAAACAGGCCGGCGGTCTGGTCCGCTTGCTGCGCGGCGACCACGGGCAGGATCCGATCGACGCGCGCGATGCCGCTCTCCTGCGCCATCACCGATTGCGTCAGCACCATCCCCAGCAGAATCCACCACCACCCCAGTTTCATGCCACTCCCTTCCTGCGGGCGGAAGTGTGGGGGCCGGATTCCTCGCGCCACAAGAGGAAATGCGGCTACTTTGTGATGCTCATCACACTAATATTTAGTCATAAGTCGCCCGGAATCCCTGTCCGTAATCCCGTTTCTATCGTGACCAGGCGCGCTATATAGTGATCCCTCGCACAATCCCGCTCGCGGGACGCGACGCCGCCGACGGCTTGCGATAGCGTGCGTCAACAGACAAATGCGACCGCTGCCGGGAGGGGCAAAGATGCGCATTGGAATCGTCGTCGACTCCGCCTGTGATCTGCCACAGGATTTTCTCCAGAACAACAACATCATCCTGCTGCCCATCACCGTGCGCATCGGCGATGCGGTATTGACCGATCACCGCGACGAGGAAGCCACCCTGAGCTTCCTCCACGCGCACGTGGCCACGCGCGGCCACGAGGCCGAGACCACGCCGTTCTCGGTCGCCCAGATCCGGGATCTGTTCCTGGGCAAGCTGGTGATGGACTACGACCACGTGTTCTGCCTGACCATCACCCGCACCCGCAGTCCGATCCACGACAACGCGATGCAGGCCAGCTTCGCCATCCTCAACGACTACAAGGCGGTGCGCCAGGCCGCCGGGTTCAACTCGCCGTTCGCGCTGCGGGTGATCGACACCCAGAACCTGTTCGCCGCCCAGGGCGTCACCGCGGTGGAGGCGGTGCGCATGCGCGCGGCCGGCGCCAGCGTGCAGCAGATCCGGGTACGCCTGGAGGAACTGGCCAACCACACCCATGGCTACATGATTCCCCGCGATCTCTATTACCTGCGCGCCCGCGCGCGGACCAAGGGCGATCGCAGCGTCGGCCTGCTCAGCGCCGCGCTCGGCAGCGCCCTGGACATCAAGCCGGTCCTGCACGGCCATGCCGGCAACACCGAGCCGGTCGCCAAGATCAAGGGCTTCGAGAATGCGGTGGAACAGTTGTTCCGCTTCACCAGCCACCGGGTGATGGACGGCCTGATGACCCCGACCGTCTGCCTGGGCTATGGCGGCGAACTGTCCGAGATGCGCGCGTTGCCCGGCTACCAGCGCCTGCGCGACGTCTGCGCCAACCACAACGTCGAGGTGTTCGAGAGCGTGATGAGCCTGACCGGCATGGTCAACGTCGGCAAGGGCGCGATGGTGGTGGGATTCGCCTCCGAGCCGCATGTGTTCAAGCCGGCTTAAGCCAGCGCGGCCCGCCGTAACGGACAGCTAACGCTCGGGATCGCTAACCTTAGCCACCCAAGGACGAGAGGCTTGTATGGCCGTGCGTTACTACATCAGCCTGCCGGATCCCGACCGCGCCCGCGGCGGCGATCCCGCACTCAGTTTCACCGCCCATGGCGCCGAGGAATTCGCCGCGCAGCTGCAGGCCGCCCTGCAGAGTGATGGCCTGTTCCAGCGCTGGCGGTCGCAGCAGGACGATCCGGACGACGTCGATCCCGGGCTGGGATTGACCGACCCCGGCGCCCGCGTTTCCGGCCAGCAGGACGATCTGAGGATCGTGCTGGTGGCGACCACTTCGATTCCCGGCCAGGTCCTGAAGCACCGCCTGCGCCTGCTGTCCGGCAGCGCCTGGGAACTGCGCGACGTCTCCGCCGCCTGATCGCGGCCGGGGTCCGGGGCAAGGCGGGCCTGCCCGCCCGCCCACGAGGCTCACCCCCGCAATGCCGCCGCATGATGGGCGATGTGCTCGCCGATGAAGCTGGCGATGAAGTAATAGCTGTGGTCGTAACCCGGCCGCATGCGCAGGCTAAGCGGATGACCGGTCCGCTCGCATGCCTCGCGCAGCCACTGCGGTTTCAGCTGGCTCTCCAGGAACTCGTCCGCCTCGCCCTGATCGATCAGCAGCGGCAGGCGCTCGGCGGCGGTGGCGATCAGTTCGCTCGCGTCCCACGCCTTCCACGCCTCGCGGTCTTCCCCCAGGTAGGCGGTGAATGCCTTCTCGCCCCACGGTACCCGCGCCGGCGCGACGATCGGCGAGAACGCCGACACGCTGCGGTAGCGGCCGGGATTCCTCAACGCCACGACGAGGGCGCCATGTCCGCCCATCGAATGACCGCTGACGGCGCGCGCGCCGTTGGCGGGGAAATGCGCTTCGATCAACGCGGGCAGTTCATCGGCCACGTAGTCGTGCATGCGGTAGTGCGACGACCACGGCGACTGCGTGGCATTGAGGTAGAAACCCGCGCCTTTGCCCAGGTCGTAACCTTCCGCATCGGCCACATCGTCCCCGCGCGGACTGGTGTCCGGCGCCACGAGGATCACCCCGTGCTCCGCCGCGTACCGCTGCGCGCCGGCCTTGGTGATGAAGTTCTGCTCGTTGCAGGTCAGGCCGCTCAGCCAGTACAGCACCGGCAGCTTCTGCGTATCCGCCTGCGGCGGCAGGTACACGGCGAACCGCATGTCGCAGTCCAGTACGGTCGAACGATGGGTCCAGACTTCCTGCGTTCCGCCGAAGCAGGCGTGTTGTTCGATGCGTTGCATGTGTGGTGATCCCGGCACGGTCAGTAGTGGACCACCGAACGAATCGACTTGCCTTCGTGCATCAAATCGAATGCTTCGTTGATCCTGTCCAGTGCCATGGTATGGGTGACGAACGGCGCGAGTTCGATGTCGCCCTTCATCGCGTCCTCCACCATGCCCGGCAGCTGGCTGCGTCCCTTCACGCCGCCAAAAGCGGTGCCCATCCACTTGCGGCCCGTCACCAACTGGAACGGGCGGGTGGAGATCTCCTGTCCGGCGCCGGCCACGCCGATGATCACCGACTGGCCCCAGCCGCGGTGTGCGCATTCCAGCGCGGCGCGCATCACGTTGACGTTGCCGATGCATTCAAAGGAATGATCGACGCCCCAGCCGGTCATCTCGACGATCACCTGCTGGATCGGCTTGTCGAAATCCTTCGGATTGACGCAGTCGGTGGCGCCAAACCCGCGCGCCAGCTCGAACTTGGACGGGTTGGTGTCGATCGCGATGATGCGCCCGGCCTTGGCCTGGCGGGCGCCCTGGATCACGGCCAGACCGATGCCGCCGAGTCCGAACACCGCGACCGAATCGCCGGGCTGCACCTTGGCGGTGTTGTGCACCGCGCCTATCCCGGTGGTGACGCCGCAGCCGAGCAGGCAGACGTGCTCCGGGTTCGCCTCCGGATTGATCTTCGCCAGCGACACCTCGGCCACCACGGTGTACTCGCTGAAGGTCGAGCAGCCCATGTAGTGATGGATCGGCTCGCCGTTGTAGCTGAAGCGGCTGGTGCCGTCGGGCATCACGCCCTTGCCCTGGGTGGCGCGCACGGACACGCACAGGTTGGTCTTGCCGCTCTTGCAGAACAGGCATTCTCCGCACTCGGCGGTGTACAGCGGAATCACGTGATCGCCCGGCTTGACGCTGGTCACGCCCTCGCCCACTTCCACCACGATGCCGGCGCCTTCATGGCCCAGCACCACCGGGAACAGGCCTTCCGGATCGTCGCCGCTGAGGGTGAACGCATCGGTGTGGCAGACGCCGGTGTGGGTGATCCTGATCAGCACTTCGCCCTTCTGCGGCGGAGCGACGTCGATCTCGACGATTTCCAGTGGCTTGCCGGGAGCGAAGGCGACGGCGGCACGGCTTTTCATGGGGGTTCTCCTGCGTGATTCCTGGGATGACGACAAGGCGGCGCGAAAGCGGCCGCGACAAGGGGTGCCGCGAGGGCGGCTATTTCAGATAGGAACGCACGAGCCCGGCCATCTCGCGAACCCGGGCCTGGCGCTGTGCGTCGGACTGGGCCGGCTGGCCGAACTCCTCGCGGATATGGGCTTCCATCACTTCTGACATCAGGCCGTTGACCGCGCCACGGATGGCGGCGATCTGCTGGAGCACCGCGCCGCAGTCGACGCCGGCCTCCAGCGCCCGCTCCAGCGCCTCGGTCTGCCCGCGGACGCGTCGCACCCGGGCCAGCACCCGCTTCTTCTCGATCTCGGTGTGGGGCATGGCGCCTCCTATCCAATACTGGGGTATGGTATCCGAGCTGGCGCGTTCATTGAAACCGCGGGTCCGGATCCTGGACGGAAGACCATAGTTGCGACCGAGGGGCCTAACTATGGTCAATTCAGGGGGACCAACCTATGGTCCTCGGTCGGTCGGTTTATAGGGCATGCCGGGTGGCGGCAGCTGGGCAATTGACGTGGCTCCCCAGGGCGGGCAAACCCAGACAACGCACCCTAATCCCGGCCTCTGGAGGTATGGTTACAGGTCGGCTTGTTAGCCTGACCCTATCCAGTAGATCGGGTGCAGAATAGTGCTACTAGGGGATTCAGAGAGGGAACTCGCTTGAACACTTTCCACAACCCTGATCGCTTCATGTCGGATCTTCGGCAGATCCTGTCTCAAGGCCGGAAGCGCATTGGCCTACTGGTGGGCGCTGGTGCACCAATGTCGCTTCGAGTCAATGAGGCGGGGGTACTTGTCTCAGAGGGCGGACACCCATTGATGCCGGGTGTTGAAGCGCTTACCGCTCAGGCTATTGGAGCATTGGCCGGACAGCAGAAAGTTGCCGCTGAGGCCATTCGAGCGGAGCTCGGTGCTAGCGCAAACATTGAATCTATCCTTACGCGCATTCGACTTCTGCAACAGGCCCTTGGGTCTGCAAAGGTTCATGAACTGAACTCCGCGGGCTACAAAGCGCTAGGCGCAGAAATGTGCAAGAAGATTGGCGAAGTGGTGGGTGCCGCCCTGCCAAAGGGGCGAAATGCCTATACAGAGTTGGTCTCCTGGGTAAGCGGGACGCTTCGGGCGCATGCGCTCGAAATCTTCACCACCAACTACGATTTGCTGTTCGAAGAAGCCTTCGAGCGATCCCGGGCCTCTTACTTCGATGGCTTCACCGGAGGGAACCTACCCTTCTTCGACCCCGTTAGCGTCGCCAGCGACGACTTGCCGCCAAGGTGGTCTCGCCTTTGGAAATTGCACGGATCTTTAGGCTGGGCACTAGAAGGCGACTCCGTGGTTCGCGGACGCGGACGGGCTGCATCGCAACTCGTCTATCCCGACCATTTGAAGTACGAGTTGACCCAGAAACAACCCTACTCGGCCCTGTTCGAGCGGTTGCGCCAGTTTCTTCTGACGCCAGACAGCATCTTGCTCACCTCAGGTTTCTCGTTTCGTGACGCACACATCTGCGCCGTATTAGATGAAGCGCTTGCCATGAATGCAAACGCCTCGGTAATGGCTTTTCAGTACATGCCACTGGCATCTGAAGAAGCGGCCTGCAAGCTGGCATACGAACGCCCCAACCTTTCTGTGTATGCGTCCGACGGCGCTGTGATCGGTGGTGTCAAAGGAACATGGCGACTTGGGGACCCTCCAAAGAACTGGGAAGACATCCGTGCGACCTTTTGGGGGCCACGGAAGCAAGGAGAACCGAGTCAGTTCTTGTTGGGTGACTTTGCGTTTCTTACCCGCTTCTGCGCTCTCGCACAAGCAACCGATATGAGTTCACAGACTACGGTACCCGACACGGCGACCACGGCGCTCGGAGTAGGGACTCCCGCAGCGATCGCAGTTGCTGTAGTGAATGCGGGGGAGGCTAAAGCGTGAGTGCTAAGGATCCAACCTTTCTCGGCTTGGTGACATCGGTTTCGGGTCCTACCGTAACGGTGTCACTTGCTGAGTCCCTTGCTTCAGGCATTGCCATGATTGAAGGGCACATGTATCGGGTAGCCCAAGTGGGAGGGTTCGTGCGGATACCGCAGGGATACCAAGACCTATTCGGCATTGTGAGCGCGGTTGGTGCATCGGCAGATTCTAAAGGAGGCAACGGTGGACGCTGGATGACAGTGGAGCTCGCTGGAGAGGCCCTAGGCCAGAGTTTCGAACGCGGCCTAAGCCAACTGCCGTCGATCAACGACGCGGTGCACATCGTTAGCGAAACAGACCTCAAGCGCATCTATGGAAGCCAGGGCTTGGATCAGATCGCGATAGGTACGCTATCCAGCTCCGAAAGCATCGCGGTCAAACTCTCACTTGACGCATTGGTCACTCGGCACTCCGCTATTTTGGGATCAACGGGCTCCGGGAAATCGACAACGGTCGCCAGCCTTTTGCGGTCAATTGTTCGGCCAAATGAGGCGGGGGGCGCACCAGCGTCAAGGATCCTTCTCCTCGATGTGCACGGCGAGTACACCCACGCTCTGGCGGATTTTTCCCGCGTGTACAGCGCCACACCACAACCAGGTGAACATCCACTGTTCGTACCCTACTGGGCGCTCCAAGCCAAAGACCTTCTCGACTTCGTCGCAGGAGGCCTGAACGAGAATCAAGAGATTGCGTTCTCCGACAAGATTCAGGAAATGAAAGCTTCGGTGCTGGCGGCGTCAAACTTTCCCGGACTGGATCCACAGTCGCTCACCGTAGATAGCCCCGTACCGTTCAGCCTCAAGCAATGCTGGTACGATCTCGTCGACTTCGAGGTTCGGACCCTCAACGGACCACAGCGAGACCAGCCAGCACTGGAACAGGCAGGCGACCCCGTGTCCCTGACGCCTCCTAAGTACACGCCTGCGGCATTGGGCTCTGCGGGTCCATTCTTGAATTCGCAGGCAAGAGGTATTCGCCGACAGTTGAATTTGATGCGGTCTCGGCTTCTCGACCATAGATTCGATTTCATCCTTCATCCAGGTCCTTGGGAACCTGCGCTGGATGGAACTGTTCAGCTCGACTTGGACAAGCTTCTTGATGATTGGGTGGGACACGAGAGGCCGGTTACTATCCTGGACCTTTCTGGAGTACCAAGTTCCGTCTTGACAACTCTTGTCGGCTCAATCTTACGGATCGTCTACGAAGCACTCTATTGGAGTCGTGAAAAGACCGAAGGCGGAATACATCGCCCGCTGCTGGTCGTGATGGAAGAGGCGCACCGCTACCTATCCGGCACTAAGGCAGATGGATCGGCTGCTGATGTAGTGAAGCGCATTGCAAAGGAGGGGCGCAAGTACGGGATTGGCGCGATGGTGGTTTCACAGCGTCCCGCCGAGGTCGATGAGACGATCTTGTCGCAGTGCGGCACAATCTTGGCCTTGCGTCTGTCGAACCCAGAAGATCGCGCCCGTGTGAAAGGTGCACTGCCCGACAACCTCGGCGGACTGGTGGAGTTGCTGCCGGTACTTAGGACTGGGGAGGCAATTGTTGCCGGAGAGGCCGCCAGACTTCCAGTACGATGCCGTGTCACGTTGCCCGCACCTGAGCATCGTCCTAAGAGTTCCGATCCCAAGGTCTCCGAAGCTTGGGCCACCAAGCGGATCGCAGAAGGGTATGACCGAGTCGTGGCATCCTGGCGCGCTCAAAGGACATTCGCAGTTACACGAGACCTTGGCATCGTCCGGCTTCCGGTCGAAGACACACCAAAATCAGACGGAGGTGAATAGTGAACCGGGAGCCAGTAGCGTCGTCCAATATTGCCGCAGTTGGGTACGACGAACCGTCCCAGACGCTGGAAGTGGAGTTCACCAATGGTGCCATCTACCAGTACTACAACGTGACGCAAGCGATCTTCGAACAGTTCATGCAGGCAGGCTCAAAAGGGCAGTTTTTGGCTTATCAGATCAAGAATTCCTACCCGTACTCCCGCATTGGCTAAGAGAGCTGCGCATCAATCTCCTTGGCGACATGGATGTAGATGCGCACCTTGTCATTGCGTCCGCAGCCCCAGATGTCCCTTTGCCGGCCGGATGCCGTGTCAAATAATCCTCGACCGCTGCCTCAGTTTGGCTTGGTAACACCTCGGGACTTCAACGCTCTTCAAGGCCCAAGACTCCATGCACGAGATCATTTGCCCTCACTGTAAGAAGGCATTCAAGATCGATGAAGCTGGTTACGCGGACATTCAAAAGCAAGTCCGTGACAGTGAGTTTGACAAGCAGCGCGAGGAGCTTGAAAAAAGCTGCACGAGCGGCTTCAACTAGCCGAGCAAGAGAAGCGCAATGCTGTCGCACTTGAACAGTCCAGGATGTCTGGACAACTCATAAGCAGCGCCGCCCACAAAGATGCTGAAATCCAACGCCTAAAGAGCCAGCTGGAGGCTGCAGCCATGGCCAGTCAGCTCGCCGTGGCGCAGGCTCTGAGCGGACTCGAAAAAGAGCGTGACGAGCTGACGCAGCAGCTACGCCAGATCCGGCTTGAACAAAAGGCCCAAGCCGATCTCGCGCAGGCTCGGCTGGAAGGCGAGCTGCAAAAAGTCGCCACAGGCAAAGAACTGGCATTACAAGCTTTGCAATCTCAATTGGATGCGACGTCTGTCAGCCATCAATTGGCGATTGCCGAGGCCGTGGGTAAGGTGCAGCAAGAGCGCGACACGTTCAAAAGCCAACTAGAACGCGCCGCGCTAGAGAAGGAGTTAGCCGAGAAATCGCTTAAGGACAAGTATGAAACCCAACTAAAGGATCGCGACGAAGCGATTGATCGTTTGCGCGACATGAAGGCTAGGCTATCCACCAAGATGCTGGGCGAGACGCTGGAGCAGCATTGCGATATCGAGTTCAATCGAGTTCGCGCCAGCGCATTCCCGCGCGCCTATTTCGAGAAGGACAACGATGCAAGCAGCGGCAGCAAAGGCGACTTCATTTTTCGCGATATTGACGATGCGCAGACCGAGATCGTCTCCATCATGTTCGAGATGAAGAACGAGAATGACCAGACAGCCACAAAGAGAAAGAATGAGGACTTCTTCAAGGAACTGGACAAGGATCGCATAGAGACGGGCTGTGAATACGCGGTTCTGGTCTCGCTGCTAGAACCCGATAGCGAGCTCTACAACAGTGGGATCGTCGATGTCTCACACCGCTACCCCAAGATGTACGTGGTGCGACCGCAGTTTTTTATTCCTATGATCACTCTCTTACGCAATGCGGCTATGAACTCCTTGCATTACAAGTCCGAGCTGGCTCTGGTAAAAGCGCAGAACGTGGACATTACGCGTTTCGAGACCCAGTTGGACGACTTCAAGACCGCGTTCGGCCGCAACTGGCGTCTCGCCTCGGACGGCTTCGAGGACGCCATCAAGCGCATCGACGAAGCTATTAGAGATCTGGAGAAGACGAAGGATGCGCTCTACAAGTCAGCCAATAATCTGCGTTTAGCCAACGACAAGGCCGAGGACCTCACCGTCAAGAAGCTGATACGCGGAAATCCGACAATGACGGCCAAGTTTGATGAACTGAAGAAAGAAGATTCTGCTGGCTAAAGTTGACCTGGTGGCGTGGTCTCGCAATGGTCCTGTGGCACATGCCTTGAGTGACTCAACTCAGGCTTTTCCGCTCAGTATCAACAAGTCTCGGATGGCCGGTTTGGGTCGAAGCCGTGATACCAGCTTTGAACACGACCAGACAGGCTCAGCGCCTTAGCATGGGCCTGCAAGCTTTAGGATCCCGTTTGGACAGCATGCCGCACTAGGGTTTCCCGCGGGCAGGAGGGGTATCTACCTCCAACATTGCACGGCATCGCTCCCTAATCTTCCAGTAGGAGTCCACGATCGCGAGCTTCAGTTCCCCACTGAGCTTCCTATCTTCAATGGCTTGGTGTGCAGACCTTTGGCGCGTCATCGAGTCGGCCGTCAAACGCCCGCCCAGGCCAGCCAACCTCGAGACCTTTGCAAAAGCCGCATCGACACGCTGCTGTACTTCCTTGTTCCCAGACCTCGCAAGGCAGGAAAGACCATAGCGTCGCCAGTTCGCCGTTCGATAGCGCGCTTCGGTATGCTCGCTCAACCCAAGCTCCTGGGCTAGAAGCCACAGAGAGGGCAACGGCCGACTATTAGGGGTCTCTATTAGTTCGGTGAGGAGGGTTTCGAACACCTGCGAGCGAACCTTCCTACTCTCTATCCTTAGATCAATAGGCTGAAAGGTCTCCCACATCGACGGGAAAGGCCTAGATGAACCTCCTAGCGGATCATGAAGAGCTTCGCGCAACCCGACACCCTGCAGGGCGCACAGATTAAGTAGGAGCTCAAAGTCGAGCGAAGGTGCATTGCTTGAAGCCGCTACCGTGGAAACAACTTGCCTCGCTTTCTCAGAGGCATCATCAGTCAGCAGAATTCCCGTCAGGACTGTCGAGGCGAGCGTCGTGAATGACGAGACGTCCAATCTCTTTGAGTCCGGATCGCCACAAAACTCCAAGATGTCGAGCATTTGCGAATGCACCCAGGCTTGCTCTGACGACAACCTTGCCCATTCTCCTTTCCCGCCTAGCGACGCTCCGCAGTTAACACAATGTCGTCTTGACGCATACGAAGTCCTTCTACCTTGCGACCGGCCGCACTTCTGGCATTTCCCAAGAAGAATGCAGTCATGTAATGGACAGCGAAGCACAAGATGAAAATGCCATGCCAACATCTCATACGAAGTTTCGTGATCCCAGTCCGATCGGCGTGGAATCGATATGGGCGATCTCACCGTAGCCCAGCGGTGGCGCGGACGTGTATCTAGGGTCCGTGTTCATTCGGACGCGCTGGTATGCCCGCACGCCCCCAGACGCAAGCGCATGCCGCTGAGGGCTCTGCTCCCTTATTGCTTTCTTTAGCGCCGTGAGGCCGGCAACCGGGATGCCAAGTCGCTCACACTCGGTGGCGTAGATGTGGCAAGCGTCTCTTTGGCAACTGACCCGCCCTCTGTTCCAATACTCTTCGACAATCTTCACCCTGAGCACAACGTACTGGTCGGACAGCCTCGATGTCTTGTTGCCAGAGGCGTGAAACTTGGTTAGGCATGCAGCGAGGGCTGACTTGCCCGCGCTCCTCGCCTGCCGAACTACCTTCGCAAGCCGCTTCACAAGCTTGGTCGGCACAAGATCCAGCCCATTGAGGTACCGATCAACCCTCTCCAAGCGGAGCCTAGCTTTCTCCAGATCAGTCTTTGACGCAGTCAGAGTTTCATCTCCAAGTTCGCCAAGCGGTTTGATCCGGTCCGATACTTCGGCGGCGACTGCGGTTGCGTATACCTCGGCTTGGCATTGCGTTGGAAAGAGATAGAATTTCGATTGCTGACCAATGGACACTGACCTGCACGGCCCGAATGCATAGGCCTGCGCCAACATCAGGAGCGCAACCCTGCTGGTGAAGCCAGCCAATGTGTTTTGGAGCTCAGAAATACTTTGGGGCCGCTTCTCAATGAGACGGGCTGCCGCCTCACAAGCTCGCATCTCGTAGTCGGTACAAGTCAAGCGTTTGGCATCGTAGATTGCTGTCAAGTTCTGCAGATAGATGGCTGGATGCTTCGGCCCCACCCAGACTTTGAACGCGATACCTCGTGCTTTCGCCCACTCTTCGTAGGGCTTGCACGTCCATCCTCCCTCTACTTCGGACCAATCGGGATGCTCCTCGCCGATCTTCTTACGAAGCCATTCTTCCTGCTTGCACTCAACTAGCTCGACTGATGACTTTCTGAGCACCAGGAAGTCGATGTGCGCTGAGCTTACGTGTAACCGTCCGTCAGACCTCTTCCTAGTTATTTCTATACACGGCACCTGTGCGTAGTAGCCGACGACCTCTGGGTCTAGCTCGAGTTCATACGCACACGGGAGCTCACACGTGTGGCTTTCGACCGTTCTCGGACTGCTGTTCTTTAAGGAGTCAAACCTGGTTACGACGTTGGTCAACGCGCCGGTGCCTACACGCTTCTGGCCCGCCCCCTTGATTGCTTTCTCCACGCTTCGGACGTTCTCATGCGTAAGCCCTGCAGCGGCGTAGATGCCACGGCGCGTCTGCTCATCTGGTCCACCAATCTCCATCTTGTCCACAACACACCTCCCGCCGGCCTAGCCGGCTTAGGGCATAGGGAGCCCGTGCCAAGCGCCAGAAGCGCTTGACAGGGCGTTCAATAAGGGGGAGATTTCGGGCTTAGCGAATGTGTACGAAATCAGAGAGCCCGCTCGGTTGGCCCCGTGCGGGCTTTCTTTTTCCCCGCCGACGGGGAATCTCAGCTCGTATTCATTCTATCCTCCTGTTTTCGCTGGGCTTTCTGTTCCGGTAGCTGGTTTAACCACGGTGGTGGCTTGGGTGTGGATTCGTGCCACGCCAGCAGTCGTGAGCGTCACGCTTTTCGCTTTTCCTGCCGTCGGTTCCAGCCTAGTTGCAAAGCTTTCGCTGCCGCACGCAGAATAAATTCACCTGTTCAGGTGCATTTATTCGATGAATACGGTGAATTCGAAGCGTGCATGGACACCCCCGGTTAGGCGCGGTCGTCCACCCAAGTCCAGGGTCGATATATTTCGAGAACGGATACTGCGGACAATGATTGCGCAGCTGCCTCGTGATGCACCTCAGTGCCGCTTCGACCAGGAAGCTGTCCTGAAGGGCGGCGCGCTTTCTCAAGCTCGTGAGCAGCGTATCTCTGAGTGCCACCCAGTGTTTCATGCGGCTTGCAGATGGCCATTCCAGCTGCTCGAAGTAAGAACCGTGAGGCACTCACGGTTACGAGCACTAATCGAGACATACGAGCTTGATCCCGCATGTTTCTTGCCCATTCGGAGGATCGAGCTGCCCGCCGCCAGCGACGGACATGTGATCTTCTTCCCCGACCGAGCGCCGGATACGCTACTTCGCAGAGGAGATCTGTATGGATACTTGGCACTGCTAACGCAGTTTCGACTGTCGCTTCTTCAAGGCGATACCACTACGCAATGGATCACCGCGCGATACCTAGTTCGCTCCATCGCCGGCGCGTGTCTTCACACTGCGATTAGGCCGCATGCGCGCACGCTTATTGTTCTCACGATGCGCATCCTATCGCTGCTTCCACACCCTTGTGTCCCGGTGAGGATCGATCGACACAACGTGCGTGAACTAATTCGCTCTGGCGAAGCTTACAGAGACCGTTCCATTGATCCGCTTGTTCACTACTCGGTCCAGGCCTGCCCGGCTGAGCAGGCGACGCTGCTTTGGCCGCGTCTATCTCGACTTTAGCTGAACCAACCAAGTGATGCCTTCGGGCAACGAACGCGCGCACGCTCGGTCACTTTACGCATCATGGACAAAGCGCATGCCTTAGTGCCGAGCGGAGCTATGAGGACGCGTTAACGGCGGAATATCACTCAAACCGGCAACCTCATGCTTGCTTCAATCAATGCGAGCGTTACAGCTCTCAACTCAGGCGCCAAGAACCTGGTCGCCTCAGTTTGCTCCACCTTCCCTATAGCTTGCTTTCCATCAACCGCGGTGAATGTCACTGCGTGAATAACCTCATTTCGAAGACGGTTTGCAGGCCTTCCATAATTTCGAACCCAATCCACTTGATCCGTACGACCACTGCTGCTCGCTTGTCTCTCAAGGTCAGCAATGGCCTGCCCAAGCGTTCTCTCGAAGGGCGCCATCGACGGTGCTCCAGCGTGCCTGTCAATTGAGTCGCGAACCCCAGCATGAAGCCGTGCTGCAGCCCATGCAACGCGCCCAAGCTCCACGAGAAGGTCAGGATCTGTGGGCATCGAGTCGACGTAGCTGTCAGGTACTGAATTCATGCCGCTAACGCTACACCTTTTCTAAAGGTATCGAGCACATAGAAAAGAACTTCTACTGTCGAAAATCCTTTTCGCAAAGACAGCACGACGCGTCCAGCGGGCCCGCGCCTTGTGGCTGGCGACTCTTTGACGCTGCGATCAGGCATCAAACGTCTGCGAGCGCTTTGCGTAGTTGGTCTGCGATATCCCGCCGATTCAAGAAATGGGTGAAACCTTCTTTGTCGAGCAACTCGTAGATCATTGAGCCGCACATCATATTAATCCGGCCGTAGCCAGGAGCACGCGGAATCGCAGTTCCCGTTCCGGGCACGCTGTGTTTCGCGAGATTCATCCGGAAGAGTTCGACCATCCGGAAAATAGGCTCCAATCGCTCCCATGCGCGATCGATCAAATTCCGATAATCTGCGTCGATCTTATATTGCTCTAGCTGCTTGCGGCGGAAATGTGCAGCGAGATTCACCTCGTCCTCTGATGGCATGCTAGCAAGCTTTAGATCGATACCGCCGTTGTCGTAGAGCTTCTTAAGCTGATATCGACGGTCTCGCCAAAGGCGCAGCACTTCATAAAGACCGTACACCCACATCTGAGACAGCGCCGAAACTGTCAATGCCGACTGCATCGGTGTCCTTTCGATCTCCATGTACTCAGCTAGCAGTTCGAGTTCATGCTGGGTCACGACCATATCTACCAGGCCGACGTTCATGGCCTGCATGCCAAGCCACATGTCGTCGTCAAAGAGCGGTAGCTGGCGCAGGCGCGACGTGATGACGCTGAAGTCGAGCTCGTCCCAGCCTTGATAGCCGGGGCCGTAATGGTCGTCGTTGTGGTCTTCTGCTTCGCTCATGATGGGCGGGAACTTTATTGCTATCCCCTCACCTTAGTGACCCGCTGGCCGTTGCTCAAGGTGCATCCGAGTCGATCCGTCGCGCGCTTCATGACCGAGCTTGAACACACTGTTAGCCCGCTGCCGGCACAAGCCGGGCACCTACTGCATCGAGCTCCTGCATGAGAGCGCGGGCTGCAATGGAGATGTCCTCCATCTTCCCGATGTACTCAGGGATTCTTTGCCCTCGGGACAAGAACGGCGTGGCCTCCTCGTCGAAGTCATGGGCAAGCCAATTACGACGGTCTTTGAAGGCACGGACCTTGCCAAACAGCTCCGCGTCCATTGGGGCATCCCGCTCTATAGCGCCAACAACATTGCCCATGGCCCGCGATAGATGTTCTTGAACGCTATTCGTAGCCTGCTCGAAAGACCAACCGTTACGAACTGCTTGGTAGGTTCCATAGTAGTGCGCAAGCGCATATTGAACCTTCTGCCCCATCAGTAGTGCGAGACCAACTTTCTCGCAGAGCTCACGAAATTGGGCAGGCTCTTCCGCAATGTTCATAGGGCCAACTACCTCATATCCGGACCTTTGCGTCCGGTTATACGACATATCCAAAGCCTACCGCATGGGGGCCTTCCGCTTAATGCCATCCGATCCTAGGGTGGCTGGGTCCGACTAACAAGCCGACGTACAACCGGCCCGTGGATGAAGTTGGCGATGATATGCGGTCCGCTTGAACCCACGGAACCTACCCTCATGGGATGAACCAATCGGACAACCCACGCCGTAGGATCTATTGGTCCGACAGCAATCTGCCGACCGCCTCATGGCTCATCGAAGAGAACGCAGCAGGACACTCTTCGTATGCCTGAGCGAAAAGGCGGCCACATGGGTCCGCTCTATCACCGGCTGCCGTAGCTAGCACCTTGTCCGTGAAGTCGAGCTGCGGAGGAAGATAGGCCTCCTTAGCTCCATCAGCGATGGCAGCCAGCTTGTCCTTACTTGACTGAAGGGAACAGGCCATAGCTGCCCGCTGAAATAGGTCCCTTTGCACGGCGCTAGGGCACGAATTTCCCGCCTGGAAGAGCGCCAACCCAGCTTCATACCTTGCAAGATCCAGCTTTGGGTCCAAGCCCCGGTTTTCCACGAAGAATCCGTAGAATCCGAAAGACGTCGTCGCCAGCGCTAGTGTGGCGCCTATCCAGCTTTCCTTGATAAATCGGGTCCCGAGAAGCAGTAGCCCGGCAGTTAAAGAAGCAGACGATAAGTACGCTGCACCGGCAATCCACTGCTGTTGGAAGAGTTGGTGTACCCCTAGCGCAAGACCAAGCAGAATTACCAGCAGCGAAGCTGTCATTCGCACCCTATAGAACACCGTAACCACCCCAACAATCTATTGGATGCAACGGATTCTCTTGTTGACTACTGGCGATCACTCTAACGACCTCGTTCCTGCTAAGAGCTTCAATCTCGCGCCCGGAATCTAAGTCGCCAGGCTACGCATTTGCAGCATCAATCGTCTTCATCAGGAACGTCTGCCATCAACAGCGTTAGCGTCCATCCTTTTGCCTGAAAAAGTGTCTGCTCAAACAGCTCCACATCTTTGGGTGGACGGGCCATCCAGTCATGCGGATCGGCCTCGTCAGCCTCAGATACGTCCGCATCTTGCGCATTCGCGATAGCTAGGGCGGTCGCGCCTCGTGGCAGCGCGCGGCCTCTAGCCACCGACAAGAAGGGAAAGTCGGCGCCCCTATACACCTGTTCAATCTTTCCGTGGCGCGCGATGATCATCGACGTTGGATCATCGGATAGGTTGATCAGCCTCCTACCCGCTGCGGTCCTGCTGACACCAAACTCATCAGAGAGCTCGACAAGCGCTTCAATAGAAGCCCCTCGCTTGGCACGAAGTCGCCTTTTAAATTCGCTCCGAGGCATAAGCAGCTCGGACGAAAACTCGTTCGCTTGTGCTTCCCACAACGGGCGCCCTTTAAGTCCAGAGGAATCATTTCCTCGCATGTCCGACTTCGTGCATTGGAACCTTCCAGCACTTGGGAAATGCAATGGCATCAATGCATGTCCGAGCTCGTGACCGATCGTGAATCGACGGCGTGTCTCGATAACCCCTGCTTTAAGCAGAATCGCACAGCTTGATTTTGTGTCGTCTGCTAACAGCGCGCCCTCAAACGCATCGGTATCGATATCCTCGATTCGCACGATGTTCAACGCCAATGCGACTTCCTCTATAGGAAGTGGATACGCAATAGCTGGTATTTGCTTGATCACTGCTTCGGCCATGAGGCGAGGATGGCCAATGTCCGCTAACTCCATGCGGTCAAGCTTTTCCATGCGTATTCCTAGCCAGTCTTCTTCATCACTTGAATGAGGGCCATGACTTGCTCCCGCTGCGGATCAGACAGCTCGCCCAGATCTCTGAAAAGCGCACCAATCTCACCTTCCTTTTCAGGAAGTTCGCCTATCAAATAAGACACTGTGCGTTGATAGTGTCTGGCTAAGCGCTCGAGTAATTCACGAGTGGGATTGCCACCCTCACCCTGCTCAAGTTGCCAAAAGTGCGGTTTGCTAATCCCAACCGCATCTGCCGCCTGTTGAAGTGACTCCCCCTTCTTCATTCGTAGCTGCTTCAAGCGAGCTGCAAAGGTCTGCGGGACGTCACTCATAGAGGCTCCGGGGCGGCGCAGGGGGCTGTACATACTAAAGCGCACATTCCGTTAGATCAAGAGTTGACCTAACGGGTCGTATAGGTAAATCTAACGCCGTCGTCGGGCAGTTCCGGCGTCGGGCCTGAGCGGTTCTCAGGCGGGAGTAACCCCCATGAACGAAGATTTGATTGATTGTGAAGACATCGGCTCGGCCATCCGTGAGGATCGCCCGCTCCGTCCCGCAACCGGTTATCGCATCTTGGTGGCCCAGGATAGCCTTAACTTCGAACCCGCAGTGATCAGTGATCCGGTTCCTCTGGGTCGCCAGATCCTGACCGCAGCAGGCCTGCCGGCTTCCACCGACCTGAGCCTGTTCGCGATCCTGCAGAGCGGCGACTTCGAGGATGTCCGTCTCGACGAGCCGTTTGATGTCCGGGGCAAGGGCGCCGAACGCTTCATCGTCTTTCCCGCCGATCCGCTCTACCGACTGGTCCTCAACGGCAGCCAGATTGTCTGGGGCCACGCTTCCATCCATGGCCAAGTGTTGTATGACCTGGCGAACGCCGAGGATGATCAAGCCGTTTTCCTCGATGTCCCCGGCGGAACCGACCGTCTGATTGAACCTGACGAGCACATCGACCTGTCTGAGCGTGGTGTCGAGCGTTTCCTCATCGCTCGTAAGCCGCCAACGACCTACGAGATCATCATCAAGGGTCAGCCGTACGTGGTCGGTGACAAGCGCGTCACCTTCGAACAGGTGGTGGCACTGGCCTTTCCCGGCCCGCAAGCCCCGAATGTGCGCTTCACGATGACCTATCGCAACGCTGCTTCTGTACCCCACGCAGGAGAGTTGAGCGCGGGCCAAGGCGTAGACGTCAAACCCACCGGGAGCATCTTCAATGTCACGCGCTGTGTTCAGTCGTAGTCCCGACCTGCAGCGCTTGCGTGATGATGGTTACGCCGTCGAGATCAGGAATGGATTCCTGATCTTGCACGATGTGCCATATCTGTCAGCTGCGAATCAGATTTCCTACGGGAAGCTCGTGTCTGCCCTCACACTAAACGGTGACCAAGCCGGCCCGCCCGACACGCATGTCGTCATGTTCGAAGGGGACTATCCCATTGGCGAAGATGGCAGGCCGATCGAAGCCATCCGTCATCAATCAGTGCCGACCTACATCGACGAGGGTCTAAGCACCAATCACAAGTTCTCGTGCAAACCCGATGAGGGCTACCCGAGCCACTACGAGAAGATGAGTACCTACGCGGCCATCATCAGTGCGCCGGCACATGCCTTGGACAGCGAACGCACCCCTCGCGTGCATCGCATCATCGAGGATGAGGAGGAGAGCGTCTTCCACTATGTGGACAACGCATCTTCCCTGGCGGGAATCGTTAATCTGAGTGCACGTTTGAAACCGGAAGTGATCGGCATTATTGGAACTGGTGGTAGCGGCGCGTACATCCTCGATCTCGTTGCGAAGACTCCGGTAAAAGAGATCCGTGTCTTCGATCCCGACGAGTTCAAACAGCACAATGCCTTTCGATCACCCGGCGCACCCAGCATCGAAGAGCTGCGTGATATCCCAAAAAAAGTGGACTACCTAACCGGCATCTACTCCCGGATGCATCGCAACATCGTGCCCTACTCGGTCAAGATAACGGCCGACAACTTGCACTTGCTCGATGGCATTACGTTCGCGTTCCTTAGCATGGACGCAGGCCCCGAGAAAGCGGCAGTTATCGGCTATCTGGAGCAGAAGGGATTGTTTTTCATTGATGTCGGAATGGGGCTGGATGTCGACAACGGATCCTTGGCAGGTATCCTCCGGGTGACCACCAGCACTCCCGAGATGCGCGACCACGTCCACCAGGGGCGGGTGTCGTTTGCAGGTGCAGAGCAGGACATCTACGCATCAAACATCCAAGTCGCAGACCTGAACATGCTGAATGCCGCCCTCGCGGTGCATCGATGGAAGAAGCTTCGAGGTTTCTATCGCGACCTAGAGCGAGAGCACCACACCACGTTCACTACCGACGGCAACCAGCTAACCAACAGTGATTTCCTGTGATCAAAGTCAACGAACTAAGACCAGAGTTCTCACAGTTCATCCCCCCCGATCTTGAGCCCGGGATCCTGTATATCTCGATGCAATATGCCACCGCCTCACACCTTTGCTGCTGTGGATGCGGTGAAGAAGTCGTGACCCCATTCACGCCAACGGACTGGTCCATGAGCTTCGATGGCGAAAGCGTGTCTCTCAGTCCTTCTATAGGAAACTGGTATCTGCACTGCAGGTCACACTACTTCATACGCCGAGGAAAAGTGATCGAGGCGGGTAGCTGGTCGAAGGAACGCATCGATGCCGAGTGGGATCGTGATCGACAAGCAAAGTCGAAGTTCTATCAAGACAAGGAGGCTGTCCAGCCTGCTGAAGAAGCACCGATTGAGCCCCAGGTGCTTGTAGAGCCCCACCTTGTCACTCAACGCGGCGATGGCATCCTGCGTCGGCTACGCAATTGGTTTCGTAAGTTGAGCGACTAGCTAGGCGCCTGCAACGCACCCTTCGGGCGGTCAGCGCAGGCGCGTCCACGAGGAAGAGACACTTCACATGGAGAGGCCCGCATGAGAGACGTGGTTAGAGGTCAAACGCTTTCGAACTTTGAGTGCGTTCGGGAAATCGTAGCCATGGCCGAGAGACTGCAGATCGGCAGTCTCGTGCCGAAGCTACCGCAGGGCCGTCTTGCGATTGTCTGGACCCAAATGGTCGGTGGTCCATTCTTTTGGATCTCGGGCGTAGAGATCGTATTTAAGCGTCTATGTGTCTTTGCGGTGATGGTCGGCCTGGCCTATGGCTACCTTTCCGTATTCAGCAATGCAACGGACCAGAGCTTCTTCCTTCCCGCCTTCCTTCTTGGCGTCTGCCTGACCTACTTCGCCATGCCAAGTCGGGTGTCGATGAAAGGCGTCGGCCCGGATCGCGTGCGTGAGTTAAGCCAGACAATCGCCGAGATGCGGCTTTCCAGCGAACGCCTGAAGTCATTGAAAGAAGGCGTTGCGTTGTTCAGGAGCCAGGCCTTCGAGCGCTTAACTCGATTCAACTATGTGGCCGGCTTAGTGTGGGCCGCTCTTTTCTGGTACTTCGCAAGCCACGTACTTGCTCCCAATCTTAGTGCGGAGGTCGTAAAGGATGGCCTATCTAATTCGCTGCTTGGCGCCATACTTTTCCTTATGACCCTGCTGGCCGCGACGGCTTACGCAGCAGCCGTGCGGGCGACCTATCTAACCTTGGACTTCGCCACCCTTGAAGCTGGAAGTGAATCTCACGTGTAGTGCTATCTGCTTCGGGTTGAATGCAGACGACACGGGCTCCCATCAACACAACGCTTTCACAGCCATGCATGACAGCGTTCGCGAGAGCAGGGCTGGCGCCACTTGAGATCAACAGGTAGCCAGCCCTGGAGTCCGCTACGGGTCATAGGTGGACATACCCCAAGGGAAGCTATCGGCCAAGAGCAGACACCGTGTCGTGCGCGGATTCCATAGTCGCTTCGGCCAGCGAAACCGGATCCGGTGCCTGGCACCGTAAAATTTGGGCGTAAGGCCCCCTATCGGAAGTCAGCTTGAATTTGATTCTCTTCAACGGGACACAAGCGACCGAAACGCCGCTGAAACTACCAATCCATGTTGGCCGATCTGTCCACTTCATGGCTCATGTACTCGATGAACTCCTTCATGTTTTCCATGGTGTTCATCGCCCTGCCGTAAGTGCCATCCGCGGCATACGTGAGAATGCTTGCTAAGCCACTTTGCACGTGCTCCAAAGCGATAGCGACGTCAGTCGTGTACAGGTAGCGAATGAAATCGTCAATCTCGTTCAAAGCGGCTTTCTCTCCGAAGCTCGGGTTTCCCGACAGCGTGTAGCGGTGTTGCTGACGCCGGGTAAGTAGCACCGGTACTGCACCCGCGCCCGAGTGAAACCGGAACGCTTGACCGCGTTTTCCGAAAGCGCCGTGAGCCATGTAGTTGCGAATCTGAGCGCGCAAGTCCAAGAGCACCTCATAGCGCCTCTTCATAGCTACATCGTCGATAGGAAGGGCGGCCTTGAACTTGGCTTTCCAATCCCCTTCGGCTAGTGCCGCGACTTCATCACCGGTTCTCAAGACTCCTTTCAGAATGGCGATGTGGATAAAAGCATGCTCTGTCCAGCTAAAGAAGGCATCAATTGCCGCTTGACCTGTCCACTCGGCCTGTCGCCGGATTGCGTAGGCCGGCCAAGCGGACACGAAGCCACCGTCCGGAAACTCCGTGATATTGCGTTCGTCCTTCCTCCATTCAAGTTCGCCTTCGAGTCGCTTGTGCTCATCGCGAAGATACTCATATCGCTCGAACAGCCAATCACTGTTGTTGGTGACGTTGAGTTTGCTGCCGCCGACCGCTTGTTCGGCTATCCACTCAAAGTAAGGTTCCGCCTTCGCAACCGCCTTCTTAATGAGCTCACAAATCTCTGCGGCGTGCTGCTCGGCTTCGTTGCTCGGTGTACCACTAGCGATTGCTCGCCCGATGTTTCGCAGATCCTTGTTATAAGTTGGAGCAAATATCCCGAACCCCATCTTTCGATGCTCTATCGAGTACAACTGGCCCGAGTATCGAATCGGCACGATCCACGCGACCTTTTCCCATTGGCCGAGATTCGCGAATCCAAGAAGATCGACGAGCAGAAAATAGACTAGGTAGTAAGGCGGCAGGTCGCGTCCCCCCTGGGTTCGCGACGCCATCATGAGCGCATGCGCCTCGTCGTCTCCCTGAGGTGGACCAGCCGGTTTGATGTCACCTAAGGCGGCAAGAGCAGCGTTTCGGTTGAGCTCAAGATGCGGAGGCAATGCACTCATCAGGGCCCTCAAAGTCTCGCAGGATCATGAGTCTAGCTTGGCTTAAGGAGGCTTCAAGCCTTTCCACGGCACCGACCCTGAGATTGCCTCTGGGGGTAAGACGCCTCTTCAGGCATTGCTCCTCGGGTTGTCAGTCCACGTCGCGGCGAGCGCATCAGCGTCCGCTATGGGTCGGAAGCATCCATAGCCCTGCTCGCGATGAAAACGACTCTAGTCGTCGCTGCTGTCTGAAACACTCTGGTCGGAGTGAATGAGAACGTCCCAAGTAGGTCGACGGCGTCTGATGGCCATCTCTGGGCCTAGCTGTAACGACTCTTGGGTGGGCTCGACGGCTAATATGAAGTAGTAGTTACCCTGAGTCCGAATCGAATTCGTCAAGGCCACTGAGAAGTCGTTCGACACACTCAGCCCCAAAATTTCTGTGAATTAAAGCAAGGACGCCTACTTCATTCGATGGTTCCACTTCGTCCATCTCGCGCGAGAGCACTAGAGATTGTTCCTCCAGGTCAAGGATGCGATCAAAATTGGGCAATGGTTGACGCTCCTCTTCCCCAATTTCACAGGAAAGTTGAGCTATTTTCCCATGAATGAGATCGCGAGCGAGCTCGTATAGGAGCACTTGTTTGTAGCTACTCAAAGCGATCTCCGCCAATTCAGCGTACGCCTATAGTAGGCCCTATCGAGGCCGTTTCTTTTGGTTTGTGCCGACGATTCAATTGACCAGGTTTCCGCTCGCCGTACAAACTTTGGTGATTTCCGGAAGCATAGTTGCTGCAGATTTCGCGACAACGGTTCACACTATGCCTCGACACCATGTCTCAACTATGCTTTTCCGTTCAATCCTGCGCACAGCCTCATCTCGGTTGGTGGGCGTGGCCGTCGTCCGCGGACGCGATTTAGCCTCGTCGGACTTCTGCCGCGGTCGAACCCACCCTCCACGCGACGATTTCTCCCGTCACCGCATCCTTGATCGTCAGGAAGCGCCGCCGTGGCCCGCGACGATGAAAGGCCCGCCCATGCCATCCCGCACCACCGCTTCAATCGCCATGCACCGCGTGCTGTCCTGCATCGCGATCATCGCCTGCCTGTCGTCCACACCGTTCGGCGTGTCCCGCGCGCAGGATTCACCTGCCATCTCCATTGGCGGCGAAGTGACGGTGCCGCTGGATCACCAGGCGCCCACGGGGCCTTCCGCATCCCTGCGCTATGAACTGGGCGCGGCGTTCGACGCCGCCAAGCCGACCGTGTTCGTCATCGCCGACGCCCAGCAGTTCTACGTGCGCGCCGACGCGATGCCGGCCTTGCAGGCGTCGCTGTTCGGCGACGGTTTCAACGTCGTGGGGATCCCGGGACGGGCCACGACCCCCGCGTTCCTCCACGCCAGCCGGGATGCCGACGGGCGCACGGACTGGCGCGCCGCCTGGCGTGTCTTCAACAGCGCGCAATGGGTGGAGGACATCGAAGCCGTGCGGCGGCAGTTGCTCGGCGAACACGGCAAGGTGTTGCTGTATGGACGCTCCGGCGGCGCATTCCTGATCCATCAGTACCTGGCGCTCCACGGCGAGCATGTGGAACGCGCCTGGACCCAGGCGCCGCTCAACCCGTACATCGCCGCCGGACTGGGCCTGCGCGCGGATCATTTCTGGGACGAGATCGGCGCCTACGATCCGGCATCGCAGGGGCTGCTCCGGCAGGCCCTGGCGCGGGCGCCCGGCGAACGCGCGCGATGGCTGCGGATCCTGCAGCGGCAGAATTTCTTCGTGCCGCTGGCACGGCGCGACGAGGAACGCGCCCGGCTGATCCGCGCGATGGCCGCCGGTGACACCGCCGTCATCGAAGCGGCCGGCAAGGCCTACCAGGTGGACGAGGTCGCGCGGATGATGGCCGCGCCGGAAGGCGTGGCGATCCTGGTCCGGCTGTACGAGTTCGAGGCGCCGTTCATCGCGCGTGCGCGGCCGCCGGACGACGGCATCCACCCGGGGGAGGAGACTTTCCGCGACCAGGTGCGTCCCCTGCAACGGCTGGAAGAGCAGGGCCTCATCGCGCCCGTCGCGTTCGATCCCGCCCCCCTGCATCGTCTCGATGCCGAGGTATTCGTGCTCGCGGGCCGGCACGATCACACCGCCGACTACCGTGCGTCGATCGCGCTGTCCGCCCTCTACCCGCGGGGATACCTGTTCATCGCCGACGACACCCATGTGTTCGAGGCGATGAACCGGCAGGGGCATGCCACCCGCCTGCTGCGCGCGTTCCTGGCGCACGGCGCGGACTCGGCCGACTACCGCGCCGCCGAATCGGCCGCCGACGCGCTGCGCTGGCGCGAATGAAGCGGGTTCCCTGCGGTGCCGGATGAGGCGGCGGATGACGCGCCCATGACGGTCGCCGCTTCCATCCGCGGGGTCTGCCGTGCTTGTCTATGCGCGTCCGTTTCCGCACCGTTCCCACGCCCCGATGGAGTCGCCGTTCCTTCCCGCGCTTGGCCTGTTGACCACCTGCCTGTGCGCGCTGATGGCGGCGTTTCTGTGGTTCACTCCGGGGCCGCTGGCGCGGGCCAACCGCTATCTGGCCGGTTTCCTGCTGCTGACCGCGGTGGATGTGATCGGCTGGGCATCCCCGCTGCTGCCCGACCCGCTGCCGGCCCTGCTGCGTTGGCGGACACCGCTGGCATTCCTGCAGATGCCGTTTTTGCACGCTTACGTGGTCGCCCTGTGTTTCCCCGCGCGACGACCCCGAGGCCATCTGCTGGCGGGCGTGCTCGCCACCCTGGCGGCATTGATCGCGCACGCCGCGACGCAGGCGGCGGGTGGCGCCGCCTTCACGGCTTTCCGGCGTGTTGAAAGCACGCTGCTCCACCTGCAGTACTACGCCTACATGGCGCTGATGGCGCGCGTGCTGCTGGTCTATCGGCGCGCCTATCGCGACCATTGCTCCAATCCCGACAGCGCCACCTTCGGTTGGCTGGTCACGCTGTTGTCGGTCTCGCTGTTCGCCAGCACCTTCGTGCTGCTGAAATCGCTGGCCTGGTGGAGCGGGCAGGCCACGCTCTACCGGACACTGGATCCGCTGGTGGCGGCGATCGCCGCGCTCATCACCACGGCCCTGACCCTGACCGCGCTGACCCGCCAGCACCTGTTCCTGGGCGTCCTCACCGAGGCTGACACGCCGTCGCCGGAAGACGCGACACCACCCGCCACCACGCCGGTCGTCGCGGCCCAGGCGCCGGGTCCGGTCCCCGAGGAAGCGCCGCTGGCGCACGACCCGGCCGCGCTCGCCCGGCTCGCCGCGTTCATGAGCGAACACGAACCCTTCCTCGATCCGTCCCTGACCATCCGCGGCCTGTCCCGCCGGCTGGGTTGGGGCCAACGCGAGCTTTCGCAGCTCATCAACCAGGCGTTGGGCATGCACTTCTTCGACTTCGTGAACCGCTACCGGGTGCGGAAGGCGGCCGCCCTGCTGCGCGACCCGGCCCTGGGCGATCTGACCGTGCTGGAAATCGCCCACCGCTCCGGTTTCAACACCAAGTCCTCCTTCAATACCGCCTTCCACCGCCACCAGGGCACCACCCCCAGCGCCTATCGACGACAGGAAGACGCCAGTCCCCTCGCCTAGGCGGACAATCGCCGACCGACTTGGCGAAGTCGGTCGATTCCAGCGTCCGGACACCCGCATCGTGCGGCTCCCCCCATTGGCAGGAGCGTTCGATGCGACCTCTTTTTCCGCTGCCGGTGCTGCTCGCGCTGGGACTGGCCTGGCCCGCCGCGCAGGCGCAATCCGCGCCGGAGCCATCGTCCCCCGCCGCCGCGGTGCGGGCATTGCTGGCGCCGTGGGATCGTCCCGGCATGCCCGGCGCGGCGGTCTCGATCACGCTGGACGGACAGGTCGTGCAGCACGAGGAAGCCGGCGCCGCCGACCTGGAGCAGGGCACGCCCATCACGCCGGCGTCGGTCTTCCAGATCGCCTCGGTATCCAAGCAGTTCACCGCCTTCGCGATCCTGCTGCTGGAACAGGACGGCAAGCTGTCCATCGACGCCCCGCTTTCCGACTACCTGCCCGAAGCCGCGCGCTGGCCGCCGATGACGCTGCGGCAACTGCTGAACCACACCGCCGGCGTGCGCGACTTCGGCACCCTCATGCCCGCCGCCGGCTGGCGCGACGAGGATCTGCTCACCGACGATCAGGTCCTGCGGATGGTGCTGCGCCAGCGCGGCGGCAACTTCGCGCCCGGCGCGGCGTATCAGTACAACAACACCGACTACGCCCTGCTCGGCGAAGTGGTGCGGCGGGTGTCCGGGAAGACACTGCGGGCATTCTGCGACGAACGCATCTTCCGGCCACTGGGCATGCGCGACACCCGCTTCGCGGACGACCTCGGCGATCGCGTTCCGCACCGGGTGCCGTCCTGGCAATCCTCCGGAAGCGGCTACGTCCGCGCGGTGCTCAGCGCCACCACCACCGGCTCGACCGGCCTGCTCACCACCGCCGCGGATCTCAGCCGCTGGGCGCTGAACTTCGAGACCCACACCGTCGGCAACGCCGCGCTGTTCGCGCGCATGCAGGAGCAGGGCCGGCTGGCCCACGGCACGATCAACTTCTACGCGCTCGGCCAGGAGCGCCACGCCTGGCGGGGGCTGGACACCTGGAGCCACGGCGGCCGCGACGCGGGTTATCGCAGTTTCCTGCTGCGCATTCCCGGCGAGCGCTTCAGCGTGGCGGTGGTGGCCAACGCCAACGACGTCGACACTTCCGAAATCGCCTACGGCATCGCCGAGCGCTACCTGTCCCGTCGTCCCGCCTACCGCGCACCGCCCCGGGACGACAGCCGGCCCGACCGCCGGCAGCTGGCGTCGTACGCGGGGGACTACGAACTGTTTCCCGGCTACTTCTTCCGCATCGGCAGCGATGGCCGCCGCCTGCTGCTGTCCACCCTCGACGACGCCAAGCCGGAGGCGCTGCCCGCGTTGTCGGCGCGGCGCTTCCTGCTGAGCGGGAAGTTCAACCAGGTGCTGGAATTTCCGGACGAAGGCGCGGGCCCGCCTGCGCGGCTGCATTTCGTCATCGGCCAATACGGCCGCATCGATGCGCAGCGGGTAAAACTGGCGGACTTCGATCCCGCCGGCGTGCGCGCCGACGAATTCGCCGGACGCTACCACAGCGATGAACTGGACACGGACTATGTGCTGACGGGCGAGGACGGCCAACTGCACCTCCATCACCCGCGCTGGCCGACCGCCACGCTGCGGCCCTACCAGCGCGATCTGTTCCGCAGTTCGGCGTGGTTCCTGCAGAAGATCGCGTTCCAGCGCGACGGCAGCGGCCGCGTGACCGGCTTCCTGCTGTCCGGTCCGGTCGCGGAAAACATCGTGTTCGAGCGGACCGCCGACCGCTGAGCCGCGTCGATTCGATGTCGCCGGCGGATCCGGCAGGCCGGCGGCGCCTCAGTAGGCGAACTCGCGGAACACCGGATCGACGCTGCCGTTCCATTCCGTGGCGAACAGCGTGAGCTTGCGCTCGGCCGGGGTCTCGTTGGATTCGACGATTTCGATCAGTGCGTCGAGAAAGCCGCTTTCATCGACGCCCTTGCTGTTCAGGCGCGCGCGGCGGCGCAGGCCGGCCACCGCGATCTTCAGCGCCTCGGCGGCGACATCGCGCACCGTGCCGCCGCGGAACGGCAATTTCAACGCGTGCTTCGGCACGCCATCGCGGAGGGCGTGGCGCTCTTCCAGGCTGAAGTCCTTGACCAGGTCCCAGGCCGCGTCCAGCGCCGTGTCGTCGTACAGCAGGCCGACCCAGAACGCCGGCAGCGCGCACAGGCGATTCCACGGACCGCCGTCGGCGCCGCGCATTTCCAGGAACTTCTTCAGCCGTACTTCCGGGAATGCGGTGGTCATGTGATCCGACCAGTCGCGCAACGTCGGAAGTTCGCCCGGCAGCACCGGCAACTCGCCCTTGAGGAAGTCGCGGAAGCTCTGCCCGCTGGCGTCGTGATAGATGCCGTCGCGGTAGCTGAAATACATCGGCACGTCGAGTAGGTAGTCGACGTAGCGCTCGTAGCCGAAACCCTCCTCGAACACGAAGTCGAGCATGCCGGTGCGATCCGGATCGGTGTCGGTCCAGATGTGCGAGCGATAGCTCTGGTAACCGTTCGGCTTGCCTTCGGTGAACGGAGAATCGGCGAACAGCGCGGTGGCGATGGGCTGCAGGGCCAGCGACACGCGGAACTTCTTCACCATGTCCGCTTCGCTGGCGTAGTCCAGGTTGACCTGGACGGTGCAGGTGCGCGTCATCATGTCCAGGCCGAGCGAGCCGACCTTGGGCATGTACGACTTCATGATCTTGTAGCGGCCCTTGGGCATCCACGGCATCTCGTCGCGGCGCCACTTGGGCTGGAAGCCCATGCCCAGGAAACCCAGCCGCAGTTCGTCGGCGACTTCCTTGACTTCCTTGAGATGGGTGCCGACTTCGACGCAGGTCTGGTGGATGGTTTCCAGCGCGGCGCCGGAAAGCTCCAGTTGTCCGGCCGGTTCCAGCGTCACCGAGGCGCCATCGCGGGTCAGCGCGATCACCCGGCCTTTTTCCTCGACCGCTTCCCAGCCGAAACGGATCAGTCCCTTCAGCAGCGCTTCGATGCCGCGCTCGCCATCGAACTCCGGCGGACGCAGATCGTCCAGGCGGAAACCGAACTTCTCGTGCTCGGTGCCGATGCGCCAGTCGGCCAGCGGCTTCTCTCCGCCCGCGATGTACTGCACGAGCTGCGTGCGATCGGTGACGAGCGTATCGGCGACGTGGCTGGGGCTGGACAAAGGCGGGCTCGCACGGCAGGGGAACGACGATGTGGGGCTGCGGCGCGGGCGCCACAAGGGCGGCAATATAGCGTGCCGCCCGTCCAGGCATCATCGCCACCGCCCACATCGCAGTGTTCCGCGCCTGTGCTGGCCGCCCCGGGCTCGACCCCGCGTGGCGCGAACGCTACCCTGCCGCCATGCCACGTCATCGCCCACTTCCCGCCGGCCGCCATCCCGAACTCCACCGCAGCAACCGGGTCGGCTGGCTGCGCGCGGCGGTGCTGGGCGCCAACGACGGCATCGTCTCGGTGGCCGGCATCGTGGTCGGCGTGGCCGCCAGCGGCGCGAGTGCCGAGACCATCCTGATGACCGGCGTGGCCGGCGTGGTCGCCGGCGCGATGTCGATGGCCGCCGGCGAATATGTGTCAGTCCAGTCACAGGCCGATACCGAAGCCGCCGATCTGGCGATCGAGAAGCGCGAACTGCGCGCCGAGCCGGGCCTGGAACTCGCCGAGCTCACCCAGATCTACGTGCAACGCGGCCTCGAACCGGCCCTGGCGCGCCAGGTCGCCGAACAACTCACCGCCCACGACGCCCTCGCCGCGCACGCGCGCGACGAACTCGGTCTCACCGAGGAACTGCGCGCGCGTCCGTTGCAGGCGGCGCTGGCCTCGGCGGCCGCCTTCACCGTGGGCGCGGCGCTGCCGATCGTGGCCTCGATCCTCGCGCCGGTGGACCGGGTCGCCGCCGTGACCACCGCGGTCACCCTGGTCGGTCTGCTGATCTCCGGCGGCCTCGCCGCGCGCATCGGCGGCGCCCCGGTGCTGCGTGGCGCCTGGCGGGTCGGCTTCTGGGGCGCGGCGGCGATGGCCGCGGCGGCGCTGGTGGGCCGACTGTTCAACGTCGCGATCTGAGCCGCTCGCATTGGAATGAACGCCCCGCAGGATCCCCGCTCGCTGCTGCTCGCCCGCCTCGGCTCGCTGGTCGACTGCACCCGCGCCGAAGGCTATGCCTGCATCACCGCGCGCCACGAACATGGCGCACACGCGGTCGACATCGATCATCCCTGTGTCGCGATCGTGCTGCGCGGGCGCAAGCAGGTGCGCACGCATGCGCAGGCGCTGGAGTTCGCGCCGGGCGATCTGTTCCTGATCGCGCGGCGCTCGCGCATGGACGTGACCAACATTCCCGATCCCGACAGCGGCCTCTATCTGACCGTCACCATTCCGCTGTGCGAGGAAGTCCTGGCCGCCGCGCGCCTGCTGTGGGCCGAACCGATCGACGGTCGCGGCGATGATCTCGCCCGCCTGGACGTTGCCGAGTTCGCCACCGACTTGCAGCGCTGGCTGGCGTCGCTGCAGGCCGGCCAATACACCGAGGCGCGGCTGGCGCTGGCCGCGCTGACGGTGGCGCTGTGCCGTCGTGGCCACACCGCGATGCTGGTGCCGCCGCCGCCGAGCCTGGCGATGCGGATCCGGGATCTGATCCGCGCCGATCCCGCGCGCGACTGGCAATCCCAGCATGTCGAAGCCGCCCTGGGCGTCAGCGGCGCCACCCTGCGCCGGCGGCTGCTCGCCGAGGGCACCGGCCTGCGCGAGGTGATCGCCGCGTCGCGGCTGGCCTGCGCGATGGATCTGCTCTATACCACCCATTGGCCGGTGAAGACGGTGGCCGCGCGGGTCGGCTATCGCTCCGTCGCCAGCTTCAGCCGGCGCTTCAGCGAACGCTACGGCCTGGACCCGGCCCATATCGGCAACGCCTGACCGGCGGCACGACGTGAGCGTTTGACGCCATGGATTGAGCGTTGCGCTCGATCGCGCCTGCCTACGATGAGGGCCCCGCGGCGTGCCGCCTTTCCCTTCCCCGCCATGATCCCGATCCGGTTCCGTCCCCGTCCCTCCCTGCTGGCGTCGCTGATGCTGCTGGCAGCCACCGCCCTGCCCGCCGGCGCGCAGACCGCGCCCGCCCGCCAGGTGCCGGGCGTCTATCACCAGGCCATCGGCGAACTGCGGGTCACCGCCCTGTTCGACGGCGTGGTCCCGCTGGCGCGCGGCGAACTGTCCGGCATCGACGACGCCGGCAAGCAGGCGCTGCTCGCTTCGCGCCACGTGCCCGAGACACCGCAGGGCCTGCAGACCGCGGTCAACGCCTATCTGGTGCAGCGTGGCGACGTGCTGACCCTGGTCGACGCCGGCACCGCGCGCTGCTTCGGTCCAAGCCTGGGGCACGTGCTGGAAAACCTGCGCAGCGCGGGCTATTCACCGGAGCAGGTCGATCAGGTGCTGATCACCCATGCGCATCCGGATCACCTGTGCGGATTGCTCGATGCGCAGGGCCGCGAGGCGTTCCCGAAGGCGACCGTCTGGCTGGCGCGCGCCGACGCCGACTACTGGCTGGATCCGAAGACCGAAACCCGCCCCGACACCCGGGCGATGTTCCGTCCGCTGTTCAAGATGGCGCGCGACGCGGTGGCGCCCTACCGGGCGGCCGGACGCCTGCGCCTGTTCGCCCGCGGCGAGCGCCTGCCCGAAGGCGTGAGCGGCCTGGATTCACCCGGCCATACGCCGGGGCACACGTCATTCCTGTTCGACGCGGGCGCCGGCCAGCGGTTGCTGATCTGGGGCGACATCGTCCACTACCACGCGGTGCAGTTCGCCCGCCCGGATGCCTCCTTCGAGGCGGATCTGGATCGCGGCCAGGCAATCGCCAGCCGCCGCGCGCTGATGGCGCAGGTGGCCGACGGTGGCTGGTGGCTGGCCGGCGCGCACCTGCCGTTCCCCGGCCTGGGTCATGTCCGCCGCGACGACGATGCGTTCGCCTGGGTGCCGGCGGAGTTCTCGCCGCTGCCGGGAGAACAATGACCCGCCCCGGGAGCGCTCCCTAGCCCAGTTCCAGCCAGTCCATCACCACCTGGCGCGCCTCGTCCACGCCCTGCTTGGACTCCGACGAGAACACCTGCACGCCGACGCTGTCGCCGAAGGCGGAGAACAGTTCCTTCTTCACCGCCTGCAGGGTCTGCGACTGCTGGCCACGGCCGAGCTTGTCGGCCTTGGTCAGCAGCGCGTGCGCCGGCAGCCCGCGCTGGACCGCGTAGCCCAGCATCTGCCGGTCGTAGTCCTTGAGCGGATGGCGGATGTCCATCACCACCACCAGTCCCTTGAGCGCCTCGCGGCGCTGGAAGTAGTCCTGGATGAAGGCCTGCCAGTGCGCCTGCAGTTCCTGCGGCACCTTTGCGTAGCCATAGCCCGGCAGATCGACCAGGTGGCGGTCCGGCTGGACCTCGAAGAACACCAGTTGCTGGGTCCGGCCCGGCGTCTTGGACACCCGCGCCAGGGCGTTGTGGCGGGTCAACGTGTTCAGCGCGCTGGACTTGCCGGCGTTGGAACGCCCGGCGAAGGCGACTTCGCGGCCGGTATCGGCCGGAAGCTGGCGGAAATTGTGCGCCGAGAGCAGGTATCGGGCGGAATTGAGCAGGTTCGACATGCCACTAGGATGGCATGGGCGGGCGTCGATGGCGGCAGGGTTCGCCCCGCTGACAGGGCCGAATTGACCGGGGAGCCCCCCCGAAGGGATAATTCCGGGGTTTCGCGGCTGCCATGGGGCACCGCTTCTTGAGGTTTTTCGGAGCTTTAGCATGCGCCACGCTCGCGTTTGGGGACTCGCTGGACTGGCCATTGCGGCCGTTGGGGCGGTCGCCTATGCACAGACCACCGTCGTTCCGGTGCCGGACAATGCGCCGGTGCAGACCGCCTCGCTGGATATCGACCTGACCAAGACCACCTGGGGCGACGCCAAGGCCGGCCAGACCAAGGCCGCCGCCTGCGCCGCCTGCCACGGCGCCGACGGCAACCCGGCCGATCCGCAGTACCCGCGCATCGCCGGCCAGAGTGAGCGCTACGTCTCCCGCCAGCTGTCGCTGTTCGCCAACGGCCAGCGCACCGGCGGCATGGCCGCGGTGATGGTGCCGTTCGCCCAGACCCTGAGCGCGCAGGACATGCGCGACATCGGCGCCTACTTCGCCACCCAGAAGGCCGGTGCCGGCCTGGCCGACGACACCGTCGTCGCCGACGGCGCGTACAAGGACATGAAGTTCTACGAAATCGGCCAGAAGCTTTACCGCTCCGGCGACGCCAGCCGCGGCGTTCCCGCGTGCATGGCCTGCCACGGCCCGACCGGCGCCGGCAACCCGGGCCCGGCCTATCCGCACGTCGGCGGCCAGCAGCAGGCCTACGTGGTGCGCCGCCTGCAGGAGTACCAGGCCGGCACGACCACCGAGAAGGATCCGACCCACTTCAACATCATGGCGCAGGTCGTCCACTCGCTGACCGAGCAGGAAATCCAGGCGCTGGGCAGCTATCTGCAGGGCCTGCACGACCGGGCCGACGACGAAGCCGCCGCGAAGACAGCGACTGCCAAGAAGTCGTGAACTTCGCCGCTTCGCCGCGGTCCTGATTCACAGCTCCTGTTCATTGCGCCGGCCCCACCATGGCCGGCGTTTCTTTTTCCAGCGCCTGCGGAGGAAACACATGAAGACCCGCCTGACCCTGCGCCTGATGTTGACGGCGCTGTTCTCGCTGCTGCCGATGCTGGCGCTGGCCGCCGACGCGCCCGCGCCGAAGGAAGGCGTGGACTACGAGGTCATCCCGGACGGCAAGCCGTTCGCGCCGGTCAAGGGCAAGGTGGAAGTGGCGGAGGTGTTCTCCTACGCCTGCATCCACTGCGCCCACTTCGAACCCAGCCTGCAGGCGTGGAAGCGCAAGCAGGGGCCTGGAGTGCAGGTGGTGCAGGTACCGGCGGCGCTGTCCTCTTCCTGGATTCCCTACGCCCGCGCCTACTACGCCGCCGAGCTGAGCGGCGTGCTGGCCAAGACCCACGCCGCCGTGTTCGACGCCTTGCACAAGGACGGCTCGCTGCCCATGCACAACGTGTCGGCGGATGAGCTGGTCGCGTTCTACGCCGGCCATGGCGTGGATCGCGCGCGCTTCAACACCCTGCTGCGCGGTCCCGAAGTGGACGCCCGCGTGGAGAAGGCGCGTGCGTTCGCCATCGCCAGCGGCGTGCGCGGCACGCCGACCCTGATCGTCAACGGCAAGTACCGCGTCACCGGCGGCGAGAGCTATGACGACGTGCTGCGCATCACCGATTGGCTGGTCGCGCGCGAGCGCGGCGCACGCAGGTAACCCGCGCGGGTGACACCACCTCGCCCGCGGCACAGAATGTGCGGTCCCTTCGCGGACCTTGTCGTCCGCCCATGAATCCTTTCCATGCTGGAGTCAGTGCCATGAAACTTCGTCCGCTCCTGATGACGCTCGCCCTGCTGCCGCTGCTGGCGGCCTGCGGCCAGACCAACGCCCCCGGCGCCACCACCCCGGCCACCGAGACGCCGCCCGCCGCCGCCCCGGCCGCGGAAACGCCGGCGGCTCCGGCCACCGATACCGCCGCGCCGGCGGAAACGCCCGCCCCTCCAGCTGATGGCGCTGCCCCCGCCGCCGCCGAAGCACCGGCTCCGGCAAACGCGCCCGCGCCGACCGCGCCCGCCGGCCCCGCGCCGGTGGCCGGCGTCGACTACGACCTGATTCCCAATGGCCAGCCGTACGCGCCGCTCAACGGCAAGATCGAAGTGGTGGAAGTGTTCGGCTACGTCTGCCCGGCCTGCGCCAGCTTCCAGACCCAGATCATGCCGTGGCGCAAGACGCTGCCGGCCGACGTGCGCCTGACCTACGTCCCGGTCGCGTTCGGTCCGGAATGGCTGCCGTACGCGCAGGCCTACTACGCCGCCGAGAGCAAAGGCCTGGTCGAACGCACCCACGACACCGTGTTCACCAAGATCCACGCCGAGCGCAGCCTGCCGGGCGAAGGCAAGAAGCCGGATCCGGCCAAGGTCGCCGCGTTCTACGCCGGCTACGGCGTGGACGCCAAGGAGTTCCTGGGCCTGATGAACAGCTTCGGCATCAACGCCAAGGTCAACCGCGCCAAGCAGTTCTCGATGCAGTCCGGCGTCAACAGCACGCCCAGCCTGGTCGTCAACGGCAAATACAAGGTGAAGGGCCGCAGCTTCGAGGACATGCTGCGCATCACCGATCACTTGATCGCGCAGGAACGCGCCGCCAAGTAATCCGCACTCCAATCCATCCCGCTTCCCCCATGACGACGATGTCCGGCAAGCGCCGGCTGCGGGTGCTCAGCGCCAACATCCAGGCCGGCTCGAGCACCCGCCGCTACAGCGACTACGTGACCCGCAGCTGGTCGCACGCGCTGCCGGCGGGCAACAAGCGGGGCAGCCTCGACGCCATCGCGCAGTTGGCCGGCGAGCACGACATCGTCGGCCTGCAGGAAGCGGATCCGGGCAGCCTGCGCTCGGGCTTCACCAACCAGACCCACTATCTGGCCGAACGCGCCGGTTTCGACTACTGGACCCACCAGCCCAACCGCAACGTCGGGCGGGTGGCGTCCAGCGCCAACGGACTGCTGAGCCGGCTGGAACCGGTGGAAGTGAGCGACCACGCGCTGCCGGGCCGCATCAGTGGCCGTGGCGTGCTGGTGGCACGCTTCGGCGACGGCGACGAAGGCCTGACCGTGGCGGTGGCCCATCTGTCGCTCGGCGCGAATTCCCGCCGCGCGCAGCTGTCGTTCATCGCCGAACTGCTGTCGGATCATCCGCACGCGGTATTGATGGGCGATTTCAACTGCATGCCCGACACGCCGGAAATGGACGTGCTGTACCGGCACACCCGCCTGCGTCCGCCGCAACACCGGATTCCGACGTTTCCCAGCTGGCGCCCGCAGCGCGCCATCGATCACATCCTGATCAGTGAAGCACTGGTGGCCGAAGACGCGCGCGCGGTGCCCGCCGCCAATTCGGATCACCTCGCGCTGGCGATGAACATCGACGTCCCCGCCGAAGCCCTGCGCTGAATCAGGCCCGCGTATTCCCGTCGCTCAGCCCGCGACCAGGATGCTGATGCCCATCACCACCATGAAGATCGCGAACACCCGCTTCAGCGCGGTGCCACCGATCGCGTGCGCCAGGCGCGTTCCCCACGGCGCTGCGAGCACCGACGCCACCGCCACGCCGATCGCCGCCGGCAGGTAGACATAGCCGACCGCGTGTTCGGGCAACGCACCGGCGGGCGCATGCAGCGCGTAGCCCAATGCGCTGCCGATCGCGATGGCGACGCCGCACGCGCTCGACGTGCCCACCGCGCGCACCGGCGCGACGCCGCGCCAGACCAGCAGCGGGACCGTCATGCTGCCACCGCCGATGCCGACCACCGCCGACACCGCGCCGATGCCGGTGCCCGCCGCGGTCATCGGCCAACCGCGCGGCGGCGCGGCGCTGTCGCCGGCGCCGCCCTTGCGGGTGCCGCCGAACGCCATCTGCGCGCCCGCGATCAGGCAGTAGATCGCCACCACCCAGCGCAGCACATCGTCGTCCAGGTACACCGCCAGTCCGCTGCCCAGCCATCCCCCCAACAGAAGACCGGGGACCATCCAGACCACCGTCGGCCACATCACGCTGCCGCGCCTGTGATGCGCGTAGGCGGACGACGCCGCAGTCAACACGATGCTGGCCAGCGAACTCGCCAGCGCCGCGTGCATCGCCGCCTCCTTCGGGATGCCGAACAGCGGCAGCACCCATACCAATGCGGCCACCAGCACCAGCCCGCCGCCGATGCCGAGCAGGCCGGCCAGCACGCCGGCGACCACGCCCAGCAACGGGAAAATCCAGAAATGCTCCAAACGCAATCTCCTTCCATCAATCACGCACGCGACCGTTCAGCCGGCTCCGGTATATTCCGGCCATGAATCGTCCCAGCCCCCTCATCGTACTCGCTGCCGCGCTCGCGCTCCTGCCCCTGGCCGGTGCGCGCGCGCAGAACCTGGATGCGCAACGTCCGCAACTGCGCGCGGCGCTGGAGGCCGCCGAGCGCGGCCAGTTCAACGCCACGCAATACGCCGGCCTGGCCTCGCACCCGGTCTATGGCTGGGTGGAACTGGCCGCGCTTCGCCGCGACATCGACAGCCTTCCCACGCCGCAGGCACAGGCGTTCCTCAAGCGCTACGAGGGCCAGGCGGTGGCGGAGAACTTCCGTTCGCTGTGGCTGGCCTCGCTGGCGCGCCGGCAGGATTGGCCCACTTTTCTCGGTGCGTGGAAGCCCAGCGAGGGCACCACCCTGCGCTGCGCGGAGCTGGACGCGCGCCAGGCCACCGGCCGCGCGGACGCGCAGTGGATCAAGGATGCGCAGGCGCTGTGGCGTGGCGCCGCCAAGTCGCTGCCGGACGGCTGCGATCCGGTCTTCGCGATCCTCGCCAACAAGGGCGGCCTGCCGCCGGCGCTGCGCTGGGAACGCATCGATGCCGCCGCCGCCGAAGGCCAGACCGCGGTGATGCGGACCGCCGCGCGCGGCCTGCCCGCCGACGAAGCGGCCCTGGCCAACGACTACGCGGCTTTCATCGACGCCGTGCACACGCGCGCGCTCAATTGGCCGAAGACCGATCGCAGCCGGCGCATGGCCAGCTATGGCCTGGCGCGGCTGGCCAGCCGCGATCCGGCCGCCGCCGAAAACCAGCTGCCGCAGTACGCCGGCGCGCTCGGCATGACCGAAGCCGATCGCGGTCGCGTGCTGTACCAGATCGCCTTGTGGACGGTGGCGTCGTATGAGCCCGACTCGGCGCGGCGTCTGAACGCGGTACCCGAATCAGCCTACGACGAACGCCTGCACGAATGGCGCGTGCGCGAGGCGATGGCGCGCGGCGACTGGCGCGGCGCGCTGGTCGCGCTGCGCAAGATGCCGGCCACCCAGCGCGCGGATTCGCGCTGGCGCTACTTCGAGGCGCGCATGGCCGAGAAGACCGGTGACAACGCCACCGCACAGCAGTTGTTGCGCGAAGCCGCGCGCGCGTCGACCTTCCATGGCTTCCTGGCCGCCGATCGCCTCAACCAGTCCTATGCGCTGTGTCCGTGGATTCCCAACGACGGCAAGGACGCCAAGGACGCCATCGCCCGGGATCCGGCGATCGTGCGGGCGATGGAACTATGGAAGCTGGATCGCTCCGGCTGGGCGGTGGCCGAATGGAACAGCGCGCTGGCGCGATTCGACGACACCCAGCGCCGCATCGCGGTGGAGGTGGCGCAGGACAACGGCTGGTTCGATCGCGCGGTGTTCTCGCTGGGCAAGCGCCCGGATGAGCAGCGCCTGTACCAGCTGCGCTTTCCGCTGCACCACGGCGAGACCATCCGTCGCGAGGCCGCGCGGCACGCGCTGGATCCCACCTGGGTTGCGGCCGAGATCCGCGCCGAAAGCGTGTTCAACCCGCGCGCACGCTCCGGCGCCAATGCGATGGGGCTGATGCAGGTGGTGCCCGCCACCGGCGCGGCCACCGCCAAGCGCCTGGGCCTGCCGTGGGGCGGCGCCGCTAGCCTGTACGACTCGGACACCAACATCGCGCTGGGCACCGCCTACCTGCGCGAAATGGAGAACAAGTACGGCGTTCCGTACATCGCCATCGCCGCCTACAACGCCGGCCCCACCCCGACCGCGCGCTGGCAGTTGCAGCGGCCCGGCTTCGACCCGGACATCTGGATCGAGACCATCAGCTACAAGGAAACCCGCGAGTACGTCGCCCGCATCCTCGCCTTCAGCGTGATCTACGACTGGCGCCTCAACGGCAACGCCCTGCCGATCAGCGATCGCATGCTCGGCAAGCTCGACGGCAAGCGCCGGGAATTCACCTGTCCCGACGCGCGCATGCCGAAGAGCTGATCCGCCCGCCGCTATCCGGCATCATGCGCGCATGAAGACCTATCTCGTCGGCGGTGCGGTGCGCGACCGGTTGCTGGGCATCGAGCCGGGCGATCGCGACCATGTGGTGGTCGGCGCCACGCCCGCGCAGATGCTGGCGCTGGGCTACAAGCAGGTCGGCCAGGATTTCCCGGTGTTCCTGCATCCGGACAGCGGCGAGGAGTACGCGCTGGCGCGGACCGAGCGCAAGCGCGGGCGCGGTTATCGCGGTTTCGAGGTCGATGCCGATCCCTCTGTCACCCTGGAAGAGGATCTGCGGCGGCGCGACTTCACCCTCAATGCCATCGCCGAGGATGAGGACGGCCGCCTCGTCGACCCTTACGGCGGGGCGAGGGATCTGGAAGCGCGCGTGCTGCGCCATGTCGGCCCGGCCTTCGTCGAGGATCCGCTGCGGGTACTGCGCGCGGCGCGCTTCATGGCCCGCTTCGCACCGCTGGGCTTCACGGTCGCGCCGGAAACGATGGCGTTGATGCGCGAAGTGGCGGCCAGCGGCGAACTGGACACGCTGGTGCCGGAACGCGTCTGGCAGGAACTGCGCCGCGCACTCGCCTCGGCGCGCCCGTCCGCCTTCCTGTCCACCCTGCGCGAGGCCGGCGCGCTGGCCAGCGTGCTGCCGGAAGTGGATGCGCTGTATGGCGTGCCGCAGCGCGCGGAGTTCCACCCCGAAGTGGATACCGGCGTGCACCAGGAGATGGTCAGCGACATGGCCGCGCGACTGGCGCCGGGCGACGATCTGATCGGCTTCGCCGCGTTGTGCCACGACCTGGGCAAGGCGCTCACGCCGGAAGAAGAGCTTCCGCGCCACGTGATGCACGAACAACGCGGCGTCGCGCCCGTGCTTGCGCTGTGCGAACGGCTGAAGGTGCCGCTGGAGCATCGCGACCTGGCGGTCATGGCCTGCCGCGAACATCTCAACGTGCATCGGCTGGACGAGCTGCGCGATGCCACCGTGTTCGACCTGCTGTCGCGCTGCGACGCCTTCCGCAGGCCGGAGCGGGTGCCCCGCCTCGCCCTGGTCTGCGAGGCCGACAAGCGTGGCCGGCTGGGCAGCGAGGCGACCGCCTATCCACAAGGCCCCATGCTGGTCCGCCTGCATGCGGCGGCGATGGCGGTGAACGCGCGCGGGTTCGCCGCCACCGGCCTCGACGGACGGGAGATCGGCGAGGCGCTCAAGCGCGCGCGCGTGAACGCGATTGCCGAAGCGCGTCGTTCGACCGCTTCCCCGGACTAACCCGGCGCCTCGCGGCGCGCGAAATCGCCGGGGCTCATGCCAACCAGGGCATGGAAGTCGCGAATGAAATGCGCCTGGTCGAAATAGCCGAGTTCCAGCGCCAGTCGGGTCCAGTCCACCGCCTGCCCGGCCTGGATGCGGGCGACCGCTTCATGCAGCCGGTAACGGTTGATGATCCACTTCGGCCCCACGCCCACGTAGTGTTTGAACAGGCGTTGCAGGGCGCGCTTGCCCAGGTCGCCGTCCGCGATGAGCCGGTCGACCGAGGTAATCGCCGGATCCGAGGCGATCCTCGCCACGCAGGCGGCCGCCTGCGCCACCTTCAAATCGAGCGCGGGCCGCCGTTCGTCGAGAAAACGCTCGGCCATCGCCACGCGCGCATCGAAATCCGCCGCACCACGAACCGCTTCCACCCAGGCGTCACCCGCCTCGCCCAGCACGGATGCGACCGTCACGCTGCGATCGGTAAGCATCGATACGTCGCCACCCAGGAAGGGCTGGAATCCTCCCGGACGAAACTTGATGCCGAAGGCATAGGCGTCGCCGACCAGCTGGCGGACGTAGCGGCCGGTATGCACGCCATGGATGCCGGCCTCGCCCGCCTCGATCACCAGGTGCACACTGGGATGCGGCAGGGTCTCCTGTTGCTGGGGCGGGCAGTCCCGCAGTTGCCAATCCACCTGCCAGAAGTGCTCGACCCATTCGCCCAGTCGCGGCGCGGGCAGTCGCCGCTGGTGCCGGAATGCTCCGGTACCCAGCCGTTGCCGGAGCACGCCGCGCGGCTTGCCCGGAGCGCCCGAAGCTGGAAGCGAGTCCGTGGTCTTCATGCTGTCGCGTTTGTCCAATCCTGCGGCGCCGGAATGTACTGCAATGCGTCCGCCGGCGGTGAGCCCGACGCAAGCGGAGCATGACATGTGGCGTCACCTCAACCACGGCGCCATCATGGCGGCCCTGCTGGGCGCGGCCGTCAGCGTGTCTTCCGCCCCTTCCCGTCTTTCCAATGCCTTTTCAAAGGACATCCTCATGACCCGACATGCGCAGGGCGAATTCGAAGTGAAGCTGGCGCCGCAGAGCGCCGCCCCCGGAATCGAGGCGGCGCGACTGGGCCGGCAGACCATCGACAAGACCTTCCGGGGAGATCTGGAAGCCACCAGCCTGGGCGAAATGCTGGCGGTGATGACGGAAGTCCGTGGCTCGGCCGGTTATGTCGCGATGGAACGGGTGGACGGCCAGCTGCAGGGCCGGCGTGGTTCCTTCGTGCTGCAGCACTTCGCCTTCATGGATCGGGGCCAGCCCGAGCTGAGCGTGCGCGTCGTCCCGGACTCCGGCACCGGCGAACTGGCGGGACTGAGCGGGCGGATGACCATCCGCATCGAGGAAGGCCGCCATTACTACGACTTCGACTATCAACTGCCCGAGTCGTAGGCGCCCGTCCCTGGGCGATGCAGCGTTCCAGATTTGATGTTTGCAATTAAATAGCGCGCTATGTATATTGCGCGCCATGAGCTCACGCGCCGCCTCCGCCACCCGCCCCGATCCCGCCGCGAACCCGCTGGCGCTGGACAACCAGCTCTGCTTCGCCCTGTACTCGGCGCAACTGGCGCTCAACAAGGTGTATCGGCAGCTGCTGGGCAAGCTCGGGCTGACCTATCCGCAGTACCTGGTGATGCTGGTGCTGTGGGAAGGCGACGCGCTGACCGTGTCGCGGATCGGCGAGCGGCTGTTCCTGGATTCGGCCACGCTGACGCCCCTGCTCAAGCGGCTGGAGGCGATCGGCCTGGTCACCCGCACCCGTGCCCGCGAGGACGAGCGCCAGGTGATCATCCAGCTGACCGCGCAGGGCCGCGCCCTGAAGCAGAAGGCCAAGGCCATCCCGGAAGCCCTGCTGTGCGCATCCGGCTGCGACGCCCGCCAAGTCGCTGGCCTGAAGAAGCAGCTGGAAGCCCTGCGCGACAACCTGGGGGCGGGCGCCTGAATCGTCCGCGTCTTCTTTTCCATCTTACATATAGCGCGCTATTTGATAGTGAGATATGAACCGGTCGTGGCGCCCGGCTCCGCCGCCACTTTCCTCCACGGAGATTTCCATGTCGATCGAGAAAGTCCTCTACACCGCCCACGCCACCGCCACCGGCGGCCGTGACGGCCGCGCCGTTTCCTCGGACAACGTGCTGGACGTCAAGCTCACCACCCCGCGCGAGCTCGGCGGCGCCGGCGGCGACGGCACCAATCCGGAGCAGCTGTTCGCGGCGGGCTATTCCGCCTGCTTCATCGGCGCGCTGAAATTCGTCGCCGGACAGGCCAAGGTCGCGCTGCCGGCCGACACCCGCATCGACGGCAGCGTCGGCATCGGCCAGATTCCGGGTGGTTTCGGCATCGAGGCCGAACTGCGCATCCATTTGCCGGGACTGCCGCGCGAGCAGGCCGAGGCGCTGGTGCAGCAGGCCCACCAGGTGTGCCCGTATTCCAACGCCACCCGCGGCAACATCGACGTCCGCCTGGTGGTCGTCGACTGATTCTCCTGCGGCGCGTCCGCCGGCATCCGGCCGGCGGGCGTCAGCCGCGGTTGGGCGTGAGTTTCAGCAGGCGCGCATCGGCGCCATCTTCCAGCAGCCAGATCGCGCCATCTGGCCCCTGTTCCACTTCGCGGATGCGACGGCCCATCGGATAGCGCTTCACCTCGCGCGGCGCATCCCCGAGCTCGACCTGGATCAACGCCTGCGACGCCAGCCCGCCGATGAATCCACGGCCACGGAAGTACGGGAACAGATCCGCCTGGTAGATGATGAAACCGGCCGGCGCGATCACCGGCGTCCATGAAATCTCCGGCGCATTGAACTCGGGACGGGTCGGATGATCCGGAATCGGGCTGCCGTCGTAGTTGTCGCCGTTGGACACGATCGGCCAGCCGTAGTTGGAGCCGCGCTCGATCAGATTCAATTCGTCGCCGCCGGCCGGCCCCATCTCGTGCGCCCACAGCCTGCCGGCGGGATCAAAGGCCAGCCCCAGCACGTTGCGATGCCCGAGCGACCAGACCTGCGCGGCCACGCCGCCCTGGGCGGCGAACGGATTGTCGGCCGGCACGCTGCCATCGTCGTTCAGCCGGAGGATCTTGCCGAGATTGCTCTGCATGTCCTGCGCGGGCGAGGCCTTCTGGCGCTCACCGGAACTGATCCACAGCTTGCCCTGCGCATCGAACAGCATGCGATGGCTGTAGTGCGCATCGCCGGTGACCTTGGGCACCTGTCGCCAGATCACCTGCAATCCTTCCAGGCGCCCGCTGTTGGCGCCCGCATCGATCACCAGCCGCGCCCGCGCCACCGCCGCGCCGCGGGTGCTGTTGGCGCCGGACTCGGCATAGCTGACATAGATCAATCCGTTGTCGGCGAAGCGTGGATGCAGGATCACGTCGCCAAGACCGCCTTGCCCGCCATAGGCGACGGCGGGCACGCCGGTGATCTCGCCGCTCTGGCCGGTGGCGGGATTCAGCAGGCGCAGGCGGCCGGGCTTCTCGGTCACCAGCAGCCGGCCATCCGGCAGGAAGGTCATCGCCCACGGCTGATCGAAGCGCGCGACTTCGGTGCTGACGAAAGGCGGATCCGGTACGCGCAGCGCGGGTTGCGGCCCGCCGGTGACCGGCGCGGCCTGCGCGGCGGCCGACGCCGCGATCGGCGTCGAAGGCACATGGCCCGCGAGCACGATCGGTGCCGGCGCGGGTTCGTTGCGATCTTCGTCGGCGCCAGCCACGGCGACCGCGTTGCCGTCGCAGGCGAGCAACGAAAGGGCCAGACAGGTGACGCTCCAGGCGGACAGGTTCATGGCCGGGTTCCGGTCGGGGAATGGCCCCTTTTACTCCGGTCCGGCGAAGGAAGTCGTGATCCCGTCCGCGGCCCGCGGGACGGGATCAGACCTTCAGGTACCAGCGCCGGCGATCCATCAGCCGGACGATCAGCCACCAGACCAGGACGAACGCCAGCGCGAAGGCCAGCGAGGGCACATACGGGCCGAACCGGGGCGTCATCCAGTCGGCGAATCCGTACCGGTAGATCAGCGGCATCCAGCCCGGGCCGGCCAGCGCGTACACCATCACCGCCGAGCCGGCGTAGGCCGCGATCGCATTGACGCCGAAGCTGCGTCCCCACGGACGCAGGCCCTTGTGATCGATCAGCACGTGCGCGAGCCACAGCGCCAGCAACGCCCAGCCGGCGGTCCACAGCACATAGGACGACGTCCACAGGTTCTTGTTGAACGGCAGCCACGGCGACCACAGTCCGCCCGCGACCAAGGCCAACGCCGCCGCCGGCAGCAGGCGGCGGGTTTCGCCTCGCCGCAGCCAATCGCCGGCGCGCACGCCCAGCAGGGTCGTGGCGATCGCCGGCAGGGTGCTGAGCAGGCCTTCGGGGTCATGACCCCGACCGGTGACCGGATCGAACTGGTAGACGAGTTGCCCGAACAAACGGGTGTCGATACGGCTGGCCAGATTGTCCAGTGGCGCGTAACCACCGCCGCTCGCCAGCAGCGCCCAATACCCCAGCAGCACGATGGCGATGACCAGCCACTGCGCGCGCGGTCGCAGGTACAGCGCCATCGCGCCGGCGGCGATGAAGCACAGCCCGATCCGCTGCAGCACGCCCCAAGGACGGAACCAGGGCTTGTCCAGCCACCAGAACGCCAGCAGGTGCAGCAGCAGGCCGATGGCGATGATCTTGGTGCCCCGCCAGAACACGCCGCGCAGCAGCGCGCCGCGATCCCCGCCGCCTTCCATGCGCGGCGTGACGCCCAGCGAGATGGAGACGCCGACGATGAACAGGAAGAACGGGAAGATCAGATCCGTCGGCGTGCAGCCGTGCCATTCCGAATGCAGCAGCGGCGCGTACACATGGCCCCAATCGCCGGGGTTGTTGACCAGCAGCATCGCCGCGACGGCGATGCCACGCAATGCGTCCACGGAGGCGAAACGCGCTGGTGCGGTTCTGCTCATCGCCGCTGTTCCGATGCGCCGGCGCTCAGTGGGCGTGCGCGACGGATTGGCCGTCGATCCAGGTGGTGGTCACCCGCAGCTGCTCGTCCAGCGCGACCAGATCCGCGCGATAACCGGTGGCGATGCGGCCGTGGCTGGCCGACAGGCCGAGGAAATCCGCCGGGTAGGTCGCCGCCATGCGCGCCGCTTCGGCCAGCGGCAGCCCCAGCAGGTTCACCGCGTTGCGCACCGCGGTGGCCATGTCCAGCGCGGAGCCCGCGAGCGAACCGGCCGCATTGCGGACCACGCCGTCCACGGCGGTGATGATCTCGCCGTACAGCGCATAGCTCGGATCGTCGGAACCGACCGGCGGCATCGCGTCGGTCACCAGGAATACCTTGCCCTGCGGCTTGGCGGCCAGCGCGACGCGCAGGCTGCCGGGATGCACGTGATGGCCATCGGCGATGATGCCGACCCAACTGTGCGGATCCTCCAGCGCGGCGCCGACCGCGCCGGGCTCGCGCCCCTGCAGCGGCGACATCGCGTTGTACAGATGGGTGAATCCGCGGATGCCGGCGGCCAGGCCGGCGCGGATCTCCTCGTAACTGCCGGCGGTATGGCCGGCGGCGATGATCGCGCCGCGTCCGACCAGCGCCCGGATCGACGCATCCGACACGCGCTCGGGCGCGAGCGTGATCAGGGTGACGCCGTTGTCGAGCGAGGTGGCGAGTTCGATTTCCTGCGCGTCCGGCACGCGGAACTTGCCGGCGTCATGTGTGCCCTTGCGCGCCGGCGCCAGATACGGGCCTTCCAGATGGATGCCGAGCACGCCGGGCACGCCTTCGGCGATGGCCTGGCGGGTCGCGGCGATGGCTTCGCGCATCACCGCGAGGTCGTCGCTGATCAGCGTGGGCATGAAGCCGGTGGTGCCGAACCGCCGGTGCGCTTCGCCGATGCGCCGGATCGCATCGACCGTCGGCGTATTGTTGAACAGCACGCCACCGCCGCCGTTGACCTGCGCATCGATGAAACCGGGCACCAGCCACGCGCCCCGCAGATCGTGACGCGGCAGGTGCGCGGGCAGATCCGCTTCCGGCAGCATCGAAACAATATCGCGCCCGTCGATGACGACGGCCACGCCCTCGGCGAAACCCTGCGCGGCCAGTACGCGGCCATTGACCAGCGCGGTGCTCATACGGTTTCGGTGACCTTGTTCAGATGCGGCGGCACGTCGGGGTTGTAGCCGCGACGCAGCGCCAGCGCGTTGATCGCGCGGTAGTAGCTCTGGATGGTCAGCAGCGGCGAGCAGGCCGGATGCGGCGCGTGCACCAGCGGCAATGATTCGCCCGGGCCGGCGGTGGGGTCGGCTTCCTCGGACGCCACCCACACCTGCGCGCCACGGCCACGGAATTCGCGCGCCAACGCCAGCGTGCCGGCGCCGGTCTCGTCCGGCTGGGCAAAGCAGAGCACCGGAAAACCCGGCCCGACCAGCGCCATCGGGCCGTGCTTCACTTCGGCCGAACTGTAGGCCTCGGCATGCAGGCCGCAGGTCTCCTTGAACTTGAGCGCGGCTTCCTGCGCGGCGGCCAGGCCCAGGCCACGGCCGAGCACGAACAGGTTGTGCGCATCGACCAGGCCGTCGGTGACCGGCGACCAGTCGGCGGCCCAGGCCTGCCGCAGCGCGTCGGGCAACAACGGCAGCGCGTCGCGCAGGGTCGACTCGTCCTTCCAGTACGCGCCCAGTTGCAGGATCGCGGCCAGCGAGCTCAGATAGCTCTTGGTCGCCGCGACACTGCGCTCAGGACCGGCGTGCAGCGGAATCACGGTGTCGGCCAGGCCGGCCAGCGGCGAATCCTCGACGTTGACGATCGCCACCACCCGCGCGCCCGCCTCGGCGGCCGCGCGCGCGTTGTGCAGCAGATCCGGACTCTTGCCCGACTGCGAGATGACGATGTACAGCGCATCCCTGAGTTTCTGCCTCGCCTCGTAGACCGACCCCACGGAAGGCGAGGCGGACGCGGTGACGAAACCCAGCTGGGTCTCGAACAGGTACTTGGCGTAGGTCGCCGCGTGATCCGAACTGCCGCGCGCGCAGGTCACCACGAACGGCGGCGGGTTGGCGCGCAGATCGGCGGCCAGGGCGCGGATGACGGATTCGTTGCGCTGGTACTGCGCGGCGACCACGTCGGCGGTCTGCTGCGCCTCCTGGAACATCAGGGTGTCGGCGGGCGCGGGGAGGGAGGAAACCTGGGTCATGTCGTGGCGTCGGGGCGTTCGGTGCGCAGGCGGACCGGCGCGGTGGATCCGCGCACCACCAGCTGCGGCACGAAGCCCTGGTTGTGCACGGGGGTGGGGTTGTCGTCGTAGGCGTCCTGCCGCAGCGTCGCGATCAACAGGCGCGCGGCCTGCTTGGCGATGTCCTCGGTGGCCTGCTTGGCGGTGGTCAGCGGCGGCCAGGACTGGCGCGAGAACGGACTGTCCTCGAAGCCGGCGATGGACAGATCGTAGGGCACGTTCATGCCCGCCGACTTGGCCGCCGCCAGCACGCCGGCGGCGATTTCGTCGTTGGATCCGAAAATCGCGGTCGGCGGTTCGCGCAGGGCCAGCAGCCGGCGCGCGCCGCGGAAACCGTCGTCGAAGGTGTAGTCGCCCGGCACCACCAGGTGCTTGTCGAGCGGGATGCCGTAGTCCTTCAGCGCCTTCTCATAGCCGTTGTAGCGCTCGATCGAGGACCGGTGCGCCAGGCCGCCCCAGAGGAAACCGATGCGCTGGTGGCCCAGTTGGATCAGGTGTTCGGTGATTTCATAGGCGGCGTCGTGATCATCCACGTACACGCACGGCTGCCCGTCCTGCGGGTCCTCGGTGGCGGCGATGATCCGCACCATCTTGACGCCGCGCGCGGCCAGCGCGTTCACCAGCTCCATCCGTTCGGACATCGGCGCGGTCAGCACCAGTCCGGCCAGCCGCGAACGCTGCACGAACTCGGCCAGTTCCTCGGCCAGCAGCGGCGAAGTCGAATCGCAGGGATGGATCTGCAGGCCGAACCCGGTCTCGCGACAGGCCGCCAGCACGCCATTCTGCACACCGATGATGTGGTACGGGTTGGGGTTGTCGTAGACCAGCCCGACCACGAACGGGGTGCCGCTGCGCAGGTTGCGCGCGGATTGATCCGGTTCGTAGTCCAGTTCGGCGATGGCGTGCAGGACGCGCGCGCGCGTGCCCTGCATCACCGACGGCTCGTTGTTGATGACCCGCGAGACCGTCTTCAGTGAAACCTTGGCCCGCTCGGCGACATCCTTGATGGTGGGCCTGCGCATGCCGTTCTCAGCCATGGGGAATCTCCACGCGATCCATGCGCCGGTCAGCCCGCCTTGACCCGGCCGACATTGTGGCCGCGCAGGGCGAAGAACAGGATGTACAGGTAGCAGGGCACCGCCAGCGCGGTGAACACCACCTGGAAATCATGGGTCTGCTTGAATACCGCGAACAGCTGCGGAATCACCGCGCCACCGGCGATGCCCATGATCAGCAGCGCCGAACCGGTCTCGGTGAAGCGGCCCAGGCCCTGGATCGCCAGCGGGAAGATCGCCGGCCACATCATCGCGTTGGCGAAGCCCAGCGCGGCGACGAAACCGACCGACACATAGCCGTGGGTCAGCAACGCGCCGATCGCGAACACGATGCCCAGCACCGCCGACACGCTGAGGTAGCGTTCCTGCGAGATGAAGCGCGGGATGGCGACCAGGCCGAACAGGTAGCCCAACAGCATCGCGCCCAGGGTGTAGGAGGTGAACACCTTGGTCTTGTCCAGCGGCAGGCCGAAACCTTCGCCGTAGATGCCGATGGCGTCGCCTGCCAGCACTTCCACGCCGACGTAGACGAACAGGCAGATCACGCCCAGCAGCAGGTGCGGGAACTGGAACACGCTGCGGCGGTTCGACTCCGCCCCGCCCTCGTTGGCGTTGGCTTCGGCGGTGTCCACTTCCGGCAGCGGCGAGAACAGGATGCCGATCGCCAGCAGCACCAGCAGTCCGGCCATCACCATGTAGGGACCATAGACGCGGGCGGCGAACTCGTTGAGCAGGAGTTCCTTCGCTTCCGGCGCGGCGGCTTCGACCTGCGCCGCCAGATCCCCCATGCCGTGCAGCACGAACGCCGCCAGCGCGATCGGCGCGAGGATGCCGGCGATCTTGTTGCAGATGCCCATCACCGCGATGCGCTGCGCCGCGCCTTCGATCGGTCCCAGGATGCTGATGTAGGGATTGGCGGCGGTCTGCAGGATCGCCAGGCCGGCGCCGATGGTGAATACGCCGCCCAGTGCGCCCGGATACCAGCGATGGGTGGTGAACTGGCCGAACACCAGCGCGCCGATCGCCATCACGAACAGGCCCAGCGCCATGCCCTTCTTCATGCCGGTCCTGCGCAGGATCACCGACGACGGCAGCGCCAGGCAGAAGTAGGAAATGTAGAACGCGCTGGGAATCAGGAAGGCGTAGGTCTCGCTGACGTTGAACGCCAGCTTGGCGAACGTGATCAGCGGGCCGTTGAGCCAGGTGACGAAACCGAAGATGAAAAACAGCAGGCCGATGATGGCGATGGACGTGAATTGTCGCGAGCCTTGTACCGCGGTCATGTCTGGCGAACTCCCCTCTCTCTGATTGTGATGGCCGGTCCGCGACCGGCGTCCACGCCTTGCCGCAGCGTGGCTCCCTCTGGAAACAACGTTGTCACAGATTTGTCCGCGAAGCCACCCGCGAGCGACTTCCGCGGCGCCGGCGCAACGCCGCCGGCATTCCGCCACATGTGGCGATGCAACATGCGCGAGCAAGAAAATCCCGCCACAACGCCTTAAATCTGAACGCATTTCTCCAGCTTTTGAAACTGAACAGGACAGCGCCCACAGGATCACTTGCAAATTTGATCCGCTGGCCGCCCCGCCTGCCCGTATTTGATGACAGAGTGTTGACAACGTTGTCAAACCCCTCCCACACTCCGGCGCCATCGGGGCTGCTGGTTTTCGCCCCTTCGCGAACATGTGGGGAGACGTGTGGTCGCAATCGCCAATCCATTGCCGGTGGATGCCATGAGCCGGACGGGCGACGCCTTCATTGCCGCGGACGTCGGCGGCACCCACGTCCGTGTCGGCCTGGTGCGCGGGGGCAATGATCCCGCCAGCCCGATCAGCGTGCTGGAATACCGCAAATACGCCTGCGCCGAGTACCCCGGGCTGGCCGACATCCTGCAGGACTTCCTGGCCGGGCTGGGCGACCTGCCGGTGAGCCGTGGCGTGATCGCCAGCGCCGGCTATGCGCTGGAAGACGGCACCGTCATCACCAACAACCTGCCCTGGCGCCTGTCGCTGGCCGACATCCGCGCGCGCCTGGGTTTCGATGATTTCCGCCTGGTCAACGACTTCGAGGCGGTGGCCCACGCCGCCGCGCAGGTCGACGCCAGCCAGGTGCTGCAGCTCACCGGTCCGACCGGCGTTCCGCCGCGCGGACCGATTCTGATTCTCGGTCCCGGCACGGGCCTGGGCGCCGCGGTCTGGATTCCCGCCGGCCGCCGCGCGGTGGTGCTGGCGACCGAGGCGGGACAGGCCGCGCTGACCGCCGGCAATCCGCTGGAAATGGCGCTGCTGGCCGAGATGTTGAAGTCGCGTCCGCACATCCCGGTCGAGCATGCCCTGTCCGGACCCGGCCTGATGAACCTGTACACCGCGCTGTGCGCGGTGCGGGGCGCCGGCGCGCCCGTGCATTCGCAACCGGGCCAGATCACCGCCGCCGCGCTCGCCGGCGAGGACGCGCTGGCGCGCGAGACCCTCGACGTCTTCTGCGGCCTGCTCGGCAGCGTGGTCGGCGACATGGCGCTGCTGTACGGCGTGCAGGGCGGCGTGTACCTGGCCGGCGGCATCCTGCCGAACATCCGCGAATTCCTTCTCCAGAGCTCCTTCGTGCCGCGTTTCCTCAACAAGGGAACGATGCGCGAGGCGCTCGAACGCATTCCCGTGAAGCTGGTCGAGCACGGGCAGCTGGGCGTCATCGGCGCCGCCAGCTGGTACCTCGATCAAACCGAAAGCAACTAGAAGCAGAAGAAACGAAGGCGCCGGCACAGGCGTCCGCAACAGAACCGGGTCGGTGCTGTCAGCCGAACCCTTGGCAGCAAAGGCAGCAACACGGCACCGGATCACGCCCCGGCCGACAACCAAAAATCATGATGGGAGAGACACCATGAATCACCGTAAGTCGCTACTCGCCGTCGCCATCGCGACGGGCCTCGCGGTCTCCATGCACGCGCAGGCACAGGACGCCGCCGCCCAGCAGCAGCCCCAGCCCGCCGCGCAGCAGGCCACCGATCTGGACACCGTGGTCGTCACCGGCATCCGCGGCTCGATGGAGAAGTCGCTGGACACCAAGCGCGAAGCCAATTCGCGCGTGGAAGTGGTCACCGCCGAGGACGTCGGCAAGCTGCCGGCCCATAACGTGGCCGACACCCTGCAACGCCTGCCGGGCGTGAACATCAGCTCGTCCTCCTCCGACGAAGGCGGCTTCGACGAGGCCGATCGCGTCAGCCTGCGCGGCACCAGCCCCAGCCTGACCCAGACCCTGATCAACGGCCACACCGTCGGCTCGGCCGACTGGTTCGTGCTCAGCCAGGGCAACAACGTCGGCCGCAGCGTCAGCTACACCCTGCTGCCGTCCGAACTGGTCAGCTCGGTGGAAGTGCACAAGTCCTCGCAGGCCAAGCTGCCCGATGGCGGCACCACCGGTTCGGTCAACATCATCACCCGCAAGCCGCTGCAGTTCGCCGACAAGATCACCGCCGAAGCCTCGCTGGGCGTGGTCAACGCCGAACAGGCCGATTCCACCGACCCGCAGCTGTCGGGCCTGTTCAACTACAAGAACGACGCCGGCACGTTCGGCGTGATGGTCCAGGCATTCAGCCAGAAGCGCGAGCTGCGCCGCGAAGCGCAGGAGGTCCCGGGCGGCTTCTTCCAGATTTCGGCCACCGATCCCGCCGGCATCAGCAATCCTGATCTGGTCGGCGTCTGGGCTCCCGGCCTGCTCGGTTCGACCCTGTTCGAGCAGACCCGCGAGCGCAAGGGCGGCCTGATCGAACTGCAGTTCAAGCCCAACGACGATCTGACCTTGGGTCTGAGCGGCTTCCGCTCGGACATGGACGCCAACAACTACAACCGCAACTTCATGATGTGGGGTGGCAATTTCGCCCGCGCGTGGGCACCCGATCCCGGCTACGTGATCAAGGACGGCGTGCTGACCAACGCCACCTACACCGGCCAGCCCGGGCAGAACTACGCGGTCTACGACATGATTTACCGCGAAGCGTCGGCCAAGAGCGAGTACGTCACCTTCGACGTCGACTGGCAGATCAACGACAACCTGAGTTCCAAGTTCCAGGTCGGCACCACCAGCGGTGAAGGCTCCACGCCTCGCCAGTTCATTGCCGAACTGAACATGGCCAGCGGCGGTGGCGCCAGCTGGACCAGCCATGGCGCCGGCTCGCCGGTGGACTGGAACGTGGGCGGCGATCTGAGCCCCGCCGCCGCCACCTGGGGTGGCACCTGGGGCAACCAGCAGGTCACCGCGAAGGATGACGAGGACTGGTTCACCGCCGACTTCACCCATTACTTCAACGGTGGCGTGTTGTCCTCGCTCGATTTCGGCGCGCGCTACGCCGACCATACCCGCGAGGCACTGTCGCCGGAAGGCGCCAGCCCGGGCGCGGGCATCTGGGATGCGCTGCGGAATGGCGCCACCGCGTCGTATCCGAGTGGCTTCGCCAGCAGCATCGGCGGCAGCTTCCCGCGCAACCTGTGGTACTTCACGCCGGGCGCGCTGCAGAACGCGATCATCAACAACTCGACCTGGCTGTACAACAACGATGGTCCGAACGGTCGCCACAACTACGGCGCCGAGTGGAAGGTGGAGGAGAAGAACCTCGCCGCCTACATCCAGGCCAACTTCGTCGGTGACAACTGGAGCGGTAACGTCGGCCTGCGCTACGTCAATGTCGACCAGGACATCAGCTCCTACCAGGCCGTCGCCAACGCGGCCAACGCCGACGTGTCCAGCCTGTTCGGCCAGTGGATCCGCAAGTTCACCAACAACAAGCACAGCCGCGTCCTGCCCAGCGCGAACATCAAGTTCGACCTGAGCGAGAACCTGGTGTTCCGTTTCGCGGCCTCGCAGACGCAGACCCTGCCGGATTTCTCCGCGCTGGGCGCTTCGTCCTGGGGCTCGGACCTGAACCGGACCGGCGGCGGCGGCAATCCGAACCTGGACCCGGTGGTCTCTACCAACTTCGACGCGAACGTCGAGTGGTATTTCATGCCGCGCGGCCTGCTGTCCGTCGGCGCCTACTCGATGAACCTGAAGGATTACGTCGCCTTCGGCACCGAGAAGCAGATGCTGTTCAGCGAGTTGACCAACCAGCTTGAGGAATACCTGGTGTCCGTGCCGATCAATTCGAACGGCAAGGTCACCGGCGTCGAACTGGCGTACGAGCAGCCGATCGGCGACAACTTCGGTGTCGTGGCCAACTACACCTACGCCGACGGCAGCACCTCGCACACCTGGGCGGATGGCAGCGACAACCTGCTCGGCACCTCGAAGAACACCTACAACGTGGGTGCCTACTTCGAGAACGAAACGTTCGGCGCGCGCGTCAGCTATACCCGTCGTTCGTCGTTCCTGATCGGCCTGTCCGGCGCCAACCCGTACTACCAGGATGATTTCGGCACGCTGTCGGCGGCACTGAGCTACAAGTTCAATGATCACCTGAGCTTCTCGCTCGACGCCCTCAACCTCAACGATCCGACCATCAAGTACTACCAGAGCGCGGCCATTCCGACCTCGTTCTACAGCAACGGACGGCAGTACTACTTCAACGTCCGCCTGAAGTTCTGATGGTGACGATGTAACCGCGTGCTCCTTCTCCGGGGCCTGGACTTGTCCAGGCCCTTTTTTTTGGGGGGGGGAATGCCGGTTTCCCGCGCCGAGCGGGGTTCGCCGTCGCCAGGCGCGGACGACGACGTTCGCGTCGATTCGACGCAGGTTGCGAAGGCGTCGTCCGCCCCGCCACGAAGGTCGAACCGGCCATCCGCACGGCCATCGCGCGCCTTGCATCATCGCGGGTTGATCCATCGCCCTTGTGCGCACGGCGACGCTTGCGCCCGACCGTGGCGGTTCGCGTCGTCGCTGTCGATGCACGAATCTCGCTTCTCCGGCGCCCACGCAGGAGCGACGACGACGACGGGCGGGAACGCAAGCCGGCAGCGGCGAGAAAATGAGGGTGTCGTGACGCGGATGCACCAACTTCGGTTTGGAAACGCTCGCCCCCCTGTGGACGGTGGCGGAATGTCTCCCCATGCCTCGGCATGCGCCGGAAGCGCGCGATCGCCTGCCGGCCCCTTTCCGCCGGCGCATGACGAACCGGATGCGCCTTCGGCTCGCGTCATATCGCGAGCCGGACATCCGTGCCGGAACGAACAAGTCCCCATCCACTTGCCTTGGCGCTCACGTCCGGGACGAATGATTCGTCACCGTGTGCGCGGCCATCACCTCGCCGCGCCCGCGTTTCATCAGCGACGCCAGACTCCGCCACCTCGATCAGGCGACGCGTGCCGGCGATGCCGCCGTCGTCTTTTCCTGCGTCGTTTCCTGCGTCGGCCGTACGGGAAGAGGTTCTCCATCCGGGCCGCATCTTCCCGGGCATCCGGGCAGTCAGGCCGGTCAGATAATTTTTTACACGTCAGTGTCTTTTTCCTTATTCCCATGCCTTTCAGCAGGGGCATTTCCGGACAGTCACGGCTCGTTTTCGGCAAAAACCTCATTAAATCAAACAGTTTTTCGCCGCAGCGCAGCACGGATTTGACTGAAAATTTTTTGCAAAAAGCTTGACAACGTTGTCAGCACTCCAACACACTCGGTCACGAAGGGAGCCTGAGGGGGCCCCGGCCGCGAAGCATGTGGGGAGACGTGTGGCTGCCATCGCCAATCCAGCGTTGAAAGCGGAATCGCGACTACGGGAGCACGAGCTGTTCCTGGCCGCCGACGTGGGCGGCACCCATGTCCGGGTGGGTCTGGTGCAGGCCACGGCTTCGACCACCCGGCCGGTCACCGTGTTGGACTACCAGACCTATGCCTGTGCCCGTTTCGCCGGCCTGGCCGAGATCCTGGAAGATTTCCTGGGCGGCCGCCCCGCGCATCCGATCCGCTGCGGCGTCATCGCCAGCGCCGGCCTGCCGTTGCAGGACGGCACCGTCATCTCCGCCAACCTGCCCTGGCCGCTGTCGCCGCGCGCGATCCAGGCCCGGCTGGGCTTTGCCGATCTGCGCCTGGTCAACGACTTCGAGGCGGTCGCGCATGCCGCGCCCCACGTCGAGGCCAGCCAGGTCCTGCAACTCGCCGGCCCGACCCAGGGCGCGGATGGCCCACGCCTGATCCTCGGCCCGGGCACGGGCCTCGGCGCAGCGGTGTGGATTCCCGCGCATCCGCGTCCGATCGTCCTGGCGACCGAAGCCGGGCACGCCTCGCTGGCCGCGGGCAACGCGCTGGAACTGGCGCTGCTGGGCCGGATGCTCGGCGACCGCAGTCACGTGCCGGTCGAACACGCGCTGTCGGGACCCGGCCTGCTCAATCTCCATTCCGCGCTCTGCGCGCTGCACGGCGTGCCGGTGCGATACACCACGCCCGGCGACATCACCACGGCCGCGCTGGCGGGCGACGACGAACACGCCCACGACACGCTGCAGGTGTTCTGCGGACTGCTCGGCAGCGTGGTCGGCGACATGGCGCTGTTCTACGGCGTGCAGGGCGGCATCTACCTGGCCGGCGGCATCCTGCCGCAACTGGGCGGCTTCCTGATCGAAAGCGGGTTCGTCGCGCGCTTCCTCAACAAGGGACCGCTGCGGCAGGCACTCGAACACATTCCCGTGAAGCTGGTCGAGCACGGGCAACTCGGCGTCCTCGGCGCCGCTCGTTGGTATCTCGACCAGCCCGATCACCGGTGAAGCAAACGGCGAGGTGCCCGCCGGGGAGCCAGGGCACCGCATGACCCGCCGACGAGGCAGGCCAACCACCAGAACAAATCATGATGGGAGAGACAGCATGAGTTACCGCAAGACCGCACTATCCGCCGCAATCGTGATGTGCCTGAGCGTCACCGCGCACGCGCAGGACGCGGCGCCGACCCAGGTCGCCGCCGCGGGCGATGCCACCGAGCTGGACAAGGTCGTTGTCACCGGCATCCGCGCCAGCCTGCAGAAGTCGCTGGAAACCAAGCGCAACGCCGACGCCATCGTCGACGTCATCACCGCCGAGGACGTCGGCAAGTTCCCGGCCACCAACGTCGCCGAGGCGATGACGATCATTCCCGGCGTGGCCATCGATCGCGCCTTCGGCCAGGGCGAGAAGGTCAGCATCCTGGGTACCGACCCGGCGCTCAACCGCACCCTGCTCAACGGCCAGTCGGTCGCCTCCGGCGACTGGAACATGTCCGAGTTCCCGACCCGCACCTTCAACTACTCGCTGCTCGCCCCGCAGCTGGTCGGCAAGGTGGAGGTGTTCAAGTCGCCGGAAGCGCGCCTGGAGGAAGGCTCGATCGGCGGCACGGTGATGGTCAGCACCCGCAAGCCGCTGGACCTCGACCGCGACATCGTGATCGCCGGCCAGGTCGGCTTCAACCGCAACGATCGCGTCGAACACACCGACCCTTCCGCCTCGCTCCTGTTCGGCTGGAAGAACAAGGCCGACAACTTCGGCGTGATCGTGTCCGTGCAGAAGGATGACGAGAACATCCGCCGCGACGGCATCGAGTCCTACAACATCGTCCGCGCCAGCGCCTACCGGCCGTCCATCGCCAATGGCAACTGCACCGGCGCCTGCGCCGACACCATCAACGCCAATCCCAACGCGATCGGCCCCAACTCGACCGCCGCGCATTTCTTCGAACAGGAGCGCCAGCGCAAGACCTACACGCTGAGCCTGCAGGCCCGTCCTGTCGAGCAGTTGGACATCGAATTCAACGCGTTCAAGATCGACGCCAGCTACGATCACATGGCGCAGCCGATGTTCCTCAACCAGGGCAACGCAGGCAACAGCCTGGACAAGCTGACCGACCTGACCATCGAGAACGGCGTCATCACCCGCGGCACGATGCGCAACGGCCTGGCGATCTTCGACATCCAGAATCGCCGCGCCACCACCAAGTCCAAGACCTACGACCTGAAGGCCACCTGGAACGACGAGCGCTGGTTCGCCAGCACCCAGCTCGGTTCGACCAAGGCCGATGCCGGCCCGAAGCAGGTGTTCGGTGAATTCCTCGCCCGCACCGACTACAGCTGGGACATCTCCGGTTCGCCGGGCCGGCCGGGCAGCGTGACCTTCCACGGCGCCAATCCGTTCAACACCCCGGAACTGTTCACCATCCAGGGCTGGGGCGGCAACGTGGTCGAGAAGCCCACCGTCGACAAGGAAAAGTACGGCCAGCTGGATTTTGGCATCAAGCTGAACTCGCCGCTCTACCTGCTGCGCTTCGGCTACAAGCAGCGCGACCACCACACCAGCCAGATCCAGCGTGGCGTCGGCCTCAACACCGCCCTGTCGCCGAGCGCCGCGATGTTCAACCCGCGCAAGCTTCCCGGCAACTACCTGAGCGGTTTCAGCGGCTACGGCGCGTTGAAGGATCGCTTCACCGTCGATGGCTGGGCGATCTACGACTGGGCCATGAGCGGCGCCTGGCTGCCGCCGGGCACCCCCATGCCCGAGCTGTCCTCGTTCAGCGCCAACGAGTTCGCGCGCAATACCTGGTCCATCGACGAGGACACCCAGGCCGCCTACGTGCAGGCTGATTTCAGCTTCGATCGCCTGCGCGGCAACATCGGCGTGCGCTACGTCCGCACCGAAGTGACCTCCGGCGCCTTCGAGTGCAACACCGGACAGGCCAACTGCGTCGCCGGCCTCGCCCCGAGCCAGTACGCCAGCGCCTACACGGCGGTGAGCCGCAAGAACAAGTTCAACAACGTCCTGCCCAACCTGAACCTGATCTACGACCTCAACGACGAGATGGTCCTGCGCTTTTCCGCCGCCAAGACCATGGCCCGCCCCAACTACACCGACCTGTCGAGCTACATCTGGCTGTCGGACCAGAGCCTGACCGGCGGCGGCGGCAATCCGGATCTGGATCCGTACAAGTCGACCAACCTCGATCTGTCGGCCGAGTGGTACTTCGCCGAAAACGCGATCCTCGCGGCATCGGTGTTCTATCGCGACATCGAGGACTACGTCCTCCAGGTCACCAAGCCGGAAGTCCACTACAACCAGAACCTCGATCGCATGGACACCTTCCTGGTCGCCCGTCCGCAGAACGCGGGCAATGCCAAGGTGAAAGGCGTGGGCCTGGCCTACCAGCAGGACATCGGCGCCGGCTTCGGCATCCTGGCCAACTACACCTTCTCCGACGGCGAGGCCGATGGTGGTCGCCCGCTGCCGTTCAACTCCGAACACCAGTTCAACATCAGCCCGTACTTCGAGCGTGGCGACTGGTCGGCGCGCGTGACCTACGGCTGGCGCGACAAGTACTTCACCCGCGCGATCGGCGGCGTGGATACCTGGACCAGGGAATATGCCTCGCTCGACGCCTCGGTGGGCTACCGGGTCAACGAGTCGCTGTCGCTGCAGCTCAACGGCATGAACTTGCTGGATGAGACCTACCACAGCTACATCGGCACGGAAAAGCTGACCAACGGCGCCTACAAGACCGGTCGCCGCTTCCTGCTGACGATGCGCTACGACTTCTGATGATTTGCGCTTTCTGCCTTTGACAGCTATTTGTCTCTCCACGGGCTCAATCCTGATTGAGCCCGATTTTTTTGGGGGACTGGTCCTGCATTCCCGACAAGGAACGAGCCGACGATGAGAACCAAGATGATTCACCGGGCCGGCATGCTCGCGGGTCTTCTCGCCATCGCATTGCCCGCGATGGCGCAGGGATCCAACGCATCCCGGGCGGCCGACGCCAGCCCGGGCCTGTCGCTGATTCCGCTGCCCACCAAGGTCGATGTCCGCCAGGGCAGCTATCCGCTTGGCGCCGAAACGGTGCTGCACGCTCAGGACGCCACCGCGCGTGGGGTGGCGCAGCAGTTCGCGGCCATGCTGGGTGCGAGCGGCCTGCCGACGCCCTCGATCGCCCCTGCGGGCTCGTCGACCGGTGGGGGTATCCGCTTCGCCATCTCCACCGACCTGCCGGGCGACTCCCCGGAACGCTACCGCCTGTCCGTGACCCAGGACGGCGCCACCGTGCAGGCCGCCGACGCGCGCGGCCTGTTCTACGGCGCGGTCACCCTGTGGCAGTTGGCCACCCAGCGTGGTGGCACGTCATTGCCCGCCATCGACATCCAGGATGCCCCGCGCTTTCCCTGGCGCGGCTTCATGCTCGACTCCGCGCGGCATTTCCAGTCGCTCGACGAGATCAAGCGGATCCTCGATGCGATGGCGCTGCACAAGCTCAACACCTTCCACTGGCACCTGACCGATGACCAGGGCTGGCGCATCGAGATAAAGAAGTATCCGAAGCTGACCGAGATCGGCGGTTGCCGGGTGGCAGCCGGTGAGGCCGGCATCGGCGCGGATGGCCAGCCCAGGCCCTATTGCGGTTTCTACACCCAGGATCAGATCCGCGAGATCGTGAAGTACGCTGCGGATCGCCACATCACCGTATTGCCGGAAATCGACGTGCCGGGCCATGCGCAGGCCGCGATTGCCGCCTATCCGGAGCTGGGCGTGCTGGGCAGCAGGCCGCCGGTCTCCAATCAGTGGGGCGTGCACAGCTACCTGTTCAACATCGAGGAAAGCACGATGAAGTTCCTGGAGGACGTGCTGACCGAGGTCATCGCGCTGTTCCCGGGACGCTACGTGCACGTGGGCGCCGACGAAGCCGTGAAGATCCAGTGGGAGAACTCCGCGCGCGCGCAGGCGCGCATCCGCGAACTCGGCCTGAAGAACGAGTTCGAGATGCAGAGCCACATCATCAAGCGGCTGGAGAAGTTCCTGGAAGCGCACGACCGCCGGCTGATCGGCTGGGATGAAATCCTCGAAGGCGGCTTGCCGCCGGAAGCCACGGTGATGTCCTGGCGCGGCACCGAGGGCGGGCTGGAAGCGGCCACCCAGGGCCACGACGTGGTGATGACGCCCAAGTCGCATCTGTACCTGGACTATCACCAGACCACCTCGCCGAACGAGCCGCCGGGCCGGCCGACCCAGGTGCCGCTGGAGAAGGTCTACGGTTTCGAACCGGTGCCGGAAGCGCTCGCGCCCGCGCTGCGCCATCACATCCTCGGCCTGCAGGCCAACGTGTGGACCGAACACACCCGTTACTACGCGCGTCTGCAGCATCACCTGTATCCGCGCCTGGCCGCGCTGGCGGAAGTGGGCTGGACGCCCGCCGCGCGCAAGGACTACGCCGATTTCCTCAAGCGCCTGCCGGCGCAGCTGCAGCGCTACCGGTCGCTCGGCATCGCCTACGCGAAGACACCGTTCGAGGTGGTCGTCACCGCGCAGGAGCAGCGCGCGGCCGGCACGGCGCAGATCACGCTGGCGAATCCGCTTGGATACGACATCCGCTACACCGTCGATGGCAGCGCGCCCGTCCCGAGCTCGACCCGTTACGCGCAGCCGTTCACGGTGACGCCGCCGGCGCAGGTACGCGCCGCCGCCTTCTTCGACGGCAGACCGCTGGCCGATGCCACCGGACAGCTCGTGGATCGCGACTGGCTGCTGCGCCGGACCAGCGATGCGCTGGCCAGTTGCCCGGAAGGTGGCCGCCTGCTGCTGCGGCTGGAGGATGACGGCCCGCGTGATGGCGACCGCGCCATGTTCAACGTCACCATCTTCAATCCGTGCTGGCAGTGGCCGCAGGCGGACCTGACCGGCATCGCCCGGCTGCGGGTACGGGCCGGGCGCATCCCGTACTACTTCCAGCTCGCGCACGACGAGGTCAACCGCAAGTTCGAACCGGCGCGCTCGGCGCACGGCGAACTGCTGGTCCGCGCCGGCGGTTGCAAGGCCGAACCGGTCGCGACGGTGCCGCTGCCCGCCAAGCCCGACGCCGACGGCTTCGTGACCCTGGATGCGGCGCTGCCGGCCGGACTGGCCGGCCAGCAGGATCTGTGCCTGGTGTTCACCGGCGACACGCGCCCGGAGATGTGGGTGCTGGACGAAGTGCGGCTGGTGCCGCGCTGAGGAAATCGGTCTCCACCTGCTGCGGCGAAGGGCTCTCCACCTTCGCCACGCCCCTCGCCCGTTCGCGGGCGGGGGGATTCTTTTCCGGCGCGTCGGCGGCGTTTCAGACCGGCCTGCGAACCCGCTGTTCCAGCCTCAGCAGCAGATCCCGCAGCGGAGTCAGCGCGGTGGACAGTCCCAGCAGCACGCCGACGGTATTGGCGATCGCGTCGAACGGATCGCGCATGCGATCGGTGGTGTAGGCGCCCTGGGCGAACTCGACGCCGATGCCCACCATCACCAGCGCGAGCCCGGCGAGCATCCAGCCGCCGCGGCTGCGGAACAATTGCACTGCTCCGGCCGCCAGCAGGAAGTAGGCCAGGCCATGTTCCAGCTTGTCGGTCCCCGAGGGCATGTCCGGGAACGGCGGCGGCGGCCCCAGCGACAGCGCCACCACCGTCGCGATGGCCAGCAGCCACAGGCACAACCAGAGTCGGGGGTGGCGTAACGGTTTCAGCAGGGTCATCTCACAGGCGCCAGGTCAGGTCGTTGGCGAGGAAGGCCGGCCCGAACTCGACGTCGCGCGCGAATCCCATCACCTGGAACCGCTCGCCCATCTCGCTGGGCAGGGTCAGCTTCTTCGCCTCGTTGCGAAAACGCAGTTTGGCGGTCTCGTCGGCCCTTTCCTCGATCTCCTGCAGGCGTTCGGGCAGGCCGTTGCCGAGCAGGAAGCTGGCCTGATCGCAGTAACCGGCCAGCTCGAAGCCGGCCTGGGTGCCCGCCTCGGCCAGCGCGGTGAAATCCACCGACGCGGTCAGATCCTGCAGGCCCGGCCACAGATAGGGATCGGCGTGCATGTGCTGGCGATAGAACGCGCGCAGTGTGCCTTCGTCGCGATCCGGCAGGTAGTACTCGCGGCGCGGATGACCGTAATCGACGAACAGCATCGCGCCCGAGCGCAATCCCCCCATCACCGCCTGGATCCAGTACGGCAGCTGCGGCAGCAGTTCGGAGCGGTAGCCATCGGGGAAAGGTTGTTCCAGGTAACGCTCCACGTGGCGGACCGCGGCCGCCAGCAGCGCATCGGCGGGGCGGTCGGTGCGCACGAAGCGGTCCGCCTCGTCCAGCGCCACGTACTCCTCGAACACTTCGCCATCGCGCAGGGTGAAGCGCGGCGTCGGCAGCGCGTCGATCACCTCGTTGGCGAACAACACGCCGTTCCAGCTTTCCCCCGGCGGTCCGTCGAGCCATTCAATCAACGCGAACACCGGCGGAATCAACCGCTGCGCCAGCCGCTCGCGCTGGCGTTCACGCAGGTCGGCGCTGGGTTCGAGGATGGCGTAGCGGGCCGGCAATGCGTCCAGTTCCAGCAACCGCTTCAGCATCACCTCGGCGAAGGCGCCGCTGCCGCCGCCCAGTTCGAGGAATTCAGCGTCCGGCCCGAGTTCCTGCAGCACCGGCGCGACCGCGCTGGCGACGCAGGCGGCGAACAGCGGGCCCAGCTCGGGCGCGGTGACGAAATCGCCGGCCTCGCCGAATTTGGCGCTGCCCGCGCTGTAATAGCCCAGGCCGGGCGCGTAAAGGCAGCGCTCCATGAAGCGCGAGAACGGCAGGAACCCGCCGTTGGCGCGGATTTCCTCACGCAGCAGTTCGGCCAGGCGCTGGCTGTGCGCCAGCGCATCGGCGTCGGGAGGGGGTAGCTGGGCCGGCATGGGGCCACTCGATGTCTGCGGATCCGGGACACATTGTACGTGCGCATGGTTCAGCCTAGCCAAGCGGCGAGGCCGCGCCTAGAATCATGGTGCACGGCAACAACGGAACCGCCATGACCTATTGCGTCGGCATCGAGGTGGACGAAGGCCTGGTCTTCGCGTCGGATACGCGCACCAGCGCCTCGTTCGACGATGTGCGCGTGTACCGCAAGATGCACAGCTTCGAATACCCCGGAGAGCGGGTGTTCGTCATCCTGTCGGCGGGCAACCTCGCCACCACCCAGCTGACCATCTCGCGGTTGCAGCGCGACGCCGCCGATGCCTCGGCACCCCGCAGCCTGCGCAGCTTCGCCCACCTGTATGAAGTGGCCGAGTACGTCGGCGACGTGCTCGTGGCCAGCCAGGCCAAGGTCAGTGACGAAGCGCAGCAGAGCGGCGTCAGCGTGCAGGCCACGCTGATCCTGGGCGGCCAGATCGCCGGCGAGCGACCGGGGCTGTACATGATCTATCCGCTCGGCAACTGCATCGCCGCGTCGCCGGAGACCCCCTATCTGCAGATCGGCGAGTCCAAGTACGGCAAACCCATCCTGGACCGCATCCTGCGCCCGCAGACCACGCTGGAGGACGCCGCCCGCTGCGCGCTGGTGTCGCTGGATTCGACCATCCGCTCCAATCTTTCGGTCGGCATGCCGATCGATCTGACGTTGCTGCGCGCGGGCGATCTCAGGCTCACCCAGACGCTCCGGCTGGAAAGCGACACGCCCTTGTATTCGGAAATCCACGAGACCTGGTCGCGCAAGCTGGAGGCGGCGGTGCATGGCCTGCCGCGTTTTCCGTGGGAACCACCGCGCGAGGCCGAGGAACCGGCTTCCGCGGCGCCGGCGATCCCGCCACGGCGCGTGCCCTCGCGGCAGGATCCGGGTGACATGCAGGGCCAGCAGCAGTAACCGCCCCGCCCCGTCGCATCCGCGGAAGCTGGCGCCGCCAACGTCCGCTCAACCGTGAAAGTAGCCTTCGGCGATGGCGTCGTGCAGTCGCCCCAGGTTGACCTGGATCTCGTCCATGAACGCCGCCGGATTGCGTTGCGCCAGCGATACCGGATCGGCGTTGCGGGTCAGTCCGATCACCCGGTTGAGATGGCGATCCACTCCCGGCCGCGAGGGCATGGTCGGCAACACGTTCTGCACGCGCGACAGGCAGAACTGCACGCTGCGCGGAAACTCGCCGTTCTGCAGCAGGAAACGCAGCGCCAGCTCGGCGCTGACCCGTTGCCGCACATGCCGCCGGAACATCTGGTAGGCCGCCAGTGAACGCAGGACGCTCATCCACTGCATGTTGCGGAAGGTCTCGCGATCCTCGTCGTTGCGCGGCGTGACCAGGCCCGAGGCGCCGGCGTCGATGATGCGGGTGGTCATGTCGGCCTGTTCCAGCGCGGTGCCCAGGCGCAGGAACTGGAAGCCGATGTCACGGCTGACGTTGGCGCTGAGCAGGCCGGACACCTTGAGGCAGCCATCGACGATGCGGTTCAGGAAATCGACGCGGTAACGACGGCTCAGGCCACGCTCGCCGGTGGTCTCGATATGCTGGTGCAGATCGTTGATGGCTTCCCAGACTTCCTGCGGCAGGCTGTCGCGGACACTGCGCAGGAGTTCGCGCGCGGCATCCACCGAACTGCGCAGCGACGACGGATTGCGGGATTCCAGCAACAGGAAGCGCACCACGTCCACATCGCCCACGTCGGCCCCGGACTCGGGGAACTGCTGGGCGAAAAACTCGCCGGCCCCCACCGTATCGATCATCGGCCGCCAGGTGAAATGCACCGAACGCGGCAGATCCAGCTGCAGCTGGCTGCCGACGCCCACCAGCCGCGCGGTGTTCTCCGCGCGCCGCACGTAGCGACTGAACCAGTACAGGTTGTCGGCCACGCGCGACAGCATCAGGCCTCCTCCTCCTCGACATCGACGACCCAGGTGTCCTTGGCGCCGCCTCCCTGCGAGGAGTTGACCACCAGTGACCCCTTGGTCATCGCCACCCGGGTCAAGCCGCCGGTGGTGACGTAGATGTCCTGTCGCGACAGCACGAAAGGACGCAGATCCAGGTGCCGGGGCGAGGGTCCCTGCTTGGAGACGATGGGGGCGGTGGACAACGACAGCGTCGGTTGCGCCATGTAGTTCCGTGGATTGGCTTCGATCAACTGCCGGAATTTGTCGCGCTGGCGCTTGGTGGAGCGTGGGCCGATCAGCATGCCGTAGCCGCCGGATTCATTGGCCGGCTTTACCACCAGCTGTTCCAGGTGATCCAGCACGTACCTGCGTTCCTTGGGGTCGTGGCACAGATAGCTGGGCACGTTGGGCAGGATGGGTTCCTGATCCAGGTAGTACTTGATCATCTTCGGCACGTAGGCAAACACCACCTTGTCGTCGGCGACACCGGCGCCGGGGGCGTTCGCCAACGCGACCTTGCCGGCGCGCCAGCTGCGGATCAGGCCGGGAACCCCCAGCACGGAATCCGGATGGAAGACTTCCGGATCAATGAAAAGATCGTCCACCCGCCGATAGACGACGTCGACGCGCTGCGGCCCGTAGACCGTCCGCATGTAGGTGCAGTCATCGTCGGCGACGAACAGATCGCTGCCTTCCACCAGTTCGATGCCCATCGCCTGCGCCAGGTAGGCGTGCTCGAAATAGGCGCTGTTGAACACCCCCGGCGTCAGCAGGACGATGCTGGGCGTGTCGCCCGGCCGCGGCGACAACGCCGCCAGAGTGTCGTACAGCTGCGACGGATATTCGTCGACCGGCAGGATGGCGCTGGTCTCGAACAATTCCGGAAACACGCGCTTGGCGACCATGCGGTTTTCCAGCATGTAGGACACGCCGCTGGGAATGCGCAGGTTGTCTTCCAGCGCATACAGGGTGCCATCGCCGTCACGGACCAGATCGGAACCGCAGATATGCGCCCATACCCCCAGCGGGGGCGAAATACCGACGCAATGCGCCCGGAAATTGACCGAATCCTTCAGCAGCATCGCCGGGAACACCTTGTCGCGGACGATGCGCTGCTCGCCGTAGATGTCGCCGATGAACAGGTTCAGCGCCTGCATGCGCTGCTTCAGGCCGGCTTCGGTGCGCTGCCATTCGCGGCGATCGATGACCCGCGGAATCAGATCGAACGGCAGCGTGCGGTCGACGTTGCGGCCATCGGAATAGACGGTGAAGGTGATGCCCTGGGCGCGGGCGACCACGTCGGCGGCAAGTTGGCGCTGGGCGAGTTCGCGGCTGCCCAGGCCGGAGAGGTAGTCGACCAGGCGGCGCGCGGCGCTGCGCGGGCTGCCGTCAGGCTGGATCAGCTCGTCAAAGGTGGTGGTACGGTACTTGGCCCAGTCCATCCGCTCTTTCCGCGCCGCCACCGGCGACATGCCGATGGGGTTACTGCATTGCAACATGCGCGAAACCCCGCGGGGCGTCAAGCGGCATGCGCCCATCGGGCCGACCGGCGACAATGGGGACTCGTTTCCAGGAGGTTCCGCATGTCCGAGTCGCCCCCCGTCGCCCTCGTCACCGGCAGCGCCAAACGGGTGGGTGCGGCCATCGCGCGCGGCCTGCATGCCGATGGCTACGATCTGGCCCTGCACTACCGCCATTCCGGCGAGGCCATGCAGGCGCTGGCGAGCGAACTGGACGCGGTGCGGCCGGGCAGCGTGCTGACCCTGCACGCGGATCTGGCCGAGTTCGACCGGCTGCCGGAACTGGTCGCGCGCGCGGTCGGCCACTTCGGCCGCCTGGACGCGCTGGTCAACAACGCCTCCGCCTACTACGCCACCCCGATCGGCCAGGCCACGCCGCAGCAGTGGGATGAGCTGTTCGCCTCCAACGCGCGCGCGCCGTTCTTCCTGTCGCAAGCCGCCGCGCCGCATTTGAAAGCCAGCCACGGCGCGATCGTCAGCATCGCCGACATCTACGCCGAACGCCCGCTGGGCGGACACACGATCTACTGCATGGCCAAGGCCGCGCTGGTGATGATGACCAAGTCGCTGGCGCGCGAACTGGGGCCGGAAGTGCGGGTGAACGCGGTGGCGCCGGGCAACGTGCTGTGGTCGGAGAATCCGGTCAAGGCCGAAACGCTGGAACTGGTGCACGCGCGCACCGCGTTGAAGCGGCAGGGCGCACCGGATGACATCGTCTCGGCGGTGCGCTGGCTGCTGGGTGGCAACGGCTACATCACCGGGCAGGTGGTCGCCATCGACGGCGGACGATCGCTGTTCATCTGACCGGCGCGACCTGCGCCGCGAGATCCATGAACAACGGATGTTCGAGCTTGGCCGGGTTTTCCCAGCACAGCGCATCGTCGGCACCGTACTCGCGCGCCAGATCCAGATCGATGGCGCAGGCGGCGTCTTCGGGGCGCCGGCCCAGTCCGGCTTCCAGCGCCTTCAGCCGCGCATTGAACGCGCTTCGTTCCAGCGCGGTTTCCAGCAGCATCGCCTGGTTGGCGTAGCGGTGCGGATCCCCGGCGACCACACTGGCGCCGATCACCACCGGCGACAGCGCCAGGATCCGCCCTTCATCGGCCAACGCGGCGCGCGCGCGCGCCAGTTGCGCCTCGCCGTCGGCGCCGCTGCCCAGGATCAGCAGATAGCGATGCAGGCTCATGCGGGCGGCGATGACCCATCTTCCGCATGCTTCAACGCGGCGCTCGCCATCAGCGCGGCGGTGATGCCGGCATCGGAGGATTCCTGGAATACCCGCAATCCGAACTCCGGCAGGATCGCCAGCAGGTGATCGAAGATGTCCGACTGGATGTTCTCGTACACGCCCCAGCGGATGTCGCGGGTGAAGCAGTAGACCTCCAGTGGCAGGCCGGTGGAACCGGGCTGCTGCTGGCGCACCAGCAGGGTCATGTCCTGGTGGATGCCGGGATGATTGCGCAGGTAGTTCTCGACATAGGCGCGGAACGTCCCCAGGTTGGTCACCCGCCGCGCATTCACCGGATGGATGCCGCGTTCTTCCAGATCGGTGTTCCAGGCGGAGATTTCCCGGCCCTTTTCGTTGAGATAGCGATCCAGCACGGTGAAGCCGTGCATGCGCCGCAGTTCCTCGTCGGTGAGGAAGCGCACGCTGTGCTGATCCAGGTACAGCGAGCGCTTGATCCGGCGGCCACCGGCCTCGCTCATGCCGCGCCAGTTCTTGAACGAGTCGTTGATCAGCTTCTTGGTCGGGATGTTGGTGATGGTCTTGTCCCAGTTCTGCACCTTCACCGTGTGCAGGGCGATGTCGATCACGTCGCCATCGGCGTTGAGCTGCGGCATCTCGATCCAGTCGCCCACCCGCACCATGTCGTTGGAACTGATCTGCAGGCTAGCGACCAGCGACAGGATGGTGTCCTGGAACACCAGGATCAGCACCGCCATCATCGCGCCTAGCCCGGACAGCAGGATCAGCGGCGAGCGATCGATCAGGGTCGCCACCATCAGCACCCCCGCGATCGTGAACACCACGATCTTCAGCAGCTGCAGGTAGCCCTTGATCGGCTTGTTGTGCGCGTCGGCGCGGCGCTGGTAGATCTGGTTGACCAGATCCATCGCGCCGGAGAACGCCAGCGCCAGGGTCAGGATGATGAAGGCGGTGCAGACGTTGCGGACGATGGTGACCACGTGTTCCGGCAGATCCGGCACCGCCACCACGCCGGCCGACAGCACGATCGCCGGGATGACATTGGCCAGCCGCGGAATCACCCGCAACCGCACTTCGTGCGGTTCGCCGCCCAGCGGCAGCGAGTTGAGCATGCGGCGCAGTCCGCGCAGCAATACCCGCTTGGTCACCCAGTTGGCCAGCCAGGCCGCCAGCAGCAGCGCGCACACCACCAGCGTGGTGTAGGCCCAGGGGTAGGGTTCCAGCCAGGCGCGCAGTTGTTCCAGGCGCTGGTTCATGCCGGATCCGCCGTGCCGCGCTCGATGATCACGCCCACTCCGGCGGCATTGGCGACCGCGCCGGGCTTGGTCAGGCGCAGGCGCAGCCAGGCCACGCCGAACTCTTCGATCAGCAATGCAGCGCAACGCTCGGCCAGGGTTTCGACCAGACCGAATCCGGAGGCCTGCACGAACGCGGTGAGGCGGCGGCTGATCGCGTCGTAGTCGAGCGTGTCGGCGACGTCGTCGCTGGCGGCGGGCTTGCGGTTGTCGAACGCCATTTCCAGGTCCAGGCGCAGATCCTGGCGGATGTGACGCTCCCAATCATAGACGCCGATCACCGCATCCACCTGCAATCCTTCGATGAAGACTTTGTCCATTGCGGAAAGAATCGGAAACAGGGAATGGCCTATGTTACCCGTCCACGCCGGAACCGAGCCTGTGCGGCGCCCGGTGCGTGCGCCGCGTCCGTCATCCGCGCGGAAAAATCCCGTCGCGATAGGCGTTCCAGAGCCCTTCCACGAAAGGAATGCTCACGCCCGCTTCGGCCGCCTTGGCCATCAATCCGAAATCATCGGATGCATGGCCCGCCACGTCGGGGCTGCCGGTCAGTGAAAGCACGCGCTTGAACACCGTCTCCCTGAGCGCGCGGATCACATCGCTTTCCGTTGCATTGTGCGCGTCCAGGCTGGCGTGGCTGGCACGCCAGGCCGCATCGAAGGTTCCGCTGTCCCTGGCGTCCAGGGCGGCGTCCCAATCGGTGTCCCGCGCGAAGATTCCTTCGAGAAATCCCTGGCTATCCACCCTTGAAAGGATTTCGCCGGACGTCCGGAGCGGGTCCATCGGTCTTACCGCGCCACCGGCGACAACGTCGCCATGTCCCAGCGCGGCGTCACCTTCACTTCGGCGCTCTCGTGCTGCCCGGCTTCCAGCCGCAACGCGCCGGCGAAGGCGATCATCGCGCCGTTGTCGGTGCACAGATCCAGCCGCGGGAAGCACACGCGGCCGCCGCGCCGGCGCGCCGCCATCTCCTGCAGGCGCGCGCGCAGGCGCTTGTTGGCGCCCACGCCGCCGGCCACGATCAGGGTGTCGCAGCCGGCCGCGTCCAGCGCGCGTTCGCACTTGATGGCCAGCGTCTCGACCACCGCGTCCTCGAACCCGCGCGCGATGTCGGCCTTGGTCTGCGGCTGCTGATCGCTGTCGCGCCAGGCCAGCAGCACCTGGGTCTTGAGGCCGGAGAAGCTGAAATCCAGGCCGGGCCGGTCGGTCATCGGCCGGGCGAACCTGAACCGGCCGGGCGTGCCGGACTCGGCCAGCCGGGCCAGCTGCGGGCCGCCCGGATACGGCAGTCCCATCAGCTTGGCGGTCTTGTCGAAGGCTTCGCCGGCGGCGTCGTCCAGGGTCTCGCCCAGCAGCCGGTAGCTGCCGATGGCGTCCACCGCCACCAGCTGGGTATGTCCCCCCGACACCAGCAGGGCCACGAACGGCGGCTCCGGCGGGTCATGCTCGATGAGCGGGGCCAGCAGGTGGCCTTCCATGTGATGGACCGCCACCGCCGGCACATCCAGCGCCCAGGCCAGCGATCGGGCCACCCCGGCGCCCACCAGCAGCGCCCCCACCAGGCCGGGCCCGGCGGTATAGGCGACGCCGTCCAGATCGCGGGTGTCCAGGCCGGCCTCGGCCAGGGTCTGGCGGATCAGCGGCAGCAGCTTGCGGACGTGGTCGCGGCTGGCCAGCTCCGGCACCACCCCGCCGTATTCGGCGTGGAGCGCAATCTGGCTGTAGACCGCATGGGCCAGCAGGCCGTCGGCGCCGGTCCGGGCGGTGTCGTAGACCGCCACGCCGGTCTCGTCGCAGCTGGTTTCGATGCCAAGAACCTTCATGGGCGCTATGTTGCACTTTTCCGCCCGCCATCGCTATAATGCGCGGCTCACCCGGTCTGCCCGGGTCGTTTCCATCACCGAGATTACGTATGCCCAGCGTCAAAGTCCGCGAAAACGAGCCGTTTGAGTTTGCGCTCCGTCGCTTCAAGCGCACCTGCGAAAAGGCCGGCGTGCTGGCTGAAACCCGCAAGCGCGAGTTCTACGAGAAGCCGACCCAGGAACGCAAGCGCAAGGCCGCTGCTGCGGTGAAGCGCCAGCTGCGTCGCTCTTCGCGCGACGTGACCAAGCGCCAGCGCCTGTACTGAGCGACGGCGTTTCGCCAGAAGCCGGCACGCGCGAGCGTGGCCGGCTTTTTGCGTTTCTGGAATCCGCATCCCCTTTTTCCTGCCGCTGGCAGGCTCCGGAGAACACCCATGCCCCTGAAGCAACAGCTCACCGATGACATGAAGGCCGCCATGAAGGGCGGCGACAAGGACACCCTGGGCGTCATCCGCCTGGTCAACGCCGCGATCAAGCAGCGTGAAGTGGACGAGCGCGTCGAACTGGACGACGCCGCGGTGCTCGCCGTGCTGGAGAAGATGGTCAAGCAGCGCAAGGACTCGGTGAACCAATACGAGGCCGCCGGCCGCGAGGACCTGGCCGCGGTCGAGCGCGCCGAGATCCTCGTCATCGAGCGCTACCTGCCGGCCAAGCTGGGCGAAGCCGAAATCCTGGCCGCCATCGACGCCGCCATCGCCGAGACCGGCGCCAGCGGCCCGGCCGACATGGGCAAGCTGATGGGCGTGCTGAAGCCGCGCCTGGCCGGCCAGGCCGACATGGGCCAGGTCTCGGCGCTGGTGAAGAAGAAGTTCGCGGGCTGAGCCCGCCTTCCCTGTCGATGACGGGCGCGGCGCCCGCTGGCGCCGCCCCGCCATCCTCGTCCCCGTCGTTTCTACCTGCGAGCCCGCGCCACGATGTCCCGGACCCCCACCCTGCGCGCGGCCGTCCGCGAAGACGTGCCGCATATCCTCGCCTTCATCCGCGAACTGGCCGAATACGAGCGGCTGGCGCATGAAGCGGTCGCCACCGAGGCCCAGCTCGCCGAACACCTGTTCGGCCCGCGTCCGGCCGCGGAAGTGGTGATCGCCGAGGTCGACGGCGAGCCGGCCGGCTTCGCCCTGTTCTTCACCAGTTTCTCCACCTTCGTCGGCCTGCCCGGGCTGTATCTGGAGGATCTGTTCGTGCGCCCGCGTTTCCGCGGTTTGGGCGTGGGCAAGCGGCTGATGATCGATCTCGCGCGGCGGGCGGTGGAACGCGGCTACGGGCGGTTCGAATGGTCGGTGCTGGACTGGAACGAACCCGCCATCCGCTTCTACCGCAGCCTCGGCGCGCTCGGCCAGGACGAATGGACCGTGCAGCGGGTCACCGGCGAAGCATTGCGGCGACTGGCCGCCGCGCCCATCGACTGACAGGCCCGTCCTCACGGCGCGACGACAGGCGCCTGCGATGCTGGCCCCGTGTCTGGACGGATGCGGAATCCGATGCGGGGCGTTCGCGACAAGCTGCTGGGCCTGCTGAAGCGCCTGCATGCCAGCCTGCCGGCCGCGCTGGCGCGGCGCTTCATCGAAGTCGACGTGATGGCACAGGCGGCGGCGCTGGCCTTCTATGCATTGCTGTCGCTGGCGCCGCTGCTAGTGTTGCTGCTATGGCTCACCACCGCACTCTATCCCAGCGCCCAGGAAGCCCTGCTGCGCCAGATCGGCGATCTGGCCGGCCATGAAGCCCGGACCATCGCCGCCACGGTGTTGCGCAACGCCCGCAATCGCCCCAGCGTGGGCTCGCTGGCGGGCGGCTGGAGCACCGCGCTGCTGTTCATCGGCGCCACCGCCGTGTTCGGCCAGTTGCAGCAGGCCCTGAACCTGATTTTCCGCACCGACGCCCAACGTCTGGAAAGCCCGTGGGCATGGCTGCGCAAGCGGATCTTCTCGTTCGGGGTGGTGCTGGCGCTGGGCTTCCTGCTGCTGGTGTCGATGACCTTGAACACGGTGCTGCAGGTGGCGTTCGCCCGGCTGCCTTCGCTGCTGCCCACGCTGGGCAACGCCGCATCGCTGATGCTCTACGTGTTCGCCTTCGCCCTGCTCTACCACTACCTGCCGGATCGGCGGGTGGCCTGGCGAAGGGCTTTCCTGGGCGCAGCGCTGACGGCGGTCCTGTTCATCGCCGGTCGCTGGGCCATCGGCGTTTACATCGCGCAGGCGGCGCCGGGCAGCGCGTACGGGTCGATGGGCACGCTGGTCATCCTGCTGGTCTGGATGTACTACGCCACGGTGGTGTTCCTGGTCGGCGCCCTGCTGACCGCGCTGATCGACGAACGGCTGGCCGCCCGCCGGGACAAGACGCTCCGCGGGGTTTCCTGACGCCGTCTGCGGGGCGTGGAATACTACGCAGTCCATGGCCCGCATCCCCGACGCCTTCATCGACGAACTGCTCGCCCGGACGGATATCGTCGAGGTGATCAGCACGCGCGTGCCGCTGAAGCGGCAAGGCAAGGAGTACTCGGCCTGCTGCCCGTTCCATGACGAGCGCTCGCCCTCGTTCACGGTCTCGCCGACCAAGCAGTTCTACCACTGCTTCGGCTGCGGCGCGCACGGCACCGCACTGTCGTTCCTGATGAACTACGACCGCCTGGAGTTCCTCGACGCGGTCGAGGAACTGGCCCGGCGCAACGGCATGGAAGTGCCGCGCGAGACCCAGCAGCGCAACCAGAGCAACGACACCCGCGATCTGTTCGGCGCGCTGGAAGCGGCCGCGCGCTTCTTCCAGCGCCAGTTGGAAGGCAGCGAGAAAGCACGCGCCTACCTGGACGGGCGCGGCGTGGACGCGGCCACCCGCGCGCAGTTCGCCATCGGCTACGCACCGGACGGCTTCTCCGCGCTGAAGGACGCGCTGGGCACCGACGAACGCCGGATGAAACTGCTGGATCGCGCCGGCCTGTTCTCCAAGAACGATCGCGGGCACACCTACGACAAGTTCCGGGATCGGGTGATGTTCCCGATCTACGACCGGCGTGGCCGGGTGATCGCCTTCGGCGGCCGCGTGCTGCAGAAGGACGATGGCCCCAAATACCTCAACTCGCCGGAGACCGCGCTGTTCCACAAGGGCCGCGAACTCTACGGCCTGTGGCAGGTGCGCCAGGCCAACCAGAAGATCGCGCGGCTGATCGTGGTCGAGGGCTACATGGACGTGGTCTCGCTGTTCCAGTTCGGGGTCAAGGAAGCCGTCGCCACGCTCGGCACCGCGACCACGCCGGACCATGCCGAACTGCTGTTCCGCAACGCGCCGGACGTGTATTTCTGTTTCGACGGCGACGCCGCCGGACAACGCGCCGCCTGGCGCGCCCTGGAATCGGTGCTGCCGCGCATGAAGGACGGCCGCCAGGCGTTCTTCCTGTTCCTGCCCGACGGCGAGGATCCGGACACCATCGTGCGCCAGGAAGGCGCCGCCGCGTTTGACGCGCGCCTGCAGCAGGCGATGCCGCTGTCGGAATTCTTCTTCCAGGAACTGGGCAAGGACATCCGCCTGTCCACGCTGGACGGCAAGGCGCGCCTGGCCGAGCGCGCGCGTCCGCTGCTGGCGCAGATTCCGGATGGTGCATTCGGCGATCTGATGCGCCAGCGGCTGGGCGAGATCACCGGCGTCGGCGCCGCGTCGGCCCCGCCGGCGCCGCCCCTCCGGACCGCGGCCACCCCGCAACGTTCCACCGGCGGCCACAAGCCCAGCCTGATCCGCAGCGCGATCGTGCGCCTGCTGCACAAGCCGGCGCTGGCATTGGCGCTGGAGCCGCCACATGCCTTCGCCGGCCTGCGCCAGCCCGGCATCGAGCTGCTGCTGGAACTGCTGGACATCGTGCACGCGCGCCCGGACATCACAACCGGGGCGCTGCTGGAACATTTCGCCGAGCGCGAGGAACTGGTCGCCTTGCAGAAACTGGCGATGCAGGATCTGCCCGGCGACGACGCCACCTGGCATGCCGAACTGCTGGACGCCGCGCACCAGATGGAAAAACAGCTGTTGCAGCAACGTATCGACGAACTTCAGGTGAAACAGCGCAACATCGGCCTGGACGAAGCCGACAAGTACGAATTGCGCGCCCTGCTGCAGGCGCGCGTAGCCCGCTGAACGAGGAGACTCCCATGAAACGTGGATCCCGTCGCACCCTCGCATCGTTCCGTCATCTGCTCGCCGGCGCGCTGTTGCTGCTGGCGCTGCAGGTCCAGGCCGGCGATTTCACCCAGCCGCGCCCGGGCCTGCATACCGGTGGCCAGCCCACCGCCGAACAACTCGCCGATTTCTCGAAACAAGGCGTGCGCACCGTCATCGATCTGCGCGCGCCCGGCGAGGACCGGGGCTTCGATGAAGCCGCCGTGATCCAACAGCAGGGCATGCGCTACGAGCGCCTGCCGATCGCCGGCGCCGACGATCTCACCGCCGCCAATGCCGCCGCGCTGAAGAAGCTGCTGCAGGACGGTGGCGACAACGTGCTGCTGCATTGCGCTTCCGGCAACCGGGTCGGCGCGTTGCTGGCGCTGATGGCGAAACAGGAAGAAGGCGCCAGCGACGAAAAAGCACTGGAACTCGGTCGCCAGGCCGGCCTGAAATCGCTCGCGCCGGTGGTCGAACAGAAGCTGCGGACGCCATGATCGCGCGGAACGGCCGGGCCATCGCCCGGCCGTTCCCTGCTCGCGGGCTTCCCGGCGACACTGGCCGCAGGCGCCGGAACATGGGTAACCTCGGGTCTTTCACCCGGGGAGTAACCTTCGCATGACCCATCATCCTGGCCGAAGCCTGCCGCTGGTGCTGGCCCTGCTGGCGCTGCCGGCGCTGGCCCAGACCGCGGCCACGCCCGCGCAGGCGCCGGCGCGCGAACAGATCGGCAACCGCACCACCGAGTACGTGCCGGCGATTCCCGCCGAACTGGGCGAGCGCCTCAACCGCTACCAGAACACCCGCGGCGCCGGCTTCGCCGGCTGGACCCGCGAAGGCTGCGTGCTGATCGCCACCCGCTTCGCCGAGACCAACCAGGCGCATCGCGTCTGCCAGCCGATGGGCATGCGCGAACAGCTGACCTTCTATCCCGAGCCCATCAACAGTCTTGGCGCGGCGCCGGCGAAGTCCGGGCGCGATGGCTTCGTATTCGGCAAGGATGTGGGCGGCAACGAGTTCTGGCAGCTGTACTGGTTCGACCTGGCCACCCGCGAAACCAGCCTGCTCACCGACGGCAAGGCGCGCAACCAGGGCCCGCTGTTCTCGCACGACGGCAAGCAGCTGGCGTGGAGCAGCACCGCCCGCAACGGCAAGGACACCGACGTGTGGGTGATGGATCTCGCCACCCGCAAGGCGCGCACGGTGGTCACCGAGGGCGGCCAGTGGGGCGCGATGGATTTCTCGCCGGACGGCAAGACCCTGCTGGTCAGCCAGTACGTTTCGGTCAACGAATCGCATCCGGGCAAGGTGGATCTGGCCAGCGGCAAGCTGACCCGCTTCCCGGTGGAAGGCGGCAAGGCGTCGGTCGGCGGCTTCCGCTACGCGGGCGACGGCCAGAGCGTGTTCTACGTCAGCGACGAGAACCTGGAAAGCAAGCCGCAGGAGTTCCGCACCCTGCGCTACCACAATCCCGCCACCGGCGAGTTCAAGGTGGTCAGCGCGGACATTCCCTGGGACGTGGATCAGCTGGAGGTCTCCGACGATGGCCGCCACGTCGCCTACGTCAGCAACGAGGACGGCATCGATCGCCTGCACGTGTTCGCCTGGCCGTCGTTCAAGCCGGTCGCGCTGCCCGAGCTGCCGATCGGCATCGTCGGCGGCATGGGCTTTTCGCCGGATGGCGGCAAGCTGGCGCTGAGCCTCAACACCGCCACGTCGCCCAGCGACATCTACGTGATCGATCTGGCCGGCGCGACGCTGTCGCGCTGGACCCGCAGCGAAGTCGGCGGGCTGGACGCGGCCGGCTTCGTCGCGCCCACGCTGGTGCGCTATCCGACCTTCGATCAGGTCGACGGCAAGCCGCGCACGATACCCGCGTTCTTCTACAAGCCGGCCAAACCCGCGAAGAACGGCCGCTATCCGGTGCTGATCAACATCCATGGCGGCCCGGAAGGGCAGTCGCTGCCCACCTTCAACGCCGGCATCCAGTACCTGGTCAACGAAATGGGCATCGCCGTGCTGGTGCCCAACGTGCGCGGTTCGACCGGCTACGGCAAGACCTACGTGCAGCTGGACAACGGCTTCAAGCGCGAGGATTCGGTCAAGGACATCGGCGCGCTGCTCGACTGGATCGGCCAGCAGCCGGAACTGGATGCCAAGCGCGTCGGCGTCTACGGGGGCAGCTATGGCGGCTACATGGTGCTGGCCTCGCTGATGCATTACAGCGACCGCATCCGCGCCGGCATCGACGTGGTCGGCATCTCCCACTTCGGCACCTTCCTCAAGAACACCGAGAGCTACCGTCGCGATCTGCGCCGCGCCGAGTATGGCGACGAACGGGATCCGGCGATGGCCGAGCACTTCGAGAAGATCTCGCCGCTCAACCATGCCAACCGGATCACCTCACCGCTGTTCGTCGCCCAGGGCCGCAATGATCCGCGCGTGCCCTACACCGAGGCCGAGCAGATCGTGAAGGCGGTGCGCGGCAATGGCCAGCCGGTGTGGTACCTGGAGTTCTCCGACGAGGGCCACGGCTTCCAGAAGAAATCCAACAGCGACTACTTCAGTGCCGCCTCGATGCTGTTCTGGCAGCGTCACCTGCTGGAGTGATCCCGTCGCGCGCGCCACGGTACGATGAAACGGAAAGGCCCGCTCGCGCGGGCCTTTCTTCATCGCCGGGGAGACGCATCGCGATTACAGCCAGTGATCGACCAGCAGGAACGCGAACAGCGCCATCAGGTAGACGATGGAATAGTTGAACATCCGCATGGCGAAGAACTCGTCCGGCGGATCCAGCAGGCGCCAGGCGTACCACAGGAACACCAGGCCCAGCACCAGCGCGCCGCCCAGGTAGAACAGGCCGCTCATGCCGAACACCACCGGCAGCACGGTCACCTCCACCAGCAGCACCGTGTAGAACAGGATCTGCCAGCGCGTGTAGGTGACGCCATGGGTGACCGGCAGCATCGGCACCAACGCGCGCGCATAGTCCTCGCGGCGGAAGATGGCCAGCGCCCAGAAATGCGGCGGCGTCCACACGAAGATGATCAGCACCAGCAACAGCGCGTGGGCCCAGTCCCATTCGCCGCGCATGCCGGTCATGGTCGCCCACCCCAGCAGCGGCGGCGCGGCACCGGCGACACCGCCGATGACGATGTTCTGCGGCGTCGCCCGCTTGAGGAAGACGGTGTAGATCACCGCGTAACCGATCAGCGAGGCGAAGGTCAGGATCGCGGTGATGACGTTGACCCACAGCACCAGGATTGCCATCGACAGCGCCGCCAGGCACAGCGCGAACACCAGCGCCTGCCACGGCTTGACCTGCCCCACCACCAGCGGGCGCCAGGAGGTGCGCGCCATCTTGGCGTCGATGCGGGTGTCGAGCAGCTGGTTGATCGCCGCCGCGCTGGAGGCGGCCAGCCAGATCCCGAGGAAGCCCAGCGCGCCCAGGCGCAACTGCGCCAGGTCGGGCAGTCCGTCGATGGCCAGGAACATGCCGACGATCGCGGTGAACACGATCAGCGCGACCACGCGCGGCTTGGTCAGATCCCAGTATTGGCGCAGTGCAATCGTCATTCGGGCTTGCGCAGGCGCGCGATCAGCGAAACCAGGGTGAACAGCAGCAGCACCGCGCCAAGGTTGTGCGCCACCGCCACGTGCAGCGGCAGGTTCAATTTGACGTTGAGGATGCCCAGGGTGAACTGACCGGCGATCAGCACCACCAGCAGCGTGGCCCAGCCGCGCATGCCCGGCGTGCGGAACAGGCGCATGCCCAGGCCCAGCACGTACAGCGCCACGATGACCGCCATGATCCGATGGGTCATCTGGATCGCGATGCGCGACGCGCCGTCGAGCACGCCGCCTTCATAGTCCACGCCGATGCCGCGCCAGAGCACGAAGCCTTCGCTGAAATCGGCCGGCGGCCACCAGCGTCCCACGCACTTGGGGAAATCCAGCCCGCAGGCCACCGCCGCATAGTTCGCGCTGACCCAACCGCCCAGCGCGATCTGGATGCCCAGCAGGATCAGGCCGCCGATCACCCACCGTCGCAGCGACCGCGCGTCGCCCAGCGTGATCGGCTGATCGGTCGCGCGCCAGGCCATCCAGACCAGCAGCGAGAACGTGGTCAGGCCGCCCAGCAGATGCCCCATCACCACGATCGGCTTGAGCAGCCAGGTCACCGTCCACATGCCCAGCAGCGCCTGGAAGATGATCACCGCCAGGGTCAGCGCGCTGACCCGCGCCAGATCCAGGTTGGACCAACGCAGCGCGGCGAACAGCAGGATGCCCTCGCCGATGATCGCGAGCACCGACGCGGCGACGTGTTCGCCATGCATGTACAGCGGGATCGCGGTGGCGACGAATGCCGACGCCAGCAGGATGGTGGCGATGCCGAAGCGGCGCCGGCGCGCGGCCAGCAGCGAGAGGATCAACACCAGCATGCCCAGGGTCGCGGCGATGTGCCGGTGCACCTGTTCACGCCAGGCCTTGTGGGTCTCGAACGGGCGGATCGCGCTGGCGGCGTGATCCACCACCTCATGCGTGCTCTGCGGCCAGGTGGCGCGACCGTAGCAGGTCGGCCAGTCCGGGCAGCTCAGGCCGGCGTTGGACAGGCGCACGAAGGCGCCGAACACGATGACGCACAGGGCCAGGCCAACGGCCAGCCAGGCGATGCGATGGAAATGGCGATACAGCACGGGCCGGGCGACGGCATTCATCTCGGACGCACCCTCAAATCAGTTTCAGCAGCTTCGCGACGTCCTTGTACAGTCCGCCGGCATCGAAGCCGGGCGGATAGCGCAGGATCACGAAACCATGGGGATCGATGACGTAGACGGGCACGCCCTTCGGATCCTGCAGGCGCGGCAAGGCTGCGAGCAGTTCCGGCGTGGCCTGCAACTGGCGGCGCGCCTCGGTCGCCGGCGCGCCCGCCGGCAGTGGGCCGATCCAGAGAATCTCCACCTTGTCGGCGTTGTGTCCGAACAGGCGCCAGACCTTGTCCAGATCCCGGGCCAGCTTCAGGCACCCGGCCGCGCAATCGGCCGGCGGCGCCACCACGATCCGCCAGATCCGCTCGCCCGGCTGCCAGGCATACGGCTGGCCATCGGCGAGGCGGGGCACGATCTGGCGGGCGTCGGAAGGCGGCTGCAGCATTTCGCCATGGTTCTTGTGGCCGGCCGGCTGCCAGCCGGCGAAGCGCAGCACGCCGGCGCCGAACACGGTGCCGAAGAACAGGGCGAACAGCGCGACCAGCATCCAGCGTCCGCGGGCACGGCCGGCATCAGGGGGCATCGAAGTCATCCGGCTATTTTCTCATGCGCGGCGGCTCAGTGCGCCTGCCGCGGGCGCCGGCCGCGGCGGCTCACCACCAGCGCGGTGATCAGCACCGCCAGCGCGAGCCCGAACCACTGTACGGCGTAGCCGAGGTGGCGTTCCGGCGGCAGGGTATTGGGCAGGATGTCGAGATCGCGCGCATAGCCCAGCGGCAGCGCCGGATCCGGACGGAACACGCGCGGCGCCAGCGCCGGCAGCTTCAGATCCCGCGCCAGCGCAGGCACGTCCAGGCCGGTCACCAGATAATCGCCGCCGGGCTGGACCGTGATCACCGCCTTGACCAGGCCCTCCGACGGCGGTGGCGCGATCAGGCCGCTCAGCGCCTGCTCGCCATCGGGCACGGCAATCGCCGGCAGGCGACGGTCGCCCGGCAGCGGCAACCAGCCCAGTTCCACCAGCAGCGGCGGCGCGCCATCGGCCTGGAACACCCGATAGGCGCGGATGCCCGCGCGTCCGTCATGGTTCTGGTTGTCCAGCAGCACCGCCGGGCCGGGCAGGAAATGGCCATGGCCCGAGGCCCAGGCATACCCGCTCCGCAGCTCCGGCCGGGCGGCCTGCGCGAGCGGAACCGGACGGCGCTCGGTCAGGATCTTCTGCGAAGCGGCCAGCATGGCTTCCTTCTGCTTGGCCCGCCCCAGTTGCCAGGTACCCAGGCCGCAGAACAGCGCGATCACGATCAGGGCCAGCGCCCAACCCGCCACCAGTGGCATCCGGCGCTGGCTCACGCGTGTTTCCCCTTCGGCTGCAATAATGTGTTCATGCCCGCTGCGCGCCCTTCGAGGCTCCCATGAATGATTCGCTGAAGACCCTGCTGATTATCGCGTTCCTGATCCTGATCATCTGGAACCTCGGCGCCGGCCTGTATTACCTGCTCGTGGACAAAGGCCAGAGCAAACGCACCGTCAACGCCCTGACCCGCCGCATCGGCCTGTCGGTGGCGCTCATCCTGCTCGTCATCCTCGCCATCTACATGGGTTGGATCAAGCCGCACGGGATTGGGGCGTAGGCGCGTTCCGCGCCGAAATCCGGGAACGGGGATCCGGGACGCCAGCACACCCTGAAATCCGGGTTCGCTGAAACGAAAACAAAAAGGCGACGGGCTGGCCGTCGCCTTTTCTGCATCGGGGAAAGGGAACGTGTCCCCAACCCCAGTCTCCATCCCGTCCTTACAGCACGTACACGAACAGGAACAGGCCCAGCCACACCACGTCGACGAAGTGCCAGTACCAGGCCACGGCTTCGAACGCGAAATGGTCGTCCTTGGTGAAGTGGCCACGCGCGCAGCGCAGCCAGATGATTGCCAGCATGATCGTGCCCAGGGTCACGTGGGCGCCGTGGAAGCCGGTCAGCATGAAGAAGGTGGAGCCGTAGATGCCCGAACCCAGGGTCAGGTTCAGTTCCTTGTAGGCGTGGATGTACTCCTCCGCCTGGAAGAACAGGAAGGTGCAGCCCAGCAGGACGGTCAGCCCCAGGAACACCAGCAGCTGCTTGCGGTGGCCCGCCTTCAGCGTGTGATGGGCGATGGTGATGGTCACGCCCGAGGTCAGCAGGATCAGGGTGTTGATCAGCGGCAGGCCCCAGGCCGAGATGGTCTGGAACTGGCCACCGACCTGGCCGGGGCCGGCGGTCGGCCAGGCCGCGGAGAAACCATCCCACAGCAGCGCGTTGGTCATCACGCCGTCGCCTTCGCCGCCCAGCCACGGCAGCGCGAACTGGCGGGCGTAGAACAGCGCGCCGAAGAACGCGGCGAAGAACATCACTTCGGAGAAGATGAACCAGACCATGCCCATGCGGAAGGACACGTCGACCTGCTTGTTGTAGTTGCCGCTGACCGACTCCCGGATCACGTCGCCGAACCACATGAACAGGGTCGCGCACAGCAGGAACACGCCGGTGAAGAAGGTCCACTTGCCCCAGGCCGCGTCGTTGAGCCAGCTGGCCACGCCGAACATGGTGACGAACATGGCGATGGAGCCCACGAACGGCCACTTGCTGCTGTGTGGCACGAAGTAGATGTTGGCGTCTGGCGAATGAGCTTGTGCCATGGCGTGTCTTCCGGTTCCTAAGGCTCGATCAGGGTGCCGCGTGCGGCGAATTGGAGGCATTGCCCGCGCCCAGTTGCGCGGTCAGGGCATCGTTCTTGTAGAAGGTATACGACAGGGTGATGGTCTTCACGTCGCCCGGCAGGTTGGGATCGACGATGAAGCGCACCGGCATGTCGCGCACTTCACCGGCCTGGAGGGTCTGGGCGGTGAAGCAGAAGCATTCGGTCTTGGTGAAATAGCCCGAGGCGCGCGCCGGGGCCACCGACGGCACCGCGCTGCCGACGATCGGCCGCTGGCCGTCGTTGCGCGCGAAATACTTGGCCTCGTACAGCTCGCCCGGCACCACCTGCATGGTCAGCTGTTCGGGATGGAACGCCCACGGCAGCTTGGAGTTCACGCCACCGTCGAACTGCACGGTGACGGTGCGCTTGGCGTTGGGCGCCGCGACCTGCGCCTGCTGGCCCGGGCCCTTCTCCAGACGCACGCCGAACACCTTCTCGCAGGCGATCCGGTACAGCGGCACCAGCGAGAACGTCAGCACGAACACGCCCAGCGCCACGCCCACCAGCTTGAGCAGGCCCGCCGAATTGGACGCCTTGCCGCTCATGCGCTGAGCACCGCGCGCAGGATGAACAGCACGAAGATGGCGAAGGCCAGGCCACCCACGATCCACGCGGTGCGCAGCACCGCCTTGCGGCGGCGCGCGGCTTCTTCCGGCGAGAGCATCGGAGCGTTCATGGACTCAGCCACCCGTCACCCGGCTCAGTGGGTCACGTCGCCGTGCGCCAGGTCGCCATCCTTGATGACCGGCGGGGTGCTGAAGGTGTGGTGCGGCGCCGGCGAAGGCACGGTCCACTCCAGGCCCTTGGCGTTTTCCCAGGCGCGCGCGTCGGCCTTGGCGCCGTTGCGCAGCGAGCTCCACAGGATGGCGGCCATCATGAAGGGCGTCAGGAACATGCCGAAGGCACCGATCGAGCTGACCAGGTTCCAGTCCGCGAACACCGGGTTGTAGTCCGGGATGCGGCGCGGCATGCCGGCCAGGCCCAGGAAGTGCTGCGGGAAGAACAGCAGGTTGACGAAGATCACCGTCCACCAGAAGTGGAACTTGCCGGCGGTCTCGTTGTACATGCGGCCGGTCCACTTCGGCCACCAGTAGTAGGTGGCGGCGATGATGGAGAACAGCGCGCCGGTCACCAGCACGTAGTGGAAGTGCGCCACCACGAAATAGGTGTCGTGGTACTGGAAGTCCGCCGGCACGATGGCCAGCATCAGGCCGGAGAAGCCACCGATGGTGAACAGGATGACGAAGCCCACCGCCCACAGCATCGGCGTTTCGAAGGTCAGCGCGCCGCGCCACATGGTCGTCACCCAGTTGAAGACCTTCACCCCGGTCGGGATGGAGATCAGCATGGTGGCGAACATGAAGTAGACCTCGCCGCCCAGCGGCATGCCCACCACGAACATGTGGTGCGCCCACACGATGAACGACAGGAAGGCGATCGCGGCGGTCGCGTACACCATCGCCTGGTAGCCGAACAGCGGCTTGCGGCTGAAGGTCGGGATGATCTCCGACACGATCCCGAACGCCGGCAGGATCATGATGTAGACCTCGGGGTGCCCGAAGAACCAGAAGATGTGCTGGTACATCACCGGGTCGCCGCCGCCGGCCGCGTTGAAGAAGCTGGTGCCGAAGAACTTGTCGGTCAGCAGCATGGTCACCGCGCCCGCCAGCACCGGCATCACCGCGAGCAGCAGGAACGCGGTGATCAGCCAGGACCACGAGAACAGCGGCATCTTCATCAGGTCCATGCCCGGTGCGCGCATGTTGAGCACGGTCGCGATCACGTTGATCGCGCCCATGATCGAGCTGATGCCCATCATGTGCACGGCGAAGATGGTCATCGCGACGTTGGCGCCGCCCTGCAGCATCAGCGGCGGGTACATGGTCCAGCCGCCGGCCGGCGCGCCGCCCGGCATGAAGAAGGTGGACAGCAGCAGCAGGAAGGCGAACGGCAGGATCCAGAACGACCAGTTGTTCATGCGCGGCAGCGCCATGTCCGGCGCGCCCACCTGCAGCGGGATCATCCAGTTCGCCAGGCCGACGAACGCCGGCATGATCGCGCCGAAGATCATCACCAGTGCGTGCACCGTCGTGAACTGGTTGAAGGTCTCGGGCTTGAAGAACTGCAGGCCCGGCACCGCCAGCTCGGCACGGATGAACACCGACAGCAGCGCCCCGATGATCACCATCAGGAAGCTGAAGAGCAGGTACAGCGTGCCGATGTCCTTGTGGTTCGTCGAGAAGAACCAGCGGTCGACGAAACCCGGCTTGTGGTCGTGCGCGTCGTGGCCGGCGGCGGCGTGGCCGTGGCTGTCGGCGGTGCCTTCGTAATGCGTGGACATGGGCTTACCTCGGGAAATTCTGTTCGGTGGCGGCTCAGGGAGCCGCGGCGACGGCGACGGCGGGCGCGGGGGCGGCGGCAGCCTTCTGCTGCGCCAGCCACTGCTTGAATTCTTCCTTCGTGACCGCCTTCACGACGATCGGCATGAAGCCGTGGTCCTTGCCGCACAGCTCCGCGCACTGGCCGCGGTAGATGCCCGGCTTGGCGATGTCGGTCCAGGCCTCGTTGACGATGCCGGGGATGGCGTCCTGCT
>NZ_JBQCIJ010000063.1:0-14722 GCF_051953815.1 Pseudoxanthomonas sp. | reverse complement strand
CACCGACGACCAGATCCGCGCACTGATGGCGGACGCGCTCAATGCCGCGAAGTCCGCCGGTGCCGGCTACTCCGACGTCCGCATCGGACGGTACCAGAACAACTTCGTCGTCACCCGCGAGCACCAGATCGTGCAGGTGGTGGACACCGACTCGATGGGCGCCGGCATCCGCGCGCTCGTCGACGGCACGTGGGGCTTCGCGGCGACGCGCGTCCTCACCACCGATGGCGTCGCCGCCGCGGCACGCGAAGCGGTCGCGATCGCCAAGGCGAATCGCATCGCGCAGGATCGTCCGGTCGTCCTCGCCCCCGCGCCCGCCGTGCAGGCGACGTGGAACAACGGCTACACCAAGGATCCGTGGGACGTCCCGGTCGAGGAGAAGGCGGATCTCCTCATCAAGGCGAACACGGAGGCGATGAAGGCGAAGAACGTCAAGTTCGTCTCGAGCGTGATGTACTTCGTGAAGGAGCATCGCCACTTCGCCAACACCGACGGCTCGGTCATCTCGCAGGCCGTGGTGCGCAGCTGGGTCCCCATGCAGATCACGGCGATCGCGCCGGATCAGAGCGATTTCCAGAACCGATCCAACACGGTGCAGCCGATGGGACGCGGCTACGAGTACGTGCTCGAAGCCGACATCGTCAACAACGCGCGCAAGTGGGGTGAGGAAGCATCGGAGAAGCTCACCGCCAAGCCGGTCGAGGTCGGCCGCTACGATCTGGTCCTGCACCCGACGCATCTCTGGCTCACCGTCCACGAATCCATCGCGCACCCCACGGAGCTCGATCGCGCACTCGGCTACGAGGCGAACTACGCGGGGACGAGCTTCGTCTCGCCGCCGGAAAAGATGCTCGGCAAGTTCCGCTACGGCCCGGAGTTCATGAACATCCAGGGCGACCGCTCGCAGTTCGGCGGGTGCGCCACCATTGGATATGATGACGAGGGCGTGAAGCCGGAAGAATTCCTCATCATCAAGAACGGCGTCGTCAACGACTACCAGACGACGCGCGAGCAGGCGAACTGGCTCAAGTGGTGGTACGACTCGCAGAACCGCCCCACACGCTCGCACGGCAACTCCAACGGCGACTCGTGGTCGAGCGTGCAGTTCCAGCGCATGCCGAACGTCTCGCTGCTACCGGGCGAGAAGGACATCGGCTGGGACGATCTCATCGCCGCGACCGATCGCGGCATCGGCATCATGGGCGACGGCTCGTTCTCCATCGACCAGCAGCGCTACAACGCGCAGTTCGGCGGGCAGCTGTTCTACGAGATCAAGAACGGCAGGATCACGCAGCAGATCGAGGACGTGGCCTACCAGATCCGCACGCCGGAGTTCTGGAATGCCTGTGCCGCGGTATGCGACGAGAGCGACTACCGCCTGGGTGGTTCGTTCTTCGACGGCAAGGGGCAACCCGGCCAGGTGTCGGCGGTGTCGCACGGTTCCTCCACCGCGCGCTTCAACGGCATCAACGTCATCAATACCGCCCGCAGCCTGGGTTGAGGCATGACGCCGGGTCCGCCCGGCGCCATCGCTACCCGAGGTTCCCGACAGCGAAAGGCGGCGGAGCGAGCTCCGCCCTACGAGAGAACACCAGAACATGAGCATCCTTACCGAAGAGCAGGCCAAGGCCATCCTGGACAAGGTCATCGCGCTGTCCAAGGCCGATGAATGCACGGCCAGCCTGAGTGGCAGCATCAGCGGCAACATCCGGTTCGCGCTCAACGATGTCTCCACCAGCGGCATCGTCAGCAACGCCGATCTGGCCGTGCAGGTGGCCTTCGGCAAGCGCGTGGGCGTGGCCACCATCAACGAGTTCAACGACGCCGCGCTGGAACGCGTGGTCCGCCGCGCGGAGGACCTGGCACGGCTGGCGCCGGAGAATCCGGAGTTCATGCCGGCCATCGACAAGCAGACCTACAAGGCCAGCCCGACCTTCAGCGAATCCACCGCCGCGATCACCCCGGAGTTCCGCGCCGACGTCGCCGCGGCCTCGATTGCGCCGTGCAAGGCGGAGAAACTGATCGCGGCCGGCTTCCTGGAGGACGGCCAGAGCTTCGTCGCCTTCGCCAACAGCAAGGGCAACTTCGGCTACCAGCGCGCCACCAGCTTCGACTACACCTGCACCGTGCGCACCGAGGACGGCCGCGGCTCCGGCTGGGTGGGCCGGAACCTGAAGGACGCGAGCGCGTTCAAGGCCGACAGCGACATCCGCACCGCCATGCGCAAGGCCAGCGAGTCGGCCGAGGCCAAGGCGCTGGAGCCGGGCAAGTACACGGTGATCCTGGAGCCGGCCGCCGCCGCGGGCCTGATCTCCTTCATGATGAATTTCTTCGATGCGCGCCAGGCCGACGAAGGCCGCAGCTTCCTGTCCAAGAAAGGCGGCGGCAACAAGCTGGGCGAGCAGGTCTACGATCCCCGGGTCAACCTGACCGCCGATCCCTGGCATCCGGACGCGCCGGTGCTGCCGTGGGATGGCGAGAACCTGCCGCGCGAGAAGATGGCGATCGTCGAGAACGGCAAGATCGCCAACCTGGACTACTCGCGCTTCTGGGCGCAGAAGCAGGGCAAGCGCGCCGTCGGTTCGCCCGGCAACCTGCTGATGGCCGGCGGCGACAAGTCCACCGCCGAGCTGGTGAAAAGCACCCAGAAGGGCATCCTGGTCACCCGCACCTGGTACATCCGCCTGGTGGATCCGCAGACCGTGCTGTTGACCGGCCTGACCCGCGACGGCACCTTCTACATCGAGAACGGCGAGATCAAGTACCCGGTGAAGAATTTCCGCTTCAACGAATCGCCGGTGATCATGCTCAACAACATCGAGGAGCTGGGCAAGCCGGTGCGCGTGGCCGGCGACGAATCCTCGTTCGTGATGATGATTCCGCCGATGAAGCTGCGCGACTTCACCTTCACCTCGCTGTCCGACGCCGTCTGATCCGTTCGCGTCCCCTCCCGTTCGCGGGAGGGGACGGGGCGGATGGCGACGCGGTCGGCGCCCCGCCCTTCGTTCCGCCCCGAGATGCCTGTTCCGTTGATGGATGTCCTGTTCACGCCGTCGTGTTGCCCGCTTCCGCGCGGTTCGATCCCGCAGCGGGACGCCATCGGCGGGGAGGACCGGTGACCCGCGCCGAGTTCCTGCGCCTGATGTCCGGCGGGCTGGCTGGCGCGCTGCTCGGCGGCCTGCCACGCGCGGCGCGGGCGGCGCCGCCGGGATACGACTTCTGGTTCACCCGGCTGCGCTACGACTCCGGCGACTGGGACGTGGACCAGCGCATGCCGTCAAACCTGATCACCTCGCTGATCGACTACACCGGACTGCGGGTGGATCCGAAGGAACACGTGCTGGCGCTGTCGGATCCGCGCGTGCTGGCGGCGCCGTTCTGCTATCTGGCCGGACACAAGCTTGTCGAGTTCAATCCCGCCGAGCGGCGCAATTTCGAGCGCTACGTGCGCAATGGCGGCTTCGTGTTCGTGGATGACTGCAACCACGATATCGATGGCCTGTTCGCCAAGTCGTTCGAGGCGCAGATGGCGTCCATCTTCGGCGCCAGGGCGATGAAGAAACTGCCGGACAACCATCCGCTGTACCGCAGCTTCTTCACCTTCGACGGCCCGCCGGCCACCGGCTTCGAGCTCAATGGCTGGGGCGACGATCTGGTCCACGAATACCTGCAGGGCATCGAGATCGATGGGCGGCTGGGCGTGCTCTACAGCAACAAGGACTATGGCTGCGAGTGGGACTACGACTGGCGCAACAAGCGTTTCCTGGCCGAGGACAACACCCGGTTCGCGGTGAACATCGTCATGTACGCGTTGAATTCATGAACGGGCCGCGCGTACGGCCCTTCCGACTTTTCCTTTCGCAGGATTTCCGATGAGCGAGCTTTCCGAATCCGACATCCAGGGCCAGTTGCAGCGGCTGGGCGCGCTGCGCGAGGCGATCGGCCGGGCCATCGTCGGCCAGGCGCCGGTGGTGGAGCAGTTGCTGATCGGCCTGCTGGCAGGCGGCCACTGTCTGCTGGAAGGCGTGCCGGGCCTGGGCAAGACACTGCTGGTGCGGACGCTGGGGCAGGCGCTGGCGTTGCAGTTCCGGCGCGTGCAGTTCACCCCGGACCTGATGCCCAGCGACATCCTCGGCACCGAACTGCTGGAGGAAGAGCACGGCACCGGCCATCGCCGCTTCCGCTTCCAGCCCGGTCCGGTGTTCACCCACCTGCTGCTGGCGGACGAACTCAACCGCACGCCGCCCAAGACCCAGGCGGCGCTGCTGGAAGCGATGCAGGAGCGCACCGTCAGCTATGCCGGCGTCACCCATGCGCTGCCGTCGCCGTTCTTCGTGCTGGCCACCCAGAATCCGCTGGAACAGGCGGGCACCTATCCCTTGCCCGAAGCGCAGCTGGATCGTTTCCTCCTGCACATCCGGGTGGACTATCCCAGCGAACAGGAAGAGCACGACATCCTGTTGCAGACCACCGGCCGCCAGACCGACAACGTGCCGCAGGTGATGCAGGGCGGGGAAGTGCTGGCGCTGCAGCAGTACGTGCGCCAGGTCCACCTGGGCGAGGATCTGCTGCGCTGGATCACCCGCCTGGTGCGCGCGAGCCGTCCGGGCGAGGGGGCGCCGGAAGAGGTGCGCAAGTACGTGAAATGGGGCGCCGGTCCGCGCGCGGGCCAGTCGCTGGTGCTGGCCGCCAAGGCGCGGGCGCTGCTGCACGGCCGCCTGGCCGCCACCCGCGAGGATGTCGTCGCGCTGGCCGCACCGGTCATGCGCCACCGCCTGCTGCTGTCGTTCGCCGCCGAAGCGGAGCAGAAGAGCGCCGACGACGTGATCGCCGCGCTGCTGCGCGACGTGCCGCTGGCGCGGTCCTGACGTTCCGCGCACGGTGTCGTACGACCCGATCCCGCCCGAGGTACGCAGCCGCCTGAAGGATCTGCGGCTGACCTCGCGTCGCGCCGTCGGCGGCCAGGGCATCGGCCTGCATCGCAGCCGCAGCCGGGGCGCCGGGCTGGAGTTCGCCCAGTACCGCGCCTACGAGCCGGGCGACGAGCCGCGCCAGATCGACTGGAAACTGTACGCGCGCTCGGATCGCTTCTTCGTGCGCGAGGCCGAGCGCGAGAGTCCGCTGGCGGTGTGGATCCTCATCGACGCCAGCGCCTCGATGGCGCAGACCGATGCCGCGCGTCCGGACTGGTCGCGCCTGCGCGCCGCCAAGGCGCTGGCGGCCTGCCTGGCCGAACTCGCCCTGCGCCAGGGCGATCGCTTCGGCCTGGTCGCGCTGCGCGAGGATGGCCTGCGCGTGGTCGCGCCGGCGACCGGAACGCGCCAGCGGGATCGCCTGCTGCTGGAACTGCACGGGCTGTCCGCGCGCGGCGGCTTTCCGGGAACGCAGGCGCTCGCGCCGCTGTGGGAACGCATCGGCGCCGGCGATCTGGTGATCCTGCTGGGCGACTGCTTCGACGACGCCAGCGTGGAACTGATCGAACGCCTGGCGGCGGCCCGCCGCGAGGTACTGGCGATTCCATTGCTGACCGCCGAGGAACGCGACTTTCCCTTCACCGGCGGCCATCGCTTCCGGGATCCGGAAACCGGCGAGGAACTGCTGGGCGATGGCGCGGCCATGCGGACCGAATATCTGGCCCGCTTCGGCGGGGCGCGGCGAGAGCTCAAGGCGCGCCTGGACGCCTGCGGCATCCGGCACGCGGACTACGTTCTGGATCAGGCGTTGGATCTGCCGCTGCGACGGCTGTTCGGCGCGCGCGACGCGGCGGAGTACGCATGAGCCTGGCCCTGCTGCTGCCTGCGGCGCTGGCGGCCCTGGGAGCGCTGCTGTTGCCGTTGCTGGTGCATCTGGCCCGGCGCAGCGAGCAGCGACCCACCGATTTCGCGGCGTTGCGCTGGCTGCGACAGAAACCTAGGCCGCGCCATCGCATCCGTTTCGACGAACGCTGGCTGCTCTGCCTGCGCCTGCTGCTGCTGGCACTGATCGCGGCGTGGCTGGCCCGGCCGGTGCTGCATGGAAGCGCGAGCGAACGCCCATGGATCGTACTGCTACCGGGCGTGGATCCCGCGCCACTGCGCGCCGAAGCGGCGGGACGCAGCGAACTGCGCTGGCTGGCGCCCGGATTCCCGGATCTCGATACGCCCGCGCCGGACGTGTCCGCGTCGGGTACGCCCGCGTCGAGCATGCGCGCGCCGGTCGCCAGCCTGCTGCGGGAGCTGGACGCGGATCTGCCGGCGCGGGTGTCACTGACCGTGGTGGTGCCCGCCTGGTTCGACGGCGCCGATGGCGAACGTCCGCGCCTGTCGCGAACGGTGGACTGGCGCGTGCAGCCGCGTCCGGCGCCCGCCAAGGAGCCTTCCGCCACCACCAGTCCGCCGGTCCCGGTCATCCGCCATGCGCCTGATCGGCAGGACGCCGTGCGTTATCTGCGGGCCGCGGTGGAGAGCGCATGGTTCGCGCCCGCGGCGAAGACCTCGACGGATTCCGTTGCGCCTGACCGGGTCCCGGTGGCATCGCCGGAGCAACCGTTGCCTGCCGATGCGCGGGCGTTGATCTGGCTGGCGCCGGGCGAACTGCCGGCCTCGATCCGCCAATGGATCGCCGACGGCGGCATCGCCCTGCTGGATGAGCGCGCGCGCGTCGCCGACACGATCGTGATGACGCCGTACTGGTTCGACCCGTCCGGCGCGGTGCTGGTCGAGGGTGGAGCGCTGGGACGCGGACGGATCCTGCGCCTGACCCGGCCCCCGCAACCGGCGCGGATGCCGCAGCTGCTGGAACCGGATTTTCCCGCGCGCCTGCGCGGGTTGTTCGCCGCGCCGATGCCCGAGCCGGCGCGGGTCGCCGCGCGCGACTACGTGCCGCGGACGGGCGCGGCGAGCTATCCGCAGGCCCCGCGCGATCTCCAGCCCTGGCTGGCGCTGCTGATCGCCGCGCTGCTGGTGCTGGAGCGATGGTGGGCAACCCATCGACGGCGGAGCGTGGCGCCATGAACGCGGCGCCGCGATTGCGCCAATGGCTCGGCGCCGCGCGCAGGCGGGTGATCGCCGACACCGTGCTGATCGGGTTGCCGTGGACGCTGGCGCTGGCCATCGCGGGCTGGCGGTGGCGGGGACCGTCGGCGGCGATGATCGGCGTCGCGATGGCGGCGGTGGTCGTGCTGCTGGTGGCGTTCTGGCGCGCGCGCGCATTCGGATCGGCCTGGCTGATCGCGCGGCTGGACGCGCGGCCGGCACTGGAGGACAGCAGCGATCTGCTGCTGGCCGATCCCGCGCATCTGAATCCTTTGCAGCGCCTGCAACTGGCGCGCGTGCGGCAGCGCCTGGACGCGGTGGACGCTCGGGAACTGCGGCCTGGATGGTCGCGACCCTGGCTGATGGCAAGCGGGGCGGCCGGTGCGCTGATCGTCGCCGCGTTGCTGGCATGGCCATCGGCGCCGCCGACGGCGGTGACCCTGGCGCCCAGCGACGAGCGGGTTCCGACCGTGGCCGGCGTCCCCCGGTTGGTCGCCCAGCACCTGCGCGTCGTCCCGCCCGCTTACACCGGGCAACCGGCGCGCGACGAGGCCGTGCTGGATACCCGCGCGCCGCAGGGCACGCGCCTGCAATGGACGCTGCGCTTCGCACCGCAGCCGCACGCCGCCGAACTGGTCTTCCATCAGGGCCGGCGCATCGCGCTGGTCCGCACCGGCGAGCACTGGACCGCGTCCACCACGCTGGAGCAATCCGTGCTTTATCGGGTGGTGCCGGCGGGCGCGCCGGCGCAACCGGCGCCGCGGCTGCATCGCATCGATGCGGTCGTGGACAGGCCGCCGCAGGTCACCGTGCTGGCACCGGACCGCGGACTCAGCCTGCTCACGCCGGGCCAGCGGAACTGGCCGCTGTCCTTCGAGGCGCGCGACGACTACGGCGTCGCCGCGCAGGCGCGGCTGCGGGTGACTCTGGCGCAGGGCAGCGGCGAGAACATCCAGTTCCGGGAACGGATTCTGCCGGTGACGGGCAAGGGCGTCGCGGGTGCGCGAAGGTTCGACATCGCCCTGGATCTGGCCGCGCTGGGTTTCGCCACCGGCGACGATCTGATCGCCCAGCTGGAAGTGGCCGACAACCGCCAGCCCCGGCCGCAGTCCGCGCGCAGTCCCAGCCTGATCCTGCGCTGGCCTTCGGATCTGGGCAATGAAACCAGCGGCCTGGAGGGCATGGTCAAGAAAGTGCTGCCGGCATACTTCCGCAGCCAGCGCCAGATCATCCTCGATGCCGAAGCCTTGCAGAAGGAAAAACGCCGGCTCGCCGCGGATCGCTTCCTCGCGCGCTCGGATGCGATTGGCGTGGATCAGCGCATCCTGCGCCTGCGCTACGGCCAGTTCCTCGGCGAGGAAGCCGAGGGCGAGCCCAAGCCACCGCCGACCAACGACGCCGAAGACGCGCATGCCGAGGGCCGCGACGCCGCGCACCATGACGACGACGGACACGATCACGCCGGCGCGCCGCCGGCGGGCGACACCGGCACCGAGGCGATGGGCCGGGAACAGGACGTGCTGGCCGAATTCGGCCACACCCATGATCACGCCGAAGCGGCGACGCTGCTGGATCCGGATACCCGCGCCACGCTCAAGCAGGCGCTGGACCAGATGTGGCAGTCCGAACTGCATCTGCGCCAGGGTCGTCCGGATCAGGCCTTGCCGTTCGCCTACAAGGCGCTGGGTTTCATCAAGGAAGTGCAGCAGGCCACGCGCATCTACCTGGCGCGGGTCGGCCCGGAGTTGCCGCCCATCGACGAAAGCCGCCGCTTGAGCGGCAAGCGCGAAGGACTGGCGCGGCGGGAACTGATCCTGACGCCGGCCAGGAGCGCCGACGCGGTACCGGCGGCGGCCTGGAAAGCGCTGGAGGACTCGGCGGGCGGGCAGGGCGCCGGCGCGCTGGATCTGGACGCGCTGCAACGCTGGCTGCGCGAGAACGAGGCGCGCGTGGCGGATCCGCTGTCGCTGTTCGCCGCCATCGACGCGGTGCGCGGGGATCCGGCGTGCCGGGAGTGCCGGCAGCGCCTGCGCGGCCTGCTGTGGTCGGTGCAGGCGCGACCGCCGGCGCAGGTCCGGCGGCGCGCCACCGATGCGGTGGGCGAACGCTATCTCGATGCGCTGCGACGGGAGGCCGGGCGATGAACCTGTCCATGCTGCTGGCGGGTTTGCTCGCGTTCGCCGCCATCCTCGGCGTCGCGCGCCTGCTGTGGTGGCAGCGGCGCGCGGCCGAGCCGGCGCGCGCATGGCGGCTGGCGCTGCTGGTGCTGGCGCAGCCGCTGTACGCGCTGCTGCTGTACTTCGTGCTGATGCCGCCGGCATTGCCGGGGCGGACCGGCACGATGGTGGTGCTGACAGCGGGCGCGTCGCCGCCGCGCGGCGCGGCCGCGTCCGGCGATGCGCTGGTCGCCTTGCCCGAGGCGCCCGTCGTGGCCGGCGCCGAGCGTGTGCCGGATCTGGCCACCGCCTTGCGCCGTCATCCGGGCCTGCGGCGACTGCATGTGATCGGCGCAGGCCTGGAAGCGCGCGATCGCGAAGCCGCGCGGGGCCTGAGCCTGAGCTTCCGCGCGGCGCCGTTGCCGCGCGGAGTGATCGCGCTGGCGTTGCCGGAACCGGTGGCGGCGGGGGACGCGTTCAGCGTCAGCGGCCGCGTGCACGGCATCGCCGGTGCGATGGTGGAGTTGCGGGATCCCGCCGGCCGCCGCCTGGATGCCGTCACCGTTCCGGCGAGCGGGGATTTCACCGTGGGCGGAACCGCGCGCGCGCCCGGCCGGGTGGACTTCCGCCTGCGTATCTCCGATCGCCAGCGCGCCAAGGTGGAAGAACTCGACGTGCCTGTCCAGGTGATCGAACAATCGGCGCCGCGCGTGCTGGTGCTCGCCGGCGCGCCCAATCCGGAATGGAAGTACCTGCGCCGCTGGATGGCGGATGCCGGGATCACGCCGCATGTGCAGATGCAGGTCGGCGCGGGCCTGCAGTTGGGCGATGCGCCGCTGCCGCTGAACGCCGGAACGTTCGCGCGCTTCGATCTGGTCGTGCTGGATGATCGCGCCTGGGCCGCGCTGGGCGAACCGTCACGCGCGGCGCTGATCGCGGCGTTGCGCGACGGCCTGGGCGTGTTGCTGCGCGTTGAAGGTCCGCTGCCGGAATCCACCCGCCGCCAGTTGCGGGAGTTGGGCATGGCCGTGTCCGGAGGGACGGAGCGCGCCGATGTCCAGCTGCCGGCCTCCACGCGGGGCGGCGACGATGCGCTGCGCGCACGCCGGGGCGCGGGCAGCCGCGACGCGCCGATCGATGCCGAGGCCACCGGCGTCCCGCTGCTGGATCGGCGACAACTGCGCATGGCCGCCGCCGACGCCGTGCCGCTGCTGCGCGACGCCGATGGCGTGGCGGTGGCGCACTGGCGTGCCGAGGGGCGTGGCCGGATCGGTGTCTGGCCGTTGACGGATACCTACCGCCTGACCCTGGGCGGGCGCGGCGACCGGCACGCCGAACTGTGGAGCGGGGTTTTCGCCCGCCTGGCGCGGCCCCGGCGCGAGAGCGCCCCGACCATCCCGCCGGAGGCATGGGTGGGCGAGCGCATGCGTCTGTGCGGCGTCGCCGGCAACGCGCAGGTGGTCGCCCCCGATGGCGCGATGGCGGCGCTGCTGCCGGACCCGGCCAGCGGCGGCGCGTCCTGCGCCGGCTATTGGCCCGGACAGCCTGGCTGGCACCGGCTCCGCCAGGACGGCGGCGAGTGGGCGTTCGCGGTTCGCGCCGCCGACGAGGCGCCCGGACTGCGGGCCGCCGCCAGGCAGGCGGCCACGTGGCAACAGGTGGGCGCGCGCGCGTCCGCCGGCGACGTCGTGGCGGGGCCGCCGCGGCGCGGCAGCCCCTGGCCGTGGTGGTGGGCGTGGCTGGGCTTCGGCGCATTGCTATGGTGGTTCGAGCGCTCGCGGCTGGGGCGCGCGGCGGCCACGGCGACGGTTGCCCGATTGTCCTGAACATCGCGTCATCGCGTGCGGGCGTTCGCCGCGCGCGCGTTGCGCTGCCCGGTCCATGCGCCTGAGCCGCGGACGCGCCGGCACTGGACTGCGAATGGATCGGTCAAAAAACGGTAGCGCGGGAGGGGGCTCGCCCGTATAATTCCCGCTCGCCTGTTACCCACCGCCCCGGACCGGAAAAACGCCGAGTCCGTGGTTTCTTGCAGCCGCAAGTCGGAGGGGCAGGGTTCCTCCACCCCAAGGCGAACCCCGTGACTCAACCCGCAATCCTCGTACTCGAAGACGGCACCGTATTCGAGGGCGAATCCGTAGGCGCAGCCGGCCTTTCCGTCGGCGAAGTGGTGTTCAACACCGCGATGACCGGTTACCAGGAAATCCTGACCGACCCGTCCTACGCCCGCCAGCTGGTCACCCTGACCTATCCCCATATCGGCAACACCGGCTGCACCGACCAGGACGACGAAGCGCGCCAGGTCTGGGGCGCCGGCCTGATCGTGCGCGACGTGCCGCGCCGGCCCAGCAGCTGGCGCAGCCAGGTGTCGCTGCCGGACTGGCTGATCGCCCGCGGCATCGTCGCCATCGCCGGCATCGACACCCGCAAGCTCACCCGCATCCTGCGCGACCGCGGCGCCCAGAACGGCGCGCTGATGGCCGGCCCCGACGTGGACGTGGAAAAGGCGCTAGAAGCGGCGCGCAAGTTCCCCGGCCTGAAGGGCATGGATCTGGCCAAGGTGGTGTCGACCACCGAACGCTACAGCTGGAAAGAAGGCCAACTGGATCTGGACGGCGGCGAGTTCGTCCGCGCCGAGCCGAAATTCAAGGTCGTGGCCTACGATTTCGGGGTCAAGCTCAACATCCTGCGCATGCTGGCCGAGCGTGGCTGCGACGTGACGGTGGTGCCGGCGCAGACGCCGGCGGCCGAAGTGCTGGCGCTGAATCCGGACGGCGTCTTCCTGTCCAACGGCCCGGGCGATCCGGAACCGTGCGACTACGCCATCGCCGCCATCCGCGAATTCGTCGCGAAGAAGATTCCGACCTTCGGCATCTGCCTGGGCCACCAGTTGCTGGCGCTGGCCGCCGGCGCGAAGACCCTCAAGATGGGCCACGGCCACCACGGCGCCAACCATCCGGTCCAGGACCTGGATACCGGCCGGGTCATGATCACCTCGCAGAACCACGGCTTCGCGGTGGACGAGAGCAGCCTGCCGGCCAACGTGCGGGTCATCCATCGCTCGCTGTTCGACGGCACCAACCAGGGCATCGAGCTGACCGATGCGCCGGCGTTCTCCTTCCAGGGCCACCCGGAAGCCTCGCCCGGTCCGCATGACGTGTCGCCGCTGTTCGACCGCTTCGTCGCCAGCATGGAACGCGCGGCGTGAGCCGCACGCGGCTGCGGCTGCTGCTGGCGGCGACACTGCTGGCCAGCACCGGCGCCGCCATTGCGGCGCCGGCCTCCGTCGATGCGAAAGCGCGCGAGCGGATGACCGAATACCTGGTCGACATGTTTCCGATCCACCGCATCTTCGCGCAGCTGATGGAAAAGGATCCGAAGGCGCTGGAGGCCGAACTGGACGACAGGCAGCGTGCCTGCTTCGGCCAGCAGGTCGCCCGGCCGGCGTTCGTGGCGCGCAAGCGGCGCGCGGTGGACGCCTACGCCGACGAGGCGCCCGAGGAGTTCCAGGCCGCGCTGAAGCTGCTGGACGACGGCGCCGGCGACGCGATGAAGGAACTGGGCAGATTCTCCATCGACAACGCGCTGTCCGGCGAGGGCGAAGGATTCGACCCCAACAGCATGCCGCCGGACCGGCTCGTTTCCTTCATGACCTTCGCCTACGGCTCGCCGTACCGGCGCCTGCGCGAACTGTCCGGCTACGGCGAGTTCACCGGCCAGAACGAGAACCAGCCTTCGGCCAGCGACCTGCAACTGGCGGCGATGGCCACCGAAATCTCCGATGCCTGCGGCATCCCCCCGAAATTCTTCGAGTAAGCCCATGCCCAAGCGCACCGACATAAAAACCATCCTCATCATCGGCGCCGGCCCGATCGTCATCGGCCAGGCGTGCGAGTTCGATTACTCCGGCGCCCAGGCGTGCAAGGCGCTGCGCGAGGAGGGCTACCGGGTGGTGCTGGTCAACAGCAACCCGGCCACCATCATGACCGACCCGGAAATGGCCGACGCGGTCTACATCGAACCGATCAACTGGCAGACGGTCGAGAAGATCATCGCCAAGGAGAAGCCCGATGCGCTGCTGCCCACCATGGGTGGGCAGACGGCGTTGAACTGCGCGCTTGACCTGGCCGACAACGGGGTGCTGGAGAAGTACGGCGTCGAGCTGATCGGCGCCAAGCGCGATGCCATCCGCATGGCCGAGGACCGCGAACTGTTCCGCGTGGCCATGCAGGAAATCGGACTGGAATGCCCGAAGGCCGCGGTCGCGCACACGCTTGAGGAAGCGCTGGAGATCCAGACCCGCGTCGGCTATCCCACCATCATCCGCCCCAGCTTCACGCTGGGCGGCAGTGGCGGCGGCATCGCCTACAACCGCGAGGAACTGGTCGACATCGTGACCCGGGGCCTGGAACTGTCGCCGACCACCGAAGTGCTGGTGGAGGAGTCGGTGCTGGGCTGGAAGGAGTTCGAGATGGAGGTGGTCCGCGACACCGCGGACAACTGCATCATCGTCTGTTCCATCGAGAACCTGGACCCGATGGGCGTGCACACCGGCGACAGCATCACCGTCGCCCCGGCGCAGACCCTGACCGACAAGGAATACCAGCGCCTGCGCGATGCCTCCATCGCGGTGCTGCGCAAGATCGGCGTGGATACAGGTGGTTCGAACGTGCAGTTCGGCATCAATGCGCAGACCGGCCGCGTCGTCGTCATCGAGATGAATCCGCGCGTGTCGCGTTCGTCGGCGCTGGCGTCCAAGGCCACCGGCTTCCCGATCGCCAAGGTCGCCGCCAAGCTGGCCGTCGGCTACACGCTGGATGAACTGAAGAACGAGATCACCGGCGGCAAGACCCCGGCCTCGTTCGAGCCGGCCATCGATTACGTGGTCACCAAGATCCCGCGCTTCGCCTTCGAGAAGTTCCCGCAGGCCGACGCCCGCCTGACCACGCAGATGAAGTCGGTGGGCGAGGTGATGGCGATGGGCCGTACCTTCCAGGACTCGCTGCAGAAGGCGCTGCGCGGCCTGGAAACCGGCAAGGTCGGCCTCGACCCGACCGGCTTGGATCTGGCCAGCGAAGACGACCTGACCACGCTGCGCCGCGAGTTGAAGGCGCCGGGCCCGGAGCGCCTGTTCTACGTGGCCGATGCGTTCCGCGCCGGCATGAGCGTCGAGCAGGTGCACGCGCTGTCCTTCATCGACCCCTGGTTCCTCGACCAGATGGAAGAAATCATCGCGGCCGAGCAGCAGTTCGCCACCGATGGCCTGGGGTCGCTGGACAAAACGCGCATGCGCCGCCTGAAGCGGATGGGCTTCTCCGACGCGCGCCTGGCCCAGCTGGCCGGCACCGACGAGGCCGCCGTGCGCGTGCTACGCAAGGCGCTGGGCGTGAAGCCCGTGTACAAGCGCGTGGATTCCTGCGCGGCCGAGTTCGCCACCAGCACGGCGTACCTGTATTCGACCTATGAGGACGAGTGCGAGGCGCAGCCCACCAGCCGCGACAAGATCATGATCCTGGGCGGCGGTCCCAACCGCATCGGCCAGGGCATCGAGTTCGA
>NZ_JBQCIJ010000062.1:0-19843 GCF_051953815.1 Pseudoxanthomonas sp. | reverse complement strand
CTGCTGCGCTGCACGCAGGAGATCATCACCAACGCCCAGCGCCACGCGCAGGCCGCGGAACTGCGCCTGCGCTACCGCGTCGAGGATCGCGCCGTGCGGCTCCTGGCCAGCGACGACGGCCGCGGTGCCGACGCGCCCGCGGCCGGCAACGGCCTGCGCGGCATGCGCGAACGCGTCGCCGCGTACGGCGGCAGCGTCGGGATCGCCACCCGGCCCGGCGCGGGCTTCGCGCTGGACCTGTACCTGCCCCTGGACGACCGCCCCCGCGCGGCCGCCGCCCCACCTGCCCATGCCCTGGCTGGAGAAGAGGAATGATCCGCATCTGCCTGGTCGACGACCAGACCCTGGTCCGCCAGGGCATCCGCTCGCTGCTCGCCCTCGCCGAGGGCATGGAAGTGGTCGCCGAGGCCGCCGACGGCCGCCAGGCGGTCGAGCTCATCCCGCAGGTGAAGCCCGACGTGGTCCTGATGGACATGCGCATGCCGGTGATGTCCGGCCTGGAGGCCCTGCAGGCGCTGGCCCGCTCCGGGCAGTTGCCGCCGGCGATCATCCTGACCACCTTCGATGACGATCAACTGGTGCTGGCGGGCCTGAAGGCCGGCGCCAAGGGCTATCTGCTGAAGGACGTGTCGCTGGAGCAACTGGTCGGCGCCATCCGCACGGTGGCCGAGGGCGGCTCGCTGGTGCAGCCGGCGGTGACCCAGCGCCTGCTGTCCGGGCTGGAGCACATGCGCAACGATTTCGTCAGCCTGGATCGTCCCGATCCGCTGACCGATCGCGAGACCGAAATCCTGCGGCTGATGGCCAGCGGCTTCTCCAACAAGGAGATCGCCAATTCGCTGGGCGTGGCCGAGGGCACCATCAAGAACCACGTCTCCAACATCCTGTCCAAGCTCGGCGTGCGCGACCGTACCCGCGCGGTGCTGAAGGCGTTCGAACTGCAACTGGTCTGAAAACGGGGACCCGCCGGGCGCCGGGTCCGGCGGGTACGCCGCTGCCGATACAGGCATCCCCATGGCGCCGCGCCCCGCCAGACCGCGCCAGAGGACGGATTTCCCGGTCCGAAGGGGTGTGAAGGACGCGTGTTTCCGGGCCTCCGGAACGAGGGCGCGATCCGGCGCCGGAATGGGCTGCGCGGAACCCGCCAAGCCTGTTAGGATGCGCGGTGCACATTTTCAATGGCCGAGGCACCGGCCCCCGGAGACTCCCTGAATGACCCGTTTGATCGAGTTCCTGATTGCACTGGCGCTGGTTCTGGCGCTGTTTTTGGTGATCGGCCTGGTGCTGCCTTCCCAGCGCCATCTGGAAGAAAGCGCCGAGACCAACCGCCGCATGACCATCGTGTTCGACACGCTGAACAACGTGCGCCGTCTCAAGGACTGGAACCCGCTGCTGCCGCACGCGGCCAATGAACTTTCCTATTCCGGCGGCGATGAAGGCCATGCCGGCGTGGGCGCCCGCGTCGACTACGACTCCCCGGGCCAGTGGGGCAAGGGCAGTTGGGAAATCACCGCCAGCGAGCGCCCGGCGCCGAACGGTGGCACCGGCAAGATCACCTACGCGATCACCGATCAGAAGCTGGGCAAGGACAAGACCACCACGTTCAACCTGGAACCGACCGGCAAGAACAACCGCAACGTCAAGATCACCCAGACCTATGACGTGAGCTACGGCTGGAACCTGATCGGCCGCTACGCCGGCATGTACGTCAGCCGCCACGTCGGCGACGCGGTCAAGGCCGGCCTGTCCAAGCTGACCAACATGCTGGCCACCGTGCCGAACTTCGACTACCGCACCGAAGGCAGCAAGCTGACCGGCCTGAAGATCGTCGAGCTGCCCGCCGAGGACCTGCTGGTCGTCAACGCCGGCAACATCGATCGCAGCAACGACGCGATCAAGGCCTCGATCAAGGCCAACCAGGAGTGGATCAAGCGGGTGATGGACGCCAACGGCCTGGAAGCCGCCGGCCCGGTCCGCATCATCACCACCGACTTCGGCGCCGAGAAGTACGCGTTCGACGTGGCCGTGCCGGTCCGCAAGGCGGGCACCGGTCCGAAGACCCCGAGCGCCGACGCCAAGGACAAGGACGGCAACCCGATTCCGGTTCCGGTCCCGGCCACCTCCACCCCGGTCGCCTCCACGGGTGATCTGAAGGTCACCATCCCGTCCGGCGCGCCGGTCGAGCACGTGGTCACCAAGGCCCACCGTTCCGCGTTCGCCAACTACACCGGCTTCATGGCCGAACTGGATGCCAACCGCAGCGCCCTGCGCGCCTGGGCCGTCACCAACGGCTACGAAGTGGTCGACCGTCCTTACGAGTCCTGGAAGGGCGGCGTGGACAACTCGTTCACCGAGAACGGCCAGTTCGACATCTACTGGGCCATCAAGTAATCCGCTACGGGATTTCTGCCTTGTTCGCGCAGAATCCCGTGCGTGACCCCGACAACGCGCCGCTCACTGCGGCGCGTTGTTTTTTTGCGCGGCCGTTTTTCCGCGACGGACAGACGATCGCCGGCACCCGCAGGATGCCCTGATGCATTACGACCGACGCCAACGCAAACCTTCCGTCCTTGCCCTGTGCGGCGGCCTGCTGGCGGGCGCCTCGGTGGGCCTGTCCGCCTATGCGGCCCATGCGATCAGCGACGCGCTGGCGCAGTCGCGGCTGGAGACGGCGGCGCTGTTCGCGTTCGGGCACGGCATCGCCCTGGCCGCGCTGGCGGCGGGGACCACCCGCTGGATGGGCAGGACGGGGCTGTGGCTGCTGCTGCTGGGCACGTTGCTGTTTTCCGGCAGCCTGATCGCGGCGGTGTTCGCCGGCTGGCCCACCCGGCTGGCGCCGGCCGGTGGCATGACCCTGATGGCGGGCTGGTTGCTGTGGGCGCTCGACGCCGTGCGCCGGTGACCCCATGCCCCGTTATTCGCGCGGATTCGACACCGAGGCGGCGTTCGATCACCTGAGCCGGCGTGATCGCAAGCTGGGCACGTGGATGAAGCGGATCGGCCACATCGAGCCGCAGCCGACCTGGCGCAAGCCGTTCGATCCGGTCGATGCGCTGGCCCGCGCCATCCTGTATCAGCAGCTCAGCGGCAAGGCCGCCGCGACGATCGTCGGGCGGGTGGAAGCCGCCATCGGCAGCACCCGGCTGCATTTCGACACGCTGGGAAGAATCGATGACGCTGCGCTGCGCGCCTGCGGCGTGTCGGGCAACAAGACCCTGGCGTTGCGCGACCTGGCCGCGCGCGAGGCGCGCGGGGAGATTCCGGATCTGAGGCGGATGTCGACGATGAGCGAGGACGCCATCGTCGAGGCGCTGGTGCCCATTCGCGGCATCGGCCGGTGGACCGTGGAAATGATGCTGATGTTCCGGCTGGGCCGTCCCGACGTGCTGCCGGTGGACGATCTGGGCGTGCGCAAGGGCGCGCAGTTCGTCGACAAGCTTGAAACCGCGCCGACGCCGAAGGAACTGGTGGCCCGCGGCGAGCGCTGGGGCCCGTACCGGACCTACGCCGCCCAGTACCTGTGGCGCATCGCCGACTTCGGCACCAGGGCCAAGGCGCCGACCAAGCGCTCGCAGGATTAGGCGGCGCCCGCCCGCCGCTGCTCCGACCGTTCGGATCACCCGCCGGGGCCGCGGAACCAACGGATGGCCATGTAGAACGAAGCCCGCTCCGCTGAACCCCCGGCGCCCATCCCTGGACGCCGCAGCGGAACGGGCTCCGCTCTACATGTCAGCGCTTGAAGGTCATGCGCAGCAGGGTGTCGTCGTGGCGCACGTAGTGGTGGTACAGCGCGGCCAGCGCATGCAGGCCAATCAGCCAATAGCCGGCGACGGCGATGCCTTCGTGCCATTCCTCGAGGCTGTCGCCCAGGGTTTCCCGCGCGCCCATCAGGGCCGGCAACGCCCAGCTGCCCAACGCCGGCGAGGTGCCTTCCGCATTGAGCAGCAGGTATCCCAATACCGGCGTGATCAGCATCAGCCCGTATAGCGCCATCGCCATCGCGCTCCCAGCCAGTTTCTGCCAGGCCGGAAGCGCCGGCGCGATCGGTGGGGTGGGCGAGGATGCCCGCACCAGCAGGCGCACCAGGGTCACCGCGAACACGCTGATGCCGAGGAAGAAATGCGCGGTCTTGATCAACTGGCGCGCGTCGCTGCCGCGCGGGAACAGGCCGCGCAGCTCGATGGTGGCGTAGACCGCGGCCAGCAACAGCAGGGTCAGCCAGTGCAGGGCGATCAGGGACGGACGATAGCGGGCATGGGTGGAGAACATCGGGGTGGCCACGTCGGGAGACATCCCGAGTGTCGCCACCCGCGTCCGGTCGCGCATTGATCTCGCTCAAGTCCGTCGCGCTTTCGCCACGGTGAGCGCGGCAACGACAATGCAAATCGTTCGGCCGATCTCGTCCCGGCGGCACTGGATTCGTTGCGTGTTCGACTCAAGCGGGCAGGTACTTGTCCCACAGCCGGTTGCGGAAACGGCGCTCCGGATCGATCCGACGCTTGAGCGCGGCGAAGGCGGCGGCTTCCGGATAGGCGCGGTGGAATTGCTCGGGCGTGGCGTGCAGCCTGTAGGGCAGGTAGTAGCGTCCGTCCAGCGCCAGCGCGGTGTCGATGAGCTGGCGGGTCCAGGCGCCGGCCGCCTGGTCGACGCCGGACCAGGTCCGCTGCTTGTGGTACAGCACGAAGGAAAACACCTCCTGCGGCGCCCATTTCAGCAGCGAGACCGTATCGGCCGGCGAATGCCGGATCGAAACGTTGAGCGCGTTGACCTCGTGCCGCCGCAGGATGGCCGCCATCCTCCGCGCGAAGGTCGCGAACGATCGCACCGGGATGAAGTACTCCTGCAGCAGGTAGGTCGAGAACCTGCGCGTGCGCGGTTCCAGCGAGGCGGCGTCCAGGCTGGCCTCGTGGTTGCGCATGACCACCACCGGTTCGGCCAGGATGCGCTCGGTCTGGAATTTCTCGCGCAGCGCGCCGCCGCCGGGAAGTTCGGAGGCCGACCAGATCAGGTTCTGTTCGCGCCCGTAGTCGAGGTGGCGGGGTACCAGCCGCTCGGTGACGGTGAGCGGCTGGTCGGTGCGGGTCCAGCTGATCGCCAGCGGCCGCTCGAAATCCGGCGGCATCAGATCGGCGTTGTGCAGCAGGATGCCGGGGCGCGCGTGGACTTGCTCGCGGAAGAAGTCCGGATATTCGTCCAGCGCCACCCGTTGCGCGTCGCGGCGGATCGGGAAGTTTTCGTCCAGATCCAGTTCCACCTCGGTGACCACGCCCAGTCCGCCATAACCGCCCAGCACCGCGGAAAACAGTTCCGGCGAGCGTTGCCGATCCAGTTCGCGCACGCCGCCGTCGGCGGTCACCAGTTGCAGGGCGCGCACCGAGTGCGCCAGCGGGCCGGCGCCCACATAGCGGCCATGGCAGTTCACCGACAGCGAGCCGCCAATCGAAAAGTTGCTGTAGCTCTGCATGATCCGGACCGCCAGATCCCACGGATCCAGATGTTCCTGCAGATCCCGCCAGCACATGCCGGCCTGCACGCGGGCGACGCGATTGACCGGATCCAGATGCAGCAGGCGATTCATCGCGCGCATGTCGACGTGGGTGGAACCGTCGGCGGCGATCTGTCCGCCCATGCTGTAGCGCGCCCCACCAATCGAGATCGGGCCACGGGTCTGGCGCAGCGCCTGCCGGAGGGCGGCGGTGGACGCGGGCCGGATCTGGCCGGCGACCGGAATGTGGTCGATGTCGGTGACGTCGCTGACCGTTTCCGCGTCGGTGTCGTCACGACGGCAGCCGGCGACGGTGGCCGCGCCGCCGAGCGCCATGGCCTGCAACAGACGCCGGCGCTGGCGGTCGGCTTCAGTCCGCATCGGCCGTGACATCAGCGGTGTAGCACCAATGCCACGGTTCGTAGACGATGCCGTGCGGGTTGTCGCGCGGATAGCTGAGGGTGAAGCCGAACGCACCCGCGTTCGCCACCAGCCATGCGAAGGCGGGCGTCTGCTCGAAACTTTCCTCGGCCGGCGGCTCGCCGGGAGCGCCGATGTCCAGCGCCCGGCCGCTGTGATGCTCGCTGTAACCCGGCGCGGCATTGACGGTGAGAATCTGCTCCACGGTCAGGCCACGCGCCCGCTTGCGCGCGAAAATTCCAAGCTGGTAGGCGTGGCTGCGGTAGCCGGAGATCGCCTCCAGCACCACGCTGTCGCGGCCGGCGGCGTCGCGCAGGGCCAGCCAGGCGCGCGCGGTCGCCAGGGTCAGCCACAGGGCGCGGCGATAGCGGTCGAAGCCGGCGAAGGCAAGGGTGTCCGGTTCGGCCACCAGTGGCAGGCCGGTGTGCTCGCCGTAACGGTCGTCCAGCGCCAGCGCGTGCAGGTGATCGCGCAGGGCATCCAGCGGCAGTTCGCCGGCCTCGCCCCGCCAGGAACCGCGGCCGTCGCCTTCGTGATCCAGTCGATCCAGCGCCGCCTCGATGCCGGCTTCGCGCGGCAGCCCGGGCACCAGCGGCATCAATCCTTCGGGCAGTTCCGCAGCCAGGTAACGGCCGTCGTGCTTGCGCCGCAGCACCCGCCGCGCGCGGGCGAGGATGCGCGCATCGGCGTTGCTGCGCGCGCGCAGCAGGCCGCCGGGCCACAGCTCCACCTCGGGCGTGTTGAACAGTCGGGTCTTGAGCGGAACCGGGGGCGTGTGCATGCCCGGCAGCTTAGCGTCGCGGCGTGGAGCCCGCCACTTCGCGCAGGCCGTCCAGCAGCTCGCGGGGCTTTTCCGGGCTGAGCAGCACCAGCGGACCTTCGCGCAGCGGCAGCACCAGCACCCGCGCGCGATCGCTGATCAGGCAGAACGCCCTGGCCTTGTTGCGCAGGCGATAGTGGCCGGCGGTGAAGGCGGGCAGGCTGAAGCCGTTGGTCTTCACCCGCGGCTTGAATTCGGTGTGCTCGTCCAGATCGATGATCCGGGCATTGTCCAGATCGATGGCGTTGACCGGAACGCGCTTCTGGAACATGGTCGCAGTGATGCGCAGCTCGCCATGCTCCAGCTGGATGCGGCGGCGGCGCAGCAGCACATGCAGCACCACGCCCACCAGCAGCGGGAACGGCAGGGTGACCAGCAGTCCGCGCGGGATCTGCTCGCTGGAAGACCACAGCACGGAGCCGGCCACGATGGCCATCGCGCTGGTCATCGGCAGCCACAGGCCGAGCAGGGTCCAGCGATCGAGCGGGGCGACGGTGAACTCACGGGCCATGCTCAGTGTTCCTTGATCCAGCCGCCGATGTCGGCGACGAGCTGCGCGTCGACCTGGCCTGGCCGCTGGTACTCGGACAGGGAGCCGGCGCCTTCACCGGCGATGCCCAGATGGTTCAGCGCGGGGTAGTGCTTGAACGTGGCGTTGCGATCACCCGCCAGACCGTCGCGCCAGCGTCGCCAGTCGGCGTCGACGACCTGGAAATCGCGGCCACCCTGCAACAGCAGCAGCGGCAGCGCGCCCGCCTTGGCGTCGGCCACCGGATCGATCGCTTCCAGCGAGCGCCAGTAGCGGGCGGGCAGGCCCAGCGGGGTATCGGTGGAGTCGTCGGGCGCGTTGCCGCGCACGTTGGCGATCTGGGCGTCGAGCTTGTCCAGGAATGCCTGCTTTTCCGGGCTGGGCGGGCCCTGCTGCGCGAGCAGGTAGCGGTTCTGCTCCGGCAGGAGGGTCAACAGCGAACGCGCGGGCGCGGCGAACAGGATCAGCCCGGCCACCTGGCCGGAGCGCCGGGCGATGCGCGGCGCCAGCATGCCGCCCTGGCTGTGCCCGAGCACGAACACGCGCTTGCCGTCGATGCCGGGCTGCGCGCGCAGCGTGGCGACGGCGGCCACTGCATCGTCGGTCACCTCGTCATCGACGGTGAACGACTTGCCGCTGAAATCCTGGGGACGGGCCTTGCTGCGCTTCTCGTAGCGCAGCACCGCGACGCCCTGCGCGGCCAGGCCGCGCGCGATGTCCAGGAACGGGCGGTTGGGGCCGATGGTTTCGTTGCGATCCTGCGGGCCGGAGCCATGCACCAGCACCACGGCGGGGAAGGGACCGGCGCCCTTGGGCATCGCCAGGGTCGCGGCCAGCGCCTGTTCGCCGGTCCCCACGGTGAGTTCGCGTTCCTGGTAGGACGCATCGGCGGGAACCGGCGTGGCGGCCGCCGGCGGCGCCGGCTGCAGCAGGAAGCCGGCCACCTTGCCCTGCGCATCCACCGCGACCTGCGCGTTGATCGCGCCGTTGGCGAACTCCAGCCGGATCAACGCCACCTGCATGTCCTGTTGGGGCATGACCCTGGGCTCGCCGCGCGTACGCAATCCGCCCATCTGCGCCGGCAGCGATTCCCACACCGCCTTCAACTTGTCCTGCGGGACCGCCGCGGCCATTTCCGGCGAGAACATCGCTTCGGCGGCGGCGTATTCACCGGCCTGCAAGTGGTCCAGCAGGCGATTGGCGAGCGCGCCGGGCGCGTCGGCGGCGAAGCCGGCCGGGGAGAACAGCGCGCCCAGCACCAGCGCAATCCACAAAGAAGCGCGCATCTCAGATCTCCTTCTTGAAGATCATCTGCACCGCGGTCATCGGTGCCGGCACGATGATGTTCACCAGTTCCCAGCCCTGCGCACCCTGGCGATTGAGCTCGTTCTGCAGTTCCTCGTGCTTGAGTCCGCCCATCAGGCCGGGCTTCACTTCGATGACCTGGTAGGTCCAGCGCTTGCTCATGTTGCTCTCCTTTTGCATCCTCGCGAATCCGTCGCCGTGCGCCGGAACGCGGCATCAGTTGTCGTCTTCGGATTCCGGCGACGAGGGTTTGGGCAGGCGCCCGGCCTTGCGCAGCGCATCGCGCAGCACGTACTCGATCTGCGCGTTGAGCGAACGCAGTTCGTCATCGGCCCAGCGCTGCGCCGCGTTCAGCACGTCGGCGTTGATGCGCAGGGGATAGGCTTTCTTCTCGGCCACGACGCCTGCCCGTTGCCCGGCTCAGTACAGCGAGCCGGTGTTGACGATCGGCTGGGTGCTGCGGTCGCCGCACAGCACCACCAGCAGGTTGCTGACCATCTGCGCCTTGCGTTCCTCGTCCAGCTGCACCACGCCGTTCTTCTGCAGTTCGGCCAGCGCCATCTCGACCATGCCGACCGCGCCGGCGACGATGCGGGTGCGCGCGGCGATCACCGCGTTGGCCTGCTGGCGCTGCAGCATCGCCTGGGCGATTTCCGGCGCGTAGGCCAGGTGACTGATGCGCGCGTCGATGACCTGCACGCCGGCGTCGGCCAGGCGCTCGGCCAGTTCGTTCTTCAGGTGCTGGGAAATCTCGGTGGCGTGGCTGCGCAGGGCCAGCTGGCCTTCCTCGTGCTGATCGTAGGGATAGCTGGTGGCCATCGCCCGCAGCGCGGATTCGGACTGGATGTGCACGAAGCTCTCGTAGTCGTCCACGTTGTAGACGGCCTCGGAGGCATCGACCACCTGCCACACGATCACCGCGGCGATTTCGATCGGGCTGCCATCCAGCTCGTTGACCTTCAGCTTGCCGCTTTCGAAGTTGCGCACCCGCAGGCTGACCTTCTTCTTGGAGTAGAAGGGGTTGTTCCAGCGCAGGCCGTTGTCCTTGACGGTGCCGACGTACTTGCCGAACAGGCTGATCACCGCCGCCTGGTTGGGCTGCACGGTGTACAGGCCGATCAGGCTGAAGAAGGCGAGCGCGCCCAGGATGACGCCGGAGGCGATGCGGATGCCGGACACGACGCCGGAATGCTTCGGGTCGGGGCCGAGGCCGGTGGCGAACAGCCAGACGGCCAGGGCGGTCACGGCCAGCAGGGCGAGCAGGAAGGGAATGCCGGGCAGCGAGCGGATGGGGTTCTCTTTCATGGGTGGTCTCTCCTTGTTGGAATGAAAGATATCAAAATGATATCAACTGGCAAGTGCCGTTCGTCGGGCGGCCGGTCCGGGCCGGTAGAATGCCGCTCCCTCCCGCATCGGAATCCCGCCCCATGGTCGACCTCGGCACCCCGCTCAGCCCCCACGCCACCCGGGTCCTGCTGCTCGGGTCGGGCGAACTGGGCAAGGAGGTCGCGCTGGAACTGCAGCGGCTGGGCGTGGAAGTCATCGCCGCCGACCGTTACGCCGATGCCCCGGCCATGCAGGTCGCGCACCGGTCGCACGTGCTGGACATGCTGGATCCGGCCGCGGTCCGCGCGCTGGTCGCGCGGGAACGCCCGCACGTGATCGTCCCGGAGATCGAGGCCATCCACACCGACACCCTGGTGGCGCTGGAAGCCGAAGGCGCCACCCGGGTCATCCCGACCGCCCGCGCCGCCCGGCTGACCATGGATCGCGAGGGCATCCGCCGGCTGGCCGCCGAAACCCTCGGCCTGCCGACCTCGCCGTACCGCTTTGTCGATACCGAGGCCGAGTACCGCGAGGCCATCGCCGCCATCGGCCTGCCGTGCGTGGTCAAGCCGGTGATGTCGTCCTCCGGCAAGGGCCAGAGCACGGTGCGCGGCGACGCCGACATCGCCCCGGCCTGGGAATACGCGCAGACCGGCGGGCGCGCCGGCGCCGGCCGTTGCATCGTCGAGGGCTTCATCGACTTCGACTACGAAATCACCCTGCTGACCGTGCGCCATGCCGGCGGCACTTCGTTCTGCGAACCCATCGGCCATCTGCAGCGCGACGGCGACTACCGCGAAAGCTGGCAGCCGCAGCCGATGTCGGCGCGCGCGCTGGAGAACGCGCAGGCGGTGGCGCGCGCGGTCACCGACAATCTGGGTGGCTGGGGTGTGTTCGGCGTCGAGTTGTTCGTGAAAGGCGACGAGGTCTGGTTCAGCGAAGTCTCGCCGCGCCCGCACGACACCGGCCTGGTCACCCTGGTCTCGCAGGAGCTGAGCGAATTCGCGCTGCATGCGCGCGCCATCCTCGGCCTGCCGATTCCGGTCATCCGCCAGCAGGGTCCGTCCGCCTCGTGCGCGGTGCTGGCGCATGGCCATGGCGTGCCGGTGTTCTCCAACGTGGACCAGGCACTGGCCGCGCCGGACACCGCGCTGCGCCTGTTCGGCAAACCGCGGGTGGAAGGCCATCGCCGGGTCGGCGTGACCCTGGCGCGCGCCGCCGACATCGACACCGCCCGCGCCATCGCGCGCGACGCCGCCGAAGCCCTCGGCATCGAACTCAAGTAAGGAATCGACGATGAACGGAAACGAAGGCTACGCGGTGTTCTTCTTCCCGCAGGCGCTGGAAGCGCTGGGCGAGGCCATCAAGCCCTACCTGGTGCAGGTGGAAGGCGGCGAACCGCACATCCTGTGCCGCGAGATCGACACCGCCGGCGCGTTGATCGAGATGACCCTGGAAGGCCTCGCGCCGGACGGCAAGACCGTGCAGATCGAAGTCATGGTGCCCGGCAGCATGGTCAAGATGATCGTCTCCGCCCGCAGCGACGGCGCCATCGGTTTCAGCCCGCGCACCACGGTGGTGGGTTCGTAGCCGCCGAACATCCCGCCTTCGCGACTCACGTCGCTCCTGCGGAAGTATTCAGAGCCCCAGATCCGCCCACACCAGATGGTGATCGCTGCCATCGGCGATGGCGGCGTCGGCGTCGGCGTCGGCCTTCGCGGGCCAAAAGACGCCGCCGCCCTCGTAGGCGAAGCCGGTGGAGGGCAGCACGTAGTCCAGCCGCATCGCGCCGGCCTTGGGGCCGAAGTCGCCGGTGACGTGGCCGGGCGCGCCGCGATGGGCGATGCCCTTGGCCGCGTAGGCTTCAGCGGTTTCCGTGCCGCCGGCGCTCTGCGGGGTGGGGTGGCGCATTACTCGCGGATGTTCTAGCAGTTCCAGGATGGCGTCGTGGCGGCCGTCGCCGTCGACCGGATCGTTGTTGAGATCCCCGGCGATGACGAAGCGCGCATCCTGCGCCAGACCACCGCAGGCGCCGGCGTCGTCGCACAGCCACGGCTTGTCGCCGGCGCTGATGTACTCATGCCACAGGCGCAGTTCGTCGTGATTGCGCGCGCCGTTGCGATCCTCCGGACCGTCGAACACCGGCGGCGTCGGATGCGACACCAGGAAATGCACCACGCCGGTCGGCGTGCGCACCGGCACGTCCCAGTGCGACTTCGACGACAGCCGCAACCGCGTCCACACCTCGTCGCGATACCACGGCTTGCCGGTGGCGGGATCGATCGGGCGCGCCGCGCCTGGCAGGCTGCTCCAGCGCAGCAACTGGAACGTGCGCACCTGCGCGGCGTCGATCGGATGCTTCGACAGCACCAGCATGCCGTACTGGCCCGGGTGCAGGCCGTAGCCCCAGGCGTCGTTGCCGCGCGCGCGGCCTTCGCCGCCGGCCTCGCCGTTGTTGTCCAGATCCAGGCCGCTGGGCACGCCGGTGTTGACCGGGGCCAGGTAGCGGTAGGGATAGCGCAGTGCATCGCCGCCGCCGGGCTGGGCGACTTCCAGATAGCGCTGCTGGAACAGATCTGCCGCGCGGTGGGCGTCGTCGTAATCGAACTCGTTGAGCAGCACCAGATCCGGGCGCACCTTCTGCAGCACCGCGGCGATCTTGCGCGCGTGCGCGCTGTCGCGTTCCAGTTCGCGGATCACCCCGCCGGCCTCGTCCGAATACAGCGAGGTGTTGTAGGTGGCCACGCGCAGTCGCGCGGAGCGGTCGGCGAGAGTGGCGGCGGGATCACCGTGCACGTTGACGTTCACGCAGGCAGTCAGCAGGGAAAGCAGGCAGGCGGGCAGGAGGAAGGTTCGCATGCCGATATTCTGACATGGGCGCCGCCGCCGCCGATGACAGCGCGGTTACGGATCCGGTGGCGGCTGGAAATCCCGCCAGCCGCGGCCGTCGTAGGCTTCCAGCGGATGGAAGCGGCGCTTGTAGTCCATCTTGCGATGGCCGTGGATCCAGTAACCCAGGTACAGGTGGGGCAGGCCCTCGCGGCGCGCCCAGGCGATCTGGCGCAGGATCGCCAGCGTGCCCAGCCCGCGCGCGGTCAATTCGGGATCGTAGAAGGTGTAGACCGCCGACAGCGCTTCCGGCAGCAGGTCGGTCACCGCGACCGCCAGCAGGCGGCCATGCTCGCGCAGTTCCAGGAACCGGCTGTTGGCCCAGCTGCCGATCAGGAACTGCTCGAACTCCACCGCGCCATGATCGTCCATGCCGCCCAGCGGGTGGCGCGCGCTCAGGTAGCGCTGGTACAGCGCCAGATGCTCGGCGCCGCGTTCGGCCGCCACCACCCGCACCTCCACGTCCTGGTTCTGCCGCGCGCAGCGGCGCTGGCTGCGATCCGGTTCGAACCGCGCCACCGGAATCCGCACCGCCACGCAGGCCTGGCAGCCCAGGCAGTGCGGCCGGTAGACGATGTCGCCGGAACGGCGGAAGCCCCACGCCAGCGCATTGGGATAGAACATGGGCAGGCGCGGATCGCGCGGGTCCAGCACCAGATCGCGCGCATTCCGATCCGGCCAGTAGCCGCAGGGATGTTCGCCGGTATGGAACAGGCGCAGGTCTTCGGCCGGCTGCGGAGGATTGTTGCCCATCACGATGCCGCCAGTCTTGGCGCAAGCCAGATGAAGAGGGCGCCCGCGCCCGCGCCGGCCAGCACGCCGGCCACCAGATCGCGCGGCACGTGCCGCCGCAGCTCAAGCCGTGACCACGCCACCAGCGCGGCGAACAATCCCGCGCCGATGCCCCAGGCCGGATGAACCTGCGACAGCAGGATCGCGGCGTACACCACGAACGCCATGTGCAGCGACAGCTTGCACCAGCGGGCGCCGAGCATCGCCACCGCGATCAGCGCCGCCGCCAGCGCCAGGCCCAGCGCCAGCTGCGCGGGCTGGCCAGCGAACCAGGCCAGCACCGCCGCCAGCGCCAGCGCCGCCAGCAGGAGACGGTTCAAGGTCCGGCGCTCCTCGTGCCGGCTGGCGTCCACGTGCTGCCAGCGCCCGCGCCGCACCTGCCAGCCGGACCAGCCCATCACCAGCGCGGCGAACGCGGCGAAACCCAATCCCATCCACGCCGCCTCGCGCACGCCCAGCGTGCGCGCCGCCAGCAGCAGCGCGGCGGCCGGCAACACCAGCATCGGGTGGCCGAGGATGGAAACGGCGCGGGCGAAGGCGTGGACCATGCGGCCAGCATACTGCGCGCCCGTCGTCGCGGCGCATGCGACCGGCTGGAAACTGAATCCGCCCGTCGCCGCGTCAACCAACGCGGCGCCCGGGCGTTTTCCCGGTCAGTGGCGCAACCGCGCCGCGTGATCAGGAGAACCCGCAGATGACCCGCAACAAGACCCTGCTCGTGGTGGCCGTGCTGACCGCATTGGGCGCAGGCACCGCCTTCGCCGCCACCCAGTCCGCGCCGGCCGCCGGCGCTTCCCGTCCGACCCTGGACAAGAACGGCGACGGCGTCATCGATCGCGCCGAGGCCGCCGCGCATCCGCGCCTGGCCGAGCACTTCGACACGCTCGACAAGAACAAGGACGGCAAGTTGAGCGCCGAAGAGCGCCCGCATCGCCGGCATGGCATGGGCGACGGCCACCGTCGCGGCCGCGGCGATCACGGCGGCATGATGAAGCAGCTGGATACCGATGGCGACGGCCGCATCAGCAAGGCCGAAGCGGCCGGGCAGCCGCGCTTCGCCGAGCACTTCGCGAAGATGGACGCGAACGGCGACGGCTACGTCGACGCCAAGGATCGCGAACTGCGCGGCAAGCAGCGCCGCGACGAATGGTTCGCCAATGCCGACACCGACAAGGACGGCAAGCTGACCCGCGCCGAGATCGACGCCGCCGACGCCAACCGCCGCGCGCAGTTCCAGCAGCGCATGCAGGCGCGCGGCGCCGAGCGTTTCGCCGCCGCCGACACCAACAAGGATGGCCGCATCAGCCGCGACGAAGCCAAGGGCAAGCCGCGCCTGGCAGAACGCTTCGATCAGCTCGACGCCAACAAGGACGGTTTCCTTGGCCAGGACGAACTGAAGCCGCGTTCGCCGCACTGAACCGCGCAATCCGTCGTTTCCACGCACACCGGCCGCCTTGCGCGGCCGGTGTCGTGTCCGCGGCGGCTTCTTGATGGACCCATGCAGGAGCGACGTCAGTCGCGACGTGAAAATGAACCGGCCGGGAACCCACGGGGCGACCGTTCACCCCTCCCCGGCGGATCTTTTCTTTCAACTTTTCCTTCAATCCGTTTCGACCCCGGGTCGCGGGGGACATCAGAACGCCGGAAACGCCAGCCAGGAGGCAGGACATTTTCCCGGTTGTCATCCACCGCCATGGCGGCGCGCCGCAACCGCCAACGGACGAAAAAAGCGCGGGTGGCTCGGCTCAGAAGGTCAACCGCCCGCTCGCGATCAATCCGTACAGCAGGCCACCGAAACCCGCCACCAGTCCGATGGTCACGCCGACCACGCGCCATTTGCGCCGACGCGCCTCGTTGGCGGTTTCGGCCACGGGATCCGCCGCCATGTCGCGCGCGCGCCGGCGCGCCAGGATCCGCGGCAGCCAGCGGCTGCACGACCACATGATGCCGCCGCAGTACGCCGCCGTCAGCAGCACGTGCGGAATCCAGCCCGGTACCTTCGACAGCGCGGTGGCGCCAATCACGAACAGCAGGATCATCGCGGTGCTGACCGCGCCGTAAAGAATCAGGCCACGGCGTTCCTGGGCGTCGAACGGCTCCCGCAGCTGCTTGCGGATGCCGAACCAGACCGCGCCGATGCCGCCAATCAGGCCGAAGGCGACCGCGCCGAACGACGCGCCCAGCACCTTCAGCAGGCCCTTGCCGGCCAGCGCCGAACCGGTGCCCAGCACCGCGGCGGCGGCGGTCGGCGGCGCGCCCACCGCCAGCGCGCCCAGCACGGCGCTGGCGAAGGCCGCACCCGGCGCGCTGCTGCGGGCGAACTCGCCGAAATGCTTCATCAGTTCCTCGCGCACATAGCCGCGTGCCCGCGACAGGCGCTTGCGTACCGCCGCGTCGGTCAGCCCCAGCAGATGCGCGACCTGCTGCGAACTCTGGCTCTCGCGGTAGTACAGCAGCAGTACCTCGCGGCTGTCTTCCGGCAGCGCGGCGATGACGTCGGCGGCCACCCGTTCCTGCTCGGTCTGCAGCACCCGCTCCGCTGGCGTCGGCGCGGTGTCGGTGGCCAGTTCGATGGCGATGTCGGCCGCCTCGCCGGTCATCGGCCGGTACTGCCCGGCGCGCAGGTGGTCGCGGGCCAGGTTGCGGGTGATCTGGCGCAGCCACGGCAGCAAGCTGTCCGGATTCTTCAGGCTGCCCAGATGCTTCCACGCCTTCAGGAAGGCTTCCTGGGCGATGTCCTCGCTGGCGTGCACGTCGCGGGTGATCGCATAGGCAATCGCGGTCACGGTGTTCTGGCAGGCACCGATGATCCGCCCGTAGGCATCCCGGTCCCCGCGCTGGGCGGCGGGGAACTCATGGCGCAGGGTCAGTTCCAGCGGGGCGGTGGCGGCGGTCATCGGCGGTCGGCTCCAGGGCGGCTATGGAAGCACAGACGCCCGGGGGAACGCGATGTGACCCGGCCGCGATTCGGAGCCGGCAACGGGCGCGGCGTTCGCCGGGACGACGGAGCGGAAACGCGCCGCAGATCCCGCCATCGTCATTCCAGCGCAAACCAGAACGGCGCCGCGAGGCCGCCCGGCAGCCCCGAGGCGACGCCCTTCAGAGCCGCCCCGACACCTTCATCGAGATGACCAGGCCGCCGAACGCCAGCACCGAGGCCACCAGTACGCCGGTCGCGCCGTACATGCTCTCGTACATCCAGGCCATCCGCTTGTGCCCGCGCCGGGCCACGTCGCGCGCCACCAGCGGTTTCATCAGCCGGCGCAACGGCACCATGCACTGGTAGTTGATGACGCTCATGCCGATCACCGCCACCAGCGTCATCGGCAGCCAGCCGCGACTGAAGATGGCCGCCGCCATGATGAGGATGCCGACCACCGCGGCGGTGGCGGTATTCATGCGGATGAAGCGGCGCAATGGCGCGCGTTCGGCTTCGGTGTCGGCGAAGCCCAGCAGCAGGCGGCCGCCGAAATAGGCGCCCAGCGCGCCGCCGACAATGCCGCCGACCACCGCGCCCACCGAGAAACCGGCGGTGGCGCCGCCGTGGGTCAACGCGTCGAAGGAGCCCATCAGCGTGCCCATCGCGGTGCCGCCGGACAGCGACGACACGCCCAGCCCGCTGGCGCCCAGCTTGCCGGCGCTGGCCGAACCCACGCCGACCGCGCCGGCGCCGATCGCTATCGCGGCGCTGGCCACCGGCGCCGCGCTCATCAGGCCGCTCACCACCAGCACGGTGAAGGCCGCGCCGGGCGCGCTGGAACGGGCGAATTCGCCGAAACGCCTGAGCATTTCCTCGCGCACGATGCCGCGCGCCCGCGACAGCCGCTTGCGCACCGCCGCGTCGCTCAGGCCCAGCAGTCCAGCCACCTGCTGCGAACTCTGGCCCTCGCGGTAGTAAAGCAGCAAGGTTTCGCGGCTGTCCTCCGGCAACGCCGAGATGATGTCGGCCGCGACGACTTCCTCTTCCGTGCGCAGCAGGTGTTCGGCCGGCGACGGCGAGGGATCGGCGGTCAGGTTGATCGCCAGTTCCGCCGCTTCGCCCGACATCGGCTTGTGGTGCTGGGTGCGCAGGTAGTCGCGCGCCAGGTTGCGGGTGATCTGGCGCAGCCAGGGCAGGAAGCTGGTGCTGTTCTTCAGCCGGTCCAGTTGCTGCCAGGCGCGCAGGAAGGCTTCCTGGGCGATGTCCTCGCTGGCCTGCACGTCGCGGGTGATGGCGAAGGCGATCGCGGTGACCGTGTTCTGGCAGGCGCCGACGATGCGGCCGTAGGCATCCTGGCTGCCGCGCGCGGCGGCGGGCAGCTCGTGTTGCAGCATCAGTTCGAGGGTCTGGGCGTTCATCGGGGCGGGGCTTCCATGGGTTCCTGGTCCCCGGGACGAGACCGCCCGGAAAATGTGACCGGACCGGTCAGTTGCCGGAAGCCGGCTTCACCTGCACCCGCATGGCGTCCTCTTCCTCGCCGTCGGCCGGCGCCGGCGGCGCGGGCGCGGCGGTCGGCGCCGTGGCGGGCGCGGGCGCCGGCGCGGCCGGACGCGGCGCGCGGTGGCGCAGCACCGTGAACACCGCCGCCACCGCGATCAGGCCCAGCAGGATCAGGCGGATGCGCCAGGCCCAGGAGTTTCGCCTGGGCGGGTCGTCCTGGGTGCTGGTGAAGGTCAACGGCGCGGGGCCGGCGCCGGGGCGGGTGGTTTCCAGCAGCCCGGCCTCGCGCAGGATCTGGCGCGCGCGCGGCTGGTCTTCCGGATGCCGCACCCACACCGCCGGCTGCAGGCCCTTCGGCACCGGCTCGGTGTAGCGGAACTGGCTGCCGCGCTTGCCGCGATAGGAGCGCTCGTTGCTGATGTGGACCTCGATGCCGGCGTCGCGCAGCAGCTTGGCCACGCCTTCGACGGTTTCCAGGCGCTGGCTGGTGAAAATCTGGCGCATCGTCGATCAGTCCCTGGCCGGCACGGCGGCCGCGGCCTGCGCGTCGGGCACCACCCGGATCAAGCCTTCCTGCGCGGTGCTGGCGACCAGCCGGCCATGGCGATCGAAAATCTGCCCGCGCGCCAGCCCGCGCGAACCCTGCGCGCTGGGGCTGTCGATGGAATACAGCAGCCAGTCGTCGGCGCGGAACGGACGGTGGAACCACAGCGCGTGATCCAGCGAGGCCATCTGCACGTTGGGCTGGTAGTAGCTGATGCCGTGCGGGTAGGTGGCGGTGCCGAGCAACTGGAAATCGGAAGCGTAGGCGAGCAGGGCGCGGTGCAGTTCCGGCGAATCGCCGACCTTCTCGCTCAGCCGGAACCAGACCTGCTGGAACGGCGGGCGCTTGGGCGGATTCAGTTCGTCGCGCGGATACACGTGGCGGAACTCGAACGGCCCGCGCCGCGACAGCCAGCGCTGGACCTTGATCGGCAGCGTCGCCATCACCTCGGCGGGCACGGCCGGCGCCGGATCGATATCTTCCGGCTGCGGCACCTCGGGCATCGACAACTGGTGTTCCGCGCCGGGCTCCTCGCCCTGGAACGAGGCCGCGCAGAAGAAGATCACCCGGCCATGCTGGATCGCGGTGACCCGGCGCACCGAAAAGCTGCCGCCATCGCGGGTGCGGTCCACCTCATAGACGATCGGCGCCTCGATGTTGCCGGCGCGCAGGAAGTAGGCATGCAGCGAATGCGCCCGGCGCTCGCCTTCGCCTTCCACCGTGGCCTGCGCGGCCGACAGCGCCTGGCCCAGCACCTGTCCGCCGAACACGTACTTGGTGCCGATGTCGCGGCTCTGGCCCCGGAACAGGTTGTCCTCCAGCCGCTCCAGCGAGAGCAGGTCGATGAGTTCGCTGACGACGGGTTCAGGACTGGGGGACACGGCGGCTCGCAGGGCGGGTCGGGGAGGCTGGGGATTATACGGGCAGGGGGATGGACGCTCCGGATGGCTGGGGATTGGGCTGGGGATTGGGCTGGGGATTGGGCTTGGGCTTGGGCTTGGGCTTGGGATTGGGATTGGGATTGGGATTGGGGCTTCGGGCCTCGGGATTCGGGATGAGGGATTCGGATGACGGGCTTGGAAATTCGGAATTCGGAATGACCGACCATGCGGTCGTTGCAAGCCGAGATTCGTGAAGGCGGGCGATTATCCGGATCGCGGAACCGCTCGCGCTTTGCCTCCCCCTTCGCAGAAGGGGGACCGAGGGGGATTTGCTCCTGGCGGAAAACCCACCCCCGTAGGCGGGGGGGCCGGGGGGCCCCGCCACCAAACAGGGGCGGCCGTAGCGGGGGGCCGCACCCCAAATAGGGGGCG
>NZ_JBQCIJ010000061.1:0-68433 GCF_051953815.1 Pseudoxanthomonas sp. | reverse complement strand
AACATCTCCACCGTCTGGGGCGAGTTCTCGCCCGAATTCCGCGCCCAGATCCCCGGCGCGGCGGAGGATCCGCGCTTCTGGGCGAGCGGCATCTCGCTGGTCGCGCATCTGCGCTCGCCGCTGGTCCCCGCGGCGCATATGAACACGCGGCACATCCGCACGACCAAATCCTGGTTCGGCGGCGGCAGCGATCTGACGCCGATGGCTCCGGACGAGGCCGATGCGCGCGACTTTCATGCCGCGCTCAAAGCCGCTTGCGATGCCTACGACCCCGCCTGCCATGCGCGCTTCAAGGCGTGGTGCGACGAGTATTTCTTCCTGAAGCATCGCGACGAGACGCGTGGCATCGGCGGCCTGTTCTTCGACGACCTGCACGGCGATTTCGACGCCGACTTCGGCTACCTGCGCGCGGTCGGCGACGGCTTCCTGGACGCCTGGCTGCCGATCGTCGAACGCCGCCGCGACACCCCGTATGGCGAGCGCGAACGCGAATTCCAGCTGTACCGCCGTGGCCGCTACGTGGAGTTCAACCTGGTCTACGACCGCGGCACCCTGTTCGGCCTGCAGAGCGGGGGCCGCGCCGAGTCGATCCTGATGAGCCTGCCGCCCCGCGTGCGCTGGGAGTACGGCTACCAGCCGGAAAGCGGCAGCGCCGAACAGCGGCTGCAGGATTACCTGCGCCCGCGCGACTGGTTGAACGAACTGGCCTGAGACCCGGCCAGGCGGGGTTCTCCCCAACGCCGCTCGCTCGAAGGCGGCGCCAGCCTCACCCGTGTCGCGCCACCAGGGTGATGTGACCATTGGTTTCCAGCACCGCCAGGTGGATTTCGTCGATGGCGTCGATGCCGGCCTCGCGCATCGCCTTGTCGAAGTCCTCGCGGCTGATCAGCTCGCGCCGCAGGACGTCCTTGTAGACCTTGCCCTCGCGCGCCAGCAGGACCGGCGAACCTTCGACCAGCGCCTCGAACCGGCGGTTGCGCGCCGACGCCAGGCCGACCAGCCAGTTGATCGCCATCAGGGTCGCCGCCAGCAGCAGGCCGCCACCGACCGACGCATCCTCGCCGAGCAGCGCGTTCTGCACCGCGTTGCCCAGCAACACCACCAGCAGCATGTCGAACGAAGTGAACTGCCCCATCGTGCGCTTGCCGGAAACGCGGATCATCACCAGCAAGGCGAAGTAGACGATCACCGCGCGGGCGACGAACCCCCACCACGGCATCGAGAGATTGAAGATCTGGTGCAGGAAGGAATCCATGTCCGCGCTCCGTTCGGGATGGCGACACGTTAGCGCGCCGGCGCGGCATTGAGCCGGCCATCGATACGCGGGCAAATAAAAAGCCCCGAAGACCAGGGGGAGGTCATCGGGGCCAGGGGAACGGGACCTGGGGAGGGGTCGCCGTTCCGGGAGATCGCTCCAGGGGATGGGAGAGATCCGCGACAGACGTTGCATCTGTCGCGAGTTATCTGACCATTTCCCACATGGATGGTTCGTGAAGATTACCGTTAAGAATCCGTGGAATTAAGGTCGCATTCATTTTATTGAACTCATCAGTTCAGAAATTAAATCGCACCCGGTTTCGACATCTTTCCCGCAAGTTTCTGGTTACCAACGGGTTTCCCCGGTTAGACGTCTAAATCGACGTCAGTGCGCCTGATCCCAGTCGTCGCCGACGCCGCTGTCGACCACCAGCGGAACGATGAGTTGCGCCGCCGCCGACATCCGCGCGCCGGCCTCGGCCACCAGCGTGGGCACGAAATCGGCGTCGGCTTCGAACACCAGTTCGTCGTGCACCTGCAGGATCATCAGCGCGCGCTCGCGGTGGTCGGCCAGCCACGCGTCCACCCCGATCATCGCGCGCTTGATGATGTCCGCGGCGGTGCCCTGCATCGGCGCGTTGATCGCCGCGCGCTCGGCGCCTGCACGCTGTCCCTGGGTGCCCTTGTTGATGTACTCCAGGTACAGGCGGCGGCCGAACACGGTTTCCACGTAGCCGTGTTCGCGCGCCTGCTGGCGGGTGCGCTCCATGAAATCGCGCACGCCCGGATAGCGGCTGAAGTACAGCGCGATGTAGTCCTGCGCCTCGCCACGGCCGATGCCCAGCTGGCGCGCGAGTCCGAACGCGCTCATGCCGTACATCAGGCCGAAGTTGATCGCCTTGGCGGCGCGGCGCTCGTTGCCGGTCACGTCCTCCAGCTTGCGGCCGAACACTTCCGCCGCGGTCGCCTTGTGGATGTCGGCGCCGGATTCGAACGCCCGCACCAGGCCCGGGTCCTCGGACAGGTGCGCCATGATCCGCAATTCGATCTGCGAGTAGTCGCAGGCGATCAGCTTGCGGCCCTGTGGCGCCACGAAGGCCTTGCGGATGCGGCGGCCGTCCTCGGTGCGGATGGGAATGTTCTGCAGGTTCGGATCGGTCGAGGAGAGGCGGCCGGTCGCGGCGCCGGCCTGGTGGTAGCTGGTGTGCACGCGGCCGGTGTCCGGATTGACCATCTCCGGCAGCTTGTCGGTGTAGGTGCTGCGCAGCTTGGCCAGTCCGCGGTATTCGAGGATCACGCGCGGCAGTTCATGCTGATCGGCGATCGCTTCCAGCGCCTCTTCGTTGGTGCTGGGCTGGCCGGTCGGGGTTTTCAGCACCGCCGGCAGCTTGAGCTCGTCGAACAGCAGCGCCTGCAGTTGCTTGGGCGAATCCAGGTTGAAACTGCGCCCGGCCAGCTCGGTGGCCTTCTGCTGCGCGGCCAGCATGCGCTTGGACAGATCCGCGCTCTGCCGGCGCAGTTCGTCGCCATCGATGCGCACGCCATTGGCCTCGATCCGGGCCAGCACCGGCACCAGCGGCATCTCGATGTCGCGGTAGACGCCCAGCAGGCCGGATTCGGCGGCCAGTTTCGGCGCCATCACCCGGTGCAGCCGCAGGGTCACGTCGGCATCCTCGGCGGCGTAGCGGGTGGCGTCGTCCAGCGCGACCTGCGAGAACGGAATCTGCTTGGCGCCCTTGCCCGCGACCTGTTCGTATTTGATGGTGTCGTAGCCGAGGAACCGCTTGGCCAGGCTGTCCATGTCATGGCGATTGCTGCCGGAATTGAGCACGAAGCTCTCCAGCATGGTGTCGTCGGCGTAGCCGTTCACCGCCACGCCGTGACGACGCAGCACGTGCAGATCGTATTTGCCGTGCTGGCCGAGTTTGCGCCGGTCGGGGTCGGCGAACAGCGGCGCCAGCTTCGCCAGGGTCGCATCGCGATCCAGCTGCGCGGGTACGCCGGGATAGGTATGTCCCAGTGGCACGTAGGCGGCTTGGCCGGGCTCGACCGCGACACTGAGGCCGACCAGGTTGGCCTGCATCGCGTCGAGGCTGTCGGTCTCGGTGTCGAAGGCGAATTCGGTCGCCGCCGCCAGGCGCGCGATCCAGGCATCCAGCTGCGCCTCGGTCAACACGGCCTCGTACTGGCCGGGCGCGGACAGCGCCGCGTCCACCGGCGCGTCGGCCGGCGCCGGGCCGGATACGAATCCGGTTCCGCGCGCGCGCCCGGGCTCCTTTTCCGCAATCGCGCCGGCGGCTCCCCCTTCCAGCTCCTTCAGCGCCTGGTTGAAGCCGTAGCGCGCGTACAGCTCGCGCAGTTCATCGACATGACGCTCGCGCAGCGCGAGCGTGTCCGCGCCGCCTTCCAGCACGACGTCGGTCTTGATGGTGACCAGTTCGCGGTTCAGCGGCAGCCGCGGCAGCGCGGCGCGCAGGTTCTCGCCGATCTTGCCCTTGATGCCGTCGGCGGCGGCCATGACCGCATCCAGCGTGCCGTACTCGCCCAGCCACTTGGCGGCGGTCTTGGGACCGCATTTCTCCACGCCCGGCACGTTGTCGATCGCATCGCCCATCAGGGCGAGGAAATCGACGATCTGCTCCGGCCGCACGCCGAACTTCTCCATCACCGCCTCGGCCGAGTCCATCCGGCTGCCGCTCATCGTGTTGACCAGCGCCACGCCGGGCCGCACCAGCTGGGCGAAGTCCTTGTCGCTGGTGGAGATGGTCACGTCCATCCCCTGCGCGGCGCCCTGCAATGCCAGCGTGCCGATCACGTCATCGGCTTCCACGCCGTCCACGCAAAGCAGCGGAAAACCCAGCGCCTGCACGATCCGGCGCATCGGTTCGACCTGCGCGCGCAGCTCCTCGGGCATCGGCGGGCGGTTCGCCTTGTACTCCGGGTACAGCGCGTCGCGGAAGGTCGGCCCGCTGGCATCCAGCACGAACGCCACGTAGTCCGGCCTTTCCTTGAGCGTGGCGCGCAGCATGTTGACCACGCCGAACAAGGCGCCGGTCGGCTCGCCGGCGGCGTTGGTCAAGGGCGGCAGGGCGTGGAATGCCCGGAACAGGTAGCTGGATCCGTCGATCAGGACTAGTCGTTTCATGCGGCGATTCTACGCCCCGGCGCGGACATGGCGTCACGACACCTTGGCGGCGATTGGCGCATAATCAAAACCTCGGTCATTCCCCAGGAGTCCGCGATGTCCCGCATGACGTTGGCACCCGTCGCACTCGCCGTGTTGCTGCTGGCGGGTTGCGCATCGATGGGCGGTGCCCAGGACGATCCGGCCGTGGATCTGGCCGACGCCCAGGTCGCGGTCCGCACCGAACCCAATGGCGACGTGATCGAGGAATACCGCGTGGCAGGCCAGCTGCGCATGGTCAAGGTGACCCCCGCACGCGGCCCGGTCTACTACCTGATCGACGAAAACGGCGACGGACGGCTCGACAAGAGCAAGGGCGAGGGCCCGGTGTCGCCGGTGTACTGGAAGATCTACGGCTGGTGAGTCGCGGATCCCGTCGCAGGCCGTAATCACGGGTTCGTGACGGCCCCTTCCGCGAAGGGAGGCATGGCGTCCGCAAGTGCCCCCATCCGCGCTTCGGACACCTTCTCCCGCAAGCTGGGAAGCGATCAACGTTTGCGCGGCCAGTGGCCGCGAGCCTTCCGCCTTGCGGGGACCGGGGAGAGAAGGCCCATCCCTGTCGCCAGGCATCGGAAAGCCCGCGGCCACTGGCCGCGCGTCGTGCGGATCAGCGCACCACCAGCACCGGCACGTGGCTGTGGGTCAGCACTTCGTGGGTCTGGCTGCCGATGAGCAGCCGCCCGAGCCCGCGCCGGCCGTGCGAGGCCATCACGATCAGATCCGCCTTCTGTTCGGCGGCGGCCTCGATGATGCCTTCGGCCGCGTAGCGGTCGCGGATGTGCACCGGCGTGATCGCCAGCCCATGCGCCTGCGCGCGCTGGCCGACGTCCTCGAAGATCCGCTGCGCCGTTTCGTCCTGGGCCTTCTGGTAGTCGGTGGAGAAGCGGTTGGCCGCGCCCCAGCCCAGGGCGTCGTCGAAGCCGGTGACGATGGGTTCGCTGACGGTGACCACCGCCACCTGGGCCTTGAGCTGGCTGGCCAGCACCAATCCCTGCTCCACGCCCTTCATCGCCAGCTCCGACCCGTCGGTCGCAATCAGGATGCGCTGATACATGGGGATACCTCCGTCGTCATGGGGTGGAACCATTACGCGCCGGAATGCCGTGCCCCGCCTTGATCGGGATCAATCCGCCGGCGTCAGACCGCCTGCAGATTGGCGTAGGCCAGCACCAGCCACTTGCTGCCTTCCTCGTCGAAACTGACCTGCACCCGCGCATGCGCGCCGCTGCCTTCGTAATCAGTTACCACACCGCGCCCGAATTTCGCGTGCACGACGTTCTGGCCCAGTTTCAGCGCGGGCGACTCCACCGCCGCGTGGCCGAGATCGCGGCGTGGACCATAGCTGGCGGCCGGACGCGACACCTGCACGCGCGGCCGCACCTCGTTCAGCAGCGGCGCCGGGATCTCGCGCAGGAAGCGCGAGGGAATGCCGTACATGTCCTGTCCATGCAGGCGACGCGCCTCGGCGAAGCTGAGCACCAGCTTCTGCCGGGCGCGGGTGATGCCGACGTAGGCCAGCCGGCGTTCCTCTTCCAGCCGGCCGCTCTCGTCCAGCGACTTGTTGCTGGGGAACAGGCCTTCTTCCAGCCCCGCCAGGAACACCAGCGGGAACTCCAGTCCCTTGGCCGAATGCAGGGTCATCAGCTGCACGCCATCCTCGCCGGCCTGGGCCTGGCCCTCGCCCGCCTCCAGCGCCGCATAGGCGAGGAAGGCGACCAGATCGGACATGCCTTCGGTTTCCTCGTCGTCGACGCGGACGAAACGCGAGGCCACCGAGACCAGTTCGTCCAGATTGTCGGTGCGCGAATCCAGCTGGCCGCGGCTTTCGTTGGCGTAGTGCTCGCGCAGGCCCGAACGCATCAACGCATGATCGATGCGGTCCTGCAGCGGCAGTTCGGCGGTTTCCGCGGCCAGCGCGTCGACCAGGCCCAGAAAGCCGGCCAGGGCGTTGCGCGCGCGCCGCCAGCTCCGTGCCGCCGGCAAGCCGGCGCGCGGCCTGCCACAGCGACAGCGCGTCGGCGCGGGCCAGCCTGCGCACCTCGTCCATGGTGCGATCGCCGATGCCGCGCGCGGGCGTGTTGACCGCGCGCTCGAAGGCCGCGTCGTCGTCGCGGTTGGCCATCAGGCGCAGGTAGGCCAGGGTGTCCTTGATTTCCGCACGCTCGAAGAAACGCATGCCGCCGTAGACCCGGTAGGGCACCTGTTCGGACAGCAGGGTCTCTTCGAAGGCCCGCGACTGGGCGTTGCTGCGGTAGAGAATCGCCGCATCGTTGAGACTGCCGCCATCGCGCACCCACTGTCGGATGCGTTCGACCACGAAGCGCGCCTCGTCGATTTCGTTGTAGGCGGCGTACAGATCGATCGGCTCGCCATCGCCGCTGTCGGTCCACAGCTGCTTGCCGATGCGGCCGGGATTGTGGGCGATCACCGCGTTGGCGGCGTTGAGGATGTTGGCGGTGGAACGGTAGTTCTGCTCCAGCCGGATCGTGCGCGCGCTCGGGAAATCCTTGAGGAAGCGCTGCACGTTCTCGACCTTGGCGCCGCGCCAGCCATAGATGGCCTGGTCGTCGTCGCCGACCACGAACACATGGCCGGTATCGCCGGCCAGCACCCGCACGAACGCGTACTGGATGGCGTTGGTGTCCTGGAATTCGTCGATCAGCAGTTCACGGAAGCGGTGGCGGTAATGCGCCAGCAACGCGGGGTTGTCGCGCAGCAGCTCATGCGCGCGCAGCAACAGTTCGGCGAAATCGACCAGGCCGGCGCGGTCGCAGCGTTCCTGGTACAGCAGATAGGCCCGGCGCAGGGTATCGGCCCAGATGTCCTCGCCCGGCTGCAGGTGTTCGGCGCGCCGGCCCTCGTCCTTCTGGGCGTTGATCCACCAGGCGATCTGGCGCGGCGGGAAACGCGCCTCGTCCAGCTCCAGCTGCTGCACCACCCGCTTGACCAGGCGGATCTGGTCGTCGCTGTCCAGCACCTGGAAGGTTTCCGGCAGTTTCGCCTCCTGCCAGTGCAGGCGCAGCAGGCGGTGGGCCAGGCCATGGAAGGTGCCGATCCACATGCCGCGGCTGCCGTTGCGCAGCTGCAGATCGGCGCGCGCGCGCATCTCGCCGGCGGCCTTGTTGGTGAAGGTCACCGCCAGGATGCCGTGGGTCGGCACGCCTTCAACTTCGTTGAGCCAGGCGATGCGGTGGGTGAGCACGCGGGTCTTGCCGGAGCCGGCGCCGGCCAGGACCAGGTAATGGCCCGGCGGCGCGGAAACGGCCTCGCGCTGCGCCGGGTTCAGATCATCGAGTAGGTGAGAGACATCCACCGCGGCATTTTACAGGACGCCGCGGTGGAAACCCGATGACGCCGCCTCAATGGGCCGCGGCATGCTCGCGCTTGACCGCGCTGCCGCTCATGACCTTGTCGGTGTAGGCGATGCCGATGGCCGACAGGATGAACGCGCCGTGGATGATGGTCTGCCACATCACGCCCACGGAGGTCACGGTGGTGCACTTCACCGCCGCCATCTTGTAACCGGCCTGCAACGCGGTGGCGACCGTGTTGAGCGCGGCCAGGTGGTCCGGCGAGCCGCACAGCGGCAGGCCCAGCTCGCCGGCGCCGATGAAGGTCTTGAGCAGGTGGATGGAGGAGATGCCGATGATCGCCATCGCCAGTTTCACCTTCAGCACGCTGGCGTTGACGTGGCTCAGCCATTCCGGCTGATCCGGATGGTCCTGCAACCGCAGCCGTGACACGAAGGTCTCGTAGCCGCCGACGATCACCATGACCAGCAGGTTGGAGATCATCACCACGTCGATCAGGCCCAGCACGATCAGCATGATGCCCTGCTCGGTCAGCGTGTTGGCGTCATGGATCAGGTGCCACAGTTCCTTCAGGAACAGGAACACGTACACCGCCTGGGCGACGATCAGGCCCAGGTACAGCGGCAGCTGGAGCCAGCGGGAAGCGAAAATCAGGTTGGGCAGGAAACCAAGGCGCGCGGGAGTCGGTTGCGACATGGGGGTCGGATGCGATGCTCGGGGGAAGGGCGCAGGTTACCGGGCCGATCCCCTGCTGCCAACCCGCAGGCGGCGTTACACTCGGCGCTTTCATGCTCCGGGCCCCCAAGATGATCGATCTTTACTACTGGCCGACCCCCAACGGCCACAAGATCACCCTGTTTCTCGAAGAAGCCGGGCTTGCCTACACGATCAAGCCGGTCAACATCGGCGCCGGTGATCAGTTCAAGCCGGATTTCCTCGCCATTTCCCCCAACAACAAGATGCCGGCGATCGTCGATCACGCGCCGGCCGACGGCGGTGCGCCGCAGAGCATTTTCGAGTCCGGCGCGATCCTGTTGTACCTGGCCGAGAAGACCGGCCGGTTCCTGCCGGCGGATCCGCGCGGCCGTGTCGCGGTGCTGGAATGGCTGTTCTGGCAGATGGGCGGGCTGGGTCCGATGACCGGGCAGATGGGCCATTTCAACGTCTACGCGCCCGAGCCGGTTCCGTACGCCATCGAACGCTACGGCCGCGAGGTCGCCCGCCTGCATGGGGTCATGGACAAGCGCCTGGCCCAAAGCGCCTACCTGGCCGGCGATGACTACAGCATCGCCGACATGGCCAGCTATCCGTGGATTCGCGCCTACGACAAGCTGCCGCCGGATTTCGACGCATTTCCGAATCTGAGACGCTGGCATGAAAGCATCGCCTCCCGCCCCGCCACCCAGCGCGCGTATGCGCTGCGCCAGCAGGTGAATCCCAACGCCGGTCAGCCGTTGACCGACGAAGAACGCAAGCACCTGTTCAACCAAGGACCCGTGAAGTCATGAAGAAAGCGCTCGCCCGCCCGTTGACCGGACTTTTCCTGGCCGCCTGTCTGACGGCCACCTGCCAGATTGCCGCCATGCCCGCCGCCCACGCCGAAAAACTCACCCTGGAAGCCCTGGCCGGCGACGCGTCGCTCTCCGGTCCCTCGCTGATGAAGGCCAAGACCTCGCCGGACGGCAAGCGGGTGACTTTCCTGCGCGGCAAACAGGACAACCGTTTCCAGCTGGACCTGTGGGAGTACGACATCGCCAGCGGGCAGACCCGGATGCTGGTGGACTCCAAGGTGGTGCTGCCCGGCACCGAGACCCTGAGCGATGAAGAGAAGGCGCGCCGCGAGCGCCAGCGCATCGCCGCGCTGTCGGGCATCGTCGACTACCAGTTCTCGCCGGACGGCCAGCGCCTGCTGTTCCCGCTGGGCGGCGAACTGTACCTGTACGACCTGGGCAAAAGCGGCGCCGACGCGGTGCGCAAGCTGACCCATGGCGGCGGTTTCGCCACCGACCCCAAGGTCTCGCCCAAGGGCGGCTTCGTCAGCTTCGTGCGCGAGCGCAATCTGTGGGTGATCGATCTGGCCGGCGGCAAGGAAGTCCAGCTGACCCGCGACGGTTCGGACACGATCGGCAACGGCGTGGCCGAGTTCGTCGCCGACGAGGAAATGGATCGCCACACCGGTTACTGGTGGGCGCCGGATGATTCGGCCATCGCCTTCGCCCGCATCGACGAGAGCCCGGTGCCGATCCAGAAACGCTTCGAGGTGTACCCGGATCGCGCCGACATCATCGAGCAGCGCTATCCGGCCGCCGGCGATCCGAACGTGCTGATCCAGCTCGGCGTGATTTCGCCCAAGGGTGGCGCGCCGAAGTGGCTGGATCTCGGCGCGGAGAAGGACATCTACCTGGCGCGGGTGAACTGGCGCGACCCGCGCCATCCCACCTTCCAGCGGCAGTCGCGCGACCAGCGCACGCTGGAACTGATCGAAGCCGATCTGGACAGCGGCAAGCAGCGCACCCTGATCACCGAGACCAGCAAGACCTGGATCCCGCTGCACAACAACCTGCGCTTCCTCAAGGACGGTCGCATCCTGTGGTCGTCGGAGAAGAGCGGTTTCGAGCACCTGTACCTGCTCGACAAGGACGGCAAGCCGCTGGCCCAATTGACTTCCGGCGACTGGACGGTCGAGGACGTGGCGGCGCTGGACGAGGCCAAGGGGCTGGTCTACTTCACCGCCACCGAGGCTTCGCCGCTGGAACGGCACCTGTATTCGGTCAGCCTGGCCGGCGATGCCAAGCCCACCCGCATCACCCGCGCCGAAGGCATGCATGGCGTGGCCTTCAGTGACAACGCCGAGATCTACATCGACAGCTGGTCCAACCCGGTCACGCCGCCGCAGGTGGAACTGCACCGCGCCGATGGCAGCCTGCTGACCGCGCTGGTGAAGAACGATCTGGCCGACCCGCAGCATCCGTACGCGAAATACAAGGATGCGCATCGCCCCATCGAATACGGCACCCTGTCGGCCGAGGATGGCCAGACCCTGCACTACAGCCTGATCAAGCCGACCGGTTTCGATCCGAAGAAGAAATATCCGGTGGTGGTGTATGTCTATGGCGGCCCCGCCGGCCAGACCGTGAGCCGCACCTGGGCGCCGACCTTCGATCAGTACCTGGCGCAGCATGGCTACGTGGTGTTCTCGCTGGACAACCGCGGCACGCCGCGGCGCGGGGCGAAATTCGGCAACGCGCTGTTCCGCAGGCAGGGCACCGTGGAAGTCGTCGACCAGATCAAGGGCGTGGACTTCCTGAAGTCGCAGCCGTGGGTGGATGGTTCGCGCATCGGCGTGTACGGCTGGTCGAACGGCGGCTACATGACCCTGATGCTGCTGGCCAAGGCCTCGAATGCCTACACCTGCGGCGTGGCCGGCGCGCCGGTCACCGACTGGGGCCTGTACGACACCCACTACACCGAGCGCTACATGGATCTGCCGAAGTCGAACGTGGAGGGTTACCGCGAAGGTTCGGTGTTCACCCACGTCGATGGCCTGACCTCGCGGCTGCTGCTGATCCACGGCATGGCCGACGACAACGTGCTGTTCACCAACTCGACCAAGCTGATGAGCGCCCTGCAGCAGCGCGCGGTGCCGTTCGAACTGATGACCTACCCGGGCGCCAAGCATGGCCTGCGCGGCAAGGACAACCTGCACCGGCTGAAGGTCACCGAGGATTTCTTCCAGCGCTGCCTGAAGCCCACGGAGTGATGCCATGAGCCAGTCCCCCGTCCCGCCGCCGAACTGGTGGAACCGCAACTGGAAGTGGTTCGTGCCGGTCCTGGTGGTGACGGGGCTCGCGCTGTTCGCCGCGTTCTTCGCGGCGATCTTCGCGCTCGTGTTCGGCGTGATGAAATCGTCCGAGCCGTACCAGACCGGGCTTTCCCGCGCCCGCGCCGACGCCGCGGTGGTGGCGGCGCTGGGCGAACCGATCACGCCAGGCTATTTCGTCCAGGGCAGCATCGACGGCAGCGCCGCCTCCGGCGAGGCGAGTCTGGCCATCCCGCTCAAGGGCAGCCGCGGCGCGGCCACGCTGTACGTGGAGGCCAGCAAGCAGGCCGGTGAATGGCACTACGAAACGCTGGTGGTGGCCCTGGACGAGGGCGGCCAGCGGATCGACCTGCAGGACGGGGAAGATGCCGCCGGCGAGTTCGGAAACTAGCCCGCGCCGGCGTCCTCGCGCCACCACGGGCTGACGGCCGCATGCGTCGCCGTCCGCGACGGGATCACGCCGCTGGGGTCTGATCCCGTCAGCGCACTGCCCGGCAATGCGACCTCGTCCAGGACGGTCGGCGCCAGCCAGTGATCGACCGCCGAGTCATGGCGATCCGGCACCACCCGAAAGCGGCCGCCGATGCGTTGCATCCGCCCGCCCGCTTCCGCTCACCACCGGCAACCATCCTCCCCGGAAGTCTCGACATCCGCAGCCCAGGCAAACTCCATTCGTTTGCCCGTGCGCGCATTCGTGTAGGCCATCGAGTAGATCTGCACCCCCTGGGTCACCATCTCGTAGCGGCCATTGACCCTGCCATCGAGCATCTCCAGCCAGGTCGTGACGAACTGGTAAGGCCGGCCCGGCACCCTTTCCTCCACGTTCTCGCTCTTCAGCACCAGCGGCAGGCTGTCGCGCGAACCCGCGTAGCGCACCGCGCCTCCGAACCAACCGATCCCGGCGTCTTGATAGAGGCGAAGCTCGAAGCGGATGGGGCGCGCGCCTTCGGAGCTGAAGCAGCGGATCTCGGTGCTGACCGCGCCCTGCGCGGTTCCCACCATGCACAACGCGAGGACCGGAAGGAGTTTTCTCATGGCAATCCTTGGAACAGCGCGACTCGGAATGCCGGCGCGGACATGGCCGAATCGATTGCGGGAGGGCGAGCGTAGCTTCCACGCGACACTGTGGGAATGGGAACCGTCCGAGCTTTCACGGCTTCCCGGCGAAGCGGGGAGTCATCCCTCCAATGGTCGGCACGGAATCCCGAAATCGACGTGGTAGTGCTCGTCGTGACGGACCCAGGCCTGCCCCGGCATGAAACGCACCTGCTTGCGGATGAAGTCGCCACGGCGGGTGCGGTACAGCGCGGGAATCAGCTGCGGGTCGAAGATGACCCGGTTCACCGCGATGCCTTCGCGGCGAGCGGCCACGTGCAGGGCATGAAGATGTTCAGCGATGGCTTCGTAGTCGATGCGATGGCGGCCATGGCGGCCTTCGCGATCGAACTCGATGCCGTAGCCGAACTTGTTGTCGAGCCGGGTCGGCAACGGCACCGAACGACCGGTCTCGTCGAGCACGGGAACCATGAAGTCGATCGCCAGTCCGTTCTGGTGGGTGCGATGCGGGCGGAAGCGTCCACCCTGCGCCCAGCCCGACTCGCCGTAGACGAACACGCGATCGGGCATCGATTTTTCCAGCGTGGCGTAGGCCTGCGTGATCACCCGCACGACGCGCGAATGCGCATGGGTTCGCCCAAGCTGGACGCCCAGATCACTGTAGGGACGGAAATTGGCGCCCGACCGGGGAATCCGCGCCGCGTCTTCCAATCGTCCGTTGGCCGGCGTGCCGAAACAGACGCTGTCGGCGGCGAGACCGTTCGATGCGACGACGAGGATGGCCAGTCCGGCCAACGTCGCCAGCCGTCCTGGCAGGCGCATGCGGGAAACCTAGCGGGCGGGCGGGACGGTCGCCGGCGGCGGCGCCGCGCCCGGCGGCACGTAGATCGCCACGCCGGCGGCGCGTTTCTGGGTGGTCGGGATGCCGATGCCGACGCCACCGCCGCTGTGGCGGCCGTAGCTGCCGGCGCCGACCGACATGCCGACCGGGGAACCGCTGGACCCCACGCCCATCAGGACCACGCCGTTGGCGCCCAGCGCCGCGGCTTCGCGCTTGAGCCGGGCCACCGCGGCATCAGTCTGGCCCTGGGTGCCGAAACCGACCGCGCTGGTGGATTCGAGCTGGGCGATTTCCACCGAGCCCGGCGGCGGCGTGCTGTAGACCTGCACCTGGGACGGGTCGATCGGCGCGCGCGCCGTTCCCAGCATCACCTTGGATGTTCCGGCGCATCCGGTCAGCAGGATGGCCAACCCCAGCATGGCGGCAAGACGGACGGACATGGCACGACTCCCGTGGTTTGCGGCGGATCATCCGCCGCCGGGACTGAATATGGCATATCCGCGCCGGCGCGCCGGGATCGCCGGGCCGCGCGGTATCATGACGGCCTGTTCATGCGTATCCGTACCGAAAGATGAGCGTCGTCCCCGACTTCCGGCCCAGCACCGCACGGCTGGCGGTCGACCATGTCCCCGTCGCCTCGCTGGCCCGCGAGCTGGAGCGGCCGGACACCCTGGCGATCTTCGGTTTCGGCGATACCGCGCCCACCCGCGATCGGATTTCCGATCCGCGCTACCTGCACGTTCCGCTGCAACCGCTCCATGGCACCGCCTGCCTGGAGGTGTGGCGTTCCCCGGCGACCGTGTCCTCCGGCGTGACCGACGACGGCATCACCTGGGCCAGCGATGGCGAACTGCAGTTCGGCGTGCTGGAAATGCTGGAACCCGAAGGCGGCATCCTGCTCGCCGGCGAGCTCGTCTACCGGCGCCTGACCGGTTTCTGGCAGGCCAGCGGCTATCCGCACCTGCTGCGCATCTGGAACTACCTGGACGCGATCATCCTGGGCGACGGCGATCACGAGCGCTATCGCCAGTTCTGCGTGGGCCGCGTGCGCGGGTTGGGGCCCTTCGACACCGGCGCCCTGCCGGCGGCGACCGCCGTGGGCAGCCGCGACGGCCGCCGCGTCCTGCAGGTGTACTGGCTGGGCGCGCGCGTGGCCGGCACGCCGCTGGAGAATCCGCGCCAGGTCAGCGCCTATCGCTATCCGCGCGAATACGGCCCGCAATCGCCGAGCTTCGCCCGCGCGCTGCTGCCGACCTCGGCGCCGGCGCTGCCGCTGTTCCTGTCCGGCACCGCCGCCATCGTCGGCCACGCCTCGCAGCACGCCGATTCGCTGAAGGCCCAGCTGGACGAAACCCTGACCAACCTGGACAGCCTGATCGGCGCGGCGCGCGCGCTGCGCCCGCAGCTGCCCGCCCACCTCGACGCCTCGGCGCGGCTGAAGGTCTACGTGCGCGACGCCGACGACGCCGGGGAAGTCGCCACGCAGCTGGCCGCGCGCCTGGGCAATGACGTGCCCTACCTGATGCTGCTGGGCGACGTGTGCCGGCGCGAACTGCGGGTCGAAATCGAAGGCATGCACGGCCTGGCCGCTTGATCGCCGCCGCGCCGCACCCATACTCGGGACATCGCCGGCCCTTTCCGGCGTGGAGACGACATCGATGGGTCTGATCAGTCTGTTGTGGGGCATCGTCGCGATGATCTGGATGGTGCTGGCGCTGATCCCGCTGCTGGGATGGGGCAACTGGTTCCTGATTCCGTTCGCCGCGATCGGCGCGATCATCGCCGCCATCGGCGTCCTGTTCACCTCCGCCGGCAACCGCGGCCGCGCCAAGACCGGCCTGGTGCTCAACGGCATCGTCATCGTGGTCGCCATCGGCCGCCTGATGCTGGGCGGCGGCATCGTCTGATCCGTCCGTCCGGAACGTAATCGCCATTGATTGAAGCCCCCGGCCGCGCGGCGCAGACTGCGCCGGCCGGGTTTCCCCCCTCCGCTGCATGCCCGGCACCGTCCGCCCTGCGTCCTTGCACCCGGGCCGTCGCGATCCGGTGGGCGCAGGCGTCCCTGTGTCCAGCCATGGAGCGCCTCATGAAGCACTCGCATCCGTCCTGGTGGCTGCTGGCGGGTTTCGCCGCCTGCCTGACCGCCCAGGCCCGTCCCCAGTCCCCGCCGCCTGCCGCGACCCCGCAGCAGGCCGAAGCCACCGCCGCCGACAGCAAGGTCGCCATTGATCCGAAGACCGGCAAGCTGCGTCCGCTGACCCAGGAGGAACGCCGGCAACTGAGCGAACAATCGCGCGGGGCCAGCGCCAAGGCGCGTCGTGCCGAACCGTTGGGCGCGGGCAAGAAGGGCTTCGTGGCCCCGGTCACCGAGGCCGAGGCGCAGGCCGGCCAGCGTCGGCTGCCCGCCGGCGGCGTGGCCCAGCCGGTGCCGGAAAGCAGCATGACCAACCTGATGATCGTCCGCGGCGCGGACGGCCAGCTGCGCATCGGCCACGCCGATGACGCCTCGAAGCTGCAACAGGCGAAGGAGGCCAGCGATGAGTAGGATGATTCCGTTGCGCGCCGCCTTGCTGGCGGCCCTCGCCGGCGCGCTGCCGGCCACCGCGGCCGATCTGGTCCTGGTCAGCGGCGACGCGGGCACCGGCCTGGGCCTGGACGACCCGACGCCGAAGGCGCCGGAAGGACTGAACCCCGGCACCACGCTTGGCGCCCAACGCACCTTCGCCTACCAGTTCGCGATGGATCTGTGGGGTTCGGTACTGCAGAGCGACGTCACCATCTACGTCGGCGCCAGCTTCCAGCCGCTGGCCTGCACGCCCACCAGCGCCACGCTCGGTTCGGCCGGCACCACCTTCGTGTTCTCCGACTTCGCACCCGGCCTGGTGCCCAACACCTGGTACTCCTCGGCGCTGGCGGATTCACTGGCCGGCAGCGACCTCAATCCCGGTTTCATCGACATCAACTCGCGTTTCAACGGCGACATCGGCGTCAATCCCAACTGCCTGACCGGATCGGACTGGTACTACGGCCTCGATGGCAACACGCCCGCCGGCAAGATCAATTTCCTCAACGTGGTGATGCACGAGATCGGCCACGGCCTGGGCTTCCAGGGGTTTACCAATTCGGCTGGCAACTTCCTCAGCGGACGCCAGGACATCTATTCCACCTTCGCCTACGACAACACCCTGGCCATGACCTTCCCGCAGCTCACCGCCGCCCAGCGCGCCAGCGCGTTGCGCAACACCGGGCGACTGGTCTGGACCGGCGGCAACGTCAACGGCCAGGCGGCACTCGTGCTGGACAACCGCAGCGTGCTGAAGGTCACCGCGCCGGCGGTGATCGCCGGCAGCTACGACGTCGGTTTCGCCAACTTCGGACCGGTGCCGACCGCCGCCAACTTCGGCGGTACCGTGGTCGCGGCGCTGGACGGCGGCGGCGTCAGCACCACCGATGGCTGTGAGCCAATCGCCAACGCGGCCGCGGTGGCGGGCAACATCGCGCTGGTGGATCGCGGCAACTGCAACTTCGTGGTCAAGGCGGCAAACGTGCAGGCGGCGGGCGCCACCGCGATGCTGGTGGCCAACAACGCCGCCGGGCAGCCGGCGATGGGCGGCAGCGATCCGGCGATCACCATCCCCAGCCTGGGCGTATCGCAGTCCGACGGCGCGCTGATCCGCGCCAACCTGCCGGCAAGCGTCGGTTTCGGCGTGGATGCCGCGCTGTTGCAGGGCGCCGACAACAGCGGCCGGGTGCGGCTGTACGCGCCGAATCCGTATGAAAGCGGTTCGTCGTTCTCGCACTACGACACCGCGCTGGTCCCGAACGCGCTGATGGAACCGGCGATCACCTCCAGCCTGCGCGGCGAGGTGAACCTGGACCTGACCCCGGCGCTGTTCCAGGACATCGGCTGGCGGCTCAATCCCGGCAACGCGCGCATCGGCAACTGCACGACCAATGTGGACGTGGTCGGCAGTGGCGGGCTGATCCCGGGCGCCAACGTGCAGGCCTGGAGCAACCTGTGCCTGCGCACCAACAGCAGCAAGGGTGCGTACCAGAGCTGCATGGATGCCTACAAGGAGCGGTCGCTGGCGGCCGGAGTGCTGGTCGGCAACCAGGGCGGCAAGGTGATGTCCTGCGCGGCCAAAATCACCAAGTAGAAACAAGCGGATCAGGCGGGTCCGGAACGGCGCCGCGAGGCGCCGTTCCGTTGTCCGCGCCGGCCTGCGCGCATCGGTCGCAGGCCGGTGGGGATCGGGGGGCGTATGATCGCGCCATCCCCAAGGAGCGAGCGATGGCTTATCCCTATACGCGTCCGCGCCGCATGCGCCGCGACGACTTCTCCCGCCGGCTGATGCGCGAGCACGTGCTCACCGCCGACGATCTGATCTACCCGGTCTTCGTCCATGAGCTGAAGGGCCGCGAGGCGGTGCCTTCGATGCCGGGCGTGGATCGCCTGTCGATCGACGAACTGCTGAAGGTCGCCGAGCAGGCCGCCGAGCTGCGCATCCCGGTGCTCGCGCTGTTCCCGGTCACCGCGCCGGAAGCCAAGTCGCTGGACGCCGCGGCGGCCTGGGACGACGACGGCCTGGCCCAGCGCGCGGTGCGCGCGCTCAAGGCGCGCTTCCCCGATCTGGGCGTGATGACCGACGTGGCGCTGGATCCGTTCACCACCCACGGCCAGGACGGCATCATCGACGACAGCGGTTACGTGATGAACGACATCACCGTCGAGGCGCTGGTCAGGCAGGCGCTGTCGCATGCGCGCGCCGGCGTGGACATCGTCGCCCCCAGCGACATGATGGACGGCCGCATCGGTGCGATCCGCGGCGCGCTGGAAGAGGAAGGCCACATCCACACCCGCATCATGGCCTACTCGGCCAAGTACGCCTCCGCCTTCTATGGTCCGTTCCGCGACGCGGTCGGCAGCGCCGGCAATCTCGGCAAGGGCAACAAGTCCACCTACCAGATGGATCCGGCCAACACCAACGAAGCGCTGCACGAAGTGGCGCTGGATCTGGAGGAAGGCGCGGACATGGTGATGGTCAAGCCGGGCATGCCCTACCTGGACGTGGTGCGGCGGGTGAAGGACGAGTTCGGCGTGCCGACCTTCGCCTACCAGGTGAGCGGTGAATACGCGATGCTCAAGGCCGCGTACGCCAATGGCTGGTTGAACGAACGCGCCTGCACGCTGGAAGCGCTGACCGCGTTCAAGCGCGCCGGCGCCGACGGCATCCTCACCTACTTCGCGCTCGACGCCGCGAGATGGTTGCGCGAGGGCTGATGGAAGCGGATTCGGCGGAAGTTCGCCTTTCCTGCTCCTTGTAAAAAGGGGGATTGCGGGGATTTTCTTTTCGCGCCATCCGGGCTTGCTTCCCAACCTTAATAGGACAGGCTCGCCTTGCGTTCACCGGAGAGTGTCTGGATGTTCAAATCCGTATCGGAAAGCGCCGCTGCCGCGGACGGCGGTTCACTCGCGCTCTTCGTGGAACGGATGGACGGACAGACGGAGCTGTTTGTGATCAATCGCTCCCTCGCGTCACGCGGGACGCCCGACTACAACAAGGTCTCTTCGAACCTTCGGTCGCTTGCCGAGGAGGATTGCGGGATGATCGCGATGGCGCTCGAACCGCTGTTGACTACCACGCCATCGATTCATCCGCTGGCGGATTTCATCGATGCGCTGAAACAGCAATCATCCCGTTGATCAGACCTATGGCTCGGCCAGATCAGGCGCTGGTCTCTGCCTTGCTCGATCGATTCATCGCAGTCTTGGGCGGATGTCTGGTTCGGACTGCGCGACCATGCCGGCACCGTGCCGGGCTCCCGTATTTTCCAGAAGGGGTACGCCATCCCGCTCATCCCGGCAGACACCCCGCCTTGCCGCGGCGCACCGGCGCGAGCGTGCGGTAGATATCCAGCTTGCCCGCGGTGGGCGCGCGCGCCGCGCCGCTGACCAGCATTTCACTGGGGCGCGACGGATCCACCACCGGACCCAGGGTGGTGCCTTCGGCGGAGTTGAACGACAGCGACCAGGGCGCGACGCCGGTGTAGGCCGTGCCGTCGCATTCGGCCACGAACAGCTGGATGGGCTGTTCGCCCGCCTGGTCCGAACGCGCGAACACCAGCGCCTTGCCGCCGTCGAGCCACGCCGCGTCGAACTCGTCCACCGCGGTGTTGATGCCCGGCACCGGTGTCGGCTCCACGAAGGCTTTGCCATTCCAGCGCGCGACGAACAGATCATGGCGGCCGGCGCCGCCGAACCCGTTGCTGGCGAACAGCAGCCAGCGGCCGTCGGCGCTGGGCGTGGGCGCCCATTCGTTGCCGGCGCTGTTGACGCCCGGTCCCAGGTTCTCCGGTTCGCCGAAGCCGCCGTCGGCGCGCACCGCCGCGCGATAAAGATCATCGCCTCCGTGCCCGCCCGGCCGGTTGGAGAAGAAGTACAGCCAACGGCCGTCGGCGCTCAGCAGCGGATCGAAATCGTTGGCGTCCGAATTGACGGGCAGCGGTTCGGGCGCGGTCCAGCGTTTGTCCCGCAGGCTGGCCTGCCACAGGTCCCAGCCGCCGGCCCCGCCGGCACGGTCGGTGCTGCCCCAGACGATCCGCTGGCCATCCGGACTCACGCTGCCACGTACCTCGGTGGCCGGCGTGGACACCACGCCCATGCCTTCGATGCCGAATTCGGCCAGCTGCGCAGCCGTGGCGGCTGAGAGTAGACTGCCGATCAGGACGGCAGCCGCCCGTGTTGCTTTCATGGTGTCGCTCCGCGCCGGTTCCCTCACCCACGGGATATATACCAAGTCATGTCCAGCGTTCGTTACGCCGTCTTCGGCCACCCGGTCTCCCACTCGCTTTCGCCCCGCATCCACGCCGCCTTCGCGCGCCAGACCGGGGTCTCGCTCGCCTATACCGCCATCGACGCAGCGCCGCATGAATTCGTCGCCGCGCTGGATCGGTTCGTCGGCGAGGGCGGCAAGGGCGCCAACGTGACCCTGCCGCTGAAGGAGGCGGCATTCGCGATCTGCACCCGCACCAGCGAGCGGGCGCGCCGCGGCGGCGCGGTCAACACGCTGACCTGGAACGACGGCCAGTGGCATGGCGACAACACCGACGGCGTCGGCCTGGTGCGCGATCTGACCGGCCGCAACGGCCTGGATCTGCGCGGCCGGCGCGCGCTGATGCTGGGTGCCGGCGGGGCCGCGCGCGGCGTGGCTCCGGCGCTGCTGGATGCGGGCGTGTCCGAACTGATTGTGGTCAACCGCACCCCCGAGCGCGCCGACGCCCTGATCGACGCGATGGGCGAACCGGATCGCGCGCTGTCGCGCTACTGGCAGGATCTGGGCGACATCGGCGACTTCGGCCTGATCGTCAACGCCACTTCGGCGGCGCGCGAAGGCGGCCAGGAATTCGATCTGCCGTTCACCCTGACCACGCCCCGCACCCTGGCCGTGGATCTGAACTACGGCGAGGCCGCCATCCCGTTCCTGGCCTGGGCCAAGGCCGCCGGCTGCCGCGATGCCGTCGATGGCCTGGGCATGCTGGTGGAACAGGCCGCGGAAGCCTTCGAGGCCTGGCACGGCGCGCGTCCGGACAGCGACATGGTGTACGCCGCGCTGCGCGGCAAGGACGCACTGCTGGTCACCGCCGATTGACTCTCCCGGAGATACCGCATGGACGCACTGCCGATTCAGATGTTGACCGTGGCGGCCTACCACCTGCCCCATCTGCTGGCCTGCGCGGTCGCGCTCGCGTTGCTGTGGATGTGGACGCAACCCTCGCCCGGCCGCGCGCAGGCGCTCTGGGGCGCCGGCCTGCTGCTCGGTTCGGCTCTGCTGCAACTGGCGCTGGGCCTGGTGCAGGCCCTGCACATCCATCGCATGGCCGAAAGCGGCGGCGCGCCGGGCAGCATTTTCGCGATCATCTCGGCCGGCAACCTGCTGCTGGGCGTGATTGCGTCGGTCGGTCTGGTGTTGCTGGCCTGGGGCGCCAGCAAGGCGATGCGCGCGCGCGCCGCATCCTGACCGGGGCGCGCGGCGTTCCCGCCGGACGCGCGGCTACAGCAGGCCGTCGCGCTTGACCGCCAGGTAGCGCTCCACCAGCGCCGCCGGCAGGTCCGCGCAGGTCACGTCCAGCACCATCACGTGATGGCGCCGCAGGGCGTCATGGGCAATCGCGCGCTGCTCCAGGTAGCGGGCGATCGCGCCGGCATGGACCGCGCCGGACAGATCCTTCACCGGCGCGGACAGGGCTTCGTCCAGTTCGCGCTCGCGCAGGCTGGCGACGCAGACCAGATGGCGCTTCTGCAACAGGCGCACCGCGGCCAGCAGTTCCTCGATGTCCTCGTCGCGCACATTGGTCACCAGCATCACCAGCGAACGCCGCCGCTGGCGCAACGACAGCTCCGTCGCGGCGGCCAGATAGTCGGTCGCCACCGGCCGCGGCTGCAGGTCGTAGCTGGCCCGCAACAGGGTGTCGATCGCACCCATGCCGCGCTGCGGCGCGACCCAGCGGCGTTCCCCGCCACTGGCGCCCAGTCCGACCGCATCGCCCTGGCGCAACGCCAGGTAGGACACCACCAGGCTGGCGTTGAGCGCATGGTCGAAATGGGACAGGCCGCCTTCGCGCGCCATCATCCGGCGCCCGGTGTCCATCAGCATCACCAGTTGCTGGTTCTTTTCGTCCTGGTACTCGCGTGAAATCAGCTTGCGCGCGCGCGCGGTCGCCTTCCAGTCGATCTGGCGCAGGCTGTCGCCGACGCGGTACTCGCGCATCTGGTTGAAATCGGTGCCTTCGCCACGCCGGCGCTTGAGATGCGCGCCGACCAGCCGCGACGCCTGTTCCGCGCTGAACAGCGCGAAGCGGGTCAGCGGCGCGAAATCCGGATAGACCCGCACGGTGCGCGGCTCGTCGAGCCGACGCGACTGCCACCACAGCCGCAGCCGCGAATGCAGGCGTATCTGCACGCCCTGGAAAATGGCGTCGCCGCGCTCCGTCGGACACAGGCGGTAGTGGAACGCCGTCGCCTCGCCACGCCGCAGGCGCAGGCGCTGCGGCAGGCCCTGCATGGTCCAGTGGCCGGGATGCAGGTCGAACACGTCCACGCGCTGCCGCTCGGCGGCTTCCATCCGCAGCGTCACGTCGCGCGCGATCCCCAATGGCCAGGCCTCCGGCATTTCCCGCGCCACCACCGGAGATGGCCGCCGCCACAGCCACAGCGCGTCGAGCGCGGCCAGCAGGATCACCGCCGCGCCCGTGCCCAGCCAGACCGGCTGCGGCACGCCGGCGAACAGCACGGCAAGGCCGGACAGGCCCCACAGCGCCAGGCAGGCGATCAGTGGCCAGGCGGGCCTCATTTGCGCGGCGCTTCCACCTTGGCCAGCAAGGCGCGCAGCACGTCGTCCGGCGACTGGCCTTCGATCTGCAGTTCCGGCGCCAGCGCGATGCGATGCCGCAGCGCGGGCGTGGCGATATCGCGCACGTCGTCCGGGGTGACGAAATCGCGTCCCTGCAGCACCGCCTGCGCGCGCGCGGCGCGCACCAGCGCGATGCTGCCGCGCGGACCGGCGCCCAGCGCGATGCCCGGCCATTTGCGGGTGGCGGCGACGATGCGCACCGCATAGTCGACGACCTGTTCGTCCACCGCCACTTCGGCGGTGCCGCGCTGCATGGCGATGATGTCCGCCGCGCCCAGCACGCGCCGCACCTGCGACAGATCGAAATCGCCGGCGGCGCGCCCGGTGGTGATGGCGTCCACCATCCGTTTCTCGTCGTCCAGCGCCGGATAGTCGATCAGGATCTTCAGCAGGAAGCGATCCAGCTGCGCTTCCGGCAGCGGATAGGTGCCTTCCTGTTCGACCGGGTTCTGGGTGGCCAGGGTCAGGAACGGCGGCGCCAGTTCGAACGACTTGCCCTCGATGGTGACCTGTCCTTCCTGCATGACCTCCAGCAGCGCCGACTGGGTCTTGGCCGGCGCGCGGTTGATCTCGTCGGCCAGCAGCAGGTGGGTGAAGACCGGGCCGCGCCGGATCTTGAAGCTCTCGGTCTTGGGGTCGTAGACGGCATGGCCGCTGACGTCGCTGGGCATCAGATCCGGCGTGAACTGGACACGCGCGTAGGTCAGTTCCAGGGCCTGCGCCAGCGCGCGCACCAGCAGGGTCTTGCCAAGGCCGGGCACGCCCTCGATCAGCACATGGCCACCGGCGAGCAGCGCGATCAGGATCTGATCCAGCACCTCGGGTTGGCCGATGAACGCCTTGGAGACTTCCTCGCGCACCTGGGCGACGCGTTCGGCCAGCACGTCGCCGGTCGTTGCATCCGTCGGTGCGCCGGTGACGGCGGTGGAATCGTTCATAGTCGGTTTCTCAACTGGATCAGGGTGGAAATGCGGTCGCGGAAGCCGGTCTTGTCATGCGTGGACGGCGTCTGCAGGGCGGTGCGCACGGTGTCGGCCGGGACGCCGAGGCGTTCGGCCACCGCTTCGACCTGGGCCTCGCCCGCCAGCGCGGCGGCCATCGGATCGCGGCGGCGCAGGCGGGCCAGGAAGGCCTGGCGCGCGGCGGTGTAGAGCAGCACGCCACGGCCATAGCGGAACAGGTGATCGCCGCTGGCGCGCACATGCTCCAGCAGCGAGCGGCGATCCATCGACGGCGCCGGCAGCGGCGGGCCGAACGGGCGCATACGCGACCACAGCCAGGCCAGCAGCGCGACCAGCAACGGGCCCCACACCATCCAGCCGCGGAACAGGATCGTGCGCAGCAGCGACGGCATGTCGGCGGCATACACCAGATGCATGGTGCCGGCGCCGTAGTTCGGGGCCAGCACCTGCCGCGCCAGCGCCTGATGCGGCACGTCGCGCAGGCCGCCCTGCGGACGCTTGAGCGGGTCGGCGAACGGATTGCCCGGCTCGCCCTGGTTCACCAGGAAATCGAAATCGGCCAGCACGTCGACATGGCCCTCGCCGTGGGCCAGGCGGGCATAGACGTAGCCGGCTCCCAGGTCACCCCAGGCGAGTTCGGGTTCCACGTCATGCAGGCGGAACCGGCGTCCCCGGCAGAATTCCACGTGCGGACGCTGGCCTTCGACCTGAAGATCGGCGCACTGGCTCTGCTCCCGCGTTTCGACCCCCAGGGCCTTGAACAGCAGGGGATCCGGGCTGCCATCCCAGATCTGCCGGGGCGGCGTCCGCACCAGCAGGTGTCCCCCCTGCTCGACCCAGTCCAGCAGGCGCCGGGTCTGGTCGCCATCCAGGCCGCTGGCCTCGTTGAACAGCAGCACGGTGTCGCGCGGACCCGGTGGATGCGCGTCCAGCGCCAGCCGCTGCCGCGACTGCGCCTTGACCCCGTCGGCCTCCAGCGCCCTGCGCAGGGCGTACAGCGGGTTGTAGGCGGCCTCGCCCGTGGGCGGCAGGTACAGGGTCTGTTCGACCCGGTGATAGTTGCGCTGGAACCAATGGGTGCCGGCGGCGATCAGCAGGCCGGCCAGCACGACCAGGCCGACGATGAGGGTGATCCGGACGGGACGCTTCATGCCAGCCACCCGCCGCGCGCCTGCATCTGCCCGAGCAGGGATTCGAATTCGGTTTCTTCCGGCAGGCGCTGGGCATAGGCCGCGTACTGCCAGACCCGGACGATGCGGGCGAACAGCTGCCTGTCCTCGTTCTGGGCCATCCGCCGCGACAACCGCAGGCACTCGGCTTCGGTGGCGCCGGGCGGCAGTTCCACCTGCGCGCGACGGCCCATCGCCTGCACGCCGGCGCGATACACCAGGGCCAGCGCGTCGCGCGCGCGCCCTTCGCGCCACAGCCGGCGCGCCACGGTGGCCACGTCATCGGGCAGCGCTTCGGGGACCATCGCCGGTTCGCGGGAGGTGCCGGCGTCGAAGCCCGCCGCGCCGCCATCGCCCCGCCCGCGCATCCACGGCAACCAATAGCGCGCGGTCACCAGCAGGACGAGCAACAGCACGCCCGCCAGGATCCACAGGCCCCATTCGGCGAGGAAGGCGAACATCGCCATCACGCCCTGCAGCCACCCCAACTGCGGCGTGTCCTTCTCCGGTCTGGCGGTTTCCTTGTCGATGCGCTCCCACTGTTTCTGCACCACGGTGCGGTTGAGCGCCGGGTCGCGGTAGGCCTGCTCGCTGGCGCGGCGGAAGCCGCTCTCGTCCACCCGCTGGTCGCCGAACACTTCCGGCAGCGTCGGCGGTTTCTGCTTGCCTTCGGCGTCGCTGGACTCGTGCGGCACCGATGCTTCCGGCTCGTCCGCTTGCTCCGGCGCGTCCTGTGCCCGCGCCGGTCCCGCCATCGTCCCGCCCAGCACGGCGAGCACCATGATCAGCGCCGACGCGCTGCTCGCCAGCCGGCCGCGCAGCTTGCGGAACACGATCTCCACGTCCCAGGCTTCCAGCTGGGTGCGCCGGTTGAGGTACAGGCCGAAGCCGGCGCCGACGAAGAACGGCTCGATCACCGACATCGCCATCCACGCCATCGCGTTGAGGCCGATCTTCACCCAGACCGGCGACTGCTCGACGATCAGCGTCCAGGTGGTGCGCAGGGTTTCCGGCAGCAGATCCAGCGGCGTGAACATCAGGATGCCGGCGAGCCCGCCCAGGAACAGCGCGCCTTCGAAATGCAGGCACACCAGCGTCAGCAGCGCCGCATTGCCGTAGATCGCGCCGCCCAGCACCCGCCTGCGATCGCGCAGGCGCTGGCCCTGCACGCCTTCCAGCAGGTCCACCGGCAGGTACAGCGAGCGCGCCGGACTGAACCGCCGCCAGGTCAGGTAGTGCAGCATCGGCTTCCAGCCCCAGGTCGCCTGCGCGCGCAGGGTCTCGCGCACGCCGGGCACCGCGCCGAACACCGCGCGCGAGGCGACATACAGCGGCACCCGATCGAACAGCGGCTTGAGCCACCACATCAGCACGGCCGCCAGGCCGATCAGGTCCAGCGCCCAACCGACCGCGTTGAGCAGCGCGAAGACCGGCAGCGTCACCAGCAACCAGGGTTTCCAGATCGCGGCGGCGTCGCGGCGGATCAGCGCCATGCCCAGTTCCATCGCCTCCCAGGACGAGCGCGCGCGCAACTGGACGGTGAGCTGTTCAAGCCTCATCGGTGCTCCCCCGGCCGCCGCGCCACAGCCACAGCAGCACCAGCGTCCACAGCGTCGCCGACACGCCGTACTTCACCGATGCGGGAATCGACTGGATCGAGGACCAGAACGCCTCGATGAAGGCGGCGATGAAAAACATCAGCGCCGCGCCCAGGCAGATCTTCGCGCCCTTCCAGCCCGCCTCGACCAGCGCATCGACGCGCCTTCTGCGTCCGGGCGCGAGCAGGTTGTACCCCAGGCGCAGACCGGCGCCACCGGTGATGACGATCGCGGTGAGCTCGAACGGCGCGTGACCGGCGACGAAGCGCCACAGCGGATCGGCCGAGCCCATCTGCTGCAGGTGCCCGAACGAGGCGCCGATGTCGACGCCGTTGAAGATCAGGACATAGATCGGTCCCAGGCATCCCAGCAGGCCGCTGGCGAACACGCGCAGGCCGATGCTGGTGTTGTTCATGATGTAGACGCCGAACATGTACCAGTCGCTGCCCGAGTCCCGTCCCAGCCGGTGGCGGGGATCGTTGGGATCGAACATCCGCTCCATCGAGGCGATCTCCTCCGGCGCCTTGATGCCGTGGATCAGCTCCGGCTGGTATTGCAGCAGCACGAACAGGATGACCATCGGCAGCACGAACAGCGCCATGGCGATCCACATGCAGGCCGCCTCGCTGCGCACCAGCCGCGGAAAATCGGCCAGCACGAACACCAGCGCCCGCCGCCAGCGCGGTGGCGGCGTGCGGTACAGCAGGTTGTGCCCGCGCTGCATCAGCTGTTGCAGGCGGTCGGTGATCTGCGGGCTGTAGCCGCGCTTGCGAGCCAGCGCCAGCTGCTCGCAGACGCGCCGGTAGCGGGCCGGCACGTCCTCGTCGGCCAGCTCGGCGTGGTTGCGCGCATCGCGCGCCTGCCTGGGCTCGCCGCGCAGATCCAGCCATTGTTCGAACGCCAGCCATTCGCGCTGGTGGCGGGCCACGAACTGCTCCTGCCTCATCGACGCCCCACCAGCCAGTTGGCCATGCCGTACAGGCGCAGCACGCCGGCCTGTCCCTGCGCTTGGGTCAGCGGCGCGACGATGTCGGCCAGCTCGGCCTGGCGCGCCGGCGTCAGCAGCGGCGCGCGTTCGCCGAACGCGACGATCGCGGCCTGCTCGTCCGGCTGCAGGCCCGGCGGCACCGGCACCACCACGTTGGCCGGCGCCGGCACCGGCTCGCGCGCATGGTCCTCGTGCACCACCAGCGTCCTCGCCACCATGTCGCCGAGGCGGCGGCCATGCGGATCGGCCAGGCTGGCGACCAGCCCGGCCATGTAACCGAACGGCAACATGTCGACCGTGCGCAGCAGGTTGCGGGTGATCGCGGCCAGCCAGCCCAGCGGCGCGCCATCGGCGGACACCACCCGCAGCCCCATCGCGCGCTTGCCGATGGTCTGCCCGTTCCAGATCGCCTCCAGGGCGATCGGGTAAATCCAGTACACGACGAACATCAGCACCATCGACAGGCCCTGGCCCATCTTGCCCATCAGGCCGAGCACGGTGCCGACCACGAACAGGATGCCCAGCCGCACCACCAGATCGATCGACCACGCCACGGCGCGCGGCACCGGCCCGGATGCGGGCAGATGCAGGGCCACGCCTTCGGGCGTGATCACTTCACGGTAGGTATCCAGTCTCACTTCATCACCCGATGCCGGCCCACGTCATCGCATCGGCGATGCGCCGTCCTGGCGAAGTCTGCGTGTTGCGCACCATGCGCGATTCCGTTTCCCGGCATTCCGTCCGTCGCGACTTTAGCCGCCGCCGCCACGCTTGCCCAGTCCGCGCGCGGCTACACTGCCTGCATGTCATCGTCCTTTCCCTGTCGCGCGGGCTGCGCCGCCTGCTGCACGGCGCCGTCGATCGCCTCGCCCATTCCCGGCATGCCCGCCGGCAAACCCGCGGGCGTTCCCTGCGTGCAGCTGGACGAGGCATTGCGTTGCCGCCTGTTCGGGCGTCCGGAACGCCCGCGGTTCTGCGCCACGCTCAAGCCCGGACCGGAGATGTGCGGCCACAGCCGCCAGGAGGCCATGGCCTACCTGGACGCGCTGGAGCGGGCCACCCGGCCCTGAGGACGCTCGACGCATCTCAGCTGACGGTCGGCTTCTCTTTCTTGCCGCCGAACATGCGCCGGAGGCCCGCGCCGATGGCGACCACGCCGACCAGCAGCAGCTTCCAGAACTTGGCCAGCACCAGGCCGATCTTGGCGAACAGGCCGGCCTTGGCCGCCAGTCCGCCGCCCACCAGCGCCGCCAGACCATAGCTGGCGACCTTGTCGGTGGAAGCGTTGAAGTCGGCGTAGCGCGCACCGCTGTCGAATTCGGTCATCGGCAACAGGTCCTGCATGCCCTTCTGCACCTGCGCCAGTTCGGACATGCCGGCCACCGCGTTGAGGCTCAGATAACCGTGCCGCCCCAGCACGCGGATGTCGTAGTTCAGGGTGTGCTCGGCGTTGCCGTCGAACGAGAGTTCCTTGGCCCAGTACAGCTTCTTGGCCGAACCGTCGTAGCGCGGCGGCACCGCCCAGCCGACCAGATCCACGGTGCCGTAGCCGGCTTCCTTGCGCGCGCTGTTCTCCTCGCGCGTGGATTGCTTCATCTCGGTCAACATCTTGTCGTAGTCGATCTTGGCGGCGTCCTCGTCCGAGACGTAGCCTTCGTCCGAATAGGTGACCACGACCGCCCAGCTGTCGTCGGCCAGCAGATCCGGCTTGCGCGGCACGATCAGGCCCAGCACCGATTCATCCGGCGGATTGCCCCACAGGTCTTCCAGCACGCGGCGGGCGTCGGCCTGTTCCAGATAGCGGAACTCCGGCTTCAGCTGGAAGCGCGCATGCGCCTTTGGCACCGCGATATCGCCCTCCCGGAACTTCAATCCCGCGACAAACTCCTCGGCGCTCTTCGCGCCCGCCGCTTCGCCGTCGTCCTGCGCCATCACCGGCGTTCCCCACGCCAGCACCGCGGCGGCCAGCAGGCCACCGAACCATGGTTTCAACATGTTTTTCCCCATTGATGGACAGATCCCTGTCCCGCGCCAGTGTTGCCGGAGCATCGGCGACAGGCAAGCCCTGCGCGACCGGCAAAGCCTCCCGGTGGATGGCGGACAAGCCAAACCGCCATTCCGGCAAACCGGGCGACCGCGCCCCGGGACGTCAGCCCTGGGCGGCGTGCAGGTACTGGTCCTTCAACCGCACGTAGTGGGCGGCGGAGTAGTGCAGGCTCTCGATTTCCTTGTCGCTGAGCTTGCGGGCGAAGCGGGCCGGATTGCCAAGCCACAGTTCCGCCTCGCCGACGACCTTGCCCGGACCGACCACCGCGCCGGCGCCGACAAAGCCGTGCTTCTTCACCGTGGCGCCATCCAGGATGCAGGCGCCCATGCCGATCAGGCACAGATCCTCGATGGTGCAGGCATGGATGATGGTGCCGTGGCCGACCGTGACGTCCGCGCCGATCAGGGTCGGATACCCGGCCCGGTTGTACGGGCTGTGGTGGCTGACGTGGATGATGGTGCCGTCCTGCACGTTGGTGCGGGCGCCGATGCGGATGTGGTTGACGTCGCCGCGGATGATCGTGCCCGGCCACACCGAGACGTCCTCGGCCAGTTCCACGTCACCGATCACCGTGGCCGCCGGATCAACGTAGACACGGGGGCCGAGGGCGGGAAAACGGTCAAGATAGGGGCGGATAGCGGTCATGTCGCCATTGTAGCGACCATACGCCCGCGTCCGGGCCTACACTGCGGCCATGGACACTCCCGCCGACACGCCCCAGACCGAGCTCCGTCCCACCCTCGATCGCCTGCGCGCGGCCTGGCAGGCGCAGCGACCCGACCTCGCCCGGCGGCAGGCGGATCTGCAGCGCCTGCGCGATGCGCTGAAGCGCCGGCTGGACGAGATGGCCCGCACCATCGCCGCCGACTTCGGCCACCGCTCGCTGCACGAGAGCCGCATCGCCGACGGCATGACCGTGCTCAACGAGATCGATCACCTGCTCAAGCACCTGCGCCGCTGGATGATGCCGCGCCGCGTCGGGGTGGGCTGGCGGTTCTGGCCGGCGCGCGCGGAGATCCGGCCCGAGCCGGTCGGCGTGGTCGGCGTGATCGCGCCCTGGAACTACCCGGTTAACCTGGCCCTGATTCCGCTGGCCACCGCGATTGCCGCGGGCAACCACGTCTACCTCAAGCCCTCCGAACACACCCCGCGCACCACCGCGTTCCTGCGCGAACTGCTGGCCGAAGTGTTCCCGCCCGATCGCGTGGCGGTCGCCAGCGGCGGACCGGAGATCGCGTCCGCGTTCGCCGGCCTGCCGTTCGACCATCTGGTGTTCACCGGTTCGACCGCGGTCGGCCGCAAGGTCATGGCCGCCGCCGCGCCGCAATTGACCCCGCTGACGCTGGAACTGGGCGGCAAATCGCCGGCCATCGTCTGTGACGACTACCCGCTGGAACAGGCCGCGGCGCGGCTGGCGACCGGCAAGTGGTTCAACGGCGGCCAGACCTGCATCGCCCCGGACTACGTGCTGATCGCCGCCAATCGCCGCGACGCGCTGGTGGAGGCGCTGCGCAGGCAGGTGAAGGCGCGCTATGGCGATCTGCAGAATCCGGGCGACTACACCCGCATCATCAACGATGGCCAGTTCGCCCGCCTGCGGGGTTATCTGGAGGATGCGCAGGCGCGTGGCCTGGCGGTGATTCCGCTGGCCGGCGCCGAGGACCCGCGGGAGCGGCTGTTCCCGCCGACCCTGGTGCTGGATCCGGGCGACGATGCGAAGGTGATGCAGGACGAGATCTTCGGGCCGATCCTGCCGATCCGTTCGGTGGACTCGCTCGACGAGGCCATCGCCTACGTCAACGCGCACGATCGTCCGCTCGCGCTGTACCCGTTCAGCAACGACCGCAACCGGATCGAGAAGATCCTCAAGCACACGCTGGCCGGCGGCGTCACCGTCAACGACACCGTGCTGCATTTCGGCATCAATGATCTGCCTTTCGGTGGCATCGGTCCCAGCGGCATGGGCGCCTATCACGGCAAGGCCGGCTTCGATGCGTTCAGCAAGGCGCTGCCGATCCTCTGGCAGAGCCGCCGCGCCGGCAGCGACATGCTCAAGCCCCCCTACGCCAAGGTCGCCCGCTTCATCGATTTCATCGTCCGCTAGGCGGGCGGCCTCGGGGAAGCCGCGTTCCTCCGGACACGAACACGGCTTCGCCCGCTCAGGGTCGTGGGGCTACCCGCTACCGCGAGACCCCCGTCATTCCGGTGTGGGCCGGAATCCGTTGGCCCTTCGCGTTCCAGGTCGCATCAAGGGCGGAAGCGAACCGGGTCCCGGCCTCTGCGCTGGGACGATGGCGAGCAGCATCGTTTCCCACCGTCGTTCCGCCCAGGCCGGCATCCATCCTGATTCGCTGGACGGGAGCCACCCTGGCGGGGAAGCAGATGATCCCGGCAGTCGCCGGGATGACGGCAGCGGGGGCATACGTCGGCCCGCTCGCACCTAGGGATGATCACGGAGTGATTGGCAGGAACAACGCGGACGCGTCAATGGCCGGGTCTCGCCGCGCAGATCGCGCAGGGCCACCGCGACGCCGATCAGCGATCCGGCCGTCGCCCACGAAAGCAGCGATGGATCACTCTGCGTCGTCGAGCGGCAGTCTGGGCATGCGACGCTTCACGGGCGAGGATTGGATGATCGCCGTATTGGTCGCGCTGTAAGGAAGAAATCGATCGATCAGGGATTCCAGTTCCTCCACTCCCTGCACGAAAGCGCGCGCGATGAAGCAGTCGTCGCCCGTCACACGCTCCGCCTCCACGATCTGCGGGGTCTCCTGCAGGAGAGCGGCCACGCGTGAGAGTTCGCCGGGCATGGGCCGCAGGCGCATGTGCACCGCCAGCGGCAGCCCTGCGGCGCAAGGATTCAGTCGAATCGTGTAGCCCTCGAGAACGCCGCTCTCTTCGAGCCTCCTGACGCGCTCGGCGACGGCAGGGGGAGAAAGACCAACGTTGTCGGCAAGCACCTTCATCGAGAGCCGCGCGTTCTCCGACAGCAACTCAAGCAGCCGTCGGTCGAGTACGTCGAGGGGTCGAAAAACACGTCGATTCATGGCCGCCTTTGTTTCGAAGGTAAAAATACGCAACCACTCTCAAAAAAGAACGCAGTTACATTACATGACGTTCTTTTTACCATATAAAATGAAGAAATCGCTTTCTATCATAAGCAGATGGAAGCGATCCCCCCTCAATCCGCCCGCCGACCGCTCGATGCCGTGCCGCCCCACCTCTGGTTCGGCATCAGCGCGGTGTTCCATTATCTCGGCCCCTCCTTTGCCGTACTTCTGTTCCCCGCGGTAGGCGTGCTGGGGGTCGCATGGCTGCGGATCGCGACGGCCGCTTTCGTCTTCGCCCCGATTACCCGGCCGTGGCGGACGATCGCCCGGGCGGACAGGTCCGGTCGCTGGTTGATCGCGGCAATGGGCGTCTGTCTCGCCGGGATGAACTGCGCCTTCTATCTCGCTCTCGACCGTCTGCCGATCAGCCTGGTGGCCGCCATCGAGTTTGTCGGCACCATCGGCGTAGCGGTCCATGGTCTGCGCACGAAACGCAACCTCGCCGCGCTGGCGCTCGCCGTCATCGGCGTCTTCACGCTGATCGACGTCACATGGTCGAGCGATCCCCTCGGCCTCCTGTGGGCCTTTCTCAACGGCGCGCTGTTCGTCGTCTACATCCTGCTTGGCCATCGGATGGCCCGGACAGGTGCCGGCGATGGCATCCAGCGACTGGGCGCGGCGATGGCGATCGCCCTGCTCGTCGTCCTGCCGATTGGTTTCAGGGAAGCGGTGGCCGCCTTCAGCGACCCCGTGCTGGTCATGGCCGGAATCGGGGTGGGCATCTGCTCCTCGGTCATCCCCTACGTCTGCGATCAGCTCGCAATGGCGCGGCTCAAGCGTTCCAGCTTCGCCCTGATGCTGGCGCTGCTCCCCGCAGTCGCCACGCTGGTGGGAGCGCTGATCCTGGCCCAGATACCCGACGGGCAGGACCTGCTGGGCATCGCCCTGGTGATGCTGGGTGTCGCCATCCACAAACAACCGAAGGACTGAACCATGTTTCCACCCCTGGAGCCATTCGCGGAGGACACCATCGATGTCGGAAATGGACACACGATCTACTACTGCCAGTCCGGCAACCCGGAGGGGCGGCCGGCGCTGATCCTGCATGGTGGCCCGGGCGCAGGCTCGTCTCCCTACCATCGAAGGTTCTTCGATCCCTCTCTCTACCGCATCATCCAGTTCGATCAGAGGGGATGTGGCAGGTCCAGGCCGAACGCCGGCCTTGACGCCAACGATACCTGGAGCCTGGTCGCCGACATGGAGCGGCTGCGCCACCGCCTTGGCATAGATCGGTGGTTGCTGTTCGGCGGTTCCTGGGGCTCCACGCTGGCGCTCAGTTACGCCGGCAAGCATCGGGAGCATTGTGTCGCCCTCATCCTGCGCGGCGTCTGGCTGAATCGCGAGGAAGACATCGCCTGGGACTATGACGGGCTGCGACGATTCTGGCCGGAGGCGTTCGCCGAGTTCGAAGGGTTTGTCCCCGAAGAGGAGCGGGGCGACCTGCTCGCCGCCTACCATCGACGCCTGTGCGACGACGATCCGGCCGTGCACATGCCGGCGGCCGTTTCGTTCTGCCGCTGGGAGGCGGCCTGCGAACGCCTGTTGCCTTCCCACGAGGAAATCTCCGCCGGACCAGAAACCCTGGCGCTCGCGCGCATCGAAGCGCATTTCACGATCAATCGGGCTTTCACGGAGCCGGAAGCGCTTGTCGCGGCGGCGGAACGCCTGGGTGACCTGCCAGGGTCGATCGTGCATGGACGCTACGACATGCTGTGCCCGGTGGACGGCGCGCTGGCCATCGCGCGCGCTTGGCCCGGGGCACGTCTGACGCTCGTGCCCGACGCCGGTCATTCCGCCTTCGAGCCGGGCATTCAAACGGCTTTGCTGGCCGAGACGGCGGCGCATGCCTCGTCCTCGCATTGGGAGCACGCGCACCGGCCGCAGTCCCTTCCGCCCGGCGAGCCCGCTCCGCGGTGATCCCTCACGCGTGCAGCTCCTTGTCCGGGTGAAATTGTCGGGAAGGCACGCAGGCGGACGGTCGGGGAAGCCGCGTTCCTCCGGAACACGGGTGCCGCTACGCGGCCATGGCGGTTACCCGGTGCCGTGGACCGGGCCCCGTCATTCCGGCGAAGGCCGGCATCCATTGGCGCCTCGCGTTCCGGATCGCATGAGGACAGGAGCAAATCGGGTCCTCGCCTGCGCGGGAACGCGGCGGACGCGGGCCGGCACTGGCCTGGGGGCGCGCCAGACACATGGCCGGAGCGACACTTCAGCCCGCCATGAGGCGGACGGAGGTCCGTCCGCGATAGTCTGATCCGACGGCGATGTCGAAAAACGACCCGCCGGCTCGTCATAGTCAGGTCACCCGCACAGGACCGCCCATGACCTTCCCCACGCCTCCCAAGGCCACCCGCCGCGAATGGATCGGCCTGATCGCCATCGCCCTGCCCTGCATGGTCTACGCGATGGACCTGACCGTGCTCAACCTGGCGTTGCCGGCCATCAGCGCCGATCTCAATCCGTCGACGTCGCAGCTGCTCTGGATTGTCGACATCTACGGCTTCCTGGTGGCCGGCTTCCTGATCACCATGGGCACCCTGGGCGATCGCATCGGCCGACGGCGCCTGCTGCTGATCGGCGCAGCCGCGTTCGCCGCCGCCTCGATCATCGCGGCGTTCTCGCGCAGCGCGGAAATGCTGATCGCGATGCGCGCACTGCTCGGCGTGGCCGGGGCGACCCTGGCGCCCTCGACCATGTCGCTGATACGCAACATGTTCCATGACGAGCACGAGCGGCAGTTCGCGATCGGCGTCTGGATCGCCAGCTTCTCGGTCGGCGGCGCGATCGGCCCGCTGGTGGGCGGCCTGCTGCTGGAATGGTTCTGGTGGGGCGCCGCGTTCCTGGCGGCGGTGCCGGTGATGGTGCTGCTGTTGCTGCTGGGGCCGAAGCTGCTGCCCGAGTACCGCGATCCCGATGCCGGCCGGCTGGACCCGGCCAGCATGGCGCAGTCACTGCTGGGGGTGCTGGCGGTGGTGTACGGACTCAAGCGGATCGCCGAACACGGCGCCGATGCGCGTGGCCTGCTGGTGCTTGCGGTCGGGCTGGTGCTGGGCGTGCTGTTCGTGCGTCGCCAGCGCCACCTGGACTATCCGTTCCTCGATGTCACCCTGTTCCGCCGTCCCGCCTTCAGCGCCGCGATCGTGGCGTACGCGCTGGCGGGCCTGTCGATGATGGGCGTGTACATCTTCATGACTCAATACCTGCAACTGGTGCTTGGCCTGTCGCCGTTGCAGGCGGGCCTGGCCACGGTTCCGTGGTCGCTGTGCTTCACCGTCGGTTCGCTGCTGGCGCCGCGCCTGGCGCGGCATTGGGGCGCTCGCCGGGTGATGGTGCGCGGCCTGCTGGTGGCGGCGGTCGGTTTCGGCATCACCGCGCTGGTGGTGCCGCCACATGGTTTGTGGATCCTGATCGCCGGCATGCTGGCGATGAGCATCGGCCTGGCGCCGGTGTTCACCGTGGGCAACGAACTGATCATCACCACCGCGCCGCCGGAACGCGCCGGCGCGGCGTCGGCCTTGGCCGAGACCAGCGCCGAACTCAGCGGCGCGCTGGGCATCGCGCTGCTCGGCAGCGCCGGCATGGCGCTGTACCGCTTCTGGCTGGAACCGGCGTTGCCCGCGGATCTCGCCCACGCCGCCGCCGGGCACGCGCTGTCCACGCTCGGCGGCGCCATCGCCACCGCCGAAGCGCTGCCGGCCGGCCAGGCTGTCGCGATCGAAACCACCGCGCGCACCGCGTTCACCGATGCGATGCGGCTGGTCGCGGTGTTCGGCGGAACCATGATGGTGCTGGCCGCCTGGATGGCCGCACACCTGATGCGCGACGGCGAGGGCGAAGGCCATGTCGCCCGCGTGGCCAACGAAGCATCGGGCGCCTGAGCCCGGCGGCTGACTTACACTGACGTCCTTCCGGCGCCCCGGGGCGCCACGATCACGGATGCACGGAATGAAAATCGCCAGCTGGAACGTCAACTCGCTCAACGTGCGCCAGCCGCACCTGGAGCAATGGCTGGGCGCGTTCTCGCCGGACGTGGTGGGCCTGCAGGAAACCAAGCTGGAAGATCACCGCTTCCCGGACACCGCGCTGGCCGGGCTGGGTTATCGCAGCATCTTCGCCGGACAGAAGACCTACAACGGCGTGGCGATCCTGTCGCGGGTGCCGGCCACCGAAGTGCAGGTCGGCATCCCCGGCTTCGAGGACGAGCAGAAGCGGGTGATCGCGGCGACCGTCGGCGACGTGCGCATCGTCAATCTGTACGTGGTCAACGGGCAGGACGTGGGCACCGACAAGTACGCCTACAAACTGCGCTGGCTGGACGCCGTGCACGGCTGGCTGGCCGCCGAACTGCAACGGCATCCGAAGATGATCGTGATGGGCGATTTCAACATCGCCCCGGACGAACGCGACGTGTACGACCCCAAAGTCTGGGGCGACGACCACATCCTGACCTCGGTCGCCGAACGCGACGCGTTGCGGCGGCTGAACGCGCTCGGCCTGCATGACGCCTTCCGCCTGCACAACGACGAAGCCGGCGTGTACAGCTGGTGGGACTACCGAATGGGCGGACTGCGCCGCAACCTCGGCCTGCGCATCGACCTGACCCTGGTTTCGGACGCGCTGCGCGCGCAGGCGGCGGCCTCCGGCATCGATCGCGAGCCGCGCACCTGGGAACGCCCCAGCGATCACGCGCCGGCCTGGGTGCAGCTGGCCGGCTGATCGCACCGCCTTCCGGAATGAACAAAGGCCCGACGCGGCTGCGTCGGGCCTTTGTGATGCCACGGACCTTGGGTGCGTCTCGAATCCGCGCACGCGGCCGCAGCGAAACCGGATCATCGCCGCGTCAGCGTGCGCGTCCCCGCGTGAAGAGGTTGACGATCAGCAGCAGCACGACCGCGCCGATGAAGGCGGTGACCAGGAAGCCGATCCAGCCGCCGCCCAGGCCCAGGCCCAGCGTCGGCAGCAGCCATCCGCCGAGGAAACCACCGATGATGCCGACCACGATGTTGAGGATGATGCCCTGCGAGGCATCCCGCTTCATCACGAGACTGGCCAGCCAGCCCGCGACACCACCGACGATCAGATAGATGAGAAAATTCATTCTGCCTGTCTCCTTCCGTTGTGGACTCGGCCCCCAACCCGAGGGGCCCGTGGGATTAAGCGGTCGCCGCCGTGAAACCACTGTCAAGCGGGCCAGGGGGAATGGCATCCTTGCGCGGCGGTGATAACGCGAATCGCGCCGCGATGCACGCTGCCCCGCACCACCCGCCGACCATGCCCGATCTTTCGTCCCTCGCAGAAGCCCCGTCCCACCTCGCCTGGCGATTCGGGCGATTCCAGGTGTGGCTGCGCCCGCACGCGCCGCGCACGCGCGGCGAACCTTCGGCGCGGCAGGTGCTGGCCGAGGCGCTCGCGCAACCCGCCGACGCCTTGCCGATCCGGCGCGACGCGCGCGGCAAACCGCACCTGGATGCGCCCTTCGGCGATCAGGCGATCAGCTGGAGCCACAGCGGCGAGGTCCTGCTGGTCGCGCTCGGACCGGCGCGGGATCTGGGCGTGGACGTGGAACGCCACCGCGAACGCCCGCGGATGATGGAAATCGCGCAGCGCTTCTTCCATCCCAGTGAACTGGACTGGCTGCGCGCGCAGGACGACGACGCGCGCACGGGCGCCTTCGTGCGCCTGTGGTGCGCCAAGGAGGCGCTGCTGAAAGCGCACGGCCATGGCGTCTCCTTCGGCTTGGAGAAGCTGGTGTTCGGCGAACGCGAAGGTGGCCTGCACCTGGTCGACTGCGATCCGGCGCTGGGTTCGCCGGCCGAGTGGCAGCTGCACGAATGGGAGCCCCTGCCCGGCCATCGCGGCGCGCTGGCGTGGCGGACCTGAGTCCGGGCGTTCGGGGATAATGGGCGCGATGAATGCCTCGACGCTCCCCGCCGGCCTGGATGCGCAACTGCGCCAGGGCCTGACCGAACTGGGCCTGGACGCCAATACGCTGGCGCCGCCGCTGCTGGACTATCTGGCCCTGCTGCACCGCTGGAACCGCACCTACAACCTCACCGCCATCCGCGATCCCGCCGAGATGGTGACCCGCCACCTGCTGGATTCGCTGGCCATGCATGCGCACGTGGCCCTCGGCACCCTCGCCGATCTGGGCACCGGCCCGGGCCTGCCCGGCATCCCGCTGGCGATCGCCCATCCCGGCCTGCGGGTGACGCTGGTCGAAAGCAACGGCAAGAAAGCCCGCTTCATGCGCGAGGCCGTGCGCCAGCTGGGCCTGGACAATGCGCGGGTGGCCGAATCCCGCGCCGAGGCGCTGGACGAACCGGCCGCCTACGACAACCTCACCGCGCGCGCCATGGACACCCTGGCCGGCATCATCGCCGTCGGCGGCCATCTGCTGAAGCCCGGCGGCGCCCTGCTGGCGATGAAGGGCGTGCGGCCGGACGAGGAAATCGCCGCGCTGCCTGCGGGCTGGTCGGTCGAGGCCATCCACCCGCTGCGGGTGCCCGGCCTGGTCGGCGAACGCCATCTGGTGGTCGTGCGCAGGACCGCCGCCTGAACTCGCGCCGCGATCCTTCATAAGCGTTTGATATCGTTGACCGGAGCCGCGGCATGAGCGCCGTTCCGCGGCATCGCCGCGCGGCGGTTCCGGCCATGCGATTTCGCACGACCGGTCCGGACCCCGCATAATCCCCCATCCACCCCGTGCCTCGAGGCGACCACCCGCATGGCCCGCATCATCGCGATCGCCAACCAGAAAGGCGGCGTCGGCAAGACCACCACCGCCGTCAACCTGGCCGCCGCGCTGGCGCGCGCGCCGCAACGCGTGCTGCTGGTGGATCTGGATGCCCAGGGCAACGCCACCATGGGCAGCGGCGTGGACAAGCGCGAGGTGGAGAACTCCACCTGCGACGTCCTGCTGCAGGAAGTCGAGGCGCGCGCGGCGATCGTCACCACCCAGGAAGGCTTCGACCTGCTGCCGGGCAACATCGATCTGACCGCCGCCGAGATCCAGCTGATGGAAGCCGACGGCCGCGAGACGCGCCTGAAGGCCGCGCTGGAACCGATCCGCGGCGACTACGACTTCATCATCATCGACTGCCCGCCGGCGCTGTCGCTGCTGACCCTCAACGCGCTGACCGCGGCGGATTCGGTGCTGGTGCCGATGCAGTGCGAGTACTACGCACTGGAAGGGCTCAGCGCGCTGGTCGAAACCATCGAGGCGCTGAAGACACGGCTCAATCCGGGCCTGGAGATTGAAGGCGTGCTGCGCACCATGTTCGACGTGCGCAACAACCTGGCCAACGCCGTCTCGGCGGAACTGACCCAGCATTTCGGCGATCGCGTGTTCCGCACCATCGTGCCGCGCAACGTCCGCCTGGCCGAGGCGCCCAGCCACGGCCAGAGCATCGTCGGCTACGACCGCACCTCGCGCGGCGGCGTCGCCTACCTGGGCCTGGCCGGGGAAATCATCCGCCGGCAGAGTGAACGCAAGAAGCAAGAAAAGAGGATGGAGTACGCCTGATGAGCGCGTCGAAGAAGCGCGGCCTGGGCCGTGGACTGGAAGCCCTGCTGGGTCCCAAGGCCGCCGAAACCCCGCCGCCGGAAGCCCAGCCGGGCGAAGCGCTGCGCACCCTGCCGGTCGGCCAGCTGCAGCCGGGCAAGTACCAGCCTCGCATGGCGATGGATCCGGCCAAGCTCAACGAGCTGGCCGAGTCGATCAAGGCGCAGGGCGTCATCCAGCCGATCGTGGTGCGCGAACTGTCGCCCGGTCGCTTCGAAATCGTCGCCGGCGAACGCCGCTGGCGCGCCTCGCAGGAAGCCGGCCTGGCCGAAGTGCCGGTGGTCGTGCGCGAACTGGACGATCGCACCGTCATCGCGATGGCGCTGATCGAGAACATCCAGCGCGAGGATCTCAATCCGCTGGAAGAGGCGCAGTCGCTGCAGCGCCTGATCAACGAATTCGCGCTGACCCACGCCGAAGCCGCCGAAGCGGTCGGCCGTTCGCGCGCGGCGGTGTCCAACCTGCTGCGCCTGCTGGAACTGCCGCCGGCGATCCGCGCGCTGCTCGAAGCGCGCCGGCTGGAAATGGGCCATGCCCGCGCGCTGCTGACGCTGTCGCCGGAACTGGCCAGCAAGCTGGCCTCCGAGGCCGCCGACCAGGGCTGGTCGGTGCGCGAGGTCGAGCACCGCGCCCAGCAGTTCGCCGCCGGCAAGGTGCCGGTGGTCGGCCGCAAGGCCAAGCCGGGCAAGGCCGCCCCGCAACCGGACATCGCCTCGCTGGAAACCGAGCTGTCCGAAAGCCTGGGCACCCGGGTCACCATCGCCCACGGGCGCGGCGGCAAGGGCAAGCTGATCATCCAGTACACCGATCTCGACACCCTGGACGGCGTGCTGGAAAAGCTGCGCGGTCCGCGCGGCTGAGCAACGGGCGCGCCCCGTGCGACGGCGCGCCGGCAACCCGTACCCGCCCCGGATTCAGCCCGTGGCGGCAGAATAGGCGTCCATGACCTCCAGCCCCGTCCTTTCCGTCGTCGTCCCGGTCTTCAACGAACGCGACAACGTCACCCCCCTGATCGACGAGATCACCGCCGCCCTGCGCGGGCAGGTGGATTTCGAGATCGTCTACGTCGACGACCATTCCCGCGACGACACCCTGGCCGTGCTGCAGGGCCTGAAGGCGCGCGTGCCGGAACTGCGGGTCTTGCAGCACGTCCAGCAGAGCGGCCAGAGCACCGCCATCCGCACCGGCGTGAAAGCCGCGCGCGGCGCCTGGATCGCCACCCTCGACGGCGACGGCCAGAACGATCCGGCCGACATCCCCAAGCTGATCGCCGCGCGCGACGGCGGCGAGGCGCAGACCAAGCTGTACGCCGGCTGGCGGGTCAACCGCCAGGACAGCGGCAGCAAGCGCTGGGCCAGCCGCTGGGCCAACGCGATCCGTTCGCGCATGCTGCGCGACGAAACCCCGGACACCGGGTGCGGCATCAAGCTGTTCGAGCGCGAGGCCTTCCTCGATCTGCCCTATTTCGATCACATGCACCGCTACCTGCCCGCGCTGATGCAGCGCGCCGGCTGGAAGACGATCAGCGTGCCGGTCAACCATCGCCACCGCACCGCCGGCGTGTCCAAGTACAACAATCTCAACCGCGCGCTGGTCGGCATCAGCGATCTGCGCGGCGTCGCCTGGCTGATCAAGCGCGGCAAGCGCACGGCGGTCCGGGAGCTCTGAGATGGAACCGCACTGGCTCAACCAGCCGATCGAAGCGCTGTACTGGACCGGCCTGCATGTCACCGGCTGGAAGCTGATCGGCTACACCGGCGCGCTGATGTTCGGCGGCCGCTGGCTGGTCCAGTTCATCGCGTCCCGCCGCGCCGGCAAGCCGGTCATTCCGCGGCTGTTCTGGTACATGAGCGTGCTCGGCAGCCTGATGACCCTCAGCTACTTCCTGTTCTCGGCCAAGCAGGACTCGGTGGGCGTGCTGCAGAACCTGTTTCCCGCCTTCACCGCGCTGTACAGCCTGTACCTGGACATCAAGCACCGCGGCTGGCACCGCGACAAAGCCGGTCATTGACGGAACGGAGCATCGCCATCGGCAGCGAAGCGCGCCGCCGTTCCAGACATCCTTGATGACGCCGCTTTTCCTCCCCCTTCGCGGAAGGGGGACCGAGGGGGATTCGCGCTTCCGCGCCAACCCCGGCCCGCCATCCACCGCCCTGCGATTGTGTAACGCCCCGCCGGGCCGCTAGCCTGTGCGTCCCATGCCCTTGCTCCGCCGTCTCCGCCGTCCCACCCTCATGCGCCTGCTGGCGCTGTGCGTGTTGCTGCTGGGCGTGATCGCGCAACCGGTGATGGCATCGGTGGGCGGCGTCCATGAACTCGGCCACGGTGGCGGCCTGCATTCGCACGCGGACGCGGACACACAAAGCGACGAGGACGAGCGCGGCGGCGATGAATCCGGCAAGGCCGGCGGACTGCTGCACGCCCTGATGCGCGCCACGCATTGCTGCGGCCACGCGCCGGCGATGCCGGTGGCGGCGGCGACCTGGCAGCCGCTCGCGCCGCCGGACACCACGCCGTTCCTGCATGACGCGCCGGCGCCGACCCATCGCGGCGACAAGCTGCTGCGTCCCCCGATAGCGATCTGAGGCGTTCCGCGGCCCCGCCCGGGCCGTCTTCCCTCGATCCTTTCGGAGAATTTCCATGTGGTTGCGTCTGGCGGCATTGGCCGCCTTCGCGATCGCGCCCGTCGCATCCGCGCGGGCGCAATCGCCTGTTGTCATGACCCTGGACGACGCGTTCGCGCGCGTCGCCCGCACCCATCCCGACCTGCGCCTGGTCGACGGCCAGCACCGCGTGCTCGCCGCCGAAGCGGACATCGCCGCGCAGCGTCCGGGCCTGACCGCCGGCGCGTCGGTCGAAAACGCGCTCGGCACCGGCGACACCAGCGGTTTCGGCGGCGCCGAGATCAGTCTGACCCTGGCCGGCGTGCTCGAACGCGGCGGCAAGTGGGACGCCCGCCGCACGCTGGCGCAGAGCCGCATCGACGCGCTGGCCGTGCAGCGCGAAACCCGCCGGCTGGACCTGCTGGCCGAAGTGGCGCGCCGCTACCTGGCCATCATCGCGGCCCAGCGCCAGCGCGCGGTGGCGCTGGACGACATCGAGCAGCGCACCCGCACCGTCGCGGCCGCGCGCCAGCGGCTGGCCGCGGGCGCGTCGCCGGAATCGGTGCTGCTGACCGCGCAGGCCGCGCTCACCCGCGCCGAACTGGAACGCGATCGCGCCGATCGCCTGCTGGCCGCCGCGCGCCAGCATCTGGCGGCGCTGTGGGGCGAACGCGATCCCGGTTTCGCGACCGTGGCCGGCAACCCGCTGGCGCTGCCGGCGGTCGCCGACTTCGGCGAACTGGCCGCGCTGCTGGACGGCACGCCGGAACTGGCCCGCTTCGCCGACGAGCGCCGCATCCGCGAGGCCCGCGTGCAGCTGGCGCGCAGCGAACGCAGCGCCAATGTCGACTGGCAGTTCGGCGTGCGCCGGCTGCAGGAGAACGGCGACACCGGCCTGATGGCCAGCATCGCGATCCCGCTGGGCAGCACGCGTCGCGCCGAACCCGGCATCCGCGCCGCCGAAGCGGAACTGGCGCTGGTGGAAGTGGAGCGCGAGGCCGAAGGCCTGGCGCTGTATTCCACCCTGGCCGACGCGCACGGTCGCTACCGCACCGCGCAGTTCGAAGTGACGCGCCTGCAGGAAGCGGTGCTGCCCAAGCTCGCCAAAGCCGAACGCGCCGCCGAACGCGCCTATCGGGCAGGCGCCATCAGCTACCTGGAATGGGCGCAGCTGCAATCCGAACGCACCGCCTCCCGGCGCCAGCAACTGGACGCCGCCCTCGACGCCCAGCGCGCGCTGATCGAGATCCAGCGCCTGACCGGCCAGCCCTTCGTGGCCGCCGCCCCCGCACAAGGAACCACACCATGATGTTTCGCAATCACCTCGCGCGGTGGATGCCGCTGCTATTGCTGAGCCTCGCCCTCGCCGCCTGCGGCGGAAAGTCCGGCGCCGACGACGGGCACGGACACGAAGCCGGCGAACACGCCGAACAAGAAACCCGTACCGGCGAGCACGGCGGCCGCGTGCTGGAAAAGGAGGGCCTGACGGTGGAACTGGCGATCGCCGAGGACGGCGCCCCGCCGAAGTTCCAGGCCTGGCTGTACCGCGATGGCAAACCGTTGCCGGCCAGCGCCGGCACGGTGGAGGTGCGGCTCGAGCGCCTGGGCGGCGTCACCGAAACCCATCGCCTGCGGGCGCAGGCCGACGGCAGCCTGCTGGGCGCCAGCGACGTGATCGAACCGCATTCCTTCGACGTGGAGGTGCTGGCGAACATCGAAGGCCGCGCGCTGCGCTGGGCCTATCCCAGCTATGAAGGCCGCACCGGGATCACCGCGCCGATCGCGCAACAGGCCGGTATCCGGGTCGCGCCAGCGGGTCCGGGCATCATCGCCGACGAGCATGAGGTGCAGGGCCTGCTGACGCCGGTGGAAGGCCGCGTGGCCAAGGTCGCCGCGCGCTTCCCCGGCCCGGTGCGCCGGCTTTCCGCCAATGTCGGCGATCAGGTCCGCGCCGGCCAGGCGCTGGCTTCCGTCGAGAGCAACCTCAGCCTGACCACCTACACGATCAGCACGCCGATCAGCGGCGTGGTGCTGGCGCGCAACGCCGAGGTCGGTTCGGTCGCCGCCGAGGGCACGACGCTGTTCGAGGTCGCCGATCTGTCCACGCTGTGGGTGGATCTGCACGTGTTCGGCTTCGACGCGCAGCACATCCGCGCCGGCGCGCCCGTCACCCTGACCCGGATCAGCGACGGCGCCCAGGCCGAGACCGTGCTGGAACGCGTGCTGCCCGGCACCGCCACCGCCAGCCAGAGCACGGTGGCGCGCGCGCTCATCGCCAACGCCGATGGCCAGTGGCGCCCCGGTTCCGCGGTCACCGCGCGCATCACCGTGGATCGGCAAGCCGCCGCGCTGGTGGTGCCGGTGTCGGCGCTGCAGACGTTCCGCGATGGCGACGCCGTGTTCGTGCGGGTCGGCGACACCTACGAGGTGCGTCCGGTCAAGCTCGGCAAGCGCGACGCCCAGCGGGTCGAGATCCTGTCCGGGCTGAAGGCCGGTGATCAGGTCGTGGTCGAACAGAGCTACGTGGTGAAGGCGGACATCGAGAAGTCCGGCGCTTCCCACGACCACTGAGGACCCGGCCATGCTCGAGAGAATCATCCGCTTCGCCATCGCGCACCGATGGCTGATGCTGGCGCTCACCCTCGCCCTGATCGGCGTGGGCGTATGGAGTTTCCGCCAGTTGCCGATCGACGCCACCCCCGACATCACCAACGTGCAGGTGCAGATCAACACCGAGGCCGCCGGCTACTCGCCGCTGGAATCGGAACAGCGCGTCACCTTTCCCATCGAAACCGCGCTGTCCGGCCTGGCCGGCATGGATCACACCCGATCGATCTCGCGCTACGGCCTGTCGCAGGTGACGGTGGTGTTCGATGACGGCGTCGATCTGTACTTCGCCCGCCAGCAGGTCGCCGAACGGTTGCAGCAGGTCAAGTCGCAACTGCCGCCCGGACTGGAGCCGGAACTGGGACCGGTCACCACCGGCATGGGCGAGATCTTCATGTACACGGTCGACGCCAGGCCGGACGCGCGCAAGCCGGACGGCAGCAAATGGACCGCCACGGATCTGCGCACCCTGCAGGACTGGGTGATCAAGCCGCAGCTGCGCAACACGCGAGGCGTCACCGAGGTCAACACCATCGGCGGCTACGCCCGCCAGATCCACATCACCCCGGATCCGGCGCGACTGGTCGCATTGGGCTTCACCCTGCGCGACGTGGTCGACGCGGTCGCCGCCAACAACCAGAACGTCGGCGCCGGCTACATCGAGCGCAATGGCCAGCAGTACCTGGTGCGCGCGCCGGGCCAGGTCGCGGATCTGGATGGCATCCGCGACATCGTGCTGGATCGGCGCGAGGGCGTGCCGATCCGGGTGCGCGACGTGGCCGAGGTCGGCGAGGGTCCGGAACTGCGCAATGGCGCGGCCACCCAGGACGGACACGAAGTGGTGCTGGGCACGGTGTTCATGCTGATCGGTTCCAACAGCCGCGACGTCGCCCAGGCCGCCGCCGCGCGCCTGGCCGAAGCCAACCGCAGCCTGCCGCCGGGCGTGTCGGCCAATCCGGTCTACGACCGCACCGTGCTGGTGGATCGCACCATCCAGACCGTGGCCAAGAACCTGGTCGAAGGCGCGCTGCTGGTGATCGTGGTGCTGTTCCTGCTGCTGGGCAATTTCCGCGCCGCGCTGATCACCGCGGCGGTGATTCCGCTGGCGATGCTGTTCACCCTGACCGGCATGGTCCGCGGCGGCGTGTCGGGCAACCTGATGAGCCTGGGCGCGCTCGACTTCGGCCTCATCGTCGACGGCGCGGTGATCATCATCGAGAACTGCCTGCGCCGCTTCGGCGAACTGCAGCACCGACTGGGCCGCGTGTTGAACGAGGAAGAGCGGCTGGACACCACCGCCTCGGCCACCGCGGAGGTCATCCGCCCCAGCCTGTTCGGCCTGGGCATCATCACCGCCGTGTACCTGCCGATCTTCGCCCTCACCGGGGTGGAGGGAAAGATGTTCCACCCGATGGCGATCACGGTGGTGCTGGCGCTGACCGGCGCGATGCTGCTGTCGCTGACCTTCGTGCCCGCCTCGATCGCGCTGTTCCTGCGCGGCCGGGTGGAGGAGAAGGACACCCGCCTGATGCGGTGGGCGCGGCGCGCCTACGCGCCCGCGCTGGACTGGGCGCTGCGCCGGCGCGGCTGGGTGCTCGGTGGCGCGGTCGCCCTGCTCGCCGTGTGCGGATTGCTGGCGACCCGGCTGGGGTCTGAATTCATCCCCAGCCTGGACGAAGGCGACATCGCCCTGCACGCCATGCGCATTCCCGGCACCAGCCTGGAGCAGGCGCTGAAGATGCAGGCGACCCTGGAAGCGCGCATCAAGCGGTTCCCGGAAGTCGAACGCGTGTTCGGCAAGCTGGGCACCGCCGAAGTGGCCACCGATCCCATGCCGCCGTCGGTGGCCGACACCTTCCTGATGCTCAAGCCGCGCGATCAGTGGCCGGATCCGCGCAAGCCCAAGGCGCAGCTGGTCGCCGAGATCGAGGCCGCGGTGAAGCAGCTGCCCGGCAACAACTACGAGTTCACCCAGCCGATCCAGATGCGCACGAACGAGCTGATCTCCGGCGTCCGCGCGGATGTGGCGATCAAGCTCTACGGCGACGATCTGGACCGGCTGGTGGAGATCGGCCGGAGCATCGAGGCGGTCGCACGGACGGTGCCGGGCGCGGCGGACGTCAAGCTGGAACAGACCACCGGCCTGCCGCTGCTGACCATCACCCCGGACCGGCGCGCGCTGGCCCGCTATGGACTCAACCCCGGCACCGTCCAGGACACCGTGGCGACCGCGGTGGGCGGCGAGGTCGCCGGCCAGCTGTTCGAGGGCGACCGCCGCTTCGACATCGTCATCCGCCTGCCGGAACGGCTGCGCCAGGATCCGGCCGCGCTGCAGGATCTGCCGATTCCACTGCCCGGCGACGACGCCAACGCCGACGAATCCAGCCGCCGGATGGGCGGCTTCGCCGGCAGTCCGCGGACGGTGCCGCTGCGCGAGGTGGCCAGGATCGACAGCACCCTGGGGCCGAACCAGATCAACCGCGAGAACGGCAAGCGCCGGGTGGTGGTGACCGCCAACGTGCGTGGCCGAGACCTGGGCGGCTTCGTTTCCGAGCTGCAGCAGCGGGTCGGCAACGAAGTGAAGGTGCCGTCCGGCTACTGGATTGACTACGGCGGCACCTTCGAGCAGCTGATCTCGGCCACCCAGCGGCTTTCGGTGGTGGTGCCGGTGACCCTGGCGCTGATCTTCGCCCTGCTGTTCTGGGCGTTCGGCTCGGCCCGCGACGCCGCCATCGTGTTCAGCGGGGTGCCGCTGGCGCTGACCGGCGGCGTGGTGGCCCTGGCCCTGCGTGGGATTCCGCTGTCGATCTCGGCCGGGGTCGGCTTCATCGCCCTGTCCGGCGTGGCGGTCCTGAACGGGCTGGTGATGATCGCCTTCATCCGCCGCCTGCGGGAACAGGGCGATCCGCTCGACGAGGCGGTGGTCGACGGCGCCCTGGGCCGCCTGCGGCCGGTGCTGATGACCGCCCTGGTGGCCTCGCTGGGCTTCCTGCCGATGGCCTTCAACGTCGGCGCAGGTTCGGAGGTCCAGCGCCCGCTGGCGACCGTGGTCATCGGCGGCATCGTCTCCTCGACCCTGCTGACCCTGCTGGTGCTGCCGGTGCTGTACCGCTGGCTGCATGGCCGCAAGGCCCCGGCCGGGTCCCCGGAGACCCTGCCGGCGGCCTGAACCGGCCGGTTCCGGGGGCGGCGGACGCCGCCTCCGGGCCCGTTTGGGGCCTAAGTGCTTGCAGGCAAAGGGAAAGCCCGCCATAATGCGCGGCTCGCTGTGTCCGGCCTGGCCGGATTTGCGGCCGGAAGCGCGATTCCGGCTTGGGTCCATGGCGAGGTTTTCCACCGCATCGCGTGTCGTCCGGTCTGTCCGCAGGCCGTGCCGTCGGGCCGCCGCCTCCCTGGCCAAGGGAAGCATCAAACTTTTTCGAGGTGCGTATGTCCCGCGTATGCCAAGTCACCGGCAAGCGTGTGCAGACCGGTAACAACGTCTCGCACGCCAACAACAAGACCCGTCGTCGCTTCCTGCCCAACCTGCACGAGCGCCGCTTCTGGGTCGCCAGCGAAAACCGCTGGATCAAGCTGAAAGTTTCCGCGCATGCCCTGCGCACCATCGACAAGAACGGCATCGACTCCGTTCTGGCCGAGCTGCGTGCCCGCGGCGAGAAGATCTGAGGAGTAAACGACCATGGCATCCAAGCGTGACAAGATCCGTCTGATCTCCTCGGCCAACACCGGCCACTTCTACACGACGGACAAGAACAAGAAGAACACCCCGGGCAAGATGGAAATGAAGAAGTACGACCCGGTGGTCCGCAAGCACGTGATCTACAAGGAAGGCAAGATCAAGTGATGTTCCGCGTACCGCGAGGTACGCCGCATCCGGATCGCTTCCACGAAAAGCCCGCCGCAAGGCGGGCTTTTTTGTTTGCTTCGGGAATGCCGCGAAAGGCAAATCCCCTCGGTCCCCCTTTTTCAAAGGGGGAAGCAAAACGGAATTCCCGTTGCCTAACCGACCTCGGGAGCCATGGCTCGCTTTGAAGCGCTCCTCAACCACCGGATGGCGGGCAAAAGGGGGCGCTCGCCCGCGCCGCGGACGACGGGGTTTTGCTCTTTGCGCCGCCTCGCCGCCGCATGCCATCGGCACGGGAAAACCCATCCCGCAAATCCCGATCTTCCGGTTTTTCCAGGCTGCGGCCAGAATCAGCCATCGCTCCGACAACAGGCGCCGCATGGACTGGTCCCTGGGAACCGTACTGCTGATCCTCGACTGGGTGATCCGGCTGGCCGCGCTGCTGTGGATTCCCAGCCGCACCTCGCCGGCGGCGGCGCGCAGCTGGATGCTGCTGGTCGGCTTCGTGCCGCTGCTGGGCCTGCCGGCCTATCTGCTGCTGGGCCATCCCTGGCTCTCGCGCGAACGCGTGCAGCGGCAGGCGCGCGCCTCGCAGGTGATCCGCGAGGAGCAGGCCCCGCTCGCGACCCTGCGCTGGCACAGCGGGACCGGCATCGCGGCGGAAATGGCGCCGCTGGTCGAACGGCAGGGCGCGTTCATGCCGGTCCGCGGCAACGAGGTGGAACTGCTCGATGACTACGAAGGCTCCCTGCGCGCGCTGATCGCCGCGATCGACGGGGCGCGGAGCAAGGTCCACCTGCTCTACTACCTGATGTTCGACGATGCGGTCGGCGAGGCGGTCACCGCGGCGCTGGAGCGGGCCGCCGGACGCGGCCTGGAGTGCAGGCTGCTGCTCGACGCGGTCGGCGCCAAGCGCGGCTGGCGCCGTTACGCGCGGCGCCTGCGCACCGCCGGCGTGCAGGTGCACCAGCTGTTGCCCGGCGGCCTGCGCTGGCGCCGCAGCGGGCGCATGGACCTGCGCAACCACCGCAAGATCGCCGTCATCGATGGCGCCATCGGTTTCATCGGTTCGCAGAATCTCGCCGATCCGGTTTTCATCGCCGGTTTTCCCAATCGCGAACTGGTCGCGCGCGTGGGCGGGCCGATCGTCGCCCAGCTCGACGCAGTGTTCGCCAGCGACTGGTACCTGGAAACCGGCGAACGCCTGCACGTGGACCCGATCCGGGACGCCGGCGCGGGCGACGTGCCGATGCAGCTGCTGCCCAGCGGACCGGCGTATCCGTTCGAGAACGCGCGCGATGCGGTCAATGCGCTGATCCATCTGGCCAAGCGCCGGATCGTGCTGGCCACGCCCTACTTCGTACCCGACGACGCCACCCTCAGCGCGCTGCGCATCGCCGCGCTGTCGGGCGTGGACGTGCAGCTGATCCTGTCCGCGCGCAACAACCAGCGCCTGACCGCGTGGGCGCAGGAATCGTATTACGCCGAACTGCTCGCCTGCGGCGTGCGCATCGCGCTGTACGAACCGCGCTTCCTGCACGCCAAGCATCTGAGCGTGGACGACGAGGTCGCGCTGGTGGGTTCGATCAACCTGGACATCCGCTCGTTCGCGCTCAACGCCGAAATCGGCCTGCTGTGCTACGACGCCGCCGTCGTCGCGCGTCTTCGCGATATCGAAGCCGACTACCTGAACCACTCGCACGGCGTGCGGGCCGAGGATTGGGCCAGGCGGCCGGCATGGCGGCGCAGCCGCGACGGCATCGCGCGATTGGCCGACTCGCTGATGTAGCGGAATCCCTCTTCGGAAAGGTTTGATGCCAAACGGATTTGGCCGGTTTGTGAAGTTTGCGTTCACTGTCATGCGGCGCTGATGCCGAGCCAGCATGAGGCGTCGCGGATCGATCCACTACAATGCCGCCATGACCAGCGCATCCGCGGGCCTCGCCCATGACATCGCCATCATCGGGGGAGGCGCCAGCGGCGTCCTGACCGCGATCCATCTGCTGCGCGCGGCGACCACGCCATTGCGCATCGCCCTGTACGAACCGCAATCCCCGCTCGCGCAGGGCGTGGCCTACGCCACCCCGTATCCGGAACACCTGCTCAACGTGCCGGTGCAGCGCATGAGCGGCTTCAATGACACGCCGGAAGATTTCCTCGACTTCCTGTCGAGTGATCCACGGGAACGCGCGGCGCTGGCGCCCACGTTCGTGGAGCGCCACCGATATGGCGAATACCTGCGCGATCGCCTGGCGCGCGCGCGCGACGCCAGCGTCGCCACGCTGGTGCACCTCACCCAGCCGGTGCTGGCGATGGCTCGCCGACCGGACGGCTGGCGATTGCGCCTGGCCGATGGCGCGCAGGCCGATTGCGGGGCGGTGGTGCTGGCGGTCGGCAATCGCCCGCGTCCCTTGCCGGCGCGAGGCGCCAACGGGCTGTCCGACGACGCCAGCCTGTCGGCATGGGATTTCGACGCGGTGCGCGCGGTGCCCGGCGATGCCCGCCTGTGCATCGTCGGCTCCGGCCTGAGCATGGTCGACGCGGTGCTGAGCTTCGTCGCCACCGGACATCGCGGCACCATCCACGTGCTGTCGCGGCACGGCTGGCTGCCGCAGCCGCACGCCGCCCACGCGGTCGCCGATTTCGATCCCGCGCAACTGTTGCCGCTGGATCTGCGCGCGCGCCTGCGCTTCGTCCGCCAGCGCGTGCGCGAGGCGGTGTCCGCCGGCCTGCCGTGGCAGGCGGTGATGGAACGCCTGCGCCCACACGGGCAGGCCCTGTGGCGTTCGCTGTCGGAAGCCGATCAGCGGCGCTTCCTGCGCCATGTCGTGCGGCTGTGGGACGTGCATCGGCACCGGGTCGCGGCATCCGTGCACGAGCAATTGCAGGTCCTGATCGACCGCGGACAGTTGCGGTTGCACCGCGGCCGCCTGGACACGGTGATGCAGGTGGGCCGCTGCGTGCAGGTCAGCGCGAACGTGCGCGGCCAGCCGGGCCTGGCGCTGGAAGTGGATCGCGTGGTCAACGCCACCGGCGTGGAGATGCGGGTGCCGACCATGCGCAATCCGCTGCTGACCGAACTGCTGGGCGAGGGCCACGCCCTGGCCGGCCCGCATGGCATCGGCATCGCCACCGACGACGACGGCCGGGTGCTGGATGCCGACGGCCGTGCGCAGCCGGATCTGTGGGTGCTGGGCAGCCTGCGCATCGGCAGCCTGTGGGAGACCACCGCCATCCCCGAACTGCGCGGCCAGGCCGAGTCCGTGGCCCGGCAGGTACTCGCGCGCTGACGCCGGCGCCGGCGGTCGGCGTCCGCCGGCTCTTCCCCTTGTCGATATAGAGCCGGGCCTGCCCGGCTGCTACGCTGCTCCCGGTGTTGGACGCCGGGAGGGCGGCGTTGGTTTCGAGCTGGATTCTGCTGCTGGTGTCGATCGGCTATGCCGCGCTGCTGTTCGGGGTGGCGTGGTGGGGAGATCGCAGGCCGATGTATCCGGATCGCCCCTGGCTGCGACCGGTCGTGTACAGCCTGGCGCTGGCGGTCTACTGCTCGTCCTGGACGTTCTATGGCGCGGTCGGCAGCGCGGTGCGCAACGGCATCGGCTACCTGCCGATCTATCTGGGACCGCTGCTGCTGCTGCTGTTCGGCTGGCGCATCATCGAGCGGCTGGCGCTGATCGCGCGCAGCGAGAACACCGTCTCCATCGCCGATTTCATATCGTCGCGTTACGGCCGCTCACGCCGGTTGGCCGCGCTGGTCACGGTGATCGCGCTGATTGGCGTCGTTCCCTATCTGGCGCTGCAATACAAGGCGGTGGCGATGAGCCTGGGCGTGCTGACCGGCCAGGCCGGCGGCAGTGCGCACGGCTTCTTCTCGGATCCGGCCTTGTACGTGGCCCTGCTGATGGCGCTGTTCGCGGCGCTGTTCGGCACCCGCCAGGTCGATGCCACCGAGCATCATCACGGCATGATGCTGGCGATCGCGCTGGAGTCGATGGTCAAGCTGGTGGCGATGATCGCGGTCGGCCTGTTCGCCTACCTGTGGTTGCAGGGCCGCGACATTCCGGTCACCGCGTCCGCGCGCGCGCTGTTCGAGAACTCGCCGCCGGTCGGATTCGTCACCCAGACCCTGCTCGGATTCCTGGCCATCGTCTGCCTGCCGCGCCAGTTCCACGTCGCGGTGGTTGAGTGCAGCGACGTCGGCGATATCCGCCGCGCGCGCTGGCTGTTCGGCACCTATCTGGTCCTGATCTCGGTGATGGTGGTGCCGATCGCGGCCGCCGGCGTGGCCTCGTTCGGCATCGGCAGCGGCGTGGCCGACGACAGTTTCATCCTCGCCCTGCCCCTGGCCGACGGCAGCAAGGCGCTGGCGCTGATCGCCTACGTCGGCGGCTTTTCCGCCGCCACCGGCATGGTCATCGTCGCCAGCATCGCCTTGGCGACCATGGTGAGCAACGACCTGGTGATGCCGGTGCTGCTGCGGCGCGGCTGGGCCGAGCATCATGCCGAAGCCGACGTCGCCTCGCGGGTGCTGTGGATCCGCCGTTTCGCGATCCTGCTGCTGGCGCTCGCGGCCTACACCTACTACCGCAGCAGCGGCAACGACAGCACCCTGGCGTCCTATGGCCTGATGGCGTTCGCGGCGGTCGCCCAGTTCGCGCCGGGCCTCATCGGCGGTCTGTACTGGCGCGGCGCCAGCCGGCGCGGCGTGGAAGTGGGCATGCTGCTGGGCTTCGGCACCTGGATCTACACTCTGCTGCTGCCGACCATGACCCAGGCCGGCGGATTCGACGCCTCCTGGATCGCGACCGGCCCGTTCGGCATCGCCTGGTTGCGCCCGCACCAGTTGTTCGGCCTCAGCGGCTGGGATCCGCTCACCCACGGCACGTTCTGGTCGTTGCTGGTCAACACCGGCGCGATGATGGTGATCTCGGCGCGCTGGCGTCCGGGCGTGGATGACCGCCTGCGCGCCGCGCCGTTCCTGGATCCGTACGCGCAGCGCCCCGCGCTGGTCGCCGGCGAATGGCCCGGCAGCGTGCGGGTCGGCGATCTGCAGACCCTGGCCGAGCGCGTGGTCGGCGAGCGCCACGCCCGTCGCGCCTTCCTGGAACAGGCGCAGGCGCTGGGCCGCGAGATGCAGCCGCACGCGGCGGCCGATCGCGCCTGGGTGCAGTTCACCGAGCGCCTGCTGGCCGCCGCAATCGGCGCGGCGTCGGCACGCATCGTCCTCACCAGCGTGCTGCGCGGCTCGGGCATGGAACTGGGCGAGGTCGTCGCGGTGCTGGACGAGGCCGGCCAGGAACTGCGCTTCAACCGCGAGATCCTCTCCACCACCCTGGAGAACATTTCCGCCGGCGTCAGCGTGGTGGATCCGGAAATGCGCCTGGTCGCCTGGAACCGGCGTTACCAGCAGATGTTCGGCTATCCGGACGGCATGCTGTACGTTGGCCGGCCAGTCGCCGATCTGATCCGCTACAACGCCGAGCGCGGCGAACTGGGCGACGGCGACGTCGATGCGCAGGTCGGCAAGCGCATCGCCTACATGCGTGCGGGGTCGCCGCACGTGTTCGAGCGCGTGCGCAGCGACGGCCAGGTGATCGAGATGCGCGGCCAAGCGTTGCCCGGCGGCGGCTACGTCACCAGCTACAACGACATCACCGACTTCAAGCGCGCCGAGCAGGCGCTGCGCGAGGCCAACGAGAACCTGGAGCAGCGCGTCACCGAGCGCAGCCGCGCCGCCGAGGCGGCCCAGCAGTCCAAGACCCGCTTCCTCGCCGCCATCAGCCACGACGTGCTGCAGCCGCTTAACGCGGCGCGCCTGTTCGCCTCCGCCCTGCGCGACGGCGAGCGGGACGGCGAGCAGCGGCACCTGGCCGAACGCGTGGACGCCTCGCTGCGCGCGGCCGAAGAATTGCTCGATGGCTTGCTGGACGTCTCGCGCCTGGACGCGGGCAGCCTGCGGGTGGAAATCGGCGATTTCGACGCCGGCGAGCTGCTGCGCGAACTGGCGGCGCAGTACGCGCCGGTCGCCGCCGGGCGCGGGCTGGATCTGCGGGTGCATGCGCGCGCGCTGTCGGTACGCACCGACCGTCGTCTGCTGCGGCGGGTGCTGCAGAACTTCCTCGCCAACGCCCTGCGCTACACCCGCCAGGGTCGAATCGTGCTCGGCATGCGCCTGCTCGACGGCAAGGTGTCGTTGCAGGTGTGGGACACCGGCCCGGGCATCCCGGAAAACCACATGCGCCAGATCTACGACGAGTTCCATCGCTATCAGCAGCCGTTCGACTGGGGCGAGCGCGGCCTCGGCCTGGGACTGTCGATCTGCCAGCGCATCTCGCGCCTGCTGGGCCACCACCTGGATGCGCGCAGCCGGGTCGATCGCGGCAGCATGTTCTCCATCGTGGTGCCGCGCGCCACCCGCGCGCATGCCCCACCCGCCGCGCCGCGGCGCGCCCTCGCGGCCGACTCGCTGGCCGGATTGCGGGTGCTGTGCGTGGACAACGATCGCGAGATCCTCGATGGCATGCGCGCGCTGCTGGGCCGCTGGCAGGTCGAGGTCGTCACCGCCACCACCGTCGACGAGGCGCTGGAACGGGTCAGCGCGGGCCCGGCGGTGGTGCTGGTCGACTACCACCTGCACGATCGGCTGGATGGCCTGGACACGCTGGATGCGCTGCGCGCCGCGAGTCCCGGGCCGATGGCCGGCGCGCTGTTGACCGCTGATGGTCGCGACGAGCTGAAGCAGCGCGCCCGCGAGCGCGGTTATCGCCTGCTGACCAAGCCGGTCAAGCCGGCCTCGCTGCGCGCGTTCCTGGCCGCGCACCACGACGCGCGTCAGCGCCTGGAAGCCTGACGCGCTCGCCGGTCGCCACCCGGGCGATCACCAGCATTCTTCCGGCGTGTTCTTGGCGGTTCCCTCCACCCCGCGGGTGCCCAGCTGGTCGATCACCAGCGTGCCGCAGCGCGTGTCCGCGGCGGCCTGCGCGCCCTGCGGCACGGCTTTCAGGCTGAACACCTGCGCCTTGATATCGGCGCTCAGCTGGTAGTGCTGCGCGACCGCGGCGTCGCACTGGGGCAGATTGATCGATTGTCCCGTCGGGCTCATATAGGACAGATGCAGTGTATGGAAGCGCTCCAGGCGCTGCGCGCGCTCCTGCACGCAGGCGGCGGCGGCGCCACGACGGGTATTGATGACGTGCTTCTGATAGCTGGCGTACGCGATGCCCGACAGGATGGCGAGGATTGCCACCACGACCATCAATTCGATCAGGCTGAATCCCGCGTCGTGGTGGCGGCGTGGATAAAGGTCGCGGGCATGTGCGGTCCGCATGGACGTCCCTCCAGGGGGTGCGATGGGAGTGGAGACGGCCCGCCGATCACGCGCCTGTCGATGCGAACCATCCACGCGGATGGGACGCCTGTCGCGGCGATGCTAACCAGTCACGCGCGATGGATGAAGACATTCGTCTTCAAAGTCATGCGCGTGACAACCCCGCGCGCGCGTGGCGCGCACCGGTTCTGCTTCCGGGCGCGGGCGTTCTCCAGGCTGCGGAACCCCATCGCCTTCGCATGAGCCCATGGGGTGAATCCGGCGGCGCGGGACGCCGCCACACCGCCGGAACCGGGGGACTACCTGCGGAAATGCAGCCGGGCCACGGTGCCGCGCTCCGGCGCCGAATCGATGTCCAGGTGCCAACCCAGGTGTTCGCACAACCGCGCGATCAGATCCAGGCCGATGCCGCCGCCGTCGCGCGCTTGGCCGCGCGCCATCTGCGCGTAGATGCGGCTGATCTCCTCCGGACTCATGCCATGCCCGGGATCGGCGATCGTCACGGTGGCGTCGGCGTCCAGGCGGATGTCAATCACGCCGCGATCGCTGTTCTCGATGGCGTTGCGCAGCAGGTTGCCGATCGCCGCCTGCACGATGGCCACCGGCGCGGTTATCCGGACGGACGGCAGTGTCGCCGTCCGCAGCGCCAGGTCCTTGCCCTCGGTCAGATGGCGGTGATCCTCGACGATTTCCGGCAGAAGCTCGTCCAATGAAACCGTGTCGCTGACCGCCGCCAGCCGCTCTGGATCCTTGGCCAGGATCAACAGCAGCGAGATCAGCTGTTCGATCTGGCGCACGTTGCGCAGGATCCGCTGCATCTGCTCGCGGGCGGCGGGGGGCATGCCGTCCTGGTCGTGCGCCAGCCGCGCGGCGCCGCCGATCACCGCGATCGGGGTGCGCAGCTCGTGGCTGGCGCTGTTGATGAACGCGCGTTCGCGTTCGACGAAACGCTCGCTGCGATTCAGGTAATCGTTGAAGGCGTCGGCGATCACGCGCAGTTCGTCGCTGGCCTTCGGCTCCACGTCGATGCGCTGGCGGCCACGCTCCGGCTGCAGGCGGGTGATGTCGCCGGCCATCACGCTGAGCGGGCGGATCGCGCGGCCCAGGCCCCAGGCCAGCAGCAGGCCCAGCAGGATCACCGCGGCGAACATGCCGACCACGATGCCGCTGCTGATGGTTTCCTCCAGCCCCTCGAACTCGGTGATGTCCAGCGCCAGCGCCACCCGGCCGCCGGCCAGATCCTGGATCATCACCACCCGCAGCTTGCCCTCCACCCAGATGTCATCGTGCAGGCCCGGCCCCAGCACGCGCAGCACCTTGGGCGGCGGCGGCGAGTCGTCCCAGCGGTACAGCGTCATGTCGTCGGTATCGGTCCAGCGATAGCCGGGATCGGCTTCCAGCCGGTCCTGGTAGTGATGGAGTTCGGCGCGCAGCAGGGACTCCCAGACCATGCGCTCGGCTTCCTCGTTGACGATCAGGCCGCCGATGAAGATCGCCACCGAAAGCAGCGAGACGTACACCAGCAGCCAGGTGAGGATGCGCCGGCGCAGGCCGTTCCTAGCGGCCATCGTGCTGTTCCTCCGGCACCGCCAGGCGATAGCCCACCCGGGGCAGGGTCTGGATCAACTTGACCGGGAACGGACCATCGACGCTGCGGCGCAGTTCGTAGACATGCGAGCGCAGCATGTCGCCGTCCGGCGGACTGTCGCCCCAAAGCGCGTACTCCAGGCGGTCGCGGGTCACCGCGCCCGGGCTGGCCTGCATCAGCACCTCCAGCAGCTTGCGGCAGGCCGGATACAGGTGCAGCGGATGACCGGCGCGGCTGGCCTCCAGCGTGGACAGATCCAGTTTCAGGTCGGCCACCTGCAGCAGGCGACTGCGCCCGCGTCCGCGACTGCGCGCCAGCACCGCCTCCAGCCGCACTTCCAGCTCGGGCAGTTCGAAGGGCTTGGTCAGGTAGTCGTCGGCGCCCGCGCGGAAGCCGGCGATCTTGTCGGGCAGTTCGTCGCGGGCGGTCAGCATGATCACCGGTACGTCGTTGCCGTGCGTCTCGCGCAGGCGACGCAGCACCTCGCGGCCGTCCATGCGCGGCAGCATCCAGTCGAGGATGAGTGCGTCGTAGGCCTGGGTGGTCGCCAGGTGCAGGCCGGTCACGCCGTCCGGCGCGGCGTCCAGGGCATGGCCGCGCGCTTCGAAGTAGTCGAACAGGTTCGCCACCAGGCTCCGGTTGTCTTCGATCACGAGCAGCCGCATCGGGGGTTTCCGTCCTCGTCATTGCCGGTGCGGTCGCCCGGCGGCCGCCACGCTGAGCCTCCCGGTGTCGGAATCCGGTCGGAACGAGAGTCATTCTCCCATGCGCGGGCCGCACGCGGGTCAACGTCCCCGGAAACACAACGCTGGCTGAAGCGTGCCGTCGGCGTTCATCCGGCTTAACCCGTGGCGAACCTGGTTCCGACGGCTCTCCGACAGCGGCGACACCAGCATGGCGCCATGACCGGCACAGGGGCCGGAACGACCGTATCCGATGTCCTACGCCGCGCCACAGGCACCCTCGCCGCCACTGCACCTCAGTCATCCCCCGCTCGTCCTTGGGCGGGATTTCCTCGCCCGCCATGCCGGCTGGCCGCTGCTGGCGTTCGTGCTCGCGACCGTGCTGCTGATTCCGCTGCGCGGCGACCTGTGGCTGGCCGATCAGCTTTACGCCTGGGAAGGCCACCGCTGGTCGCTGCAACAGGGCTTCGTCACCCAGCATCTGATCCACGTGATGGGCAAGCGCCTGAGCACGCTGGCCTGGTACTGCGTGGCGCTGCTGCTGATCGCCAGCGGATCGTTTCCGCGCCTGAAGGCATGGCGACGTCCGCTATTCTTCCTGCTGCTGGCCACCGCGCTGTCCACCGCCGCGGTCGGCACGCTGAAACTGTGGACGGACATGGACTGCCCCTGGGATCTGGCGCGCTATGGCGGCAGCCGGCCGTTCATCGATCTGTTCACCACGCGTCCGCCGCTGCTGCCGCGCGCCTCGTGTTTCCCGGCCGGACACGCCAGCGCCGGTTATGCCTGGGTCGCGCTGTACTTCTTCTTCCTGGCCACCTGGCCACGCCTGCGCTGGCTGGGACTGGGCGTCGGCCTGGCGATCGGTCTGCTGTTCGGCTTTGCCCAGCAGCTGCGTGGTGCCCACTTCCTCTCGCACGATCTGTGGACGCTGGCGATCTGCTGGGCGATCGGGCTGCTGCTGTACGCCTGCATCCTGGTGCCGGGACGCACGCCGGCGACGCGCTCGCGTGCGGCCGCCCTGCCCGGCTCCGCGCCGCTGCCGCGGGGTGAACAGCCATGAGCGCGAGTCCGCTGGAAGCCGGCCTGCGCCGCAACGCCCGTTCGGCCGCGCCGCTATGGCTGCGGCGACGCCCCGTCATCGCCAGCGAAACCCTGCTGCTGGCGGTGAGCCTTTACTTCACCGCATTCAGCAACGGCGAATTCTGGCGCAACGTGATCGTCGCGCCGGCGGTGCAATGGAAACTGGCCGCCGCGCTGTTCGTGATCATCACCGCCGTGCATGGCCTTCTCCTCGGTCTGCTGGTCCATCGCCGCTATGCCCGTCCACTGCTGGCCGTGCTGATTCTGGTCACCGCCATCGCCACCTACTACATGGGCAGCTATGGCGTGTATCTGGATTCGGACATGCTGCGCAACATCCTGCATACCGACCGCAAGGAATCCAGCGAGCTGCTGAGCTGGCGCCTGCTGGTGCCGATCCTGTTCGCCAGCCTGCCGATCGCGTTGCTGTGGCGCGTGCAGCTGCGTGTGCGTCCCTGGCGCCGCGCGCTGGCGGTGCGGGCCGGTTTCCTGGTGGTGCTGGCGCTGGCGTTCGTCGGTGCGGCGATGCTGTCGTTCCAGGATCTCTCCTCGCTGATCCGCAACCGCCGCGAAGTGCGTTATCTGGTGACGCCGGCCAACTACCTGGTCTCGCTGAGCCGGGTGGTGACGGCCTCGCCGCCAGGCAGCCGCCCCGCCCGCACGCCGATCGGCCAGGATGCCCGCCAATTGCCGCAGGCGGCCGGCAGGCGGCCGCGCCTGCTGGTGCTGGTGGTGGGTGAAACCGCGCGCGCGCAGAACTGGGGCCTGAACGGCTACGCGCGCCAGACCACGCCCGAGCTGTCGCGCCTGGACGTGATCAATTTTCCCGCCGTGACCGCCTGCGGAAGCAGCACGGAAGTGTCGCTGCCGTGCATGTTCTCCCCATACGGACGCCATGACTACGACCAGCAGAAGATCCGCAGCCACCAGTCGCTGCTGCATGTCCTGGAGCATGCCGGCATCCGTACTCTGTGGCGGGACAACCAGTCCGGCTGCAAGGGCGTCTGCGAGGGGCTGGCGATACAGCAGCTGGATGACGCCCGGGATCCGGCGCTGTGCAACGGCAAGCGCTGCCTGGATGAAATCCTGCTGCGCGATCTTGAATCCGCGCTGCCCTCCGGCACGGGCGACCGGCTGGTGGTGCTGCACCAACTGGGCAACCACGGTCCCAACTATTTCGAACGGTATCCGGCCGGCTTCCGCCGCTATACGCCGGTGTGCGAATCGGGCGACTTGGGAAGCTGCGATCGCCAGGCCATCGTCAACGCCTACGACAATGCGATCGGCTACACCGATCATGTGCTCGCCCAGCTGATCGGCCAGCTGGGGCGCGACACGAACTACGATACCGCCATGATCTATCTGTCCGATCACGGCGAATCGCTCGGCGAGAAAGGGCTCTACCTGCATGGCGTGCCCTATGCGATCGCGCCGGAGGAGCAGACCCGGGTACCGATGGTGATGTGGTTCTCGCCCCGCTTCGCCGCCAACGCCGCGCTGGACACCGCCTGCGTGCGTCGCGAGGCGGCCGAGCCGGCCAGCCAGGACAACCTGTTCCCGTCGGTGCTGGGCCTGCTGGACGTGCGCACGACGCTGTATGACCCGGATCGCGACCTCTTTGCGCGGTGCCGTGGTGTCGTGAAAAACTGATCCGGCAAGTCCCACGCCGCTCCGGCGGAGGAGGATCACGATGAACGCAGGTCAGGCATCGGGCTGGTTCGGCTGGGCGCTGGCGTCGGCGGCCTTCGCCGCGCTCACCGCGATCTTCGCCAAGGTCGGCGTCCAGCGCATCGATTCGGACATGGCCACCTGGATCCGCACGGCGGTGGTGATGGGCGCGCTGTCGGTGTTCATCGCCGCCACCGGCAAGTGGAGCGACCCGACCGCGATTCCCGCCCGCACCTGGACCTTCCTGGTGCTGTCCGGCCTGGCCGCCGGCGCGTCCTGGCTGTGCTACTTCCGCGCGCTGCAATTGGGCGATGCCTCGCAGGTCGCGCCCGTCGACAAGGCCAGTCTGCTCCTGGTGCTGGTGTTCGCGTGGCTGTTCCTCGGCGAACGGCCGAGCCTGCGTGACGGGCTGGGCATGCTGCTGGTCGCCGGCGGCGTGCTGGTGCTGGGCCTGAAGCGCTGAGCCGCGTCAGTCTTCTTCCGGCGGCGGCACCACGCCGTCCGGGTCCACCGCCAGCCGTCCGGCCATCAATACCGCCTGGGTCCGGTTGGTGACCCCGAGTTTGCGCAGGATCGCGGTGACGTGCGCCTTGATGGTCGCCTCGGAAACACCCAGGTCGTAGGCGATCTGCTTGTTGAGCCGGCCCACGCCGAGCATCTGCAGCACCCGGAACTGCTGCGGCGTCAGGTCGCGCAGGCGCTGGGCGATCTCGTGCTCGTCACGAGCGGTGGCAGGCGCGTTCATCGCCTCGGCCGGCGCCCAGCGCTCGCCGTCGAGCACCGTGCCGATGGCCTCGCCGATGGTGTCGGAGTCGGCCGACTTGGGAATGAAACCCAGCGCGCCGTGATCCAGCGCGCGCCGCATCACGGTGGGTTCCTCGCGCGCGGATACGATCACCACCGGCAACTGCGGATGCAGGGCACGCACATGCACCAGCGCGCTGAATCCCTGCGCGCCGGGCATGTTGAGATCCATCAGCAGCAGATCCGCGTCCGGGTGCGCGTCCACCAGCGCGTACAACGCATCCACGCCGTCGGCCTCGTGCAGGCGCACGCCCGGCAGCACCCGCTGCACCGCGGCACGCAGGGCCTCGCGGAACAGCGGATGGTCATCGGCGATCAACAGGGTGGTCATGGAGTTCTCCCGCGTGAAGGCAAATCCCCCCTGCCCCCCTTTTTCAAAGGGGGGGATGCGTCGGCGACATCACGATGGGATGACGACGCGCGCTGTTCAGCGGAAGCCGCTGGCGCACCGGAAAGCGAGGCCATCCGGAAAAACAAACCGGGCTCCCCCCTTTGAAAAAGGGAGGCCGGGGGGGATTTGCCTGTCCCCACGGCGCTCACTTCACCTTCCGCTCCGCCACCAGCGAGTCGACCACGCCCGGATCGGCCAGGGTCGAGGTGTCGCCCAGCTGGTCCGGCGCGTTCTCGGCGATCTTGCGCAGGATGCGGCGCATGATCTTGCCCGAGCGCGTCTTGGGCAGGCCCGGCGCCCACTGCAGGTGATCCGGCGCGGCGATGGGGCCGATTTCCTTGCGCACCCATAGCACCAGCTCCTTCTGCAGGTCTTCGCTGGGAACCTCGCCGGCCTTCAGGGTGACGTAGGCGTAGATGCCCTGTCCCTTGATGTCGTGCGGGAATCCGACCACCGCCGCCTCGGCGACCTTCGGGTGCAGCACCAGCGCGCTTTCCACCTCGGCGGTGCCGATGCGGTGGCCGCTGACGTTGATCACGTCGTCGACGCGGCCGGTGATCCAGTAATAGCCGTCGGCGTCGCGGCGACAGCCGTCGCCGGTGAAGTAGGTGCCCGGATAGGTGCGGAAGTAGGTGTCGATGAAACGCGGGTGATCGCCGTACACGCTGCGCATCTGGCCCGGCCAGGAATCCAGCAGCACCAGATTGCCCTCGGTGGCGCCCTCCAGGATTTCCCCGTTGGCGTCGACCAGCGCCGGACGCACGCCGAAGAACGGCAGCGTGGCCGAGCCCGGCTTCTGATCGATGGCGCCGGCCAGCGGGCTGATCATGATGCCGCCGGTCTCGGTCTGCCACCAGGTGTCCACGATCGGGCAGCGCCCGTCGCCGACCACGTCGTAGTACCAGCGCCAGGCTTCCGGATTGATCGGCTCGCCGACGCTGCCGAGCAGGCGCAGCGAGGAGCGCGAAGTCTTCTTCACCGGCACCTCGCCCTCGCGCATCAGCGCGCGGATGGCGGTGGGCGCGGTATAGAAGATGGTGACCTGGTGCTTGTCGATGACTTCCCAGAAGCGCGACACGCTCGGATCGTTGGGCACGCCCTCGACCATCAGCGAGGTCGCGCCGTTGGCCAGCGGGCCGTAGACGATGTAGCTGTGACCGGTGACCCAGCCGACGTCGGCGGTGCACCAGTAGACGTCGTCCTCGCGCAGGTCGAACACCGCCTCATGGGTGTAGGCCGCGTACAGCAGGTAGCCGCCGGTGGTGTGCAGCACGCCCTTGGGCTTGCCGGTGGAGCCGGAGGTATAGAGGATGAACAGCGGGTCCTCGGCGTTCATGCGCTCGGGCTCGCACTCGGCCGGCTGCTCGTCGACCACCGCGTCGAACCAGCGATCGCGCGGCATCTGCATGTCCACCGCGCCGCCGGTGTGGCGCACCACCAGCACGGTCTCGACGGAGTTGGTGCCCGGCAGCTTGAGCGCCGCATCCACGTTGGCCTTCAGCGGCACTTTCTTGCCGCCACGCAGGCCCTCGTCGGCGGTGATGATCAGCTTGCTGCCGCAATCGGCCACGCGATCGGCGATCGAGTTGGGCGCGAAGCCGCCGAACACCACCGAATGGATCGCGCCGATGCGCGCGCAGGCCAGCATCGCCACGGCCGCGTCCGGGATCATCGGCAGGTAGATGGTGACGCGGTCGCCCTTCTTCACGCCCAGGCTGCGCAGCGCGTTGGCGAGCTTGCAGGTGCGCTCGTACAACTCGCGGTAGGTGACCCGGTAGGCCGGCTGGTCCGGACTGTCGGGCTCGAACAGCAGCGCGGTCTTGTCGCCGCGGGTCGCCAGCTGGCGGTCCAGGCAATTGACGCTGGCGTTGAGTTCGCCGTCCTCGAACCAGCGGATGTGGAAGTCGTCGAGCCGGTAGCTGACATCCTTGATCCGGGTGGGCTTCTTGAACCAGTCCAGCCGTTCGGCGACCTGGCCCCAGAATTTGTCCGGGTCATCGATAGAAGCCTGGTAATCGCGCTGGTAAGCCGCGCGGTCGATGCGCGCCTTGGCGGCGAAGTCTGGCTTGACGGGGTAGATGTCGCTCATGGGGGCCCTCCCGGGGACAGCGGAACGAAAGTCTGAGGATGCGATTCTGACAAGAATGCCCATCACACCGCGAGCGCCGGCAACGCTCCGCGGGACGGGCGATGGACCGAGTTTGCCGCATCCGGCCATGCGGCATCGCAGCAACCCTGTTAGACCTTGGTCGTAATTCCAGCCGCATACCAGTGTGTCACCAGCTGCGCGAGGGCTGTTTTGAAGGGGTTTCCGCGAACCTTCGACGTCATTCGACCAATGGCGAATAGGCGTGGCGAAGGCATCGGCGCAAGTCTGCCCGGCACGTGCCGACCACGGCATGCGTCCAAACCGGGAGGGGTTATGACCACACGTTTCGCAACGATGGCACGGCGGCCGTTGGCCACCGCGCTGTTCGTCGCCTGCATCGCGCCGGGCCTGGCATTCGCCCAGACGGCGAAAGAGAAGGCGCTGGAGGCCCGCGTGGCCGAGCTGGAACGGCAGGTGCAGCTGCTGTTGTCGGCGCAACAGCAACAGCAGACCCAGATCAGCAGCACCCAGGAGCAGGTCACCCAGGTCCAGGCCGCGCAGGCGGCCAAGCCCGCGTTGCCCGCCGGCAAGCAGCCGATCCAGGGCACCACCATCATGACCGCCGCCAACCCGGGAACCACGTTCTCCTACGGCGGCTTCATCAAGATGGACGCGATGGTGACCGACACCAGCGATGGCCGCATCGCCGACGGTTCGTCCGGCCGCCTGTTCTACGTGCCCAGCACGATCCCGGTGGCGGGCGCGAACGCCGATGGCGGCGATCCCTACGCCGACTTCCACGCCCAGTTCTCGCGCTTCTGGCTCAGCGCCGACCACGTCACCGACAACGGCGACAAGTTCAAGGGCTACATCGAGGCCGACTTCTTCGGCGGCGGCAGCAACGCGCTGGCCGGCAATGAGACGGCGACCAATACCTACGCGGTATCCCTGCGCCACGCCTATGTCACCTGGAACAACTGGCTGGCCGGCCAGACCTGGTCCAACTTCATGGACGCCGGCGCGCTGCCGGACGCGGTGGATTTCGTCGGTCCCACCGACGGCACCATCTTCGTGCGCCAGGCCCAGCTGCGCTACACCAAGGGCCCGTGGTCGTTCTCGATCGAGAATCCGCAGACCACGGTCACGCCGTACCTGACCGGCGCCCGCTTCAACAGCGGAGACAACGCCGCTCCCGACGTCACCGCCCGCTGGCTGACCAAGGGTGACTGGGGCCACTTCACCGTGGCCGCGCTGCTGCGCCAGTTCAAGGTCGCCGACGAGACCGACACCGGCGCCGCGCTCAGCGTCTCCGGCAAGTTCAACCTGGGCAAGAACGACGACATCCGCTATGCCGTCAACGCCGGCCAGGGCATCGGCCGCTACCTGGCGTTCGGCGTCGGCAGCGACGTGGTCACCGAGGCCGACGGCGACATCAGCGCGCTGGACGGTTACGGCGGCTTCGTGGCCTGGCGCCACGTGTTCAGCCCGAAGGTCCGCACCAACCTGATGTACTCGGCTTCGCACTTCGACAACGACGTGGCGGTCACCGGGTGGGGCGTCACCGAACGCACCCAGTCGATGCACGCCAACATCATCTATTCGCCGTTCCCGAAGCTGGACATCGGCGCGGAACTCATCTTCGGCCAGCGTTCGCTCGAGGATGACCGCGAAGGCGACCTGAAGCGCCTGCACACCCACGTCAAATACTCGTTCTGAGGGGAGAGGAATGAACGCGACCACGCTCAAGCATTCGCCGTCCGGTGAACTCACCGGCGGCCACAAGAAAGTCATCTTCGCATCCAGCCTGGGTACCGTTTTCGAGTGGTATGACTTCTATCTGTACGGTTCGCTGGCGGCGATCATCGCCAAGCAGTTCTTCAGCGGCGTCAACGAGACCACCGGCTTCATCTTCGCGCTGCTGGCCTTCGCCGCCGGTTTCGCGGTGCGTCCGTTCGGCGCGGCGTTCTTCGGCAGCCTGGGCGACCGCATCGGTCGCAAGTACACCTTCCTGGTCACCATCGTGATCATGGGTCTGTCCACCTTCATCGTCGGCGTCCTGCCCAACTACGCCAGCATCGGCGTGGCCGCGCCGATCATCCTGATCGTCCTGCGCCTGCTGCAGGGCCTGGCGCTGGGCGGCGAGTACGGCGGCGCGGCGACCTACGTGGCCGAGCATGCGCCCAACGGCAAGCGCGGCCTGTACACCAGCTTCATCCAGACCACCGCCACGCTCGGCCTGTTCCTGTCGCTGCTGGTGATCCTGGGGTGCCGCCTGTCGCTGGGCACCGAGGAATTCGAAGCCTGGGGCTGGCGCATTCCATTCCTGGTCTCGATCGTGCTGCTGGGCGTGTCGGTGTGGATCCGCATGCAGCTGAGCGAATCGCCGCTGTTCCAGCAGATGAAGTCCGAGGGCAAGGGCTCCAAGCAACCGTTCCGCGACAGCCTGAAGGGCGGCAATTTCAAGCTGATGCTGCTGGTCCTGCTGGGCGCCACCGCCGGCCAGGCCGTGGTCTGGTACGGCGGCCAGTTCTACTCGCTGTTCTTCCTGACCCAGGCGCTCAAGGTCGACGGCACCACCGCCAACCTGCTGATCGCCGGTGCGCTGGCGCTGGCGACACCGTTCTTCGTGTTCTTCGGCTGGCTGTCCGATCGCATCGGCCGCAAGAAGATCATCCTGGCCGGCTGCCTGCTGGCCGCGCTGACCTACTTCCCGATCTTCAAGGGCCTGACCCACTTCGCCAATCCCGGCGTCGAGGAAGCCCGCGCGACCTCGCCCGCGGTGGTGGTGGCCGATCCGGCGACCTGCAGCTTCCAGTTCGATCCGGCCGGCGTGCGCAAGTTCACCAGTTCCTGCGACGTCGCCACCGCGGCCCTGACCAAGGCCGGCGTCCCGTACACCGTGCAGGCGGCGGCGCCGGGTACGCTGGCGCATGTCGAAGTCGGCGGCAACCGCGTCGAATCCTACGAGGCGGCCGGCCTGTCCAAGGACGATGCCAAGGCGCAGGGCGCCGACCTGGGCGCGCGCCTGAAGACCGCGCTGACCTCCGCCGGCTATCCCGAGAAGGCGGATCCGGCGCGCATCAACATCCCGATGACGCTGTTCCTGCTGTGGGTGCTGGTGATCTACGTGACCATGGTGTATGGCCCGGTTGCTGCAATGCTGGTGGAAATGTTCCCGACCCGCATCCGCTACACCTCGATGTCCCTGCCCTATCACATCGGTAACGGCTGGTTCGGCGGCCTGCTCCCGACCACCTCCTTCGCGCTGGTGGCCTTCAAGGGTGACATTTACTACGGCCTCTGGTATCCGATCATCATCGCGCTTGCGACCTTAGTGATCGGCCTCCTCTTCATGCCCGAGACGAAGAACCGGGACATCTTCACCTACGAGGGCCACGGCCGATAGCCGTATCCCGAAACGAATCGGGAGCC
>NZ_JBQCIJ010000060.1:0-24860 GCF_051953815.1 Pseudoxanthomonas sp. | reverse complement strand
ATTTATGGTTTCGGTATCCTAAAACCCCCCTTTGTTTAATATGGGGGGGGGTTTCTTTTTTCCTTCGGCCCCCCCCCGGTTCCCCCACCCACCCTGTGAAGAGCAGCAAGAGGAGATTCAAGTATGCGCCATAGCGCCGTTTTCTATCACGCCGGTTGCCCGGTCTGCGTCGATGCCGAGCGCCAGCTCGCCTCGTCGCTGGATCCGTCCCGCTTCGACGTCGAAGTCGTCCACCTCGGCGAGCGGAAAGACCGCATCGCCGAGGCCGAAGCCGCCGGCGTGCAGTCCGTGCCCGCGCTGGTACTGGGCGGCCTGCCGTTGCACATCAACTTCGGCGCCACTCTGGCCGACCTGCGCTGACGGGTCGTTTCCCGCGTTTCACGACAGGCCGGACGGGCTTCGGCCCGCCCGGTTCACCTGGACCCAAGGAGATCGGCGCCCGCGACGCCTCGCGATGCGGCTGCCCTGCCCCACATGGATACCCCCTACGCTCCCCTCGCACCCGACTGGCAGGTGCAGCAATGGTTCAACACATCCACGCCGCCGACGCTGGCATCGCTGCGCGGCAAGGTCATCGTGCTGGAGTCCTTCCAGATGCTCTGTCCGGGCTGCGTTTCCCACGGCCTGCCGCAGGCGCTGCGCGTGCACGCGGGCTTCTCCCGCGATCAGGTGGCGGTGATCGGCCTGCACACCGTCTTCGAGCACCGCGACGTGATGACGCCGGCCGCACTGCAGGCATTCCTGCACGAGTACCGCATTCCCTTTCCCGTCGGCGTGGATCAGCCCGCGCCGCGCGGTCCCATCCCGCTGACCATGCGCGCCTATGCCATGCAGGGCACGCCCACCCTCACCCTCATCGATCGCCATGGCCGCGTGCGCCAGCAGTTCTTCGGCCAGGTCGGCGATCTGGAGCTTGGCGCGCGGATTGGCGCGCTGCTGGAGGAACCGTGGAAGGATAGCGGCGGCGATCCCGCCACTTCCGGCTGCACCGATGAGGGATGCGCCGTGGACAGCCGGCGGGACACCGAATGAAGAACGCCCTGGTCATCCAGCACGTCGACTTCGAGGACGCCGGGCACCTGGCGCCGCTGCTGCGCGAGCGCGGTTACCGCATCACCACCTACCATTCACCGGCCGACGAGGTGTGGTCCATCGATCCGCTGCACGTCGATCTGCTGATCATCCTCGGTGGTCCGATGAGCGCGAACGACCACGTCCACGATCCCGCCATCGCCGATGAACTGAGGCTGGCGACCACGGCGGGCGAGCGCGGCATCCCTCTGCTCGGCATCTGCCTGGGCGCGCAGATCATCGCACTGGCCCAGGGAGGCCGCGTCGCGCCGATGCCCGCGCGTGAAATCGGCCTGGCCCCGCTGCGCCTCACCGACGCCGGTCGCGGCTCTCCGTTGCGCCATCTCGAGGGCGGACAGCCGGTGCTGCACTGGCACGGCGAATCCATCACCCTGCCCCCGCACGCGGAACGCCTGGCGGAAACCGATGCCTGCGCGGTGCAGGCATTCCGGGTGGGAAAGCACGTGCTCGGGCTGCAGTTCCACCTCGAGACGGAGCTGCATCGCCTGCACGAATGGACCGAGGGCCACGCCGGCGAAGTGCGCGAAAGCGGCGTGGACGCCGCGGCGCTGCGGGAAGCCGGTCGCCGGCAAGCCGATGCGATGGGCGAGCTGTGCCGGCGGGTGATGGGCGAGTGGCTCGACGGGCTGCCGCGCTGAGGCGGGCCGTCAGGCCACTTCGCGCGTGATGCGATGGCCTGCCGGGCGTTACATCGGCTGCGCCTTGCAGGTCCGGTCGATGAACTCCTGGTGGAACGGCATCGCCTCCACGCATCTGGCCAGCCCCAGGCGCACGCGTTCGACGAATTCCGCCAGCTCGCCCTCCGGCATCTCGTCCACGATCGGGTGGTAGCTCCGCGGCACGATGCGCTGGCCCAGCATCACCTGGACCCAGCTCGGCAGGGCGAAGAAGTCCTCGCCGTTGCGGAAATAGCGGCCGTCCAGCCGGAACAGGTCGATCGTCTCGCGCAGGGTGTCGGGAATCGCCATCGTCCGGCAATGGTTCCAGAACGGCGTGTCGTCGCGTTCGGTGGCGTGGTAATGGAGGACCAGGAAGTCGCGGATCCGCTCGTACTCGAACGCCGAATCGCGGTTGAAGCGATCGATGAGCAACGGGTCGAAACGGCGATCGGGGAACAGCCCGAGCAGTCGCTGCAGGCCCGACTGGACCAGATGGATGCTGGTGGACTCCAGCGGTTCCATGAAGCCGCCGGCCAGTCCCAGGGCCACCACGTTGCGGTTCCAGAACCGCCGGCGCCGGCCGGGGGTGAAGCGCAGCGGGCGCGGTTCGATCAGGGCGCGGCCATCCAGGTTCGCCAGCAGGGTCGCGGCCGCCTCGTCGTCGCTCAGATAGCGACTGCAATAGACATAGCCATTGCCGACCCGGTGCTGCAACGGGATTCGCCACTGCCAGCCCGCCGCGCGCGCGGTCGATCGCGTATAGGGCGTCAGCGGCGCGGTGCTTTCGGAGGCGACCGCCATCGCGCGATCGCAGGGCAGCCACTCCGACCAGTCCTCGTAGCCGGTCTTCAGCACCTGCTCGATCAGCAGGCCGCGGAAGCCGGAGCAATCGATGAACAGATCGCCTTCGATGCGCTCGCCGCTCTCCATCACCACCGCTTCGATGAAACCGTCCTCCCCGCGCCGGACGGCATCGACCACCTTGCCCTCGATGCGCGTCACCCCGCGGCGCTCGGACAGGTTGCGCAGGTAGCGCGCATACAGCCCGGCGTCGAAGTGGTAGCCATAGGCGATATCCGCCAGCGGACTGCCGGGGGGCGCATCGTCCGGGCTGGTGGTAAACCGGCACCGCGGCGCGGCGACCGTGGGCAGCGAGTACGCGCCGATGTCCGGCGCGTGCCCGGACAGGAACCGCTTGAGCCAGAACTGGTGGAACGGCAGCGGGCCCAGCGAGCGGCCGATGGTGCCGAAGCCGTGGACGTAGCTGTCGCCGATGCGGGCCCAGTCGTTGAACTGGATGCCGAGCTTGAACGTGCCCTGGGTCTGGGTCACGAAGTCGGTTTCGCGGATGCCCAGCACATGGGCATTGAACAACCGCATGTGCGGTACGCTCGCCTCGCCCACTCCGACGATGCCGATTTCCTCGGATTCGATCAGGCGGATGTCGGCGCCCTTGCCGATGAAGGTGGCCAGGGTCGCCGCCGCCATCCAGCCGGAGCTTCCTCCCCCGATCACGACGACGCGCCGGATCCGGTTGTCGGTACTCATGACGCTCCCCTCTCCTGCCGGCGCCTTGCGGCGCGCCCATGAAAAATCCCCCTCATCCGAAGATGAGGGGGATGCTGTCGCGACTCAGAACTTGTAGGTCAGGCCCAGGTACAGGATGCGGCCGGAGTACGTGTTGGAGTAGGTGCGGGCATCGGTGTCGTTGCCCAAGTGCTCCCGCTGTTCCGACTTGGTCGCGTTCAATACCGAGCCCGTCAACGTCAGGTAGTCGGTGATGTTGTAGGCGGCATTCAGATCGAGTTGGTCATAGGGTTCGCTGTAGATCGTGAAGCCGTTGTTCAAGTTGCCGATGACTTCGCCACGGCGGTTGTAGGACGCGCGGGCCAGGAACTTGTCGTTCTCGTAGAACACCGTGAGGTTCGCCTGGTTCTTGGCGCTGCCCGCCAACGGCGATTCGCCGATCCTGTCGCCATCAAGCACGATGGAAGCCAGGTTGGTGTCGTTGTAGGTGTAATTGGCCTGGAAGCCGAACCCCGTATCGAAGGTGTGCTGTGCATACAGCTCAACGCCCTGCGATACCGCATCACGCCCGTTGGCGTCGGTCTGGTAGCCCTGGATGGTCACCGTTTCGCCGCCCACCACGAGTTGCTGGTCCCGGACCACTTCGACGGTGAAGTTCTTGACGTTCTTCCGGAACAATCCGACACCCAGCACCGCACCCGGCTTGTAATACCACTCCAGGCCGACATCGAACTGGGTCGCCTCGAATGGCTGCAGGTCCTTGTTGCTGCCCGAACCGTACCAGCCCGGATTGGTGGTGCCGCCGGCGACGCGCCGGTCGTTGCTGTATTCCTCGCTGTAGAACTGGAGACCGCCGGGATAGGCGATGCTGGTGTAGCCCGCGCGCGAAATGACCTTCGAGGCCGCGGCGCGCAGCACCAGGTCGTCCCTCAGGTCATAGGCGATGTTGAAACTGGGCAACACGTCGGTGTAGGACTTCTCCAGCGAGGCCAGCTCGTAGGTCTTCTCGCGCACGTCGCGACGGACGAAACCGGACTCGCAGACGGTTCCCGCGGGCGGCGCGCCGGCGGGACATGCCAGCGGATTGCCGTCCGGACCGTCCACGAAGTAATCCATGAACCGTTCGACCGAATCGGTGGATGCGGCGCTCTGCTTGGTTCTCACGACGCGCACGCCGACGTTGCCGCGCAGGCGATCGGTGCGGAAGTTGGCCTGGAAGTAGCCCGAATAGATCTTCTCGCCGACGTTGTAGATGAAATCCGGTTCGCGCCGGTTCTGCATGCCGCCATAGCGGCTGTTGAGATAGTTGATGTAGGCCGGGAAATTGATGCCAGGGAACACGTTGGCGTTGAAGCCGCCGGCGATGTTGCCGATGGGCTTGGAGTAGAAAAAGCCCGGCTGGGCGATGCCCTTCTGCGGATCGTCGCAGCCGCTGCTCTGGTATCGGGCGTCATAATCGTCCGGCGACGCTCCCTGACAGACCCAGTAGGTATTGCCGGTGTTGCGATGGACCTTGCCGTCGCGGTACTTCGCGCCGAACTGGATCGAATCCAGCCAGCCGTCCTCGAACAGCTTGGTGAAGTCGGCCTGGAAGTAGTTCTGCTCGAGCTCGGTTTCCATCCAGGACGAGTCGGTCGAACCGGTATCGATTTCCGCCACGCCCGCCATCAGCATGTCCTGCAGGTTCGGCGAGAAGGTCGCCGTCGGCGTTCCGCTCAGATCCCAGGCGCTGTAGGTGTTGCCGGCCTGCCATACGCCATCGACCTGGCGACGCGGCTTGGCCGACATGCGGAAGTTCATCGACGGACCGCCTTCGGACCAGGTGCGGCCGCCCTTGAACGACGCTTTCCAGAGGGTGTTGATGTCCCACTCGATCGCGAGATCGGCCGTCTGCGAGAGCGCCTTCTCGCGGCTGTAGCCGCCGGTGAGCTGCGGGGTCGGGATGGTGCAGTCGTCCGGTCCCCAGCCGCCGCGTCCCAGGCCCGCAGCCACGGCGTCGTCCTCATTGCAGTAGTAGGTCTTGCCGGGCAGCTTTTCGTACTGGGCGCCGGTGACGATGGTGCCGCTGCGGTCGAAGTTCAGCCCGTTGAGCAGCCGGCCGCCCGGCCAGTTGCCATCGCCCGAGTAGCGGGCCAGATTCCATTCCGGAATCTTCAGCATGTTCAGGGTGTAGTCGCCCTGGAGCTCGAAGCGGAAATAGTTGGCGGTCAGGGTCAGGTTGTCCGCCGGCTTGAACTGGAACGTCAGCTGGGCGCCCTGGCGCTCGCGCTCCTCCTCGCGCACCGCGAAGTTGACCGACGTCGGCATGAAGAAGTTGGAGTAATAGTCGCCGGTCTGGTTGTAGAAGCCCGACTGTCCCCACCAGTAATGGATGCCGTCCTGCGTCTGCGGGCGTCCGTTGACGTCCACCGCGGGCGAGGCGTCGTAATCGTCGCCGTACCACTGGTAATCCTCGGTGGTCACTTCCATGCTGCGGTTGGTGCGCTTCTGTTTGGTCACGCCCACCAGGACGCCGAAACGATCGTCGTCGCTGTGCCAGGAGTACATCGCCGACAGCTGCGGGTCGGTGGTCTTGCTGGTGTCGGAGTACGTGCCTTCGGCCGTGGCGAAACCCGAGTTGCTTTCCATGTCCAGCGGGCGCCGCGTATGCAGGATCACGGTGCCGCCGATGCCGCCTTCGTCGATGCGCGCTTCCGGCGTCTTGAACAGTTCCGCGCTGGACAGCATGTTGGCCGGCAGCAGCGTGTAGTTGAATGAGCGCGAGGCTTCGTCGTTGGTTTCGGACGAAGCGATGTAGTTGCCGTTCAACTGGGTCAGGGTGAGGTCGGACGCCAGGCCGCGCACGCTGACGGTTTTTCCCTCGCCGCCATCGCGGGTGATGATCACGCCGGGCACGCGCTGCAGCGCGTCGGCGACGTTCTTGTCGGGGAATTTGCTGACGTCTTCGGCGGTGATGACCTCGACGACCGCGTTGGCGTTGCGCTTCTGTTCCAGGCTCTGCTCGATCGAGTAGCGGTAGCCGGTGACCGTGACCTGGTCCAGGTCGGTGGCGCTGGGCGTGCCGGTCTGTTGCGGGGTCGCCGTTGCCTGCTGCGCGGACGCCACGCCCGGCAACGCGGCGGTTGCGGTCAATGCGATGGCGATCGCGGTGGACAGCGAGTTCCTGATGCGCTTGCGTGAAACCTGTTTCATTTCAATCACCCTCTCCTGGATTGAACCGGTTACTGACGCTGGAATTTGTTTTGTATCGATCTAAATTTGCGGTGCCACTAACCCCTCAAATACGTGGACGCCACTCCGTCGCCGGAATGACTGATTACCCTGCCAATCGCCCGCCACTACCCCAAACTCGTGATCGCTTCCCTATTTGGATCGATTCAAGCGGATGACGCCAGATTATTAGCACAGGGTTTTGCCCGGCGCATGCTGCCCCGCAGCATCCTCCCGGGCGCACCAATCGCGGGCGCACGCCTCCGGGCTTTCTGCGACGGACGCGTCCGCCGCGCCGTATCGGCCGGGGCTGCGCGCTCCTCCGGCTTTGATCCGTGGATGGACGCGCGGATCGCTTCAGGACGCACCCGGTGGCCATGCAAGAGAATGACGCGAGGCATGCGTCACCTCGATGGTGGCCATGTCGCCAAAACCCCGCCCTTCGGCCACGCAGCGCAATACCCGGATGGCCGCGCCATGGGTGATGACCAGCACGCGGCGGCCCTCTGCCTGCGCGACGACGTCGTCCAGTGCCTCGCCCAGACGGCTGCGGAACGCGTCGAAGGGTTCGGCGGACGGCGGCGCGAAACGCGCCGGGTCGTGCAGATAGCGCTGCAACGCCTCCGGCGATTCCCGTTGGAGGCGTGCTATCGGGACGCCCTGCCATTGGCCGAAGTGATACTCGATCAACCGCGCGTCGAACCGCACCGGAATGGCGCGTCCGGCAGCGAGTTCGGCGGCGAACGCCGTGCATCGCCGCAGCGTCGAGGACACGATCAGATCCCACTGCAGGCCCGCGGTCGCCGCCCGCAGCTGTTGCCATCCCAGCGGCGACAATTCGTCATCCAGTTGTCCGCGGTAGCTGACCTGCCCGGTGTCGCCGTGACGCATCAGTTCGATGTGCGCCGCCCCCGGCAGCGCGATCAAGGCAGGCTTCCTTTCAAGGCCAGCGGCAGCCCGGCTGCCACGAACACCACCCGATCGCATGTCGCGGCCAATGCCTGGTGCAGGCGCCCGGCTTCATCGACGAACCGGCGGCTGAGTTCGCCCATCGGCACGATGCCGCAGCCGACTTCGTTGCTCACCAGCAGGATCTCCCCCGGCAGCGTGGGCAGCGTCGCCAGCAAGGCTTCGCGCTCGCGTTCGAGCATCGCGCCGTCTTCATCGATCAGCAGGTTGCTCAGCCACAGCGTCAGGCAATCGACCAGCAGGCAGCGACCTTCGGCGGCATGCCGCCCAAGCGCATCGGCAAGCGCGATGGGCGCCTCGAGGCACAGCCAGGCGGACGGCCGCCGCGCGCGATGGTGGGCGATGCGCGCCGCCATCTCGTCATCGCCGGCACGGGCGGTGGCGACATAGATCACCGCGTTTCCCGAAGCGTTCGCCCAGCGTTCGGCCAGGGCGCTCTTGCCGGAACGCGCGCCTCCCAGGATCAGGCTGCGCATGCGGTCTCCGGATCCAGCAGTCGGCGCAGCGCGCCGGTGTCGAGATGGGCTTCGACCGCGTCGGCCAGGCGCTCGATGGCGGCTTCGCGCAGGGCGTGGACGTCCACCGTCGCGGCCTTTTCCAGTCCCGCCCACGCCAGCAACGCGGCCAGCGCCGGCGGTGAATCGAACAGCCCGTGCACATAACTGCCCAATACCTGGTCATCGGCCGAGCGCGCGCCGTCGGGACGCGCGCCTTCCAGCATGATCGGGGCCGCGAGCAGGCCCTCGCCACGGCTGACGCCGCAATGGATTTCGTAGCCGGTGACGGGCGCTTCGACGTCGCCGATGACCAGGCTTCCCCGCACGTTGCGCAGTTGCTTGCCCGGTTGGAGCGTGGTGTCGATGTCCAGCCAGCCCAATCCCGCGCTGGCGCCCGGCATGCCCTCGATGCCCTCGGGATCGTCGATGCGCCGGCCCAGCATCTGGAAACCGCCGCAGACGCCGATCACCTTGCCGCCGTAACGCAGGTGCCGGGCCAGCGCCCGCTCCCATCCCTGCGCGCGCAGCCAGGCCAGGTCCGCGCGGGTGGACTTGCTGCCCGGCAACACGATCAGATCGCAGGCCGGCGGCGTTTCGCCGGGACCGATGAAGCGGAAATCCACCTGCGGATGCACGCGCAACGCGTCGAAGTCGGTATGGTTGCTGATGCGCGGCAACGCCGGCGCCACGACCCGCAGGCGCGCACCGGGCTTGGCGATGGCCGCGATTGGCAGGGCGTCCTCGGCTTCCAGGTGCAGCTCCTGCAGGTATGGCAGCACGCCCAGCACCGGCTTTCCGGTCTCGCGCTCCAGCCATGTCAGACCGGATTCGAGCAATGACGGATCGCCGCGGAAGCGGTTGATGACGAAGCCCTGCACCCGCTCCCGCTCGCTGTCCGAGAGCAGCGCCAGCGTGCCCACCAGATGCGCGAACACGCCACCGCGATCGATGTCGGCCACGAGGATCACCGGGCAGTCGACGGCTTCGGCGTAGCCCATGTTGGCGATGTCGTTGGCGCGCAGGTTGATCTCCGCCGGGCTGCCCGCGCCCTCCACCACCACCGCGTCGTAGGCGTCGCACAACCGCGCGTGCGACGCCAGCACCGCGCTCCGCGCCACCCGCTTGTAGTCGTGATAGGCGCTGGCATCCAGCCGCGCCACCGCCTGTCCGTGCACGATCACCTGCGCCCCGGCATCACTGTCGGGCTTGAGCAGCACCGGATTGAAGTCGGTATGCGCGGCCAGCCCGCAGGCCTGCGCCTGCACCGCCTGCGCGCGGCCGATTTCGCCGCCGTCGATCGTGACCGCCGAGTTGAGCGCCATGTTCTGCGGCTTGAACGGCGCCACCCGCACGCCCCGGCGATGCAGCCAGCGGCACAGCGCGGTAACCAGCGTGCTCTTGCCGGCATCGGAAGTGCAGCCCTGCACCATCAGCACGCGCGCGCTCATGCGATCGCTCCGGTCCGCACTTCGGCGAGCGCTTCGCGCAGGCGCCGGAAGCCGGCGGCGTCCGGCGGCAGTCCGAAGCGAAGGCTGGGCGGCGCGTCGAACAACCGGGTCAGGATGCCGCGCTGCGCCAACGCCACGTGCAGCGCATGCGCATCCGCCAGCCGGCACCACTGGAACAACGCGCAGCCGCCGTCGGGACGCAGCCCGGATTCCCACAAGGTCTCGACCAGTTGCCGGCCCGCGTTCCGCAGGCGCGTGCGCGCTTCCTCCTGCCATCGGCGATCCGACAGGGCCAGGCGCAGCGCGTACCGGCTGGGCCCACTCAACGTCCACGGCCCCAGCCGTTCGCGCAGCGCATCCAGCAACAGGCACGGCGCGCAGACGAAGCCTGCGCGCGCGCCCGCCATGCCGAAGAACTTGCCCACCGAGCGCAGCACCACCAGACCGTCGCGCGCGCTCTCGGCGCACAGGCTGGCCTCGGGCGTCACATCGATGAAGGCCTCGTCGACCACCAGCCAGCCGCCCCGCCGCGCCAGCCGGGCATTGAGATCCAGCAGGGTGGCGATGTCGAAGCGTTCGCCGCCCGGGTTGTTGGGATGGATCAGCACGATCACGTCGTGCCGATCCGGATGCGCCAGCAGTTCCTCCGCCGTGCGGGTTTCCACCTGGTGGCCGAAGCGCCGCCAGGCATAGGCATGTTCGGCGTAACCGGGACTGAGCACGCCCACCCGGGACGTCATGCGCAGTTGCGGCAACGCCTGGATGGCCGCCTGCGAGCCGGCGACGGGCAGCAGGTCCGGCGCCTGGTAATACTGGCGCGCGATGTCCACCAGACCGTCGTCGTCTTCCGGCAGGCGATGCCACGCCGCCGCGGGCAGTGCCGGCACCGGCCAGGGAAACGGGCTGACGCCGGTGGACAGGTCCAGCCAGTCGTCGACGGGGATTCCATACTGCCGCGCCGCGCGCAGCAGCCGGCCACCATGTTCAAGCATGCATCGCCTCCCATCCGATTCCGAACAGCACCGCGAGCGACAGCCATACCCGCACGCCACGATTCACCAGCCGGCGCGCTGCGGCGATGGCGCCCGCATCGGCCGCCCTGCCCTCGCCCAGCGCCGGGCGCGCCTGCCAGATGCCGTGGTAGGGCGCCGCTCCTCCCAACTGGACGCCGAGCGCGCCGGCGCCGGCCGCCATCACCGGGCCGGCGTTGGGACTCTTCCAGAGCCGCCCCTGGGTGCGCCAGCAATGCAACGCGCGGGCGGTGCGGCCGAGCAATGCGTAGGTCAGCGCGGTCAGCCGCGCCGGCACGATATTGAGCACATCGTCCACGCGCGCGGCCGCCCAGCCGAAGCGCAGGTAGCGCGGAGTGCGGTAACCCCACATCGCATCCAGCGTGTTCGCCAGGCGGTACAGCACCACGCCGGGCGCGCCGAGCACGGCGAACCAGAACAAGGCGGCGAACACTGCGTCGCTGCCGTTTTCCAGCACCGATTCGGTCGCCGCGGCGGCCACCTGGGTGGCGTCCAGCGCGGCGGTGTCGCGGCTGACCATGTATCCGACCGCCTGCCGCGCGCCTTCCAGATCCCCGGCGGTCAACGCGGTCTCCACGTTCCGCGCATGTTCGTCGAGGCTGCGCTGCCCCACCGCCAGATACAGCATGATCGCCGCGAAGCCGCTGGCCAGCCACGGCGACGCCGTGTCCAGTTCAAATTGCACGAAGGCGACGACGACCACCGGCGGCAGGACCGCCAGCGCCCACGCCAGCACCCCCGCCATGCGCGCATCGCGATGCACGCACCGTTCGATCCGGTTCGCCCAGCGACCGAAGCCGACCAGCGGATGCCAGCGCCGGGGTTCGCCCAGCCATGCGTCCAGGCCGATGCCGGCCAGCATCGCCAGCACCGGGTTCATGGCAGGAACAACCGCAGCGCGGCCTGCGGATTCGAGGGGAAATAGAAATGCACGAAACTGGCGGTCAACCGGCGGTCCCGGTACACCGCTTCGCGGCTGGGTCCGCCATTCGGATTGCTGGCGCTGGCCAGCGCGTCGCTTTCCATCCGCGCCTGCGCGTAGTGGAAGGTGTGCCCGCGCAGACCGCCTTCGGGCAGTTCCACCGATTGCAGTCCCAGCGCGGCCAGCCGGGATTGCAGCACCGCCTCGCCGGCGAGCAGGCCCGCCATCGGCGCGCGCTGGCCGTCCTTGCCGGTCAGGGCGTCCAGTGCGTACAGCATTCCGCCGCACTCGGCGAGCAGTGGCTTGCCGGCATCGCGATGGGCGTGCAGTGCGGCTTTCAGATCATGCCTCCGCGACAACGCCGCCAGGTGCAGTTCGGGATAGCCGCCCGGCAGCCAGGCCGCGTCGCAGTCCGGCAACGCGTCCCCTGCCAGCGGCGAGAAGAAACGCAGCTGCGCGCCCGCGGCGCGCAGCAGATCCAGGTTGGCCGGATACAGGAAGCAGAACGCGGCATCGCGCGCGATGGCGATGCGTTGTCCGCGCAGCAGCGCCGGCACGGGTTCGAGCCCGCCCGCCGCGAACGCCACCGGCGGCGGCAACGCGGTGGTGGCGTGCTGGGCCCAGTCGTCGGCCAGCGCATCCAGGCGGGCGTCGATGTCGTCCAGTTCCGCCGCCGCGACCAGCCCCAGGTGCCGTTCCGGCAGCGCCAGCTGCGCGTCGCGCGGCAGCGCGCCCAGCCAGTGCAGATCCGCCGGCAGGCTGCCGCGCAGCAGATCCGCGTGATGGGCGCTGCCGATGCGGTTGGCGGCCACGCCGTGCACCGCCAGACCGTCGCGGTATCGCGCCAGGCCGACCGCCAGCGCACCGAAAGTCTGCGCCATCGCGGATCCATCGATGACCGCCAGCACCGGCACGCCGAGCGCCTGGGCGAGATCCGCGCTGGAGGGCGCGCCGTCAAACAGGCCCATCACTCCCTCGATCAGGATGAGGTCGGCCTCGCCGGCGGCCGCATGCAGGCGCGCGCGCACGTCGGCCTCGCCGGTCATCCACAGATCCAGCTGGTACGCGGGCGCGCCGCTGGCCCGCTCCAGCACCATCGGATCCAGGAAATCCGGACCGGTCTTGAATACGCGCACGCGCCGTCCCTGGCGGGCATGCCAGCGCGCCAGCGCCGCGGTCACGCTGGTCTTGCCCTGCCCCGACGCGGGCGCGGAAACGAGCAGCGCGGGGCAATGGTGGGTCACGGCCTTCATCCTCTACAGTTCGATACCGTGCTGGGCCTTGATGCCCGCCTTGAACGCGTGTTTCACCAGGCGCATCTCGGTCACCGTGTCGGCCGCGTCGATCAACGCCTGCGGCGCGCCCCGGCCGGTGATCACCACGTGCTGGCGCGACGGACGCGCGGCCAGCGCGGCGAGCACCGCATCCAGCGGCACGTAGTCCTTGTTCAGCGCGATGTTGAGTTCATCCAGCAGGATGAAATCATAGGCCGGATCCGACAGCATCCGCGCCGCTTCGTTCCAGGCGGCGCCGGCCGCGGCGATGTCGCGTTCGCGATCCTGGGTTTCCCAGGTGAAGCCCTCGCCCATCACCCGGTAGTCGAGGTCTTCGCCGAAGCGACGGAAGAAGGCTTCCTCGCCGGTGGCGAAACTGCCCTTGATGAACTGCACCACGCCGCAACGGAACCCGTGCCCCAGGCTGCGCGCCAGCATGCCGAATCCGGACGAACTCTTGCCCTTGCCGTTGCCGGTGTTCACCACCAGCACGCCGCGGTCGATGGTGGCACGGGCGATGCGCCGGTCGACCAGTTCCTTCTTGCGCTGCGCGCGCTCGCGGTAATGCGCGTCCTCGTCCAGCCCGCGACGCTCGCTGCCCCGGCTCATGCGGGTGTGCCGGAGCGGCTGGTCGTCCGCATGGAAAGGCCATGGATGAACGCCCGCAGGACGAAGGCGGCGCCCACGTAGCCGGCCAGCGTGCCGAGGGCGCGCGGATAGTAATGCGGAACACGCGCCAGGAATCCGGACAGGTTCGGCTCCGGGTAGCGGCCGGAGAAGAAGTAGAAGCCGCCCTTCGACAGCAGATACGCCACGCTCGCGGTCACCGCCAGCACCAGCGCCAGGCGCGGCACCGTGCGCCAGTGATCGCGGTGCAGCCCGCGATACACATGGCCGCCCAGCCACAGCGCGGCGTACGCGAACGCCAGCGCCCAATAGGCCGGCGACAGGCACCAGTCGGTGATGGTGCCGCTGGCGAGGCTGCTGAAGTCCAGCAGCGAGGACAGCAGGAAGAACGCCGGCAACGCCCACATCGGACGCAGCAGCGCGCCGGCCAGGAAGAACACCGCCCACGATGCGCTGGGCAGCGCGTTGACGCTGGCGAAGTGCTGGCCGCGGGTGGCGATCATCAGCAGCGCCAGCGCGATGCCCGCGATCACCTGCGCGCGGGCGGACGGCAGCGGCAGGACGGAAGCGGAAAGGGAAAGCGAAGTCATGACGTTCTCCTGATCAGGCGCCGATGGCGCGACGGCGCCGGGCCATCACCACCAGCGCGTGCACCAGCAACGCGCTGGCGACGTAAACCAGCGTGGTGCGCACGAACAGCGGACCCCATTGCCAGACCCGCGCGAAGTACTGGGACCATTCCGGTTGCGGGTAACGACCTCCCAGCCAGTAGAAGGCGCCGTTGGAAATGGCGAACGACAGCGAGGCGGAGACCAGCGCGACCAGCAAGGCACCGGACAGGCCACGCCAGTCCGGACTCATCCGCGGCGCCCACGCGCGACCGCCATACCACAGCACCGCGTAGGCGGGCAGCAGGAAGGCATAGGCCGGCGTCACGCAGAAATCGCTGACGCCGGCCAGTTCTATCGCGGCCCAGTCGACGCCCACCGCCAACGCCAGCAGGCCCACGAACGGCAGGTGCCCGCGCAGATACAGACCGCCCAGGAAAAACACGGCCATCGACGCATCCGGCAGGTGCAGGACATCGCCGAAATGATGAAAGCGCGTGGCGATCATCAGCGCGGCGAAGGTGCCGAGCAGGCCGAGGTGGATGGAACGCGACAGAGGTTTCATCAGGCTCTCCGCTCAGGGGGTGACGGGCTGGTAGCGCAGGGCCAGCAGCCAGGTGCGGCCGGGCTGGTTGTAGAGCGCGGCGGTCTCGTAACGCTTGTCGAACAGGTTGGCCGCCGACAGTTGCAGGTTCCAGGACGACGCGAACGCGTAGCCGACGCGCAGATCCACCAGTCCGTAGCCGCCCAGGCGGGTGGTGTTGGCCAGGTTGTCGTAACGCTCCCCTGCCCCGGTCACGCTCGCGCCCATGCTGAACCGGCCGAAGCGGCGATCCGCGTCGATGCGCCCGCTGGCGCGCGCGCGGCGCGGCAGGAAGTTGTCGTGGTTGGGATTGTCGCCATCGTTGCGCGGATCCAGCCGGGTCAGGCTGGCGCGCAGATCCCAGTCCGCCACGCGCACGCCACCCTCGGCCTCGATGCCGCGGATGCGGGCGCGATCGATGTTGTTGGGCCCGCCGAAATCGCCCAGCGAGGCGTCGAAGGCGATCATGTCGTCGATGCGGGTGTCGAAGGCGTGCAGCGCCCAGCGGGCCTGGCCGTGTTCACCGCGCAGGCTCAGCTCGAAACTGCGCGACGTCTCCGGACCCAGTTCCGGATTGCCGTAGCCGGGGAAGTACAGCTCGTTGAAGGTGGGCGCCTTGAACGCGGTGCCGTAGCTCGCTCCCAGCCGCAGGTGCTCGGTGAAGTTCCAGCCCCACAGCAGGCTGCCGGTGGTCTCGCCGCCGAACTGGCTGTCATCGTCGCGGCGCATGCCGGCCTGCAGCGAGTGCCGGCCGAAATCCCGTTGCCACTGGCCGAACAGGCCACGGTTGATGCGGCGATCGCGCGCATAGCGGGTATTGCTGTGGATCTCGTCGTCGGACCAGTCGTAGCCCACGGTCAGCAGGCCCGCGCCGGCGCCGATGTCGGCCTGCAGCGAGCCGAGCCTGCGACGGGTATCGAAATTGGACGAGTACACGCCATTGAGGAAGTTCTCGCTCAGATCGGCGCTGGCGCCGGCGCTGGCGGTGAAGCGCAGCCTGTCGCCGGGTGCATAGCGCACGCGGCCACCGACCACCTGCTGCACCGTATCGGCCTCGTTGTTGAGGCTGCCGTCGTACTCGTTGCGGCCCTCGGCGCGGAACACCCGCAATTCGCCGTCCCAGCGTTGGTTGAACCGGTAGCCGCCCTGCAGGGACAGCGACTGGTTGCGGTAGCCGTCGCGGTCCGGATCGAAGTTGCGCCGGCCGCGATAGGCGTTGATGCCGTCGGTCTGTTCGTGACCGGCCTGGATCGCGTACCAGCCGCCCCGCTCCGTGTCGCCGCTGCGTCCGCCCACGCCCGCCGAGGCGCGGCGGGTGCGTTCGCTGCCGAGCGCCACGCTGAAGTTGGGCGCGAAGGCGCCGTGCGGGCGGCGGGTGAAGATCTGGATCACGCCGCCCAGCGCCTCCGAACCGTACAGGCTGGAAAACGGACCACGCACGATCTCGATGCGTTCGATCTGCTCGACCGGGATGTCCTGCAACGACGCGCCGCCACTGGTGGCCGAACCCAGCTTGATGCCGTCCACCAGCACCAGCACGTGATCCGATTCGGTGCCGCGCAGGAACACCGAGGTGGACTTGCCGGGCCCACCGTTGTTGGCCAGCGAGAAACCGGCGCGACCGGTCAGCAGATCCGGCAGCGAGGCCGGTTGCAGGCGTTCGATTTCGGCGCGTTCGATGACGGTGACCGCGGCCAGGGCCTGATCCTGGGTCTGCGCGGTGCGGCTCGCGGTGACCACCACGCCATCGAGATCGGTGGGACTGTCGGCGAATGCCGGCGCGACGACTGAAAGAGAAGACAACAGCGACGCCGCCAGGCGATGGCGACGGAAGAACGATTGCGGATGCACTGACACACTCCTTGACCGCGCCTGCCCGCGCGGGAACGTTGGATGAGGACAGGCGGAAAGAGAGTGTTTATGGCAGCCCGACACGGATCGAGCCCCATGACATCGCCCACCGCATGTCACGCCGCTCAAAGGCCGGTCTCCGGGCTCGCGAGTGAAGCGTGGCCGTGGGCCGTGCTTCCGATCCGCGCCTTCCCATGCATCAAGCACAGTGGCTGTTTGCGGACCTTGTCTCGCCTACCGTTGCGGGGGCAGCTCCGGAATTGCCGATCATGCAAGCACGAACAGGCGCACCGGATTCCCGTTTCAACCACCGGCCTGGCCGGCGGTCACCTCAGGCGGCGCGAGTATAGCAGTTGGCGGCAGCGTCGCTCCGGTGCGCAGCCGGCACCGGAGCGATGGCATGCGGACCGTCAGCGGTCGACGGGCGCGGTGGTGTTCTCGCGACGCAAAGCGACCGCCACCGACTTCATCCGGGCGTCCAGCGATCTGACCACCTCGGCGGTCAGATCATGGCTCATGTTGCCGGCCAGCACGTTGCCGCGATCGAGCGGCACGCCACAGCCGTGGCGCTTGCAGGCTTCGGCGATCACCGGCTGCGCGGCGTTGGAGATCTACTCGAGGGTGGCCGCGCGCGTGGCCTCGATCTCGCGCGAACGTTGCGCGGCGCGCTGCTGGATCGCCCGCGCGTCCTGCCCCTCCTCAGCACCCGCCGCCCCAGCACGCCCCACGCCATCGTCGCGGCCGGCCATTGCCGCAACATGCCGATGCCACCACGACGTGATCCATGCCGGTTTCGATGCCGGAACCCTTCATCGCCGTCTGCCGTCGCCAAGCCTGCGGAACATGCGCCCCGAAGACGACAATCCGCTGGCGCCTGGCCGGTCGCCTGGCCGGTCGTCGCGGCGACATGGCCGGCTCCCGCCGCGGCTTGCGTAGCTGTTTCCTGTGCGGCCCGGATCACGGGCCAGGCGAGGCGACTCCGATGAGGAAGCCAACCAGCAGTCGCATGAAGGGCGCACCGGCGTGCTGATCGACTATCGCCACGCCTCCGTTCCCGACGATTTCGACGCCCATCTGTGCATCGTCGGCGCGGGACCGGCCGGCATCGCCATCGCCCGCCATTTCCTGGGCTCGGCGCTCCGTGTCTGCCTGCTCGAAGGTGGCGGTCTCAACGGCGACGTCGCCAACCAGTCGCTGTACGCCGGTGATTCGATCGGGGTGCCGGAACTGGATCCCGGCGCCAGCCGGCTGCGCGCCTTCGGTGGCAGCACCAATGTCTGGGGCGGCGGCTGCATTCCGCTGGGTCGGCTGGATCTCGCGCCGCGCGATTGGGTGCCCTACAGCGGCTGGCCGATCTCCTATGCGGAACTGGAGCCCTACTACGCGCGCGCCCGCGACCTGTTCGCCATCGACGGGCACGAGTTCGAGGCCGGCGGCTTCCTCACGTCACCGGCGCGGCGGCCGCCCGAGTTCGATCAACGGCACCTGGTCAACCGCAACTTCGTGCTGAGTCCGGTGTTTTTCGGCGCCGCCTATCGGGCCGAACTGGAGCGCGCGCCCAACATCCAGGTGGTGCTGCACGCCAACGTGCTGGAGTTGATGACCGACACCGAAGGCGGACACGTGCGCGAAGCCCGTATCGGCACCCTGCAGGGACGTCGCGGCCGGGTATGCGCGCACCGCTACGTGCTGGCCTGCGGCGGCATCGAGAATGCGCGCCTGTTGCTGCTGTCGAATTCGTCGGCGCCGCAGGGACTGGGCAACCGGCGGGATCTGGTGGGGCGCTATTTCATGGATCATCCGCGCGGCCGGCTCGGCACCCTGCGCGCGCGCGCCGTCACCCCGATTACCCGCCCCTATGACCGTTCCGGCGGCAAGGGCAACGCGCCGGCGTTTCCGGAGTTGTGCCTGTCCGAAGACGCGATGCGCAGGCATCGGATGCTCAGCGGCCGGGTGCGCCCGGTGGCCGTGGAAGGCGCGGTGCCGCGCGGCATCCACGCCGCGCGCCGGCTGCGTTCGGCGCTGCGCCGGCCACGTCCGGACGAGGGCCGCTCGCTGGAAGGCCAGATGTCGCAGGCGCTGAGCTTCAACGCGCCGGTGCGCCAGGACGCGCCGCCGCGCGAGAACCTCGCCAGGCTCGCGCTGGCGCTCGCTCCCGGCGTGGGCGATCTGGCGCGCGGCGTGATCAACAAGCTCGCCGATCGCCCACTCGTGCGTCCGGACCACGTCGACGTGATCGGCTACTTCGAGCAGGCGCCGAACCCGGACAGCCGCGTGCGCCTGGGCGAGGAACTGGATTCGCTGGGCCAGCGGCGGGTGCGCCTGGACTGGCGCCTGACCTCGCTGGACTGGCACACCTACCGCACCTCCGCGCAGTTGTTCGGCGACGAACTTTCGCGGGTCTGCGGCGGCAGCTTCCAGGCCGAACCGTGGCTGCGCGACGGGACCACCCCGCAATTGCAGGGCACCGCCCACCACATGGGCACCACCCGGATGGCCGACGATCCGGGCGAAGGCGTGGTGGATCGCGATCTGCGTGTCCATGGCATGGACAACCTGCATGTCGCCGGCAGTTCGGTGTTCCCGACCGGGGGCTGGGCCTTCCCCACCTTCACCCTGGTGGCGCTCAGCCTGCGCCTGGCCGAGCACCTGCGCGACTGCCTGTTCCTGTTGTAGCCGTCCGCCGGGGGCGTCAGAAGGTGATCGGCACCCGCGCGGTGAACGTCACGTCCGGCGTATCGCGGGTCAGCCCCGCGCCCAGCGCCACGTTCAGCGACACCCGATCGTTGAATCGGTAGGTGCCGCCCAGCAACAGGGTCGCCAGGGTCACCCGCACCGCGCCGGCCACGTCCTGTCCATTCTGCTGGGTCTTGCCGACCACGCTCATGTCGTAGCCGATGCTGATGGCGGCTTTCTCGTTCAAGGCCAGGCCCATGCCCAGGTTGAAGCCGATGATGTCGCCGGCCTCGATATCGCCCAGCGACTCGCGCTGGCCGTCCACCAGCAGGCGCGACACATTGCGCCGCTTGAAGTTGTGCAGGTAGCTCAGGCTGCCGAAGAACACCACCGGGTCCGAGGGATACAGCCAGGTCACGCCGGGCTGCAATGCCTCGAATCCGGATCCGGTCGGCAGATCCAGCGGCAGGCCGGTGCCGGTGGTGTTGGCCACGCAGCGGGTCACGCAATCGGTGACCACGTCGAACAGATCCCTGCCGGTCCGGCTCTTGTAGCGCAGCCAGCCGATGTAGAACGCCTTGTCGGGCCCGCCCTGGTTGATCTGGTAGCGCGCGGTCAGTTCGACATCGCCGATGCCGTTGCCGCTGGCGTTGAACACGCGATCCTGCGCCGAGCCGGTGAAGATCTCGCGGCTGACGGTGTCGCCGTTGATGTACACGTAAGGCAGCTTGGCCTCCAGTTCGAAACGCCGGTTCAGGCCATAACGTCCGGTCAGCGTGGCCACCGCGGTGGTGGTCTTGACCTGGCGCACGTCGATCAGCCCGATCAGGATGGCGGGAATCACGGTGTAACCGACCAGCGCGACGCGATCGTTCGCCGAATAGCCGTACTGCAGGGAGGGTTCCAGCACGAACTTTCCGGGCGGCGTGAGCACGCCGGGCTGGTCGAAGATCTGCGCCACTTCCGGCGGACGCGAATCCGATTCCGGGGCCTGCCCGACCGGCTGCGGCGCCGGGCGCGCGGGCGGCGTGGTCTGTGCCGGCGCGTTTTGCGCGGCCAGTACCGGCGCCTGGCCCAACACCGGCATCACCACCGGCGCGGGCGCGCCACGCGCGCGCGCGTTGGCCAGGATTTCCTCGTTGAGCGCGGACTGCAGCCGGACCAGATCCCGTTGCTGCTGTTCCAGCGACTGCCGGGTCTGTTCGAGCTGCCGGGTCTGTTCGTTGATCTGCCGCTGCAGGCCGTCCAGGCGATCCTCGCCGGTGGCGAGCGGCGCGACCACGGGCGCCGCCTGCTGCGCCCAGGCCGGGCACGCGGACAGCAGGCCGGCGGCGAGCGGCAGTGGCAACAGGCATGACATCGACGTCCTTTTCATCGGAGGGTCTCCGTGGCGGATGGGCGGTTCAACGGGTGCCGGCCGAACCGATCAGCGCGTCCTGCAATGCGCCGCCGGCGTTCAGATCCTGGAAAGTGCCCAGCACGTGGCTGTCCACCTCCAGCCGGGTGATGGTGGTGATGCGCTGGTCATCGAGGGTGTTCTGGATCACCACGCCGCCAGGCAGGCGCACCGGTTCGAAACGGTTGCCGTCACCGCGCTGGATCACGATGCCCTGGTTGAATTCGCCCAGTGCGCGCGCTTCCTCGGCGGTCAGCCGCGACAGGTCGGCGACCCGCACCGACGTGCTCGCGGCCAGTTCGCCGTTGATGAACACCACCCGCTCGATTCCGAACGACAGCATCGTCCCGGAGGGCAACTGGAAGCCACCGCGCATCGCGTCGAGCCGCGCCGGATCGATGGGCGCCCATTCCGCGCCCAGCCCGTCGCCGTCGTCGCCATGCGCCGCCTGCGGAATGACGGAGCCCGCCAGCAGGGTGCACAGCGCGGTGAACGCGATCATCACGTGTCTGTTCATGTCAGATGTCTCCCGGGCCGCGACGCGGCACCGCGATGTTGCGCAGGCCGTCGCGATGCAGGCCGACGTCCAGCGGCGCCGGCGGCGCCGTGCGCCAGTCCTGTGGCTGGTTGAACCGCGCCTGCGTGCGGCGGTTGTGGATGACGAACAGCACCCGGTTGTCCCACAACGCCTCGAAGCGCGACTTGGGCATGGCGCGGGTGCCGCGCGCCGGATCGCCCAGCAGCACCCGGCCGTTCTTCAGTCCCTTGACCACCACGAAATGCCGATAGCCGCGGTCGTTGAGCAGCACGATCGCCGGCACGCCCTCCTCCTGCAGTTTCTCCAGCGGCAGATCGAAACCGTCCGCCTCGAAGCCCTGCGATTGCAGGTAGCGGCGCATGTCGAGCAGGGAGAAGCCTTCCTTGCGGATGCGCGCCTGGTCGCCATAGGTGTACATGCGCACGAACACGTCCTGTTCGCTGACCGGATGCCCGTACTGGAAGGTCAGCAGGGTCGCGGTCGCGGCCGAGCCGCAACTGAAGTCGAACTGCTGCGGAATGGTGGTGCGGAAGCGGGCTTCCTTCAGGCTGGTCACCCGCATCCGGTACGCCCCGCTGACCGGGACGCGCACATCCATGTCCGCCGCGGCGGCCGCCATGACGGCGCAGGCCGCCATGATCGTCAGTCCCGCCGCGGCGACCCGCGCGGGTCTCATCGCGCGGGATCCGCGAAGTTCACGGTCACCACCATCGCGTTCTGGATGAGCACGTTGGTGCCGGTGTTCTGGATGACCGTGTTGATGCCGTTGGCATTGTCGAAGGCGCCCTGGGTGATGGTGTTGCCGCCGCTGACGATCCGATCGGCGGTATTGCCGTCGACCGTCCCGTCGACGTCGATGATCACGGCGCTGCCGTGGTCATCCTCGCCACCCCGCATGCCGGCCAGCCGCGCCACGTCCACCGGCGCGCCGATGTCGATGACGCCGCGCTCGCGGACCTGCAGCCAGCCAGCCGGCACATCTGCCCGGAGCGGCACCGTCATGGCCGCATCCGCGGCGCCTGGTTCGACCGGCGCCAACGGCGGCTGTACCGGCTCGTCGGCGGAGGATGTCCCCGCGCCGACGCACAGCAATGCGCACACCACCCACGACGCGGCACGCGAATGCCGCGTGAAACGATTCCGGGGATGCATGGTCATTCTCCCTTGCCATGCGTTCCGTCCTGGCACGCGCGCCACGCGCCCCCTGTCGATCCCGCCGCGGGGGCGGCGGGATCGTGCCGCGCATGGCGCACCGGATCGCCGAAACGATCCGGCGTGCCCGGGGAGCGCTTACGGACCTACGGTCAGGTTGGCCTGCACGGTGATGCCCTGCTGGATCAGCGACGCGAAGCCGCTGTTCTGCGCAGCCACCATCACGCCGGCGGCCGACTGGCCGACGCTGCTCATGGTGTTGGACATGTTGAACGTGCCCGCGTCGTTGGCGACGGAGCCACCGGCACCACCGGCGCCACCGGTCGCGCCGTTGCCGACGCCGCCGTTGCCGACACCACCGTTGCCGTCACCGCCCACGCCGCCTTCCGCGCCGACCGCGCCCATCGCGCCGTCGCCGGCGGTGGCGTCGCCATTGCTGGCGGTCGAGGAAGCATCGCCGTTGGTGGCATCACCGTTGGTGGCCGAACCACCCGCGCCACCGTCACCCGCGGTCGCGGTCAGGCTGCCGCCCGCACCCCCGGTCGCGGTACCGTCGCCGCCGGTACCGGTGGCCGAGCCGCCCGTACCCGCGCCCGCGGTCGCGGTGTTGGAACCACCGGTCGCGGTCGCGCCGCCGGAGGTGCCGTCACCGCCGGTCGCGGTGCTGGTGCCACCCGTGGCATCGCCCGCGCCGCGTTCGCGCACGCGTCCGGCGTTGGCATCCGCATTGCCGCCGGCCGCGCCATCGGCCGCGACCGTGTCGCCGCTGCCGTTGCCGGCGTCGCCGCCCCAACCACCACTGGCCGCGCCGCCCCAGCCACCGGCCGCACCGGCGTCGCCGCCGCGGCTACCGCGATTGTGATCGGCGCGTCCGCCATTGCCGCCGTTGCCGGCGACGGCGTCGCCGATCGATGCGCCGCCGTTGCTGACGTCACCTGCGCTGGCGCTGCCGTTGTTGGCGTCGCCGCCGCTGCCGCCGCTGCCGCCGTCACCGCCGTTGCCGCCGCGGCCACCGGTGCCTTCGCCGCCGTAGCCGTCACCGCCATGGCCGGCGCCACCGCGTCCGCCACTTCCACCGTTGGCGTCGCCCCAGTTCTTGGCGACGTTGCCGATGTCATGCACGGTCACGCCGCTCACCGCGCCGATGAGCTTGGTTTCGGCCACGGCCTTGCTGTGGTTGAACGCGTTGGAGAAAGTGGCGGTCGCGGTTCCGCCGTTGTTGGCGGCCGCCGTGCCGTAGCCATCGGCATACGCCACGCCGTCGTTGTTGCGGTTGTCGCCATCGTGGGTGCTGCTGTCGGTGGAATCGAAATCGACGGCGACGAGCGTATCGGCCCCAGGTCCGTTTTCCGTGTTGGTTGCCTGTGCGAAAGCCTGTCCCGTCAGACCGAGTCCCAGTAACACCGCAGATGCAATGAGAGTCTTACGCGTGCACATGTTTATTCTCCTGTGTCGTCCTGGCGCCCAGGGGAGGCGCTAAAAAACGACGTCGGTCACGCTCACATAGCAAACGTTACCCAGCCGGGGGGTGATTGTTAGAGTCCCGTTAACCGCTGTGCCGCTCGTCTGCCGCCCGGAGACCCGCTCCACAGGCCGACGACCGGTAGCCGGATCAAGCAGATGGACCGCGTTCTTGCACCCCGGATGAGGACTTCAACGCGCCGCGCCGGCGATGCTAGGCTGTGCCCCTGGGAGATGGCATTCCTCCCCGAACCGCCGGCGCGCCGGCTGATGATGCCTACCGTGGACCCCGCAACCGGGGCGGTGGGCATGCGCCATCGCTCCCCTTCTGGAGATGTGGCGATGTATTCCTTCCTGGCCATTGCATTGGGCGCGACGCTGGGCGCGTGGGCGCGCTGGGGACTGAGCGTCTGGCTCAATCCGAATCATGCGCAGGTGCCGCTCGGCACGCTCGCGGCCAACCTGATCGGCGGCTACGCCATCGGCGTCGCCATGGGCTGGCTCGCGCATCATCCGTCCATCGCGCCGGAATGGCGCCTGTTCGTGATCACCGGCCTGCTCGGGGGGCTGACCACCTTCTCCAGTTTTTCCGCCGAGGCGATGCAGCTGATCCTGCGCCTCCAATATGGCTGGGCGTTCCTGCTCATCGCGATCCACGTCCTGGGATCCCTGCTGATGACCGGACTCGGGCTGATGACGGTGCGGCTGGCGCGCAACCTCGCGGGTTGAGCGCGTCGGCGACGCGGGAACGCGATCAGCGGCCCGGCTTGCCCGCCCTCGCCTCGCGCCGCAGTTCGCGCAGGCGATCGAGCTTTTCCTTCAGCTTGATCTCCAGTCCGCGCTCGACCGGCTCGTAATAGACGCGTTCGCCCATCGCGTCGGGAAACGCCGTCTGATCCAGCGCGATGCCGCCCTCGGCGTCATGGTCGTACTGGTAACCACCGCCATAACCGAGCTGTTTCATCAGCTTGGTCGGCGCGTTGCGCAGATGCAGCGGCACCTCCTGGGTCCCGTGCTCGCGCACGTCCTGCTTCGCCATGCCGAACGCCTTGTAGCCGGCGTTGGACTTGGCGGTGCTGGCCAGGTAAATCGCCACCTGCGCCAAGGCCAGGTCGCCCTCGGGACTGCCGAGCCGCTCATAGGTGTCCCATGCGTCCACCGCCATCTGCAGTGCGCGGGGATCGGCCAGGCCGATGTCCTCCACCGCCATCCGGGTCAGGCGGCGCGCCAGATAGACCGGGTCGCAGCCTCCGTCCAGCATCCGCGCGAGCCAGTACAGCGCGCCGTCGGGATTGGAACTGCGGATGGACTTGTGCAGCGCCGAGATCTGGTCGTAGAA
>NZ_JBQCIJ010000059.1:0-19807 GCF_051953815.1 Pseudoxanthomonas sp. | reverse complement strand
CGATCATGTCCGGCACCAGCGCCTCCGGCACCTCGATGCCGCGCAGCGGCGCATGGCGCACCAGCAGATCGGCCACCGGCTCGCCACCGTGGGTCGCCGCGTTCTCCTCGCGGATGTCCGCGCCCATCATCCGCAGCGCCTGCAGCAGACCGGTGCGGCGCGGGTTCAAGCCCACCTGGCTCAAGCGCAGTTCCGAACCCGGCACGATGCTGGCGGCGACCATGAAAAATGCCGCCGAGGAAAAATCCGCCGGCACCGCCACGTCGGTGGCGCGCAAACGCCGGCCGCCGCGCAGCCGCGCGTAGCCGGGCGAGAACTCGATGTCCGCGCCGAACGCGGCCAGCATCCGTTCGGTGTAATCGCGGGTCGGGTGCGGCTCGCGCACCACGGTTTCGCCGTCGGCGTACAGGCCAGCCAGCAGCAGCGCGGATTTCACCTGCGCGCTGGCGACTTCCAGCGTGTGGTCGATGCCGGCAAGGCGCTGCCCGCCGTGGATGCGCAGCGGCGGCACGCCGCCCTCCTCGGTGTCGATGCGCGCGCCCATCTTCGCCAGCGGCACGGTCACGCGCCGCATCGGGCGCTTCGACAGCGAGGCATCGCCCACCAGCATCGAATCGAAGCGCTGCGCCGCCAGCAGCCCCGCCAGCAGGCGCATGCCGGTGCCGGCGTTGCCGCAATCGAGCTCGCCGGCGGCGGCCTTCAGCCCGTCCACGCCGACGCCATGCACGATGCGACGCGATGGCGACGGGGTTTCGATGCGCACGCCGAGCTTCTCGAAGATGGCGGCGGTGGCGCGGGTGTCCTCCCCCTCCAGGAAGCCATCGATCCGCGAGACGCCATCGGCCAGCGCGGCGAACATCACCGCGCGATGCGACACCGACTTGTCGCCGGGAATGGTCAACTCGCCGCGCAGCGGCTGTCCGGGGGAAGCAATCCAGTCTTTCATGGGGGGATTCGTGATTCGGAATGGGGGATTCGGTGTGGGCGGAGAGCGGGTCGAGATCGCCTTCGCGGATCCCGGCTCCCCGGGCCCGGCTCTCAGGGCACCGCCACCGGATAGGAGCCGAGCACCTTGATCTGCGCCGAGTGGGCCTTCAGTTCGGCCAGGGCCTGCTTCATGCCCTCGTCGTCGACATGGCCGGCCAGATCGATGAAGAAGCCGTACTCCCACTTGGCGTGGTGCGAGGGCCGCGATTCGATCCGGTTCATGCTGATGCCATGGCGCGCGAACGGGCTGAGCACATCGAACAGCGCGCCGGGCTTGTCGTGGATGAACACCAGCACCGAGGTGCGATCGTGGCCGGACGGCGGGAAGATGCTGCGGCCGATGACCAGGAACCGGGTGGTGTTGTCCTTGTCGTCCTGGATCGGGCTCATCACCACTTTCTTCAGCCCGTACACATGGCCGGCGCTCTCGCCGGCGATGCAGGCCGCGTCGTCCGAATTGCGCGCGCGGCGCGCGCCTTCGGCGTTGCTCGACACCGGGATCTTCTCGACCTTCGGCAGGTTGGCGCGCAGCCAGCCGGCGGTCTGGGCGAAGGATTGCGGATGCCCGTAGATGCGTTCGATGTCGTCGATGCGGCCGGTGCGCGAGAGCAGGAACTGGTGCACGCGCAGTTCCACCTCACCGCAGATCTTCAGGTTGGAGGTGAGGAACATGTCCAGGGTGACCTGGATGGTGCCCTGGCCGGAGTTCTCCACCGGCACCACGCCGAAGTCGGCGTTGCCGCTCTCCACTTCCTGGAACACTTCCTCGATGCTCGCCAGCGGCAGGCCATGGGCCGAACGACCGAAATGCTTGAGCACGGCCTGCTGGCTGAAGGTGCCTTCCGGTCCGAGGAAGCCGATCTTCAACGGTTCCTGCTGGGCCAGGCAGGCGGACATGATTTCGCGGAACACGTGCACCAGCACTTCGTCGCTGAGCGGCCCCTCGTTGCGGTCCACCACCATGCGCAGCACCTGCGCCTCGCGCTCGGGCCGGTAGTAGTCCACGGCGGCGGCCAGCTTGCCCTTGGCCTTGCCGACCTGGTGGGCGAAACGCGCGCGCTCGGCAATCAGCTCCTGGATTTCGCGATCGATGCCGTCGATCTTGGCGCGCACGTCGGCCAGCACCGGCGCGGCGACGGCGGGTTGGGTGGCGGCCTTGGCGTTCTTGCCGTTGGTCTTCTTGGGCTTTGCGGCCATGTTCCTGTTCTCTGATGTTTCCTGTGGGAGCGACGGCAGTCGCGACCGGTGTCGCTCCCGCAGTGAAATCCTTCAACCGTTGCGCTGCTGGAAGTCGCGCATGAAATCCGCCAGCGCCTGCGCACCGGCCAGCGGCATCGCGTTGTACAGCGAGGCGCGGATGCCGCCCACCGCCTTGTGGCCCTTCAGCGCCAGCAGGCCCGCCTGCTTCGATTCGGCGACGAAGCGCGCGGTCAGTTCCTCGTCCGGCAGGAAGAACGGGATGTTCATGCGCGAACGCACGGGCACCGCGACTTCATTGCGATAGAAACCGCCGGAGCCGTCGATCGCCTGGTAGACCAGCGCCGACTTGGCCGCGTTGCGGCGCGCGAATTCGGCCACGCCGCCTTCGTCCAGCATCCACTTCACGGTCAGTCCGAGCAGGTACCAGTTCCAGGTCGGCGGCGTATTGAGCATCGAATCGCGCGCGGCGTGCGAGCGGTAGTCGAAGATGTCCGCGCGCGGCTGTCCGTCGCGCTCCAGCAGATCCCGGCGGACGATCACCACCGAGATGCCGACCGGGCCCAGGTTCTTCTGGGCGCCGGCGTAGATGAGGCCGAACTTCGAGACGTCGAGCGGTTCGGCGGCGATGTTGGAACTGAAATCGGCGAACAGCGGCACCGCGCCCACGTCCGGCACGTCGCGGTATTCGAGCCCGTGGATGGTCTCGTTGGCGGTGATGTGCACGTAGGCCGCGTCGGCGCTCAGACGCCAGTCGGCGCGCGCCGGAATGTCGCGGAATCCGCCGGGCTCGCCGTCGGCGGCCACGTTGACGGTGACGTACGGCTTGGCCTGCTTGACCGCGGTCTTGCCCCAGTGGCCACTGACCACGTAGTCGACCGTCTGGCCGGGGGCGGCGAAATTTAGCGGCAGCAGCGCCTGCTGGGTGGTGGCGCCGCCGGACAGGAACAGCACCGCGTACTCGTCGGGAATGGACAACAGGGTCCGCAGGTCGGCCTCGGCCTGGGCGGCCACGGCGATGAAGTCGGCGCTGCGATGGCTGATCTCGACGAGGGAGGCGCCGATGCCGTTCCATTCCAGCATCTCGGCCTGGGCTTGCCGCAGTACCGGTTCGGGAAGGGTGGCGGGACCGGCACTGAAGTTGTACGCGCGCGTCATAGGGCACCTGAACGGGGAATCCGTAGTATGCCGCAGTGCATCAGTTGCAGGGGCAACCTTCGCCGGGTCCGCCGGGATTTTCGTGCCGGTCCGGGCTGTCCGGCGTATAAACGGAACCGTCGGCGGGCGTCCCCGCGCCCGACCCGGCGAAACCTTTCGGCCGGTCCCCGCCTCTGTTGTGTGTCCACGCTTTCGTTCGGAGTCTTCCATGTCCCTCCGGGATGCCCTCAGGATTCCCGCCTCGCAGATCACCGACGAGACGGTCTACCGCCAGCGCCGCGATCTGCTGCGCGCCCTTGCGCTTGGTCCCGCCCTGGCCGTCGCCGGCTGCGCCGAAGCCGATCCGCCGCCACCGCCGCGCGCGGCCATCACCCCGGAACAGGCCCGTTCCGGTTTCCGCACCGACGAGCCGCTGACCCGCTACGAGGACGTCACCAGCTACAACAACTTCTACGAATTCGGCACCGGCAAGGCCGATCCTTCCACCGCCCGCAAGACCCTGCGCACCTCGCCATGGTCGGTGGTGGTGGGCGGTGAGTGCGAGCGTCCGGGCAAGCTCGCCCTGGAGGATCTGCTCAAGGGCCTGGTCCCGGAGGAGCGCGTCTACCGCCTGCGCTGCGTGGAAGGCTGGTCGATGGTGATTCCGTGGCTGGGCGTGCCGCTGGGGGCGGTGCTGAAGAAATTCGCCCCGACCTCGAAGGCGCGCTACGTCGCTTTCACCACCCTGGCCGATCCGGTGCAGATGCCGGGCATCCGCTATCGCTCCATCGAATGGCCCTACAAGGAAGGCCTGCGCATCGACGAGGCGATGCATCCGCTGACCCTGCTGGCGACCGGCCTGTACGGCAAGCCGCTGCCGCAGCAGAACGGGGCGCCGCTGCGGCTCGTGGTGCCGTGGAAGTACGGCTTCAAGAGCATCAAGTCGATCGTGGCGATCACCTTCGTCGAAAAGATGCCGGAGACCGCCTGGCACGAGTTGCAGCCGTCCGAGTACGGCTTCTTCTCCAACGTGAACCCGTCGGTCGATCATCCGCGCTGGAGCCAGAAGACCGAGCGGCGAATCGCCGGAACCGCCAACCGGGTGTTCGCCGAGAGGATCCCGACCCGGCTGTTCAACGGCTACGGACCGCAGGTCGCCTCGATGTACGCGGGGATGGATCTGAAGAAGTGGTATTGAACTGATATGCGGGGTTTCCAGGATGCGCGCCGCCGGCGCGGTGGCGATGGATCGGACCTGCCCGCCCGGCGACGGTCAGGCGGGTATGGACGGGCCTTCGCCGCATGAACCGGGCCAGGACGTCTTCCGGCCTGTTCGCGGCCAAGGCGCTGGTCCACGGGCTGGCGCTGGCGCCGCTGGCCATCCTGGCCTGGCAGTTCTGGTCGGTGCTGCATATCGGCGGCGACGCGCTCGGCCCCGATCCGGTGGCCGAAGTCGAGCACCGGACCGGCCTGTGGGCCCTGCGCCTGCTGATGGTCACCCTGGCCATCACTCCGCTGCGGCAATTGACCGGCCAGCCGGTGCTGATCCGGTTCCGGCGGATGCTGGGCCTGTATGCGTTCTTCTACGCCAGCCTGCACCTGACCAGCTACCTGGTGCTCGACCTGCAGGGTTACTGGACGCAGATCTTCGAGGAGATCGCCAAGCGTCCCTACATCACCGTGGGCTTCACCGCCTGGTTGCTGCTGATTCCACTGGCGGTGACCTCCACCCAGGGCTGGATCCGGCGCCTGGGCCGGCGCTGGGGCCAGTTGCACAAGGCCGTCTATGCGGTCGGCGTGCTGGCCGTGCTGCATTTCTGGTGGCTGGTGAAATCCGACATCCGCGAACCATTGCTGTACGCGGCGATCCTGGCGGTGCTGCTGGGCTGGCGGCTGGTCCGTCGCCTCAACCGGAACCGAACAGCAGCAGCGCGCTGAGCGCGGCGGCCAGCAACAGCGCGGCCAGCAGCAGCCAGGGCCAGCGCCGCACGGTGCCGGCGCGGCGGGGCTCCGGCGTGGCGGCCTCGGCAGGTGACGCGGGTTCGCCTTCGGCGTCGCCCAGCAGCGCGTCCGCGCGGGTCCACGGCACTTCCACCACGAACCGGTGCTGCGCGTCGAACACCAACTGGTCGCCGGCCACCAGCAGCGCGTCGCGCGCGGCCACGCCATTCACCAGGCTGCCCTCGGCGGAGCCCAGATCCCGCAGCAATACCCGGTCGCCCTGGATCTCCAGTTGCGCGTGGCGTTCGGCGAAGACCGGATCGTCCACCCGGATCGCCGCCTCGCGGGCCCGGCCGACCAGCACCGGCCGCAGCAGCGGGATGCTGCGGCCGTGGTACTTGCCGCCCACGCCGCGCAGGATGATGCGCGGATCCGGCGGCGCCGGCACCGGTTCCGGGCCGCGTTCCGGCGGCAGGTGCTCGGCCTGGACCAGTAGTTCGACCCCATCCACATAGATGCTGTCGCCGGCGCGCAGCAGCGCCATCCGCTGGACCGGGCGGCCGTTCACGTGCACGCCGCGCATGCCGGTCGGCACCTGCAGCCACAGGCCGCGGCGATCCACGCAGATGCGCACCAGCAGCGCGCCCTGCAGTTGATCGCCCACACCGACGTGACCGGACGCCTCGCGCACGATCCGGTGCACGCCCATCGAAAGGGGGCGATCCGGTTGCGCGCGGTTTGAAAAATGAAGTCGCAGATGTTCCACCGGCGGCAGACTAGCGCAGCCGGGGCCACGACATCCAGCCTGTTCAACACGCGGCCCACGCGATAACCGGCGTTTTCAGCGGCGCACCGGCTTGCGAATGTGAACGGCTTGCGGACAATAGGCCGCCTTTCCGGAGAGAACGCCATGGCCACCATCGACATCGTCCACGATCACAGCAAGACCCCGGCGCAGGCGCGGAAAGCGGTCGAGGACGTGGCGCGCAAGCTGGCCGAGCGCTTCGACATGGATTACGCCTGGGACGGCGACACCATGAACTTCCGCCGCTCCGGCGTCGATGGCCATATCGCGCTGCTGCCGAGCCAGTTGCGGGTCACCGCGGATCTGGGCTTCCTGCTGTCGGCGATGAAGGGACCGATCGAATCGGAGATCCGGCGCGTGCTGGGCGAGAAATTCGCCTGAGGCAAGCGCCTCCTTTCCCCAGCCGGAACGACGCGACTGGCGACGCTTTTCCCTGCGCCGCTTGACCGGAGTCCCGTTGCCGAACGATCGCGGCTTGCATCGCTCCCGCAAGGTCGCGGGGGTCATCCGAACGGCTGCGGATCGCCGGCGAACAGCCGTCGGGAGACCTCGCGCTCGGCCCGCTCGATGTCGCGCACGAACGCCTTGCCGTCCCCGAGCGCCGAGAACGCGGCGAAACCGCGCTCCAGGAAACCCTGCAGTTCGCCCAGGCCGGTCGCCTTGGCCGGCCCGCGCGAAAGCTTGAGCAGGGTCAGCACTCCGGGCATTTTCACCGCGCTGGCCAGGCCCACGCCCAGCCGCGCGATCAGGTCGATCTGCCGGACCCGCAGACGCGGATATCCGACCTCCCGATAGGCCCGTCCGTACAGTTCCTCGTCGAGTCGCTTGCGCCGCGGGGCCAGGGCGTGCAGCGCTTCGGCCATGCGCAGGTCCAGGGCGTGGGTGAGCGCGCCCAGCTCGATGGCGTCGGCGACGGTTTCCAGCACCGCGGCCGGCAGCAGGCGCTGCATCATCGGGATCACCTTGGCGACATTGGCGTCGCGGCGGCTGAAGTCCTGGTCGCCGTAGACATCGGTGAGGAAGAACATCGCCGCCGCCCGCCGCCGCGGATCGGCGAGGAAATGGCGGAAACTGCGCTCCAGCCGCGCGGCCTGCCAGCGCCGGAGTTCCGGCAGCCAACCCAACCGGTTGCGCGGTTCGCGGCGCAGGTCGTGCAGGGCCTGGTGGCAGACCAGTCGGCGGCCAAGCCGCTCGCTGACGGAAGAAGGACGGGCCATGAACCGGATGATCCGGGCCCGCCACGGCGGCCGCAAGCGGCCGCGCCGGTCGGCTACACTCGCCGCATCGTCCTGCGCGGGAACCGCATGCTCTCCATCCACAGTGCCCGGAAACGTGGCGACGGCGGCCGGATCGGCCTGGCCATCGCCGGCGGCGGCCCCATCGGCGGCATGTACGAACTGGGCGCCCTGCGCGCGATGGACGAGGCCCTGGACGGGCTGGACCTGACCCGGCTGGATTGCTACGTGGGCGTCAGTTCCGGCGCCTTCCTCGCCGCCGGCCTGGCCAACCGGATGAGCACCGCGGAGATCTGCCGGATCTTCATCACCGGCACCAGCGACGATGCCGAATTCCGGCCCGAGACCTTCCTGCGCCCCAACGTCAACGAATACCTGCGCCGCCTGGCCAGCCTGCCCGGCCTGTACGCGCAGTGGGCGCAACGGCTGCTGCGCAATCCCGGCAAGGCGGTGCGCTGGTCGGATCTGATCCTGCGCTTCGGCGGGCTGGTGCCCACCGGCCTGTTCGACAACGCGGGGGTGGAGGATTTCCTGCGCGATGTGTTCAGCCGGCGCGGCCGCAGCAACGACTTCCGCACGCTGGGGGCGGATCTGTTCGTGGTGGCGGTGGACCTGGATACCGGCGAAGCGGTCCGGTTCGGCGAGCGCGGCTGGGACGACGTGCCGATTTCGCAGGCCGTGCAGGCCAGCGCGGCCCTGCCCGGCCTGTACCCGCCGGTGGAAATCCGCGGTCGCCATTTCCTGGACGGCGCCCTGCGCCGGACCATGCATGCCTCCACCGTGCTGGATCGCGACATCGACCTGATGATCGGCATCAACCCGCTGGTGCCCTTCGACGCCACCCGCGCCGCGCCGCAGGCGGACGAAGCGGAACAGGTCGGCCTGGCCAGTGGCGGCCTGCCCGCGGTGCTGTCGCAGACGCTGCGCACGCTGTTGCAGTCGCGCATGCAGATCGGCCTGGAAAAATATCCCCTGCGCTATCCCGACATCGACCAGTTGGTGTTCGAGCCCAACGCGGGCGACAGCGAGCTGTTCTTCACCAACTTGTTCAGTTTTTCCTCACGCCACCGGGTGTGCCAGCTGGCCTACCGCAATACGCTGGCGGACCTGCGCCGGCGGGCGCCGGTGCTGGAACCGATGCTGGCGGCGCACGGCATCCGCCTGCGTCGGGAAATCATCGACGATCCACAGCGCTCGATCCTGGACGGCCTGGACATCGCGCCGCGCATGACCGACGCCACCGCACGGCTGCGGCGGGCCCTGGACGACGTCGACCAATGGATCGCCACGCACCGCGCCGCGCGCGCGTGAACCCGCGCGTGCTGGTGTGAAAGCTCTAGACCGGCCGCCGATTCTGCCGGATGTCCCACCCCTCCATTGACGGAATCCCATGGCCACCCTGAAGAAGTCCGCCCGCAAGAAATCCGCCTCGTCCGCCCAGCAGGACAACCTGCAGGCGCAGGCGCAACGCCTTTCCAAGAACCTTAGCGAATCCGCCCAGCAGGTCTGGCTGGCCGGCGTCGGCGCGTTCGGCCGCGCGCAGGCCGAAGGCAGCAAGTTGTTCGAGACGCTGGTCAAGGAAGGCCTGTCGCTGGAGCAGACCACCCGCAAGCTGGCCGGCGGACGCGTGGATGCGGTGCGCGACGCGGTCGAAAGCACCGTCGGCCAGGCCCGCGAACGCGCGTCCGATACCTGGGATCGGCTGGAAAAGGTGTTCGAGGATCGCGTGCAGCGTGCGTTGCGCCGACTGGAAGTGCCCAGCCGCGAGGATCTGGGTGCACTGCTCGATCGCGTCGACGCGCTCAACGCCGAACTGCGCCGACTGGGCGGCGTGCCTTCCACGCGCAAACCGGCCAAGCCGGCCCGCGCCAAGGCCGCGCCCGCCGCGAAGAAGGCATCCACCGCGAAAAAGGCCCCGGCCAAGCGCGCTGCCGGCGCCGCCAAGCGCACCAGCACGAAGCGCGCGACGAAGAAAAACGGCGACTGAACGCACCCAGCCGGTGCAGCGGAAATTCGGCTGAATTTCTTGTTGCAAGGCAACATGGATCGCGCAACAATCAGTCCCGGCCCGCCAGTCCACACGAAGTACGTATGCTCCCCTCCCCTTACGGCTTCGGACTGGCGGGCCGCCTTCTTTCCGGCGTTCACGCCGCCCGCTGAACAGCACGTCCGCCGCGATCGCGCCTGCGCCGTGCTGTACTGGTTTCCCTGACAGCGATTTGCCCACCGCTTGGTTAGAATCCGCTGACTTTCAGGAACCCCTTACGCGGTACTCATGCTCTTCTGGCTGTGTGGATTGGCCGTTGCCCTGCTGACCGGCGTCGCCGTCAGCGCCTACCTGTGGTGGATACGCCGGCGCAAGGACGAAATCGCGGCGGGTCTGCATGCCCTGTCCGGATTGCGTTGGCGGGAATTCTCCCGGCTGGTGCTGAGCGCGCTCGAACGCCGGGGCATGGTCGTGGTCGCCGCCGCACCGGATGAAACCCGCGATCCGCGCGGCATCTTTCCGCTTACCCGCGACGGCCAATCCTGGCTGCTGTCGTGCAAGCACGGCTCGGCCTACCGCATCGGCGCCGCGCCGGTGGAGGAACTGGCCGCCAGCGTCCGCCTCGGAAACGCAGCCGGCGGCATTCTCGCCACCGAGGGCCAACTGGAGCAGGAAGGTCGCGTCGCCGCGCAGGGCCACAACATCGAAGTGCTGGACGGTCCGCACCTGTGGGACGAACTGGCGCCGCTGGTTGAAACCGATCTGCGCGAACAGATTGTCGGGCAGGCCGCCGCGCGCGCCAAGCGCCACATCGCCATCGGCTGGCTGGGCAGCGTTACCCTGGGCGCGCTGGTCGCGACCGCCCTGGCCAACGCCGGACTGGATACGGGCGATTCTGCGGCCACGGCCCCGGCGACGGCACAGAAACCCGCCGCGACCGCCGCCACCGACGTGGTGGCCTACCATGAACCCACCGAAGCCGAATTGCAGGAACAGCGCCTGGCGGTATCGCGCGCGCTGTCCGGCACGCCGGGCGTGGTGCGTGGCGTCTGGCAGACCCGACTGACCCTGGTGGTCGATTACCAGGGCGATGAAACCGAAGTCTGGCCACGCATCTGCCAGCAGGTCGAGCTGTATCCGGCCCTGCGCACGGTGCGCGTGCAGCTCAATCCTCCCGCCGGCAGCGGAGAACCGGTACGCTGGCGGCAATGCAAGACGATCTGACGCCTTACCGGCGCATCGGCGGCGAAGCCGGCGTACGCCGGTTGACCCGGCGGATGTACCAGTTGATGGACACGCTGCCCGAAGCCGCGGCGGTGCGCGCGATTCACCCCCCGGAACTGACCGACAGCGAACAGAAACTGTTCGAATTCCTGAGCGGATGGCTGGGCGGCCCGCCCCTGTTCACCGAACGCCGCGGCGCGCCGATGCTGCGCGCCCGCCATCTGCCGTTCGCGATCGGCATGGACGAGGCCAGCGGCTGGCTGGCGTGCTTCCATCAGGCGATGGAGGAAACCGTGGCGGATGCGGGGCTGCGGGAGTTCCTGTGGAGCCGGATCGAGCCGTTGGCGTTGCATATGCGGAATCAGCAGGCGTTGCCGATGGGATGGACGGGGACTTGAGGAGCAGTGCGAGGCTTGCACTGCTATCCGCACCGCGTTGTTTTACGCATGGACAATATCGGGCGCTTTGCGCGTAGTTGCTATCGGTAGTCGCCGATGGCGCGCTGCCGCAGGGCGTCCCTTTCTTTGCTTGTGCAAAGAAAGAATCAAAGAAACACACCCCTGGCGACGTGCCCTGCGCTTCGCTCCGGGTCCGCAATCGAGCCGGGAATTTTCGGAAGGGGCATCCTGCCCCTGCCGAAAACGGCGCACGTCCATGTGCACCGCCCTGCGGGTTTACCCGGCCCGCTTGCCACGCCTGAACGGGGGCCCGTAGAGCAGAATCAAGAACAACAGCAACAACGACGGCGGCTAACCGGAGGTCGGCTTCTGCTTTTTGGGGCCCCATCCGCAGCGGTGGCGCCGGTGGGCAAACCCGAAGGGCGCTGCACAGGGATGTGCAGCGTTTTGGGTCGGCACACGGATGTGCCGTCCCAAAATTCCCGCCGGCGACACGGACCCCAGCCGCGCAGCGGCTGGGGCGCGAGGACCGGGGTGTGTTTCTTTGATTCTTTCTTTGCACAAGCAAAGAAAGAATGCCCCCGCGGCGAGCGCACCATCGGCGTCCACCAATAGCAACTCGCGCGTCAGCGCCCGAAAAAAGGTGATGGCCTTTGCTCTTGCTCTCAGCCTCCACCCGCAGCGGTGGCGACGATGGGCAAATCCGCAGCGCGCCGCGCAGGGCACGCGGCGTTCCGGGCCGGCACACAGATGTGCCGTCCCCAAAATCCCTCCGGCGACACGGAACCCAGCCACCCAGCGGCAACCACACCCGCAATCGCTCAAGACAACTCAAGCAACCGTTCTTCGCACACCAAGTCTCGCCAAGTGCATCGCAACTACCAGTGCACCCCTCGCATCAACGCCGCAAACGCTATCTGCTCCTGACTCGGTGCCGCCTCCTTCAGCGCCTGCCGGTCGCCCTTGGCCGCCGCCGAGTCCGGGAACAGCTCGAACGCCGTGCTCATGATCACCTCGTAAGCCTTCGGCGCCACCGCATTCACCAACGCGGCGAAAATGCCCAGGCGGGTGGCGATGCGGCTGGGCTTCTCGATGATGCCCTTCACCACCAGATCGGCCGCCTCGTCCGGGGTCAGCGTCGGCACGCTGTCGTACATCTTGGTCGGGGCGATCATCGGGGTCTTCACCAGCGGCATGTTGATGGTGGTGAAACTGATGCCCTTGCCCGACAGTTCGCCCTGCGCGCAGCGGCTGAATGCGTCCAGCGCCGCCTTCGAGGCGACGTAGGCCGAGAAGCGCGGCGAGTTGGCCAGCACGCCGATCGAACTGATGTTGATGATGTGGCCCTTGCGGCGATGGGTCATGCTCGGCAGGAAGCCCATGATCAGGCGCAGGCTGCCGAAGTAGTTCAGCTGCATGGTCCGCTCGAAATCGTGGAAGCGGTCGTAGCTGAGTTCGATGGAGCGGCGGATGGAACGGCCGGCGTTGTTGATCAGCACGTCGACATGGCCGTGCTCGTCCAGCACCTGTTTGATCAGCCGGTCGCAGTCGGCCATGTCCGCCAGGTCCGCGGTATAGGCGAAGACCTTGCCGCCCCTGGCTTTCATCTCGTCGCGGGCCTTGAACAGTTCCTCCTCGCCGCGCGCCACGATCACCGTCACCGCGCCGGCCTCGGCGACCCGCTGGGCGGTGGACAGGCCGATGCCGGAGGAGCCCCCGGTGATGACCACCACCTTGTTGCGCACCTTGCCCTTGAGCGAGCGATCCACGAACAGGTCCGGATCCAGGTGCCGCTCCCAGTAGTCCCACAAGCGCCAGGCGTATTCGTCCAGGCGTGGCACCGCGATGTTCGTGCCCTTGAGCGCGCGCTCGGTCTCGCGGCTGTCGAACCGGGTCGGATAGGTGATGAACTTGAGCACTTCCTTCGGAATCTTGAAGTCGCGCAGCAGCATGCCGATGAAGCGGCGCACCGGCGGCAGGTTGCCGACCGCGGCGCGGATGCCGCTGGGCACGAAGGCGAACATGCGCGCGTCCAGGCGCATGGTCATCTCAGGCGCGTGGCCGGCGCGGCAGAAGGTGTTGAGCACCTCGCCCACCCGCATCGGCTCCGGGTCGGTCAGGTGGAAGGTGTGGCCATCCAGCTTGGGCTTGTGGGCGATGTGGTCCATCGCGTCGGCGACGAAATCCACCGGCACGATGTTGATGCGGCCGCCCTCGATGCCCAGCACAGGTACCCACTGCGGCAGCAGTTCGCGCAATTTCTTGATCAGGGTGAAGAAGTAGTACGGACCGTCGATCTTGTCGATCTCGCCGGTCTTCGAATGGCCGACCACCATGCCCGGACGATAGATGCGCCACTTGAAGCGGGTTTCCCGGCGCACCATGGCCTCGGACTCGTGCTTGGTGCGCAGGTACGGATCGTCCAGGCCCTCGGCCTCCTCGAACATGTCCTCGCGGAAGATTCCCGGGTACAGGCCGGCGGCGGCGATCGAACTGGTGTGGTGGAACAGCGGCACCTTCAGCGCGGCGGCCAGATCCAGCGCGTGGCGGGTGCCATCGATGTTGGCGGCCTGCTGCGCCTCCGCGCCGGCGGTCAGGTCGTAGACCGCGGCCAAGTGGAAGAAATGCTTGATCTTGCCGGTGAGGTTGCGCAACTGGGCGGGGGTCAGCCCGCAACGCGGCTTGGTCATGTCGCCCGCCACCGCCACCACCCGCTTGGCGTCCCAGCCGGATTTCCTGGCGATGGCGTCGAACTTCTTCTGCGAGTCCTTGCGGACCAGCACGTAGACCGTGCCGGTTCGCTTGAGCAGGTTGGAGACCAGATAGCGGCCGATGAATCCGGTGGCGCCGGTGACGAAGTAGCTCATGGATACCGTCCCGAGTAGACGGGCAGGCCCTCCGCCTGCCCTGCGCGGTTAAATTGCCAGAGCCGTTTGGGTTCCACAATCCCGCCCCGATTGACCGGTCATGCCCCGCGTGGTGTGATGCCGGCACTATTGGGAGGTAGTCCTCATGTCCGATCTGAATTCCGCTTTCGAACAGGCTTCCCGCGACATCCAGGGTCTGGCCGAACGCCCCGACAACGAGACCCTGCTGCGCCTGTACGCGCTGTACAAACAGGGCTCGGAGGGCGATGTGAAGGGCGACAAGCCCGGTTTCTTCGATTTCGTCGGCACCGCCAAGTACGAGGCCTGGGCCAAGCTCAAGGGCACCGCCCCCGGGGACGCGCAGAAGAAGTACGTGGACCTGGTGAAGAAGCTGACCGCCTGAGATCGTGGCGCGCGATACCCGCCAGCGCATCCTGGATGCGTCGCTCGCGATGTTCAACACGCAGGGCGAACCGCACGTCACCACCAACCATATCGCCGACGAGCTGGAGATCAGCCCAGGCAATCTGTACTACCACTTCCGCAACAAGGACGACATCATCGAGCAACTGTTCGCCCGCTACGAGGAGCGGATGGATGTCGCCCTCACCGCGCCGGTGGACCGGCTGCCGGGGCTGGAGGACATCTGGTTGCAGTTGCACCTGGTGTTCGAGTGCATCTGGGACTACCGCTTCCTCTACCGGGATCTGGTGGAAATCCTCAGCCGCAACCGCCGCCTGCGGATCCGCTTCGCGCGCCTGCTCAAGCGCGCCGACGACAGCGCCCACGCGGTGATGCGGGGACTGGGGCAAGCCGGCGTGATGCGCGCCTCGGCGGCGGAACTGGCGGCGACCGCGACCAACGTGCTGGTGGTGGCGACATTCTGGCTGAACTACGCGGCGGCGCGGGGCGACAAGGATGAGCAGATCGCGATCCGGCACGGGATTGTGCAGGTGATGATGCTGGTGGCGCCGTTCCTGCGGGATGCGGAGCGGGTGCATTTGAATACGCTGACGTCCGCCTACGTCGATTGAGCGTAGAGCGGAGCTTGCTCCGCTGCCTTTGCGCTTTTGCCTTTTTCGTTTGCGCTGTTGGGCGCTGACGCGCGCGATTGCTATCGGTTGCCACCGATGGCGCGCTCGCCGCGGGGCCTTACTTTCTTTGCTTGTGCAAAGAAAGTAAGCAAAGAAACACACTCCTGGCGGCATGCCCTGCGCTTCGCTCCGGGTCCGCAATCGAGTCGGGAATTTTCGGAAGGGGCATCCTGCCCCTGCCGAAAACGGCGCACGTCCTGTGCGCCGCCCTGCGGGTTTACCCGGCCCGCTTGCCACGCCTTAACGGGGGCCTGTAGAGCCAAAGCAACAGCAACGGCAACGGCGGCTATCGGGAGGTCGGCTTTTGCTCTTGGGGCCCCATCCGCAGCGGTGGCGCCGGTGGGTAAACCCGAAGGGCGCTGCACAGGGATGTGCAGCGTTTTGGGCCGGCACAGGGATGTGCCGTCCCAAAATTCCCGCCGGCGACACGGACCCCAGCCGCTTCGCGGCTGGGGCGCGAGGACCGGGGTGTGTTTCTTTGCTTACTTTCTTTGCACAAGCAAAGAGGCGCTTCTCAACAGCCGTAGGCTGGTCAAGTAAGGCCTCGCGGCGAGCGCACCATCGGCGTCCACCAATAGCAACTCGCGCGTCAGCGCCCGAAAAAAGGAGATAGCCTTCGCTCTTGCTCTCAGCCTCCACCCGCAGCGGTGGCGACGATGGTAAACCCGGAGGGCGCCGCGCAGGACGCGCGGCGTTTTGGGTCGGCACACGGATGTGCCGTCCCAAAATTCCCGCCGGCGACACGAACCCCAGCCGCTTCGCGGCTGGGGCGCGAGGACCGGGGTGTGTTTCTTTGCTTACTTTCTTTGCACAAGCAAAGAAGCGCTTCTCAACAGCCGTAGGCTGGTCAAGTAGGGCCCCGCGGCGAGCGCGCCATGTGTGGCGGCGAACAGTAACCAAGCGCGTCAGCGCCCAGCAAACCTGCGCAAGACCACCAAAATGGAGCAAGCCACGCTCCGTGGACTCAAGCGCGCTTGCGCCCCGCAGCCTTGCGCGCAACACCCGCCCGCTTCCGCGGCGCCGACCGCGCCTGCTTCGCCGCCGCCGGCTTGCGGCGGCCCTTCGGCGCCGGACGCCCCGCGCCCAGGCCCAACTTCTCCAGTACCGGCGCCAACCGCGCCTCGACATCGGCGCTGAACCGCTCCACGCCCGCCTCTCCCTGCGCCCGCACATCCCGCAGCGTGGCCTGTGCGCGCTGCGCGATGCGTTCAATGTCCTGCTTCGCCGTGGTCAGGCGGGCGGTGCCGCGGCGGCGTGCGATCGCGACCACGCCGAGGCCGGCGAGCCACACGTGGCGGAGATTCGGTTCCGGGGCCTTGGCCCGCGGGGCGTTCTTCTTGCTGGCAGTCATGGGGGGACTCCTCGACGCCGGCCACGGTGGCAGGCTTCCGGCAGCGATGCTGAAGCCGTGGCATCGAGCAAACACACTAGCGGCGCGGGGCTTGTCAGCGGCAAAGGCTGCGGCCATGCTCATCCGGACCAACCAGGGAGGCAGTGGCATGGCAGGCAAGCAGGCGAAATGGGCAACGTTTCCCTTGGACGCCAAGGCGTTCGCTTACACCGGCGATGCCCTGAAGAAGGCCTGGCCGGCGCTGCACGCCGGCGACACCGAGCCCTACCCCGACGCCAAGCGCGCCCAGGCCCTGATCGACGCGGCCGGCAAGGCCGCCAAGGGCCTGGATGCGGACACCCTGGCGACCGCGTTGCAGGACGCGTGGCGGGCGTTCCATCGCGGCGATTTCCAGGCCGCGTTCGAGGCCGGGCAGGCGCTGGGCCCGGTGGGCGCGTCGGTCGCGGTCAAGGCGCTGGGCATCCACGCCACCTACCTGGTCGACGACGAGGGCGAGAAACTCAAGCGCTTCGAGCAGGCCGCCAAACTCGCCGAAGCCGCGGTCAAGGCGCTGCCGGACGACGCCAACAGCCATTACCGCCATGCCTTCGCGCTGGGCCGCTACAGCCAGGGCCTGAGCATCGTGAAGGCGCTCAAGCAGGGCATCGCCGGCAAGGTCCGCGAGGCGCTGGACGCCACCCTGGAACTGGCGCCCAAGCATGCTGAAGCGCACACCGCGCTGGCGTTGTACCACGCCGAGATCATCGACAAGATCGGCGCGATGATCGGCGGCCTGACCTACGGCGCCAAGGCCGCCGAAGCCGAATCGCACATCAAGACCGCGTTGAAGCTGACCCCCGATTCCCCCATCGCCCATGTCGAGCACGCCAACGTGCTGTTGTTGCTGTACGGCGACAAGAAGGAAGACGCTGCGGCGGCGGCGTTCGAGAAGGCCGGCAAGCTGAAACCGCGCGACGCCATGGAGGCCCTCGATGCCCGGCATGCGAACGAGCAGCTCGAATAAGCCCGTGGTGTTGGTGGCCCTGCTGGCGTGCGCATGGGGAACGGCACCGGCGCAGCAGCGCCCGGCCGCATCCGTACCTGCACCGGCAACGAGCGCGCCGACGCCGGCCACCATGCCCGCATCGCAGGATGCCGGCGCCGGCGCGGATGCGGGCGATCCGCTGTTCGATGCGCTGACCTGCCGCAGTGGGCCGGAAATCACGCGCCTGCTGTCGCGCCTGCGCCGCGATCGTCCGCATGATTTCGTGCAGACCGAGCGGCAGTATTCCGATCCGCCGATGGATCTGTATCGGCTGGAAATCCCCGTGCAGGCCTGGGGCCAGCAGAGCGATTCGGTGGTCATCACCGCCAACCGGGTGTTGATGGTCGTCGATGGCAGCGCCGACGCGGTGGCGCGGGCCCTCGAGGCCAACCTGTCCGACAGCGCGGCGACGCCGCTGTCCGGCCCGCTGGATGACCAGCATGCACTGGTGCTGTACACCGAGGAACGTCCCGGCCTGCAGCAGCGCGTGCTGATCGGATGCGAATACCGCTTGCCGGAACTGTCGCTGCTGGACAATCCCGACGACGCCTGGCGCAAGCCGGCTTCGCCCTGAGCACGACGCGGAACCCGCGCCGTTCCGCACCCGCGTCATCCCCTCCCCTCCACGGCTCCGGCCCGGCATCCGCCAGCGCCCGGAAACCCTCGGCACGCCCGCCGCCGCACGCGTTGCATCCCCGCCTGTTCCCCCTTCCGGGGCCATCGTTTCGGCCCCCTAAAGTTCGGCCGCGCGCGGCCGAATAAGGCGCGCGCCGCGCACCACGACCTGGCCTTTTCCGCGTCGAATTTCAATCCCGGGGCTAAAGGTTTCCAGGACAGCGCCGTTATCCCTTTCGCAAGCAGAGGGCGACTAGCCAACAAACCAACAAACCGGCAGCACCCTCTTTCCATCAACGCCGGGACCCAAATAAGAGGAGACGACCCATGGCACAGGTAATCAACACCAATACGATGTCGTTGAACGCTCAGCGCAATCTGAGCACCAGCGGCGCTTCACTGGCCACCACCATCCAGCGGCTGTCCTCCGGCCTGCGCATCAACAGCGCCAAGGACGACGCCGCCGGCCTGGCCATCTCCGAACGCTTCAGCACCCAGATCCGGGGCCTGGACGTGGCCGTGCGCAATGCCAACGACGGCATCTCGCTGGCCCAGGTCGCCGAAGGCTCGCTGAGCGAAATCGGCAACAACCTGCAGCGCATCCGCGAACTGGCCGTGCAGTCGGCCAACGCCTCCAACTCCTCGACCGACCGCGCGGCACTGAACGCGGAAGTCAAGCAGCTGAGCGCGGAAATCGATCGCGTCGCCAAGCAGGCCGATTTCAACGGTACCAAGCTGCTGGACGGCACCTTCACCAGCCAGCTGTTCCAGGTCGGCGCCAACGCCGGCCAGGCCATCGCCATCGACAAGGTGGTCGACGCCCGCTCGCAGACCCTGGGCGGCGTGCAGTTCGCCAACACCTACGTGGGCACCGCGCTGGACAACGCCGGCACCGCGGCCGTGAACGAGGACCTGGCCACCGCCGACACCGTCTTCTCGCAGTTGCAGCTGACGGTGACCCCGTCGGGCGGCGGCGCCGCCAGCACGGTCAACATCGGCGCGATCGAAGTGAAGTCCGGCCAGTCGATCTCCCAGGCCACCGCGGCGGCGATCAACGCCAAGCTGGGCGAGACCGGCGTCTACGCGGAAGTGAAGTCCGGCGTGCTGAACCTGACCTCGGTCGAGGGCGGCCAGACGTTCGCCCTGGGTTTCACCGGCCCGGCCGTGACCGGCGCGACGGTGGCGACGGCCGCCAACCTGGGCCTGACCCAGACCAGCGCCAACGGCGGCAACCTGACCGGCGTCACCGGCAGCTTCGTCAAGGATCTGGACATCACCTCCTTCGCCGGTGCCCAGCAGGCGCTGGAAATCGTCGACAAGGCGCTGACCGCGGTGAACGGCGCGCGCGCCGACCTGGGCGCCATCCAGAACCGCTTCACCTCGGTGGTCGCCAACCTGCAGACCAGCTCGGAAAACCTGGCCGCCTCGCGCAGTCGCATCCGCGACACCGACTTCGCCAAGGAAACCGCCGAGCTGACCCGCACCCAGATCCTGCAGCAGGCCGGTACGGCCATGCTCGCCCAGGCCAACCAGGTGCCGCAGAACGTCCTGAGCCTGTTGCAACGTTAACCCTCGCGTCCCCGATGGCACGGCGGGGAATCGTTGAAAACTCGTTCCCCGTGCAGTGAACGCCCAAGGAGTCGAACTCATGGCACAAGTGATCAACACCAACACGATTTCGCTGAACGCCCAGCGCAACCTGGGCACCAGCGGAGCCTCGTTGGCCACCACCATCCAGCGGCTGTCGTCCGGCCTGCGCATCAACAGCGCCAAGGACGACGCCGCCGGCCTGGCCATTTCCGAACGCTTCAGCACCCAGATCCGGGGCCTGGACGTGGCCGTGCGCAATGCCAACGACGGCATCTCGCTGGCCCAGGTCGCCGAAGGTTCGCTGACCGAAATCGGCAACAACCTGCAGCGCATCCGCGAACTGGCCGTGCAGTCG
>NZ_JBQCIJ010000058.1:0-7133 GCF_051953815.1 Pseudoxanthomonas sp. | reverse complement strand
TGGGTGTTTCCTTTGGGGCCGCGGTGTTTTCGGTGGGGTGGGGGGTGTCCTTTTTCTCCCCCACCCGCGGGTCTGCCTGACACACCCGGGTCACGCCATGCCGCTTTCCTGTTCCAACCGCCCCGCCGGGGTCCGCCCCGTCCGCGCGTTCCACGCGCGCCTGTTCATCGCGCTTCTGCTGTGCCCCATCGTCCCCGTGCTGGCCGGCTCCGCCTCCACCACCGGGACGCCCCGGTTCCCACCGACACAGAACGGCGGCACTTGGCCGTCCGGTCATGTGCAGGGCATCGCCGTGGATCCGCGAGGTGGGTACATCTATTACTCGTTCACCGACCTGCTGGCCCGATACGACTTCAGCGGCCGGCTGGTCGGCACGCTGGTGGGCTGGACCGGTCACCTGGGCGATCTCGATTTCAATCCGGCGGACGGCAAGGTCTACGGTTCGCTCGAATACAAGGCCGACGAGGCGTTCTACATCGCCGTCATCGATGTGGACCGGATCGACCGCGTGGGCATCGACGCGCGCGCCGCCGATGTCCTGCGCACGGTCCATCTGGCGGAAGTCGCGCGCGACTACGCCGCCGACATGGACGGCGACGGACGATTCGACGGCGACGTCGCCGATACCCGGGATCATCGCTACGGCTGTTCCGGCATCGATGGGGTCGGCTTCGGGCCGGCGTTCGGACACCCGGACGGTCCCGTGCTGCTGACCGTCGCCTACGGCATCTACGGCAACCTCGAACGCACCGACAACGATCACCAGGTGCTGCTCCAGTACGACGTGGGCGGCTGGAACAGGCTTGCCAGGCCGCTGAGCGAAACCGCGCCGCATCGCAGTGGCCCCGAAGCACCGCAGGGCAAGTATTTCGTCCGCACCGGCAACACCACCTATGGCGTGCAGAACCTCGCCTATGACCCGCACCTGCGGCGCTGGTTCCTGGGCGTGTATCCCGGCAGGAAGGCGTCCTTCCCCAACTACCGGCTGTTCGCGATCGACGCGGACACGCCGCCCACGGTGGGTGAGCTGGTCGGCGTGAGGAACGACGACGGCGACGGCTGGGCCAGGGGACCGCTGCTGGCGCTGGCGGAGGACGGCCTGGAGGACACCGCGACCGGCCTGCGCGGCTGGCAGCAGAAGGCCGATGTGGGCCTGCAGCCGCTGGGCGACGGCCTGTATTACCTGGCGCGCAACGCGGGCGACAAACATGCCCAGACCGCCGACCTGACCCTGATGCGCTGGACCGGAGACACGCCGGCTCCGTTCGCGCCCGTCGCTCCCGAGGAACTGCCATGAGCATCGAAATCGAACGTCGCCGCCTGATCATCGGCGGCACGCTGGGCCTGGGCGCGCTGATGCTGCCGGGCGGGCGCGCCCTCGCCGCCGAGCTGCTGGGCGCGCGCGGCTTCACCCACGATGTCGCCAGTGGCGAACCCGGTCCGGACGCGATGCTGTTGTGGACACGCTACGTGCCCGCTCGCGCCGTCGACGAGGTCCGCCTGGACGCCGAAGTGGCGCTGGATGAGGATTTCACCCGGGTGGTGGCCGGCGGCAGCCTGCGCACCGGCGCCTATCGCGACTGGACCGCCAAGCTGACGGTGGACGGGCTGCGTCCCGGCACGATGTACTGGTATCGCTTCATCGCGCCGGATGGCAGCCGCTCGCCGATCGGCCGCACCCGCACCCTGCCGGAGGGTCCGGTCGACCGCTTCGGGCTGGGCCTGTTTTCCTGCGCCAACCTGCCGATGGGCTGGTTCAACGCCTACGCCCACGCGGCCGCGCGCGACGATCTCGATCTGTGGCTGCATGTGGGCGACTACCTCTACGAGTACGGTATCGCCTCGTACAAGCCGCATGACCGCGTCGCCGCCCGCGAGGTCCTGCCCGCGCACGATCACGAGATGATCAGCCTGGCCGACTATCGCCTGCGCTTCGCCTGCTACCGGGCGGATCCGGATCTGCAGGCGCTGCACCGCAAGGCGCCGATGATCGCGCTCTGGGACGATCACGAAATCACCAACGACAGCTGGGAAGGCGGCGCGCAGAATCACCAGCCGTCCGAAGGCGACTGGAACACCCGCCGCGCGGCGGCGATGCAGGCCTATCGCGAATGGATGCCGATCTCCGAAGAGCCCTGGAAACGCTACGCCATCGGCACCCTCGCCACGCTGTACCGCACCGAATCGCGCGTGCTGGCGCGCACCCGTCCGGCCGCCGCGGAACTGGCCGAAGCGCACCAGGCCGCGAATCCAGACGCCGCGCTGCGCCATTTCCGTGACGGTGCCTGGCGGGATCCGACCGCCACCCTGCTGGGTTCGGATCAGGAGTCTTGGCTGGCGCACGAGTTCCGCCGCAACGCCGCCGGCACGACCTGGCAACTGGTCGGCATGGGCACGATCCTCGGCCGCACCCTGATGCCGGACCAGATGCCGGGCTGGGTCCGCCCCGACGCCGGCGAGCGCGTGATCGAGAAATTCCGCCGGGACGTGCGGGCGTCGCGCCTGGGCCTGCCGATGTGGATGGATCGCTGGGACGGCTATCCGGCCGCGCGTTCGCGCCTGCTGCGCGCGGCCCAGCAGGCGGACGCGGATCTGGTGATGCTGGCCGGCGACAGCCACAACGCCTGGGCGTATTCGCTGGTCGAGGACGGGCGCGTCGCCGGCGTGGAGTTCGCCGGGCACAGCGTGACCTCGAACGGCATGGAGGGACAACTGGCCGCCGATCCCGTCGAGGTCGCGCGCGCGTTCGTCGCCACCAATCCGGAACTGGCCTGGGCCGATACCAGCCAACGGGGCTACATGATGATCGACATCACCCCGCAACGCGTGACCGGCGAATGGGTGTTCCTGCGCACGGTCAAGGCGCGCAGCCAGGAACTGGCGGGCACGCACCGGCTATCGGTCGAACGGGGACGAAGGCGGTTCGTTGCGTGAACCGCGTGCAGCGGGCGCGCCGGGCCTCCATCGCGCCGATCGTCAACCGCGTCGTTCCAGCACGCCGCGCAGATCCGCCGCCAGGCGCCGCGCCTGCTCCGCGACCAGCGTCGATATCGTGACGCGCAACCCCTGCACGGGACCGGCGACGCCGAACGCTTCGCCCGAGCGGACCAGCCAGCCGTGGCGGGCGAGCTGGTCGGCCACCTCCTGGCTGCCCTGCGCCATCGCCAGCCACAGGTTCAGGCCATCGGCCGTGTCCGCGCCGCCGATGCCTTCCGCCCGCAGCGCTTCGACCAGCAGTCGCCGCCGGCGCGCATAGTCGGCGCGCGCGTCGGCCAGCCGGTTGACGCGCGGATCCAGCAGAAACGCTTCCGCGATGTCCTGCAGGATGTGGCTGACCCAACTCGTGCCACCCGCCAGGCGCAGGCGCAGCCGGTTCGAGGTCTGCGCGTCGGAAGCGACGAATGCCAATCGCAGATCCGGGCCCAGCGCCTTCGACACGGAGCGCACCAGCGCCCAGCGCCGGATCTCCTTCGGGATCACGTTGTGATAGGGCGATTCGGCCAGCAGCGCGAAATGATCGTCCACGATCACCAGGACGTGCGGATGCCGTGACAGCACGCCGCGCAGGGCCCGGGCGCGGGTGACGCCCAGGCTGCAACCGGTCGGGTTGTGCGCGCGCGGGGTGATGATCACCGCCTGCGCGCCCTGCTCCAGCGCTTCCTCCAGCGCATCGGCGCGCATGCCCTGCCCGTCGATGGCCACGCCGGCGGCTTCGAGTCCGGCGGTGCGCAGCGTGTTGATGCTGCTGAGGAAACACGGGTCCTCCACGGCCACCTTGTCACCGGGCGCCAGATAGGCGCCCAGCAATCGTTCAACCGCGTCCACCGCGCCGTGGGTCAGATCAAGCGCGAACCCCGCCGGACAATCCGGGGAAAACCAGGAACGCCCGTACCGCTCCAGCTCCGGATTCATCACCGGCGCGCCGTACAGGCGGGGCGAGCGCGGCCGTTTCGCCAGCATCGCGGCGGGGTCCGGCAACCAGTCGGGATTCGGATTGCCTCCCGCCAGATCGGTCAGCGGTGAATCGTGATGCGTGCCTTCCTGCGCGCCGAGCACGGCGTCGCCACGGATGACCGTGCCCAGCCGGCCCTGGGTGGCGGCGATGCCGGCGACGACCAGGCGCTTGTACGCCGCCGCGACCGTATTCCGGTTCACGTCGAGGGTCGTCGCCAGATCACGCACCGGCGGCAGCGCGTCGCCGGCCTGCAACTGGCCGCTCCGCACCAGCAGGCGGATGCGGTCGAAGATCTCGGCGGAGGTCGTCCCGGTGATTTTCATATTGTCCTATGACAATATAGAATCTGGCCTGTGTCAATGAACCTGCTGGCGCCCATGCCGACGGCCCGGCGCATCGAAAGGATCCGGACGTGAATACCCCTGCCGCTCCCCTCCCCGCGACTCCCCCCGCCACCGGATCCCTGCACGCGCGGCACGGCCGCTACCCCCGGGCCGAAACCGTCGAGGATTTCCGCCACAACCTGGCCAGCGTCGCCGCGCGCATGCAGGCGGCCTGCGCACGCGCGGGCCGCGCGGCCGACAGCGTGCGCCTGCTGCCGGTCAGCAAGACCATCGACGAAGCGCACATCCGCCTGGCCCACGCGGCGGGCTGCCGCCTGCTGGGCGAGAACAAGGTGCAGGAGGCCCACCGGAAGTGGGAGGCGATGGCGGATCTGGGCGACCTGCGCTGGTCGGTCATCGGCCATCTGCAGACCAACAAGGCCAAGCTGGTCGCGCGCTTCGCGGCGGAGTTCCAGGCATTGGACAGCCTGCGCGTGGCCGAGGCGCTGGATCGCCGCCTGCAGGTGGAAGGACGTTCGCTGGAGGTGTTCGTCCAGGTCAACACCTCCGGCGAAGCCAGCAAGTACGGACTGCCGCCGGAAGAGGTCGCAGCCTTCCTGCGCGAGCTGCCCGCCTTTTCCGCGCTGCGCGTCCGCGGGCTAATGACGCTCGCGCTGTTCTCCGAGGATGCGGCGCGGGTTCGCCGGTGTTTCGTGCGCCTGCGCGAACTGCGGGATCGCCTGCGCGACGACGCGCCGGCCGGCATCGTTCTGGACGAACTGTCCATGGGCATGTCCGGCGACTACGAGATCGCCATCGAGGAAGGCGCGACCGTGGTGCGGGTAGGCCAGGCGATCTTCGGCGCGCGCAACCTGCCCGACAGCCATTTCTGGCCGACGGAAAACACCTCCGCATGAGCATTGGGCATCCTCCCGGGCCGGCGCTGACGGAACAACTGGGCCCGGTGACGCACTCGATCGATGCCGGGCTGGCGCCCCTGCGCATCGACGTGGTTTCGGTGCAGTCGCAGGTGGTCTACGGCCGTGTCGGCAACGCGGTCGCGGTGCCGACCCTGCAGGCGCACGGGTTGAATGTGGCGGCGGTGCCGACCGTACTGTTGAGCAACACCCCGCACTACCCGACCTTCCACGGCGGCGCCATTCCCTTGGACTGGTTCGCCGGGTACCTGTCGGATCTGATCGCCCGCGACGCGCTGCGCCATCTGCGCGCGGTGGTGGTGGGTTACCTGGGCGAGCCCGCGCAGGCCGCGGTGCTGGCGGACTGGATCACCACGCTCCGCGAAACGCGACCGGATCTGCGGCTTATCGTCGATCCGGTGATGGGGGATGTCGACAGCGGCATCTACGTCGCGCCGGGCATGGCCGAGGCCTATCGGCGGCACTTGCTGCCGCTGGCCGACGGCCTCACCCCTAACGGATTCGAGCTCGCCCAGCTGGTGCCGGCTGACGGCGCGGTCACGGACGTTCCGGATCTGGACGCGGTGATCAAGGCCGCCCGGCAGCTGCTCAACGGACATACCCGCTGGGTCGTTGTCACCAGCGCAGCACCCGCAGCGTGGGAAGCCGGCCAGATGTGGCTGTTGGTGGTCACCCGCGACACCGCCAATGTCATCCGGCATCCCCGCCTCGCCGCCGACAGCAAGGGCACCGGCGATCTGTTCACCGCCGACCTCGCGGCCCGGCTGCTGGCCGGCGCCACGCTGGAAGACGCCGCCGCGCAGGCCAGCGGGCAGGTGCTCGAAGCGCTTCGACGCACCCTCCGGCATCGCAGCGGTGAACTGCTGCTGCCAACGCCTCCCTCCCCCGTTCCGGGATGATCCATGCCGCACTATCGCCTTCTCGTCCGCCGCCATGACAAGCCCTGGGGGGCATTTCGACGCCGATACCGTCGAAGCGCTCGACGCCATCCGGGATATCGCCGCGCGGCTGCCCGCCGACGACGGCTATCACCTCGAACTGTTGTTGGCGCACGACGAGCGCCGGTGGCTGGAAAGCGGACCGGGTGGCCTGCGAGTCCTCGCCCGCGAGCCGCTGTTCCATCCCGTCCCGCTGCACGCGCCGACAGACGGTCATTGATCGAATTAGTTAGGACTCCTACGATATTGCGATGTCCACGGACGCCCGCCAGCGCGAACAGGCCGCCGCAGGTCTTGAGCAACTTGCCGCGCTGGTGCGCGCGCAGGCCTGGCGGGGCGAGACCGGTGCGCCGCTGCCTCCCGTGCAGGCCCAGGTCCTGCGCCTGCTCGCGGCCGCGCCGGGCGGATTGCGCGCGCGCCAGCTCGCGGACCGCCTGAGCGTGTCGGCGGCGAGCCTGAGCGACACGCTCAAGGCGATGGAAGCCAAGGGATGGATCCGGCGCACCGCCGACGCCGACGATCGCCGCGCCCTGGTGGTCCGCCTGAGCCGGACCGGCCGCGGCCTGGCGACCCGCCTCCAGCATCCCGCGCAGGGCATGTCCGGCCTGTTGCAGGGACTGGAAAGCGAGGACGTGGGCGCGCTGCTGCGGGTGACCCAGTTGCTGGTCGCCGAAGCGCAGCGGCAGGGCCTGGCCACCGGCCTGCGCACCTGTCTGGGATGTCGTTTCTTCCGGCCTTTTGCCGGCACGGCGCCCGGGCAACCGCATTTCTGCGAATTCATCGGTGCGCCTTTCGGCGACACCGGCTTGCGGGTCGATTGCGCCGAGCAGTCTCCGGCCGATGACGAACTGCTGGCCGCGAACCAGGAACGGTTCCGGCTCCGACATCCGCCCCAGGCGGAAACAAGTGGGGGGGGGGGGCCACGAGACAAAAGACCCCCGCCGAAAAACACCCCCCCCACAATAAAATATAATATATT
>NZ_JBQCIJ010000057.1:0-56175 GCF_051953815.1 Pseudoxanthomonas sp. | reverse complement strand
CTGTTTCCGTGGGAACGGGTGATGGCTGCGGTGGAACTGGAGCGGTTGAGGCCCTGACGGCATTTTCTTGTAGGAGCGACGACACAACCGAACCCAATTGTTTAAAGTAGCGAAATAAATAAAAACAAAACGGGGGGGGGTTAAAACAAGAAAAAAAACCAGAACCAAAAACAATTGGGGTCCCTTTTTCCCCTCGCTCCTACAAGAAAATGCCGTCAGGGCCTCAACCGCTCCAGTTCCACCGCAGCCATCACCCGTTCCCACGGAAACAGCGGTCCCGGGTCCCGCTTCCGCTGCACCTGCACCGACGGATCATCGCTTGCCGGCTCCAGCGTCCGATCCAGATCCTCATGTCCGGCCACCCACCGCAACGTCGGCACCTGCGAAGGCAGCCAGCGCAGCAAGCCAATCAACGTTTCAACCTGCGCCTCGGTATACGGCTCATCCATCCCCTGGTGATCGCTCGCCAGCCAATGCGGATAACGTCCCGTGTTCACCAGTTCGATCCCGATCGCCCGCGGGTTGTACCCCCGCACGTGATGGGCCACCCGATCCAGTGCGACGTACTGGTGAATGCTGCCGTCGCGATCGATGTAGTAGTGCCCGCTGTTGCCCGTGCCCGAGCCCGGGTACAGGATTTCCTCGCCGAATCCGCGCGCCATCGCCAGATCCGGCAGCTCGGTGCAGTGGATCACCACCAGATCCACCTGCGACAGCGGACGCGCGTCCAGCCGCGTTTCATAGGGCAGGGGATGGGGCAGGATGCGGGGCGCGTCGGACATGCCGCGCATGCTAGCAGGGGCCGATGCGGGCGCGCGGCTCAAGTAAACTGGCGGCCTGCGCCGCGGCCGTCGCGGCGGGATGCCCGCCATGCCCCTGTCTCCCGATTCCCCGCTTGCCCAGTTGATGGCCCGCCTGCCGCGCGCCGGCCAGGTTGAATGGATTGGTCTGCGTCCCGCGCGTGACGTGGCGATGGTGCCGGTGCAGCAGGTCGAAGCCGTCACCGGCATCGGCCTGGTCGGCGATCGCTACGCCAGCGGCAGCGGCAAGCGCGGCATCACCCTCATCCAGGCCGAACACCTGCCGGCCATCGCGGCGCTGGCCGCGCGCCCGGATCTGCAACCGGCGCTGCTGCGGCGGAACGTGGTGGTTTCCGGCATTCCGCTGATCGCGCTGAAGGAGCGCCGCTTCCGCATCGGCGACGTGCTGCTGGAAGGCACCGACGAATGCGATCCCTGCTCGCGCATGGAAGACGCGCTCGGCCCCGGCGGCTACAACGCCATGCGCGGCCACGGCGGCCTGTGCGCGCGCATCCTCGAAGGCGGCGTGTTCCGCCTGGGCGACAAGGTGGAAGCGCTGTGAGCCGGAATTCGCCGCGCGGCCACTGCATCCTCTCGCATGGTTTCGAAAGCGGCCCCGACGCCACCAAGGTCACCGCGCTCGCCGACGTCGCCGAGCGCCTGGGCTGGACCCACGAACGCCCCGACTACACCGATCTGGACGCGCGCCGCGACATCAGTTCGCTCGGCGACGTGCCCACGCGGCTGGAACGCCTGCGCGCGCTGGCGCAGGCGGCGGCCAGCCGTGGCCCGCTGGTGCTGGCGGGCTCCAGCCTCGGCGCCTACATCGCCGGCCGCATCTCGCTGGAAGTGCCCGTGCGCGGCCTGTTCCTGATGGCCCCGCCCACCACCATGGGGCCGCTGCCGGCGCTGGACGCCGCATCCGTACCGATCTCGGTCATCCACGGCTGGGATGACGAACTGATTCCCGCCCAGCTCGTGGTCGACTGGGCGCACGCCCGCCGCGCGCGCCTGCTGCTGGTGAACGACGCGCATCGCCTGTCCTCGCACGTCGAAGCCTCCGCCGAAGCCTTCGGCCAACTGCTCGCCTCGCTGTAACTCGCGCGCGTGGCGTTCAGCCCGCGTCTGGTCCCGCGCACGAGGTTGCCGCTAGAATCGCGGCCTCGATTCGTCCCAGGTGTCCACGCCCATGCGCCATTGATGCCGCCGTCGCTTGACGGCCCAGGTTCCCGCCGGCCTTCGCGCCGAGGGAGTTCCCGTGGCATCCCATGGAATCCGCATGACGAATCCTTTCCTGACGCTCGACCGCGCGTCGCTGTCCCTGCCCGACGGCAGGATCCTGTTCTCCGATCTCGACCTGCAACTGGACGGCCGTCCCACCGGACTGGTCGGACGCAACGGCGTGGGCAAGAGCGTGCTGGCGCGCCTGCTGGCCGGCGAGATCGCGCCCACTTCAGGCAAGCGCAACGCCAGCGGCCGCGTGCATTACCTGCCGCAGCAGATCCATGTGCCCGACAGCGCCACCGTCGCTTCGCTGGCCGGCGTGGATGCGTGGCTGGACGCGCTGGCCCGCATCGAAGCCGGCAGCACCGCCGTGCACGACTTCGATACCCTGGGTGAACGCTGGGACATCCGCCAGCGACTCGCACAGGCGCTGGAGGCGCAGGGCCTGCCGGATCTCGATCCGGATCGCGCCGCCGCCACGCTCAGCGGCGGGGAAGCGATGCGCGTCGCCCTGTCCGGTGCGTTCCTGTCCGACGCCGACTTCCTGATCCTCGACGAACCCAGCAACCACCTCGACGCCCCGCAGCGCCAGCGCCTGCACGCCCAGCTCGCGCAATGGCAGAACGGTCTGCTGGTGATCAGCCACGATCGCCGCCTGCTCGACACCTTCGCCCGCATCGAGGAACTGTCGCCGCTCGGCCTGCGCACGTACGGCGGCGGCTACGGTTTCTATGCGGCGCGCAAGGCCGGGGAACAGGCGCAGGCGCAACGAGAACTCGAACAGACCAAGGCCGCCGTGCAGCGCCAGGGGCGCGCGCTGCGCGAGCAGCAGGAACGCCAGCAACGCCGGCAGGCGCGCGGCAACCGCGACGCGCGCGACGCCAACCAGGCGCCGATCCTGCTCGGCCTGCGCAAGTCGCGCAGCGAGGCCAGCGCCGGTCGCTTCGCCGCCCGCCAGCAGGCCGCGCGCGAACAACTCGCCGACCAACTGCGCGCCGCCGCACGCAAGCAGGCACCTTCCGTCGAACTGGCGCTGTTCGCGCCCGACGCCAGCGCCGCGCAGGATCGCATCGCCCTGCGCATGGAGGGCGCAGTGCTGGCGCACGTGCCGGCCACCGCGAACGGGCTGGATCTGATCCTCACCGGCCGCCAGCGCGTCGGTGTCACCGGCCCCAACGGCAGCGGCAAATCCACCTTGCTGCGGGCGATGGCGGGGCAGGTCGCGCCATGGGCCGGATGCTGCATCGCGAACGTGCCGGTGGCGTGGCTGGACCAGCGCCTGGCCGGGCTGGATCCCGCCGCCAGCGTGCTGGCGCAGTTGCGCGAAGCCAATCCCGATGCCGGCGAGGCCGCGCTGCGCACCCGGCTGGCATTGCTGGGGCTGGACGCCGGTCTCGTCGAGGGCCCCAGCGGCCAGCTCAGCGGCGGCGAACGCCTCAAGGCCGCGCTGGCCTGCGTGCTGTACGCCGCCCAGCCGGCCGGCCTGCTGCTGCTCGACGAACCGGGCAACCACCTGGATCTGGCCGGGCTGGAAGCGCTGGAAAGCATGCTGCGCCAGTATCGCGGCGCGCTGGTCGTGGTCTCCCACGACGAGGCCCTGCTGGAACGGCTGGACCTGACCCATCGCCTGCACCTCACCCGGGAAAGCGCGGTCCTCTCGCTCGCCTGAGCGCGCGCGGGGCCGCTTTTCCGTGTGTTCCCACCCCCAATCCGGCAAAATTGACGCCATTCGCGCCGCCGCCGTCCCGAGTTTCGGAGTCCACTTGAAGTTCTTTGTTTCCTGCGCCAAGGGCCTGGAGTACCTGCTCGCCGACGAGCTGGCGGCGCTGGGCGCCAGCCGCGCCACCGCCACCATCGCCGGCGTCAACGTCGAAGGCGAGCTGCGCGACGCCCAGCGCGCCGTGCTGTGGTCGCGCCTGGCCAGCCGCGTGCTGTGGCCCATCGCCGACTACGACTGCCCGGACGAGCAGGCGCTCTACGACGGCGCGGCGGCGGTCGCGTGGGAAAACCATCTGCGCCCGGAACTCACCCTCGCGGTGGACGCGCACGTCTCCGGCCAGGCCATCACCCACGCGCGCTACGCCGCCCAGCGGATCAAGGACGCGGTGGTGGATCGCCTGCGCCAGCAGGGACTGGAACGCCCCTCGGTGGATGTCGAACAGCCGGACGTGCGCATCAACCTGTCGCTGCGCAAGGGTCGCGCCACGTTGTCGATCGATCTCGGCGGCGGTCCCATGCACCGGCGCGGCTGGCGGCGCGAGCAGAACGAGGCGCCGCTGAAGGAAAACCTCGCCGCCGGCGTGCTGATGCGCGGCGGCTGGCCCGCGCTGTACCACGCCGGTGGCGCGCTGCTGGATCCCATGTGCGGCAGCGGCACGCTGCTGATCGAAGGCGCGCTGATGGCCGCCGACGTCGCCCCGGGCCTGCAACGCCACGGCAACACGTTGCCGACCCGCTGGCTGGGCTTCGACGCGCAGGCCTGGCGCGATCTGTTCGCCGACGCGGTCGCCCGCGAGACCGAAGGCCGCCGCGCGCTGCAACCGCGCTTCTTCGGCAGCGATCTGGACGCGCGCGCCATCCGCGCCGCCAACGAGAACGCGACCCTGGCCGGCCTGGCCGGACAGATTCAATTCCAGACCCGCGATGTCGCCCGACTGGAAGCGCCCGGCGAAGGCGGCGGCCTGGTGGTCTGCAATCCGCCCTACGACGAGCGCCTGGCCGCCGACGCGGATCTGTACCGCCTGCTCGGTGACGCGTTGCAGCGCGCCGTGCCGGGTTGGCGCGCCAGCCTGCTGTGCGGCAACGCGGACCTCGCCCACGCCACCGGCCTGCGCGCGCAGAAGAAATACCAGGTGTTCAACGGCGCCATCGAGTGCGCGCTGATCGTCTGCGATCCCGTCGCCGCGCCGGCCCGCGAGCGCAGCGAACCGCGCCCGCTCAGCGAAGGGGCGCAGATGGTCGCCAACCGCATCCGCAAGAACCTCAAGAAGCTCAAGAGCTGGCGCGCCCGCGAGGACGTCACCTGCTACCGCGCCTACGACGCCGACCTGCCCGAATACGCCGCCGCCATCGACGTGTACGAGGCCGAGAACGATGGCGGCACGTACCTGCACATCCAGGAATACGCCGCCCCGGCCAGCATTCCGGAAGCCGACGTGCGCCGCCGCTTCAGCGAACTGCTGGCCGCCGCGCGCGAGGTCTTCGCCGCGCCCCCGGAGCGGGTGGCGATCAAGTCGCGCGCGCGCGGCAAGGGCGGCAGCAAGTACGGCCGCTTCGACCAGAAGGATCAGACCCTGTGGGTGCGGGAAAACAACGCCCGCCTGCAGGTCAACCTGTTCGATTATCTCGACACCGGCCTGTTCCTGGACCACCGCCCGCTGCGCCGGCGCATGGCCCAGGAAGCGCGCGGCAAGCGCTTCCTCAACCTTTTCAGCTACACCGGCGTCGCCAGCGTGCAGGCCGCCGTCGGCGGCGCGGCCACCACCACCAGCGTGGACCTGTCCGGCACCTACCTGGAATGGTGCGCGCGCAACCTGGCGGGCAATCAGTTCGGCGGCGCCCAGCACCGCCTGGTGCAGGCCGACGCCGTGCGCTGGCTGGAAGCCGAGCAGGGCGAATACGACCTGATCTTCTGCGACCCGCCCACCTTCTCCAACTCCGCCCGCGCCGACGACTTCGACATCCAGAAGGAACACGTCCGCCTGCTGCGCGCGGCGGTCGCCCGGCTTGCCCCCAACGGCGTGCTGTACTTCAGCAACAACTTCCGCCGCTTCCGCCTGGACGAAAACGAAATCGCCGCCTTCGCCCGCTGCGAAGACATCACCCCGCAGACCATCCCCCCGGATTTCGAGCGCAACGCCCGCATCCATAGGTGCTGGAAGCTCACTCCCTTCTGAGTCCGGACACCGTCGCCCCGCACCCGGGGCGACGGCCACACCCATCAATCCGACTTCACCGGCTCCAGCACCAGCCGGCCGGCGCGTATGCGCACCCGGATGGTCTGCCCAATCGAGAATCCCGCCTGCTCCAGCCAGCGGCCTTGCAGGCGCAGGGAGGGGAAGGGCGGGGTGGGCCGACCCTTGCCGGTGTGGGGGTAATAGGCGTAGCCGGTTTTGAGTTGGCGCTGCCGGGGAAACTTCCGTGATTGACCAGCCATCTTGGCTCCTAGCGGTTCGTTGATACCGCGCCCCTGTTGAAAGAGGCGACCGAGTACTTCAACACCGCCGCTAGACGGCCCCCAGCTTTCCCCGGCAAACCGGGTCTTGTATGACTGGGCGCTACTCGGCCAAAGGCTGGCCTTGGAGTTGGTCCATCTCTAGATTAGGGATGAGCCGCTAGCGGAGGTGTGTTGAGCACTGGTGCCTACGCTAGCCGCGTTCCATGCAGGCGGCCATAACGATATTTGTCGATTGAGCTGCAAACCATCCATCGGCTAGGGGCAGCGCTCAATTGGCCGACGGACGTCACAAAGGTCGACAAAATTCAATTAAATCAAGCAATTGAGATTAATTTGGCGTCGGCCTTCCTGAATTCTAAAGACCGCTTGCAGGCCCGCCCCTCGCCCTATTGACGAAATCCTGTCAATTGCGCGATACAATTCGTCAGTTTTTCATTTACGCAGGAAGCAGATATGGCCGCGCAAAAATGCATTGAGGTTGACACCTTCCGCGCTCCTGCGGAGCCCGTGAAAAAGGCAGACCACAAGAAGCTCGCCGTTTCAGCGGAATCTATTGCGCGCGCGCTCTATCAACGCCCAGCCAAGCGCTTCGATGTAGACAGCGCCCTCACGGCTTTTGTTGGCGTACAACGACGCCGAAATCCCTAATCGACGAGTCACCGTGCAAGGAGGCATGGGTTGTCGGTCAAACTTTCAAATGCGCTCAAGGCGCAATTGCTTGATAGTGGGATCGACTCCGAGGCATTTGCTCGTGAGTTCGCTACTTGGAAGGCAGGCTGGCCAAAAGGCGAGTACAACCACGCACTGTTCGGGAAAGATGCCGCATATGTGCGTCCAAAGGTCGGCACCGAGCTATACCGGCTTCGCCACGTTCACATCGTTCCATTTATCGATAAGCGAGCTCGAAAGCGCTGGTTTCGAGCATTCGAGTTTCGACGCCGAAAGACTAGCGATCGCCATTTGGTCTATGTCGCAGACGATAGAAGTAATTTCGGACTAATCTATATCTTAGATGAACCTGACGCGCATCGAATAGCGCTAATGGCTGGGGAAAAAGAACGACAAGTGATGGAGGGATTTGCTGTTATGGCAGAGAACTTTATCTTCGATGGAACGCTCGACTAGTGCTGCGGATCGCGAGGGGGAATACGTATGACGGCAGAAGTTGCTGTGTTGAACTGCTCTGGGGTTGCACTGGCAGCAGATAGTGCTGTCACAGTGGGTTCTCAGAAAATCTATAACTCTGCTGTCAAGCTATTTGCACTTTCTAAAGTCGCTCCTGTTGCGATTATGGTGTATGGAAATGCTGCTCTTTCAAACGTTCCTTGGGAAATTGTGATAAATGAGTATCGTCGTACGCTTGGTGCGACGAAGTTAAAAAAGCTTGACGATTATGTGTCAGGATTTATTGAATTCATTAGAGAGAGCAAAATACTGTTTAGTGCAGATGGTGATAATCTCTGGTTGTTTGAGCGTTGCGATTTCGTCGTTCAGGCTGCTCAGAAGTCTTGTATGGGTATGCTGCACAGCGAACTTGCGGAGGCAGATGGCCGTGGGCTCGGTGAGAAGGATGTAAAAGATTGTTTCAAGTTGGTGCTGAAGAAGTGCTTAGATAATTTGAGCACATGGCCTGATCTTGAGCCGTCGAAGGAGGTGCTTGATAGAGTCACTCCAGCGATCAACAAGATCGTCGAGCATGTGGGCAAGGATTATTTTGGGGATTTGTACCTGACAGTTGCTCGTACGCTAAAGAGATTGGCAATCGAAGCATTTAAGCGGGCTCATTTTCCCGGACCTTCGTCAGGTATTGTTATAGCTGGATATGGTGATGACGAGCTCTACCCAAACATCAGGACTTTAGAGTTTGATGGAGCAGTCAGTGGCTTTGCTCGACTAAAAAAGGATCTCGGTCGTTCAGAAACAATTTCTCCAGGAGACAATTCTGCCGCCATCATTGCTTATGCCCAGGAAGATATGGTCATGACCTTTATGGAGGGCATGAATCCTGCCGTTAGGACGTTCATCGACAGTTCCTTAACATCCCTTTTTGGAGCATTACCTGATGCTCTAATGCAAGGCATGGGTATTTCTGAGCCATCTATCCGAAACAGTCTTGTTCAGATATGCGACAACATAAAGCAAGGATTTCAAGAGAGTGCCGAGCGGCATCGTGATCAAGAACATGTTTCTCCGGTACTGCATATGGTTACTGCTTTGCCGAAAGACGAACTCGCGGCAATGGCGGAATCACTTGTTAATCTAACTGCCTTTAAGCGCAGAGTAACGGGTGCACTTGAGACTGTTGGTGGCCCCATTGATGTATGTGTTATTTCTAAAAGCGATGGGCTTGTTTGGGTTAAGCGAAAGCATTATTTTCCACCTGAATTGAATCAGATGTATCACCAAAATTACATGCGAGACATCGGGAGTGAGTGACATGCCAATAACTCGTGATGAGAAGCGGAATGAATCCGGACGATTCTATTCTTTGGCAGATGTGACTAAGCACTTCAAAATGCCGGATGTTGAAGTTGGGATGCAGGTCAATGCTCGGCATGCGCAACCACTGGCGGAAACTTTGAAGGAAGTGGTCACCTCCGCGATGCGGCGCAATAATGGAAAGAAGGCGGTTCAACAGCGTTCGCCTCGAACAAAAAAAGGGGGGTAGAGTAGATTTTCTAGCCCTCTGTAATACTGCCCACTTGTCGAGTCTCTATTCCGTCGTTTCAATTACTAACCTCCAATCGTCTGAGACCTTGAGCCGTCCTTTCCTCGCTGTTGTCGTCTTCGGCGTGATGTTGGTTGCCGTGCCAGTGCTTGGGCAGAATGCCCCAGAGCCAACCACGCTCAAAGAAGTCCCCAGCGTCACGCTGCCACCCGAACTGGACCGAGTACTCCGTGACTACGAGCGCGCATGGCGCGCGGGTGACGCGGCGGCCCTCGCGGCGCTGTTCGCGGCGGATGGCTTCATCCTGCAAAGCAATCGTCCGCCCGTCCGCGGACGCAAGGCCATCCAGGCCGCCTATGAAGGCGGAAACGGCGGCCCGCTGCGGCTACGCGCGCTCGCCTTTCACACCGAAGCCACGACCGGCTACATCGTCGGTGCCTACGGCTACGGCGACGGACCCGGCGACACCGGCAAGTTCACCCTCACGCTGCGTCGCACCCCCGGCCAGCCGTGGCTGATCTTTTCGGACATGGACAATGCGAACGCGCCACAGAACCACCGGCCTGCGTCGGGAACCCCCTGACGAGTAAGACCAAGCGTGAACATAGGCATGGAAGGTCAACGGTAATGCGCGCTCAAGTTGAATCGCTATCCGAGCTTCAGTTCAAGGACTTCCTAATCCGTCTTTGGGGGGAGTTGACGATTGCAGGACGGGCGATCTGGAGTGATGAGCGGCTGGATCAGGAAACTCAGCTTCGAGCCTTGAAGTGGCTCAATGAGATCCAACATCGCGTATCTGTGGCATACCGGCACGGAGATAAGGTGGGTCCTTCGTGGTTGCTTGATCGAGTTGTCTCGCATTGCGGTGAATCTCCGGCACTGGGGTTCCATGTGCGCGTCGCATTGGATCGGTCTCTTGCCGCCGTCGCTTCCGTCGAAGTTAGGCCACACGAAGTCCCTTAGAAAGACAAGGAAAGAACCCCTTTTCTTGCCCAACTTCATGGTGCCAATCCGTCTTTTTTTAAGCTCTTTTTGTCATTCGGTTGAAAAAGAGAGTCACGCGGCGGACGACCGCTTCCGAGCCTTGGAAGACTTTCCTTGCGATCTCGGGATTTGTATTAGGAAAGATCTGATGGACGGCGCGTTGATGGGTTGGACACGATCCCATGCCCGCGCTGAAGCCGCTTCGCGGCTCGACCCGCATCAGACATTATTCCCCCACATGGAGTGCCCATGAAGCTTCCAGAGTTCAAATACCACCCGGATCCCCTCGCCACCGGCAGCATCATCGAATCGGACGCGGAGTGCGAGTGCTGCGGCCAGGCCAGAGGCTTCATCTACACGGGCCCCGTCTATGCCGAAGAAGAATTGAGCGACGCGCTCTGCCCGTGGTGCATCAGCGATGGTGCCGCCCACGAGAAGTTTGATGCCACCTTCACAGATGAAGATGGCATCGGCGATGACGAATCTGGGGAATCCGTCCCGGAAGAGGTTGTGGCGCAGGTTTCGCAACGCACTCCGGGCTTCTCGGGATGGCAACAGGAGCGCTGGTGGACGCATTGCGGTGACGCGGCCGCCTTTATCGGTCGTGCGGGCCATGAGGAGCTGAGCGCCCATGGGCCGGAAGCCATCGCCGCCATCCAGGAGTCTGCGGGCCTTTCAGACGGAAAAGAATGGAACGAGTTCTTCGCAGCCCTGGACAAGGAAGGATCACCCACCGCGTATCTGTTCCGGTGTGTCCAATGCGGAGCGCTTGGCGGCTATCAGGATTGCGACTGACGAGAGAAGCACTTCATTCGAGCCGAACCCGCTTTGCGCGAGCGGCTTGAATCAGACATTGCGCGCCTTTCCTTCATCGAGGAGCGGGAGCGGCCTCATGGAACGGAATCGATAGGGCGCATCCCATGCCGTCGGAACGCGGTTCCGACAGCATCCGCCGCAGATGACCTTCTCCCCACACCCGCATGCCCTCGACCACCGGCAACAGGGTCTTCCCGTACTCCGTCAGTTGATAAATCACCGGCGCGGGTACGGGGCCGGTGGGGATACGGTCGACCAGGCCATCGGCTTCGAGTTCCCGCAACTGCTCGGCAAGCACTTTGTTTGAAATCGGCGTGACCCGGTTCTGCAGTCCGGCGAAATGCAGTTCGCCGTGCGCCAGCCAGTAGACGATCGTCAGTTTCCACTTGCCGCCAATGGCCGCGAACGCCGCCGCCAGCGGACAGCCGGCCAGCGGGCTGGGCGGGCTGGGCGGGGCATGGTTACCCGCGGGTACCTTCTTGTTCATGCCGGTCTCGCGTTCCTATCCTGCCCGCATCATGGGAGACGGAACGAGACGATGCAAAACCCCGCACGCAACTGGCTCGGCGGCGCCTGCCTGGCGATGGCGCTGCTGGCGATGAATGCGCCGGCCCAGCCGCCCCGGGACACGACCGGCGCTCCATCGTCCGATGGCCAGCATGATTTCGACTGGGAAATCGGCACCTGGAAGACCGAACTGCGACGGCTGGCCAAACCCCTGTCCGGCTCGCGGGAATGGGTCGAGTATTCCGGCACCAGCGTGGTGCGGGGCGTGCTGGACGGTCGCGCCAATCTGGTCGAACTGCGCGTGGCGAGCCCGGCGGGAAAGATCGAAGGCGTGAGCCTGCGTCTGTACAACCCGCAGGCCGCGCAGTGGAGCCTGAACTACGCCGGCGCGCGCAGCGGCAGCCTGACCCGTCCGGTCCACGGTGGATTCCGTAATGGTCGCGGCGAGTTCTACGGCGAGGAAGATCTCGACGGCAAGATCATCCTCGTGCGCTTCGTCATTTCCGACATCACCGCCAACTCCGCGCGATTCGAGCAGGCGTACTCCGACGACGGCGGACGCCATTGGGAGACCAACTGGATAGCGGTGGATACGCGCATCGGTGTGGAGTAAGGAGAGTCGGCCCTCATTGGCTGTGTCTGCTCCCATGGGCATCGCCACGGCGGATGCCGGTACGGGACGAGTTTCAGTTGCCTTAACGATATTCAATGCGTTCAAGACGTGCAGGAGTGCCTCGTGTCAGACCTTCTCTGACATTGTTGACATCCATGTTGCCGTTGTTCTGACGCACAAGCCGAGATGTCATGCCCGTTGCTCCGAGCCCCGGACCCGCCCCCCAGAGCGGCGGCAATTGACAATCGGCAACGGGTGGGCGAACGCACCCCTGGCCATATAGCAGCACAGGTGACTGACTCCACCGAGCCACTGCCAGATCGCCGCACCCGTCATGATTGAGATCGCCTGTCGCAAAGTAGTTGAGCCGCCCATGAAATTGATAGACGTCAATGACAGTTTCAGGCACGAAACCGGCTGCGGTCTGAAGGTAGTACCCGATATAGCTCCACCCGGTATGCGCGATAGCCAAGTCGGTCCGGCCATCACGGTCGAGGTCTGTAGCGATCAGGGCGCCGGAACCTCTCCGCCTGGCAATGTCGGGGCTGGGCACAAGGTTGCCTTGCGAATCCTGGAAATACAGGTGCAAGTTTGCGGAATCCTTAGCTTCTTCCAATGCCAAGTCTCCGCGGCCATCCGCGTTGAAATCGCCAACTGCGAGTGACCCGGTTTGGTTGGCATCAAGTGGCCGATAGAGTACCACCGGCGTGGCATACCCTCCTGATGCGAGTGCCCGATAGATGTGGAATTCCTGCAATGGCCTATTGAAGATCGTAGCAAGAATAAGATCATCCAAGCCGTCACCAGTAACGTCTCCCGTCGTCCGAACTGCGGACGAGGGCAACGGTAGCGTCGATGTACGGGAGATCCCGCCACGACCGTCACCATGAACGACCGTGGCCGACGTGTTGCTCGAGTCGACGAGAACGTCGAGATGGCCGTCGCGGTCGACATCAGTCACAACCATTTCGGCGGGATTACCGGCCACGACCGTGCTGGACGTAAACGTGCCATCCGCATTGGAGCGTAGCACCATGACGCCATTGACGGTGGCGGTAATGATGTCGCCTGCACCGTCACGGTCCAGATCAGAAATCAGTAGCTGGTATGCGAGATTGTTGCCCGACTCTGCGATCTTGACGGCTGCATCGAGGCGACCATCGCTGCGCTGATAGACAGCGTAGATCTCCATGCGATTATTTATCGGATTGGGTGCTTCTCGCAGGGACAGAAATATGAGGTCGTCCCGTCCATCGCCGGAAACGTCACCCACGGCAATAGAGCGTGCACGAGTTGTCGCGGGATCGGAGAGGAATTCAGGTGCAGACATCGAGTAGGCCTGCTGCGTCAGGGACGCCGGTAACATCGATGAGAGGGCGGCAGTTGTTCGGTCGTTCTGGTTTGCAGGAACGTTGGCCCATGGCCGCCCAGAGGTCCGGCGAGCGAAGATTGGCCGGCGGGCCACACTTGGCCGACCTCCCGCGCGTGCATCGGACAGTACACCCGTCGGAACATCGGCCCGCGAGCCAGACGGTCGGTGAACGAAGTCGGCCAAACTCTGCGAAGCCAAGATCAAGCCAGCGCACATACCGCTGGCCATGATCACCAGCACCACTCCCGATTGCTTGTGCACGTCCCTTTCCCCATAGTTTCCCAGGCGGAGTATATCAATAGGTGCGGGGCCGGCGATGGTAGTTTGTTGTCGCCGCTGTTTCCAGTTCTTCATTTTGCATTTCCCGATCTAATTGGCGTTTCCAATTGCTGGGCTGGTCTCTCCAACTGCGGACCGGTTTCAGGAAGTTATTGCGCAAGGCTTCCCAGCAATGAGGGTATGCCCAAATATTTCGGAGAGGCCGACGCTGCCTCGCGGCTTCAACTAACCTGGGAGTCCGCACATGACTAGATTCATCGCGACCTTGATGCTCCCGTTGCTGGCCGGTTGCGGCTTCGTCAGCTACGAGGACGTCAGTCATGAGCCCGAGTATTCGATGTATGTGGGGAAGCAGTACAAGACCAAAGAGGACATGCAGATCTATCGCATCAGCATGGAACGAAACTACGGTCCTTCTCCCAGCATCTACGAGATCGTCCGATCGCCGGGATTTGGTGGGTCGGAGGCCCTCTCCCGCGACGATCTTCCCGAGGGTTCTGTGCTGCAGATCCTGGCGGTCAAGCGATGCAAGGACTGCTACCTGGACGAGGAGCCTAGGATGCACGTCGTGGTTCGCCTGGCGTCTGATCGGCGATTCGACGACTGGGAAGTGCAGGCGGATATGGGGTTGCTGTCATCCCATATGCAGGCAATCCAGCAGACTGATTCCCGCGAATGATCTACCGCATGGTGGAATGGAAGGTTGCTGGATTTAGTAGTATCGCCGCCGCGCTTTCATCCATGCCCACCGAATGATCGCCCCCTACCTTCTCTTCTTCTTCGCTGCCTTGGGCGCCTTCAACGGACTGGCGCTGGCGGCCTATCTGTTGCTGCGGCGTCCGGCGACGCCTGCGCAGCGCTGGCTGGCGGTGCTGATCCTGGTCATCAGCATCCGCACCGGGAAGTCGGTGCTGTTCTATTTCTATCCGGAGATTCCCCGGCCGATCCTGCAGGTGGGGCTGACCGCGTGTTTCCTGATTGGGCCGTGCCTGCTCGGGTTCGTGCGGGCGTGGGCGGATCCGGTGGGTGAGCGGACGCGTATGGACGGGCGGTGGGTGGCGGGACTGCTGGCGGTCGCGGTGGGCTATGGGCTGATCTTTCCGTACGCGAGCCATCCGGAGATGTGGGGCCGGCCGCTGTGGGGGGTGATCAGTTACGGCTGGCTGGCGTGGATGCTGCTCGCCCTGGGCGCGTACCTGCGCGCGGTGCGGGCGGAGGGGGCGCCGGCGGCGGGCGACGGCCTGGGCCGGGGCCACGTGGCGGCGGTCATCGCCGGAGTGGCGGTGGTGTGGCTGGCCTATTACACCGCCGGATTGACCTCGTACATCGTCGGGGCGCTGTCGTTCTCGCTGGTGCTGTACCTGGGCGGCATCGTGCTGCTGGCCCGCCGCAAGGCGCGGGTCGCCGCCGAGCCCTACCAGGACCGCAAGATCACCCCCGACCAGGCGCAGGCCGACCTGCAATCGCTGCACCGGCTGATGACCGAGGAGGCGCTGTACACCGATGCCCGGCTCAGCCTGGCCCGGGTCGCGCGCCGGCTCAACATGCCGCCGGCGCGGCTGTCGCAACTGCTCAACGACAACCACAAGACCGCCTTCAAGCCCTACTTGATGCAGCTGCGGGTGGAGGCGGCCAAGCGGCTGCTGTGCGCGCCGGACCCGCTGGGGATGGAGCAGGTGGCCGAGGCGTCGGGTTTCCTGTCCATGTCCACCTTCTACAGCAGCTTCAAGAAGGTGGAAGGGATGACCCCGGCGGCCTGGCGGCAGGCCCGACAGGCGGGCGGCATCGACTCCTGAAACAGGTTTCCGGAGTGCAGGAACCGGAGGCGGGAGCCGGATGCGTGTGCGGCTTCGACAGAATGGCCCGGTCCCCGCACCGGAGCCCGTCATGTCGGAAGCCGCGCCGAAGCGCACGTCCTCGTCCCTGGCCTTCACCGTCCTTCGGCGGTGCGCGCTGCTCCTGCTCCTGGCCGGCGCGCCGGACGCCGTCGCCTGGGCGCAGGCGACGGTCCACCCAGCGGCGACCTCCGACACACAGGCGACGACCGCGTCCGGGCACCGCTTCATCGTGCCGAAGGACTGGACCCTGACACGGCGGGGCCGTGCGGCCATCCTGCGGGCACCGGAGGGCGATTCGTGGATTGCGCTGGTGGAGACCGACGCAGGCAATGCGAAGGACGCGATATCGCAGGCCTGGCAAAACTATGCCGACCGCCCGCCGCCGGAGCCGCTGATGACGGTACCCCTGGCCAACGGCGACGGCTGGGTCGATGGCCTCAACCAGGTGTACCGCACGCCGGCGGGCGAGCCGCGCCAGCTGACCGCGCGCGCCCTGCGCAACGGCGACCGCTGGGTGGTGCGCATCGACGATCTCGCCAACGCGGTGGCCGGCAAGCGCGCGGCGGACCTGAGCCTGATCCGCGACGAGTTCCTGCCGGCCGGGCACGTCCGCGAAAGCTTCGCCGGGCGCCAGGCGCATGCGCTGGATGCGGCGAAAATCGAACAACTGAAAGCCTTCATCCGCCAGTCGCAGCAGGCGCTGGACGTGCCGGGCATTTCCATCGGCCTGGTGCAGGGCGGCAAGGTCGTCTATGCCGGCGGGTTCGGCGTGCGCGAGGCCGGCCACGCGGAACCGGTGGACGCCGACACCCTGTACCTCATCGCCTCCAACACCAAATCGCTGACCACGCTGATGCTGGCCAAACTGGTGGACGAAGGCCGGTTCCGCTGGGATACGCCGGTAACCGACCTGATGCCCGCGTTCGCGCTGGCCGATGCGCAGGCCACCGGGCAGATGCAGGTCCGGCATCTGCCCTGCGCCTGCGCCGGCCTGCCGTATCGCAACCTGGACTGGGAATTCGCGCCGCCGGACTCGCCGGCATCGCTGGTGTTCGACATCCTGCCGCGGATGCGGCCCACCAGCGCCTTCGGCGCCAGCTACCAGTACACCAATCCGCCCGCCGCCGCCGCCGGCTACGTCGGCGCCCACGCCCTCTATCCGGACATGGAAATCGGCGCGGCCTACGATCGCGCGATGGCCACGCGCGTGTTCGAGCCGCTGGGCATGACCCGCACCACCTTCGATTTCGACCGGGCGATGCGCGGCAATTACGCGCGCTCGCATGGGGTAGGACTGGACGGCCGCCTCGCTTTGGTCGACCCGCGACGCGACCGGCAGATGCATGCGGTGCGCCCGACCGGCGGCGCCTGGAGCAGCGTGAATGATCTGCTGGCCTACGTGAAACTGGAATTGAGCGGCGGCAAGCTCGACGACGGCCGCCGCCATCTCTCCGAGTCCGCGCTGGGTGAACGCTGGAAACCGCAGATCAGCACCGGTCGCCATTCCTGGTACGGACTGGGCCTGGATACCGATGTCTCGACCGGCACCGTGATGCGCTTCCACGGCGGCCGCCTGTACGGCCAGCGCAGCAACATGGTCTGGTGGCCCGAACACGACGTCGGCCTGGTCATCCTGATGAACGCCAGCACCGGCAACGTGTTGATGGACGCCTTCCCGCGCAAGCTGATGGAACTTCTGTTCGACGCCGAGCCCGAAGCCGACAGCATGGTCGCCGCCGCGGTCGCCAATGAACGCGAGAGCCGCGAAGCCCGCCGTCGCGCGTGGGATTTTCCGGTCAAGCCGGAACAGGCCGCCGTGCTGGCCTCGCGCTACCGCAACGACCTGCTGGGCGAACTGCGGGTGGAGAACACCGGCGGCAATCCGGTTTTCCACTTCGCCGCCTTCGACATGCCCATGGCCGCGCGCGTCAATGCCAACGGCGCGGTGGAATTCGCCGGTGCGATTCCCAGCCCGCCACCGCCGTTCGTCGCCGGCACCTCGTCGACAGGGCGGACGCTGACTCTGCGCGATGCGCAGAACGAGTATGTGTTCATGGAGGTGGAGTGAGCGCCACGGGCGTGGCTACCAGAACTTCCACCAGGGTTTCGAGGATGCGGAGACTTCCCGGGCAAGGACTTCGAAAGGCTCCGGATCATCCAATTCCGGTTCCTTGTCATGACGGTACGACGTCATTGTTTCGGCGAGTACGACAGGCACCTCGAAGATGTGATCGACATCCGCATCGGCGCCGCCTGCTGCGTCCTGCTGCATTTTCAGGGTGGCGTGGATCCGTGCAAATCCGGAGGGGGGATTCCCCTCCGATGACAGGTGGTAGATGTCCTGCTGCGCGTCGTGCTCCACATGCCACATCCGCACGCCATCTTCAAGACAGGTCGCAGCGCTGTACATCACGTGCTCCTCGACGCGGCATGCCACCAACCTGCAGCCAGCGGAAAGTGAAGCGAGCGTCGCCTGCGAGGACAGCGGGGAGTCGAACCGGTTGATGTGGACGAGAAACCATCCTCCAGGCAGTTCAACGCAGCTGAGCCCGGAATCGGGAAACTCTTCTTTCTCCCCGGTACGCGACAAACCCAATGCGCCGAGGACGTGTTCCGGGTCCTTGCCTTGAACGGCAAACCAACTGGCGGAAAACCCCATGGGAAACCTCGCTGCTTCTGTCGGAGAACCATCAACGTACCGAATCTGAGCCTATCTGGCGTCCGAACCTTCGAGGACAAGGCTGCGGAAATGGTGCATGTATCCTGCGCCCAAAGCCGGCTCCAGCCGTTTCATCGAGTCAAGCGCCGCGTGGACATCGATCGGACGTCCCTCGAGAATCGCCAGCGCCTGATTGTGGAGCGCGTATGCGAAATCGGCCGCTGCGCCGACCGAATCCTCGCCCTGGCCGATGTGCGCCGCCAGAAGTACCCGCATCTCGGAGAGCGCCGCCGCCATCAATCTTTTTTCCAGGTCCTGCTCGGGGTGCTTCATCTGGGCCTCTTGGTCGGAAGACCACTCCGGATTGGACGTCATCCACGCCGTCCTGGATTTTTCAGGGGGCATTTTCCTCTGCATTACGGTGGCTTGGAAATGCATCGCCCGGGGAATGACAGCCAGAGCAGGGCAGCGGCTATCCGCTTCAAGGACTTCTATCTCAAGATTCATTTCTGGCCGTGGGATGGTGTCCAGGCGCGGAGTGAGGAGCAAGGGAAAGACGCTACACCCACACATCGTTCTTCGCGGTATAGGCCCCGCCCGCGTCGCCCGTGTTCACCACGCCGCGCGGCTCCACCAGCAGGATGCTGCATTCGCGGGCGGCGACGGGGCGGTGTTCGACGCCCTTGGGGACGACGTACATTTCGCCGGCGGCGAGGCGCACGGCCTTGTCGCGGAATTCGAGGGTCAGCTCGCCGTCCAGGACGATGAAGACTTCATCGGTGTCGGCGTGGGCGTGCCAGACGAATTCGCCCTGGACCTTGGCGAGCTTGAACTGGTAGTCGTTCATCTCGGCGATGACGCGGGGGGACCAGTGTTCGGAGAACCGGGACAGCTTGTCCCGCAGGTTGATCGCGACGTCCGACATGGAGCACCTGTCATTCGGGTGGGGCCGCGCCATGTTTCCCGGAAAGGAGCGGCGGGCAGAGCGTAGCATCCAGGCCGGGTGGCTAGCGGCGGGGCTCATACCTCAGCGCCACCGCTCCGCCGCCGAATTCATGCTGGCCCACGAGCTTCAGGTCGATGCCCGCCGGAAGGCCCGCGAACAGGGTAGGGCCGTGGCCGGCCAGCCGGGGATGCACGATGAACTCGTACTCGTCGATCAAATCCAGTTCCGCCAGCGCCTTGGGAAGCGTGACGCCACCGGTGAACAGGCCATTGCCCGGTTGCCGCTTGAGCTGGCGGACGGCCTCGGCCAGATCCCCGCGCAGCAGTTCCGCGTTCCAGTCGACCTGCGCCAGGGTGTTCGACACCACGTATTTTTTCGCGGCGTCGATGGTGCGGGCGAAGGGCAGCATCCACGGTTCCATCCAGTCGGGCACGACGCCGGTCTGGACAGGCGGCCGGAACGCCTCCTCCATCATCCGGTAGGTCACCCGGCCGAACAGCAGGGCGTCGGCGCGCGCGATGTTTTCGGCCGCGTGCCGATGCAGTTCCTCGTCGGTGGATACGCCTTCGTGATGGCAGCAGCCGTCGAGGGTGAGGTTGATGGAATAGCGAAGGGGACGCATGGTGCCTCCTGGCGCGTTCTGGCTAGCGGCTGACGGGATTCCGGCGGACGACCGCCCGAACGGACGCGCGGATCACGCCCACGCCGGTTGTCCGGGTTCGAGTGGCACACATCCGTCGTAACGCCCGGGAACGGGGACGTAGCGCATCGCCCGGGTCAGGCCGACTTCGGACGTGAAGTAAGCATTGAGCGCGAGCATGCGCACGCTGTTGAACCAGTGGGCGTCGCCTTCCTTCTGCGCGATGGCATCGATATCGCGGATCAGGCGTTCGCGTTCGGCCAGGGGCAGTGATGCGAAATCGCCGCCGCGCGCGCGGCAGGTGTCGCGGAAGGCGCGCAGGCCGGCGGCGACCCGTTGCTGGGTTTCCGGGCTTTCGCAGTCGGCCAGCACCCGCGCCATCATCGTGCCGACGCCCGCCGCCTTGGCGCCGGGCGAGGCGGTGGTGGTCGGCAGCAGGATGTCGGCGATGTCTTCCAGCAGCACCTGGTCATCCTGCGCGGTGGAGGACGCCGCCCCGGCGATGCCAGGCGTGAAGCCGCCCAGCAGGCCGGTCGCGGCCAGCGCGCTTCCGGCCAGGCCGGCCTTCAGCGCTTCGCGGCGGGTGAGATTGCGGGGCGTGCCGCTCACAGGTTCTGCCTCCCCATTTCCTCGACCGCATGGTTCACCGCGCGCGCGGTCAGCGCCATGTACAGCAGCGACGGCGACTGGTTGCCGGTGGAGGTCATGCAGGCGCCGTCGGTGACGAACACGTTGGGGCAGGCATGCAGCTGGTTCCATGGGTTGAGCATCGAGGTGGCCGGGTCGCGCCCCATCCGGCAGCCACCCATCTCGTGGATGTCGCGTCCGGGATACCACTGGGTGTCGGCGGTCTGGATGTCTCGGCAACCGGCGACTTCCATCATCTCCTTCGCCTGTTCGCGCCAGTCGCGCACCATCTTCTCGTCGTTGTCGTCGTAGTCCACCGAGGTCACCAGCTGCGGGATGCCCCAGGCATCCTTGAGGCTGTCGTGCAGGCGGACGTGGTTGCTTTCCTTGGGAATGGTCTCGCCCTGCATGTACATGTAGACCTTCCACTGGCCCGGTTGCGCCTGCGCGTCCTTGTAGACGCCGCCCAGCCGCGCGGACGACGGCGCGCCGCGCTCGCGGAAGGCGCCGGTGAAGGTGGTGTAGCCGCCGACGAAATCCATCTCGTGCCGCTTGAGGTTGCGGAAGTTGGGAATGATGCATTCGGAGGGCCGGCGTCCGTAGTAATAGCCATCCTCGAATCCGTCGATCAGGCCGCCGCCGTTGGCGCGATAGCTCTGGAAGGCGACGTACTGGCCGAGCAGGCCGTTGTCGTTGCCCAGCCCGTGCGGAAAGCGCGCGGAAATCGAGTTCAGCAGGATCAGCACGGAGTTCAGCGCGGAGGCGTTCACGAACACGATGCGCGCGCGGTACTCGGTGATTTCCTTGGTGTGCGCATCGACCACCCGCACCCCCGCGGCGCGACCCTTGCGCTCGTCGTGGATGATCGAGTGCACCACGGCGTCGGGTCGGATGGTCAGATTGCCGGTCTTCGCCGCCCACGGCAGGGTGGAAGAATTGGAGCTGAAATAGGCGCCGTAGGGACAGCCGCGCCAGCACATGTTGCGCGACATGCAGGGGCCGCGCCCCTGTTCGATGTGGATCGCCTCGGGCCTGGTGAGGTGCGCCCAGCGGCCCTGCACCACGTAGCGATCGCCATAGTGCTTGCGGATGCGCTCGCTGTAGGCCTTCTCCACGCAGTTGAAATCGAACGGCGGCTGGAACTCGCCGTCGGGCATCGACTCCAGGCCGTCGGCGTTGCCGGAGACGCCGATGAATTTCTCCACGTGCGAGTACCACGGCGCGATGTCGTCGTAGCCGATCGGCCAGCCGATGCCGTAGCCGTCGCGCTCGGGCGCCTCGAAGTCGTAGCGGCTCCAGCGCTGGCAGGCGCGGCCCCACATGATCGACTTGCCGCCGACCTGGTAGCCGCGGATCCAGTCGAACGGCTTTTCCTGCACGTAGGGATGATCGGCATCCCGGGTGAAGAAATGCAGCACGTCCTCGGCGGCGATGCGCGAGGCGACCGGGTTCTCCTCCCGGTACTTGCGGGTCAGCGCGCCGCCGTGCGGCAGCTCCCACGGCGACAGCCACGCGGTCGGATAGTCCTTGATGTGTTCGACGTTGCGGCCGCGTTCCAGCACCAGCGTCTTCAGGCCTTTCTCGCACAGTTCCTTGGCGGCCCAGCCACCCGAAATGCCGGAGCCGATGACGATGGCGTCGTAGGAATTCTCGTCTTTGGCCATGCTCACAGCGCCGGGGTGAGGGTGATGTCGCGGAATTCGACGAAGCCGTGATCGCCCTGCAGCAGGATCGGCCCGGGCGCGCCTTCGTCGCTGTCGAGCGCGCCGCCGGTGATGCCGGGAATCTCGCGGTCGCAGATCACCGTCTTGCCGTTGACCACGACGGTGACCTGCCGGCCGACCAGGGTGATGTCCAGCGTCTGCCATTCGCCCGGTTCCGCGGACGCGTCCACGCTGGGCGCGAGGAAACCGTAGATGGCGCCAAGGCTGTCACTGGCCGGTTCGCCGAAGGTGTCGGCGATCTGCACCTCGTGTCGGCCGCGCAGATACACGCCGCTGTTGCTGCCCTTGGGGAAACGCAGTTCCACGTGCAGCTTGAAATCCTCGAAGCGGCGTTCGCTGACCAGATTCGCGCCGGCCTTGGCGTTGCGCAGCACGCCGCCTTCCACCGTCCATTGCGACGACGCGCCGAGCGCGCGCCAGCCGTCCAGGCCCTTGCCGTCGAACAGGCGGATCGGTTCACCCCAGCGCGGCGGTGTGGTGCGGTGCAGCGACGGCGCGCGCACCGCGCTCCAGGTCTGCTGCCTGCCGTCGGGCAGTTGCAGGGTGCCGGAAAGCCTGCCGTCGCGCAGGCGTCCGTCGAATGACAGATCGCCCTGGCCGCCTTCCCATTGCGGCGGAATGGCGAAGTGCAGGGCGTCGCCATTCGCGTCCACCCGCGATATCGGCCGCGCGCTGCCGGCGGTGCCGACGAACTGGCCGACCAGCGTGTTCGCGCCGGAACGGCGGATTTCCAGCCACGAGGGCAGATCGCCGTCGGAGGAGTGGATCGTGATGTCCCATCGGCCGGGCAATTCATCGCCGTTCGCCGACGGCGTGGCGGACATCGCGGGCGGGATGGCAGCCAGTCCCATTACGAGCAGGACAGGCAGGGACCGGCGTGGGCGCATGCGGTTCTGGTCCGGAAAACGGAGGCGACGGCCGACTGTAAACGATGCCGGCGGGAGGCACCATGCGCGTTCTGTGTTGTCGCGCGACGCGGAAAATGAACACGGCCATGGCGTGAATCCATTTGCGTACCAATGGCCGGTTCCTTCATTGTCGCGGTCGCACGCGGGCTTCACTCACCGCGCCGCCCGCGGGTTCATTTCGCCATGACGCTTCAGTCCGCCGTCTTGCGCATGCCGCCGAATCCCATGCGCCGCGTGATGAAGCCATCCTTTCGCCGCCACGCATGCGACATCGCCGCCGCGCCATGCAGGCAGGCCAGTGCCAGCAATGTCCACGCGCCATACACGTGCACGTACCAGGCCAAGGCGCGTCCGGTTTCCTCGTCCGGTGGCACGAAGAACGCGGGGATTTCGAGCGCGCCGAAGAAGGTTCTATCCGCGCCCATCCATACCCAGATGACGTGGCCGCTGATCGGCAACAGCAGGACCAGCGCGTACAGCAGGCCATGCACGGCGGCTCGGAGCCGGTGACGCCACGGCGATTCGCCTTCCTCATGGCCGGGCACCGGCAACGCCAGGCGCAGGGCGAGACGCAGGAGCATCAGGCACAGGATCAGGATGCCCAGCTGGAAGTGGAACGGAAACAGCAGGTCGGAAGTCGCCCGCGGGGTCCAGCGCTCAGCGGCGAAGCCGAGCAGGATCTGCGCGGCCAGCAGCAGCGCCAGCAGCCAGTGCAGCACCCGCAGGACGAGTGGATACCGCTGCGCGCCCGACGCCTTCATGGCGCGCATCCCGGATGGCCGGGAATGTTGCGGCCCAGCACGATGTCGCGGGTCGCCTGCCAGCCGTCCGCGACCCGCACCGGCGTCACGATGCCCGAGCCGCCGCGCCCCTGATCCGCCTTGCGCGCGACCGTCGGCGTCAGGTGCGGATCGTCGCGGAACAGCACGTCGTCGATGTAGTACAGCGCGCAGCCGGTCTCGATGACGTACAGATGGATGTGCTGCGGCATCCGCGTGCCGGGATAGCTGCCGGGCCGGACGGTGAGGAAGGTGTATCGCCCGTCCGCATCGGTGGTGGCCCACGCGCGCAGGCGGCCGTGCCGCCGGGCGCCCGGGTCATCGTCCGAACGTTCGCCCGGATAGACGCCGCCCTGGTTGGTCTGATGCGCATACACGATCACTCCGGCGCGCGGCCGGCCCCGCGCATCGATCACCTGTCCGGTCAGGCGCAGGCGTTCGCCGGGTTCCTCGTCGGTGGCCAGCCGGGCGACGGCGGGCGGCGCGGCGGGCAGGCCAATCAGCGGCACCTCGCAGTCCTCGCAGGGCAAACCGACGATGGGCGTGGTGCCGGCATCGGCCGGTGTGCAGGCAGCCAGCAGCAGGAGCAGGATTGGAACCCGGACGATGTCCACGGTCCGGGCCAGGACCCGGGGCAGGGGATGATGCATGGGAGCGCTCGGTCGGAAGGTGCCGATGAAGAGCCCCCGTCGCGGCGCGGCGTTAACCGCGCCCGGCGTGTTAACACTTCGGCTCCCGGTACCCTCTACTTCTAGGTCCCCCGGACCCTCAGGACATGAAGGCCGTACTCCATCCCGACGACATCGCCAGGCAGGTGCAGGAAGCCCGGCGGGGATCGCAGGCGGCCTTCACCTGGCTCTATCGCGCGTTCGCGCCGCTGGTGCATGCCATCCATCTGGGCATGAGCGCGCGCGCGCGGGCGGAGGATCTGACCCAGGAAACCTTCGTCATCGCGTTCGGCAAGCTGGACCAGCTTCGCGAGCCGGCGCGCTTCGGCCCCTGGATCGCGATGATCGCGCGCAGGACGCGCCACGTCGCGACGATCGAGGAAAGCGAACTGGCCGATGCCGACGCCGCCGCGTGGCCGGGAGCGGGGCCCGAGTCGACCGCGCAGGCCAGCGAGGCCCTGCACGCCATCCGCGGGTTGCCCGAGGCCTATCGCGAAACCTTGATCCTGCGACTGGTCGAAGGCCTGAGCGGGCCGGAGATCGCGAATCTCACCGGACTGACTCCGCAGTCGGTCCGGGTGAACCTTCATCGCGGCATGAGCCGCCTGCGCGACGCCCTGGGCATCGCCAGCGCGCAAGAGGAGATCGCCGATGGTTGAGCAACGGCTTGAGCCGCCTGATCCGCTGTGGGATCCGGATCTGCCGGGCGACCGCGAACTCGAACGCCTGACGTCGTTGCTGGGCGCGTATCGCCACGTGCCCAGGACCGGATTCACCTGGGCGGATGCGCGCGCGTCGAAGCCGCGCAGGCGCGGGCGGCGCGGTTTTCTCGCCGCCGCCGCGCTCGCCGCGTGCGTGGCCGGCGTCGCGGCCTGGGTACCCTGGCGTCTGCAATGGAACGAAAGCCGGCATTGGACGATCGAAGCCAGCGCCGGTGTTCCCGCGACACTGGAAGTCGGCCAGACCCTGGCGACCTCCGCGCGGCAGTCGGCGACGATCCAGGTGGCGCGCATCGGCCGGATGGACGTCATGCCGGGAACCCGGATAAGACTGTCCGATACGCGGACCGGGCATCACCGTCTGGAACTGATCGAAGGGCGCGTGCGTGCGCGCATCTGGGCGCCGCCCGGGTATTTCGGCATCGCGGCGGGCGCCAGCGAAACCATCGATCTGGGCTGCGAATTCGACATGCGTCGCGATTCGCGCGGCGAAGGCACCATCCACGTCACCAGCGGCTGGGTGATGCATCGCGTCAACGGGCAGGAAACGCTGGTGCCCGCGGGCTCGGTGCTCGCCTTCGACGAAGCGCGCAGCGGCATTCCGTTCGCCACCACTGCCACCGATGAATTCCGCAACGCCGTCGCACAACTTGACCGATCGATGGCGGCGGGGACGCGCGCACCCGGCACCGAGGCGGCCATCGCGCGCATGGCGACGCCTTCGGATCGATTCGCGCTGCTGACCCTGCTCACCCGCCATCCGGCGCTGGCCTCCGGGCCGCTCTATCCGGAACTGGCGGCGATGTTCGGCGAACCCGCGTTCGATCCCGAGCATCGCAAGGCGTGGGTACGCGGCAGCGTGCATGCCATGAACCGCTGGTGGGAAAGGATTCCCCGACCGCCCAAGGCGTGGTGGCTCAACTGGCGCGATGCGCTGGGGTGAGGCCCGTCGCGGCCATGAGGTCGCCAATCGGACGCATGGCCCGGAAGCGTTCGCCTCCGGGCGCTTGCGCGATGCGTCAGGACGCCAGTTCGCCTTTCACCGGAGGCCGGGGCGGGATCGGATCGATATGCTTGACCATGTGCACGACCAGGCCGGCGTGGATGCCCAGCCAGATGCCCAGGCCCTTGATGATGCCGAACGTGGTCCATTCATAGACGTCCGAACCATTGATGTAGACATCCGCTCGTTCCAGTTGCCAGCGATCGGATCGCGGGTTGCCCGCGTGCGGCTGGAAGCGGATGTAGACCGGAAATTTCTCCAGGTTCTCGGTCTCCAGGTAGTGCGCGGTGGGATCGTTGAGGTCCGGGTGTTCGACATTCCGGTCGCTGTGCTTGTCGCCGAGGATGTACGTGCGCGAGGCGCCCTTCTCGAAGTCGTCCTTCGAGGAGTCGATGTAGAACTCGCGACCGCACAGGCCGAGATAGACGTCTCCGTCGGTGCCGGCGTCGCTCTGCTCACCGGTTTCCAACTGGAGTTCGATGCGGGTGATCTGTGGCATGACACTCTCCATGTGACGGGATGTTCGGTACCCCGCGTGCGCCGTGGGTCGGGCGGGTCGATGCGGCGCGCGCGGGAAGGACGGCGGCGCTCCGCCGTCGCCTGGGTAAACGCCCGTGCCGGAAGGCCAAGGTCACCGTTCGTCGTCGCGACGTGAGGCGGGCGCGTTGGTCCGGGGCATGAAACAACGGCGGATGGCCATGCGGCCGGACGCGAAGCAGGCCGCGTCCCCGTCTTCAAGGCGCCGTGTTCACCGATACGGTCCCGGGCCGCGCCAGACCAGTTCGCCCTGCTTGTAGACCTGGAGCATGGTGACCGCTTCGCGCGCGTCGCCGATGGCTGCCATTTCAGGCGAATCCGGATCCAGCGCGCGGCATTTGCCGGAGCCGCGCCGCAGCGCGATCTCCAGCGGGCAGACCATGTAGTAGCGGGTGCCCGGCAGGGGAATGGAGAGTTCCTTCATGCCATGCCGGGCCCATGCGCGCAGCCGTTCCTCGCTGAGCACGTCGTAATAGACCAGGTAGCCGCCCAGTTCCATGCTGGGGCCGTTGGCGGTCATGTCGCGTCCGCGGCCGTTGCGGATCGCGGGGCTGTTGGCCAGTCCGGCGTTCTGCGGAGCGAGATCTTCCTCGATCAGTCCCGGCGGGCGTCCGGTCCAGGTTTCAGGGCGACGTCGCGCGGGTGAGGACGGACTGGGCGGCTGCGGTCGCGATTCGTTCCGGCGTTCGGAGGGCGAAGGCGCGCGGCGCGCGCTCAGGCTGTCCGACGGCACCGGTGCGTCGGGTGGAATCGGGTTGTCGGCGCGATCGACCAGGGTGGAACGCAGGCGCGAAGCCGCGCGCGCGGGTGGAACCGGATCGGAGGCGCGGGTCGGAGGCGGACTGGGCGGCGCCGGGGTGGACTGGTCCGACTCCTGCGGCTCGCCGATGAAGTCGACTTTCACCCGGCCGCCGCTGGCGGCGCTTTGCGGCGAGGTCACCACGGGCTTGGAGGAATACAGCAGGACCAGCAGCAACAGCAGATGCAGCAGCGCGCTGGAAATCGCGGCGATCGATGATTGCAGGCGTTCGCTTCTGGACCCGAGCCAGGTCTCCAGGCGGTTCAAGGCGAGACTCATGCCGCCGGAGCTGCATCGGGGGTGCGGGCCTTCATGGGGGAGATCGACAGCATGCGGCGGGAGGGAGTTCCGCATGGTAGCGCGTCGCGGGGCCGGCGCAGTTCGTTCCCGTGCCCGGCGGCCGCGGAGGGCGGGATCAGCGATCGCCGACCCGCACGCCCATCATCCGCAGCAGCGGGCCGGTCACCAGCGCGCCCAGCAACGCGCACGGCGTCCCCCACAGCAGGACCGCCACATAGACCATGGACGCGCCGGCGCCGGTGTAGGGCGCGACGCAGTCCGTGTGATAGGCGAACCACAACCAGGGAGAGAACAGCGGGCAGGCGCCGACCGCGCGGAGCGGATTGGCGGTCAACAGCGAGATCAGCGCGGGCAGCAGGGGAACCAGCAGGAAAAAACCCACGACGCCCAGGAACGCGGTGAGCGACTGGTGGTAGCAGGAGAAACTGCTGAACGCCTGCTGCGCGAGGACGGCGAAAACGGCGGCGATGCCCAGGGCGAGGGCGGTCCGGCGGGAAACGATCATGGGGTTCCGGCGCCCGGCGCTTCGGCCGCCGCCTTCAACGCCGCGATGGTCTGCTCATCGGAAAATCCGCAATGGCCTTCGCCCACCGCGGGCAATACCGTGGGCGGAGGCGTCGCGCCGGCCTGCGCCGCCAGCCGCGGATAGATCGCCTGCATGCGCGGCGTGATGGTCGGGTCGCGCTGGTTGAACTGGATCACCAGCGGTTGCCGAAGCATGCCGGTGAGTGCCGGCGCAGCGGTGAATCGATCATGGGCGGCCGCATCCGGCGCATGGCGCCTGACGCCCGCGTTGAACGCGTCGTCGTCGCCGAATCCGCGATAGACCGTGTCCCGGTTCCCGACCGGCATGCCTCCCGAGCGTTTCGCCATGTCATGGAAGACCAGCGCGTGCAGGCTGATGACGCCCGCCAGTTCCCCGGGCATCACTTCCAGCCGCCGGGCCAGGCGTTGGGCCACCTCGGGTCTGGTCTGCAATGCCGCCGCGATTCCCTGGTGCAGCGCCATCTGCGGCAGGTCCGCCGCCGCCGGTGATGCCAGCCCATCGGCCGGCAACCCCGGCGCGTCCGGGAAGAAGTAATCGAAGGCCACCAGCGTGGTCAGCAATTCACCGGCCAGCGCTTCGCCCGGCAGGTTGGCGCCGCACAACGAGACGCCGCCGGCGTAGTGATCGGGTTGCTGTTCCAGACTGGCGATGGCGATCGCGCCGCCCATCGAGAAGCCGAGGATCCAGGTGCGCCGCGTGCCGGGATGAAGGCTCACGAAGTGCCGGCGAAGACGCTCGGTGTCCGCCACCCCTTCGGCCACCGCCCAGCCCTGCGTGCGGTAGCCACTCTGCGCCACCGCGTAACCGGCGCCCAGCAACGCGGGCGTGGCCTCGTTCGCGGGCCAGGCGGATTCACGCGGCGCGCCGACGGGCTCGAACCCATGCGCCAGCATCACCAGTTCGCCGTTCCAGCGCTCCGGGACATCGATGCGCCACGGAGCGCCCTGCAGCACGCCGGTTTCCGTCACCAGCCCCTTGGCGAGCGAGATCGGGGCGAACAGGGAAACGCCAATCAGCAGGGCGAGTCTGGCAACTGCGGGCATGGGATCCCTCCGGGTGTGAGCGGCCGGGCGAACATAGCATCCGTGCGGGTTCCTTTCACCGCGTGAAGACCGAAAAGGGCGAGAATGCGTGCGATGCTGCTTCGCCCGGCATCGGGTTGTTCATCATCGTGCGGAATCCTGCGCAGGAAGACGCATGATGCCGATGCGCGGCGTCGTGTGCGACCCGACGACCGAACTGAAGGAGGTTCCGGATGGAGCGATTCAATGGAGGCTGCCTGTGCGGCGACATCCGGCTGGTGGCGACCGGACGTCCCCGCCGGGTCGGCATCTGTCATTGCCTGGACTGCCGCAGGCATCACGGCGCGTTGTTCTATGCCGCCGCGATATTCCCGCGCGAGGCGGTGGACATCGAAGGCGAGACCCGCGACTACGCGGGACGGCATTTCTGCCCGCGCTGCGGCTCCTCCGTCTTCGCCCGCAGCGGAGACGAAATCGAAGTGCATCTGGGCGCCCTGGACGCGCCGGATCAGTTCGTGCCGACCTACGAGTGCTGGACGATCCGTCGCGAGCGCTGGCTGCCCGCGTTTCCCGCCATGCGCCGATACGAGCGCGACCGCGAGGGCTCGGGCAGTTCCGAGGCGTAGTTTCTACCGCTGAATCCGATCGGGAGACGTTGCATGGAAACCGGGACGAGAAAACGGTTCGAGCGCTACGAGCGCCTGTTCGCGCGGGCGCTCGCGGGCGAGGTGGACGTGGAGGCGGGGTCGCTTCTGGTCAGGTGACCGTGGCCCGGACGGCCTTGCGCGCAAGCGGGCGCGCGAACTTGCCTTCAGCGTCGGCGATGGACACCATTGCGGTCGTCGCGCAACGCAGGTGGCGGGTTCTCGGATGGCGGACTTCCCGGGCAAGACAATCGTCGCAACGGAAGCTTCGTATGCGGTCCGGAGCGGACCGTTCGGGCTGGCTTCCATCGCCATCCGCCTGGCGCCGTTCCAGTTCGATGCGGAGCGCCACGATACGTCGCTCCGCTGCGATCAGATCGATCTCGACCTGGGTGATCTATCCGCGCTGGCGGGAAAAGTGTTCGATTTCCCCTTCAATCCCGAGCCCGGCTACATCGATGGCAGCCTCTATCTGCTGAACCGACATGTCCTCTTCCTTACCCGGCGCCTGTCGTTCGGCGTGGTCACCCAGGATGCGATCCCGTTGAAGATCGAGGGATTGCTGGAGTTCAGCAGCAGCGGCTTGCCCGGGCACGCGGACGTTGAACTCTGCCTGGAAACCGCGCTCCCGCTCCCGCCGACGCCTGCCGAACTGGGACGGCTGGTGGAGCAAGCCATCAACGAGACGGGGGCGCGGTCGCCGCGCGATGTCGGCAAGGTCATGGCGCTGCTCGCCCGGAATCCTCGCGCCCGCGACCGGCTGGCCGAGCTCAATGGCGAGGTGCGCCGGGTACTTCTGGCGCGGGACGGGCGGGACCGCTGAGCGGTGATCCGCGCCCGTGGAGACAGACAGTCCTTTGAGAGCTTGAGCGAAGCGCGGAAAGTGACGCCTCGCGCCACGAGCATCGGATGAGCGGGCGTCGGCGGGTTGCCTATTTCTTGCGCAGCCTCGTCAGCGACTCGACCAGTCCGTCATTGCGCACCATGCACAGGTAGCGGCCATCCGGATAATCGACGATCAACTCGGTGACGCTGTCGTTGACCGGCACCCGGGTGACCAGCGCGCCATCCGCCTGCGCGCGCGCGTTGCAGGCACCCAGCAGCGGCGCATCGGCGCCCGGACGCGTGCCGGTTGCCGGCACGCTGTAGCGGTTGCCCGAGACATTCCTGAAAACCGCGCGGCAACCGTCCTTCACCCAGACGGAGTGGTGGTAGAGGCCCCAGGTCTGGCCTTGTTCGCAGCGCGCCTTGCTCAACTGGCGGACCAGCCGCACATCGCCGTGGGTATCCATCGGGCATTCGGCTTGCCGCTGATCCTCGGACTCGCAGGTGACTTCCGCGGCGCCATCGGACCGGGCGTCCGACCGGTTGCCCCTGCCTGTATCCGCACTGGCCGTGGCGGCCACGTTTCCTATCGTACAGACGCCGTTCGCGCCACCTTGGCCGGTATAGGAAAGCTGCACGCCTCCGTCCGGCGACTGGCTGATGGAGAGTGTGACGCCGCTCTGCGCGTCGTGGGCCTCGAAATAGTTGTCGTTGACGCGCTTGAGCTGGGTTTCCCGGCCGTTGACGTAGACCGGGCCACCGTCGTCGGCATGGACCTCGATCGCGCCCGGGCAGGTGGCGTTGAAGCCGGGAATCGCGGCGGCGGCCTGGCCGCCGAGTCCGAAGGACAGGACGACCGCGCCTGTCAGCATCCATCCGTTCATCCCGGTCATCCTTTGCTGGTGGTGAGGTGGAGAAGCTTACTCCCGCGCAGCTTCATCCGAACGCGGGGTTCTGTGACCCCTGGCGGATTCGGCGCATCCGGCGCCGGATGCGAGGGAACCTCCGCCATTGACGCGCGAAGCCGGCCGCCGGAGCATGCTGTCACCTCCCGTGATCGGGCAGGGGAATGCTGGGGCTCAATCGAAGGGGACGAAGATGGCACGGGTTACCGGAATCGGCGGCGTCTTTCTGAAATGCCGGGGCGACAGCGCCGCGCTGGCCGCGTGGTACGAAAAGCATCTGGGCATGCCGCTGGAGCCCTGGGGCGGCGCGGTGCTGCGCTGGCCGGACGACAAGGCCGGGGACGGGGGCCTGACGGTATGGCATCTGGCCAAGCCGGACAGCCAATGGTTCAGCCCCAGCGAATCGTCTTTCATGATCAACTACCGGGTCGATGACCTCGACACGCTGCTGACGCAGTTGCGCGCGGCCGGAGTGGACATCGTCGGCGGACCGGAATCGCACGAGAACGGCAAGTTCGCCTGGATCATGGATCCGGACGGCAACAAGGTCGAACTGTGGGAACCGATGCGCTGGGACGAGAAGAACAAGGGCGGGTGAGCCGCGTCTCGAATGCACGATGCCCACTGGGCGGCACGGCGAAGCTGTGCTGCTTTCGATGGGGAGGGAAACAGGCGCATCGCGCCCGACGCAACGCTCAGGGAATGCGCGTGAACGTCGTGGTCTGCAGGATCGGGCTGCCTTCCTTGCTGAAGAACGCCTTGGTCTCGGTCAGCGTCCTGCCGTCCCCGTTCACCGTGTAGATGCGGGTGGACGAGGGCGTGCCTTTGTAGGCCAGTTGCAGGACCAGCACGTTGGGCGCGGGCATCTTCATCGCCGACACGTCGGCCCAGTAATCGCCGGTGACCGGGCCCGGGGTGCCATCCAGCGGCAGCAAGGCGTCCGAATGCAGGGTGCTGCCATCCGGATTGACGATGTTGACCTGCGTCGTCCACTTGCCATCCGCATGATCGTGGAACTCCAGGGTCACGCTCTTCGGGCGCGCGTCCGGCGGCATCGGCAGCTTGTCGACATCGATGGCCCATTTTCCCGCCAGGGGAGACGAGGCGGGGGAATCCGCGAAAGCCGGTGAAGCGTGCAGCGCGGCGGCGGTCAGCAGGGCGGCGAACAGGATCTTCATGGGCATCTCCAAGGGGAGGGGTGGAACCGGGACGCGACGGGAACCCAGCGTACCTCCCGGGTCGCGGGATGTATTTGACGGATTCCAACATCCTGCGGGAAGGTCAGGTCGAGTCCGCTTCACGCGCCAGGCGGCCCCGGACAAAAAAAGAACGGGAGGCGCCGCGCGCCTCCCGCCATGAATTTATATAACGCCGGGGGGCTTGCGGCAAGGCCCGGCGCGTGCGGCAGCATCGCCGTCCTGTCGAAACGGCAACGCAACGGAGCCACGCGATGACGCAGTCCCCGACGTACTACCACGGCACCCGGATCGCCTTTCAGCCAGGCGACCTGATCACCCCGGGCCATGTCTCCAACTACGGCGCCCGCAGGCAGGCGAGATTCGTCTATCTGTCCGCCACCCTGGACGCGGCGATCTGGGGCGCCGAACTGGCGGTCGGCGACGGGCCGGGCCGGATCTACATCGTCGAACCCACGGGCGCGCTCGAGGACGATCCCAATCTGACCGACAAGCGGTTTCCCGGAAATCCCACCCGCTCGTACCGCTCCGCGCATCCGTTTCGCGTCATCGGCGAGGTCGCGTCGTGGGAAGGGCACTCGCCGCAGCGGCTCGCGGAGATGCGTGCGCATCTCGAACAGCTGAAGCGGCAGGGCATCGAGGCAATTGAGGAATGAACGGGGCGGCGCGTCGAGGGCTTCATTGTGCGCATGGTATTGAACGCCGCGGTCGAGGCCTGGGGGAGTCCCCGGGAAACCGGCGCCGGCCCGCCACGCCTGTGAAGAAAAATCCGTTCTGTCCGCCCGTTTTCGCGATGCGTCCGATGCGACACGCGGGCCCCTCTCAGGAGCGCTTGTCCAGCGCGCCGGACAGTCCGGCCGCCATGCGTTCGGCCAGTGAGCGCTGCAACGGCACGTAGTCGTCCATGTCCGTCTTGCCGCTGTATTCGCCCGACCACAGCAGGCGGCCCTCCCGCCTGTCGACCAGGGTCAGCACGACGACGGTCTGCTGCGGCGTCTGTCGGACGCTGACGCGGGCGTGCAGGTCGGCTTCCCGGCTGTCGGTGGCCACGCGGTAGCCGGCGGGCAGGCGATGGCTGATCTGCGCGGTCAGGCTTTCGCGCAGGCCGGCGTTGAACTTCGGGAACAGCACGTATTCGCACAGTCCCTGCACCGGCTCGATGGCGATGCGATGCTCGGGCGGTGAAAGCGCCGCATGCGCCCAGAGCGCACCGCCGATGCCCAGCGCCACGGCGAGCAGGCCGCCGGCCAGCGGCCACCGGGCCACGGCGCGTGGCATCGGGCGCGGCGGGGCCGGCAGCGGCACCAGGGCGTCATGTTCATCGGCCAGCGTGCCGATGAAGCGATATCCCGCGCGCGGCCGGGTCTGGATGTAGCGCGGGGTTTCGGCATCGTCTTCCAGCAGGGCGCGGATGCGGCGGATGCAGGTGTTCAGCGCGGCGTCGCCTCCGGTGCCGGCGCGCGGCCAGAACCGTTCGAGTAGTTCCTGCCGGGTCACGATCCGGTCGCGGTGCGCGATCAGGCAGGCCAGGACATCCACCACCTGGGGTGGCGCGTCCAGCGGAATGCCGTTCCGGAACACCTGCAAGGCGACCGGGTCAAGCCGGAAATCATCGAAGCGCAACATCATCTCCTCCCTGTTCCACCGGCCTGGAAGCCTTGCGGTGACGACATGTCAGCCAATGTCACGACATGTCATTGGGCGATTCTGACAGAAGGCCTCAGGCTTTTCCGGACCGCTCGGCCACCGATCTCGGGAAGCAGCCTCGCCTTCGCGATCCCGGCCACAGCGGACATGCGGGTGGTGACGATGCCCGTTCGTCATCGCCCTTCGTTTTCTCGCCGGAGCCCGTTCATGCATTTCGCCGTGCGCGTCGCGTGGTGTGTCCTTTTCCTTGCCGGGATGGGCCTCGCCGGTCCGGCGCGTGCCGAGCGGACGGAGGTGGAAGTCCGTGTGCTGGCGCGAGGAGCCAAATTCCTCGGCGGATACACCGCGCCGGTGCGGGTGGTCCTGAGCGACGCCGATACCGGCGAAGTCCTGGCCCGCGGCCAGACCATCGGCACCACCGGCGATACCCGGACCATCCTGGGTACGGGGACTTCTCCGGGCGGAAAGCGTTCCAGTGCGGGTTCGGCGGTATTCCGGACATCGCTCGACCTGGACCATCCGCGCCGGGTCACGGCGAGCGTGACCGGACCGCTCGGCCAGCCGCAGGCGCTCACGACCGCCACCAGTACGCAATGGGTATTGCCGGGCCGTCACGTCACCGCCGGCGATGGTTGGCTGCTGGAACTGCCCGGCCTGATCGTCGACGTGGCCAGCCCGGTCGCCTATCGATGGCTCAGGACGGGCGCGAAGCTGCCCGTGCGCGTGGGCGTCACGATGCTGTGCGGCTGCGCGATTTCCGAACAGGGGCCCTGGCGCGTCGGTGACACCGAGGTCGACGTCCATGTGACGGTCGATGGCGGCGCCCCGCGCCGCTACCCGCTCCGCTTCGATCCGGATAGCGGATTTTTCGGCGCGGACTTTCCCATCGACCAACCCGGGTTGTATGAACTGGAAGTGCGCGCCTGGATGGGGACGAGCAACAATGCGGGCGTGGCGCGCACCGCCTCCTTCGTTCAATGAACGAGCATCCGGGCGAAGCGATGGCAGGGTATCCGGCATAGGTTGGAACGCTGGCGTGATGAAAACAAAGGGAAACCGGAGAAACGACATGAAGGTCAGGGGACTCATGGCTTGGCTGCTCGCGCTAGCTTGCCTGTCGCCTTGCGCGGCATTCGCGGGCGACAGCGTGTTGTCGCGCTCGCTGCAACGGCAACTGGAGGTCAATCGCGAGCGCTACGGCATCGCTGGCCAGGCCCTGCTGGTCGTCCATGATGGCCGGGTGATATTCCGCGGAGTGGATGGTGAGGCAAACCTGGAAACGCATCGGCCCATCGCGCGTACCGATGTCTTTCCCGCGTATTCGCTGGCCAAGCTGTTCACCAGCACCTTGATCATGCAATTGGTCGAGCAGGGGCAAGTGGATCCGGAAGCGCCCGCGAGTGTGTACCTGCCTGGACTGCCCGCCGCCTGGCGGACGATCGCCGTGCGCGATTTTCTCGACCACAGCTCCGGCGTGCCGGAATACTTCGACAACCGGAACGGCGCCGGCGCCGCGACGGACACCGTCTTCGCCGGGGACGCGGCGAGCGTATTCGCGTCGCTGGCGGAACGACCGATGCAGTTCGCGCCCGGCACCGACACGCGCTACACGCAGACCAACTATCTGGTGCTGGCCGCGTTGCTGGAAGCCCACTACCGGAAGCCATACGCGCGGATCGCGGAGCGTCGCATCCTGCGCAGGCTCGGCATGCGCCACACCTGGCTTGGGCCGGTCGGCTTGCCCCGGCGGGGCGTGGTGACGAGCTACATCGGCCGGGAGGGGCGACTGCGCGAGGACAAGGATCTGGCCTGGCCGGCCTACGCTTACGGCCACGCCGGCCTGTATCTGACGCTGGACGATCTGGGCCGTTTCCTGCAGGCGATGACGTCGGGCGAATTGGTGGGCAAGGCCACGCTGCGCCGCTTCTGGCAACCGCGCACCCTGACCGGCGGAAAACGCGGCTGGTTCGCCGCCGGTTGGGAATATGGCGAGAGCGACGGGTATCGCCAGGTCGGCCACGACGGCGGCACCCGCGTCCGTGCCCGCATCGTGTTCAAGGATTTGCTGGACGCAGATGTCTTTGCATTCGCCTACATGACCAACGGCAGCGCGAGGAATGTCTGGTCGCGCGTGCTGATGGACAGCGCGATGGCGGCAACAGCGCCGGAACGGTTTCCGGCGGAAGCCTTGGCGGAGAAGTTGACCGCCCATGCCTTGGCGAAACCGGCCGGGAGCGACATGCGGGCCTGGGCTCAGTCGATTCGCATGAACGGCGCGCTGACCGACGCCGAACTGGAGCGGACCGTCAACAACACCGGCTATACCCTGCGCGAGAACCTCGGCGCGGGTGCGGCGTCGCCTGTTTTTGAACTCAATACCGTCCTGTTCCCGGCGTCGGCCAACGCCTGGGACAGCCTGGCCGAAGCCCACGCCGCCAGGGGCGACACGGATGCGGCAACCGCAGCCCGCGAGAAGTCGCGACAGCTCGCGATACCGGCGGGAAGCGACCACCCAGGGCGTTGAAGCGACACGCGGCTGACGTAGTATTCCGCATCGCTGGTCTTGTCCTGTTCGAGGAGAGTGCGGTGGTGACAAGGATTCTGGAACGACAGGATGGGCCATGGAGGGTGGCGCTTCGCGACGGCGACCGTTGATGACGGATCATTCCCGCAAGGAACTGCTTGTTTTCGCCATGGCGACGGATGAGCGCGGCCTGTTCGTTTTCGCCAATGAAAGTGAAGCGACCTCCTACTGCGAAGGCCTGGATGTGGAGGCCGGCGGATGGTTTTTCTGGAATTCGGGTGGTGTTCCGTTGGAGCCCGAATTTCTCATGCCGAACACGCGAGGAAGGTTCTCGGTCGGAAACGGCCGCTATCGATTGATCCGGGCGGCGCCGGATCATCATGCGGACCTCGCCGGAATGCTGGACGGGATGGCGCTTCTGGAGCCGAATCCATTCTTCGCGTCCGTGGCCGAAGTAAAGGCGCACCTTGCCGGTCGGGGCGGGCGCACGAGCGCCCCGGAGGACGCTGGCGAATCATGGAATGCGGATGGGGCGCGTGTTCCATCAGGCCATGGCCAGTTTCCCGGCAATGGGCACGGACAGGGGCATGGGGAACATGACGCAAACGGATTTCAGCGCCGGAGACGTGAACTCATGGCGCCACGCTGGCTGGAGATTTGCGTCGGCCTGGCCCTGATGCCCTTCACGCTGATGTGCCTGGCGGGTTCGGTGATGATGATTGCGTGGCCTGCGAAGAAAGCCCCGAACCTGTCCATCGCGCTCGGACTGGTTTTCGTCCTGGTATGCCTCTGGATCCTGGCCGTCAGCGTTCGCCTTGTCCTCAATCGGCCACGGCAGGGAGGGCTGCTCGGTCCTTTTGCGCTTCGCGCCTCGGCTGTGCTGTTTTTTGCGCTGCCGATAGGAGGATTGTTCACCGGGCACTATCGGGCGTTTGGTCTCGTCGCCATCGGACAAGCCATCTGTTATCTCCTCGTGGCGGGGAAGCTGTGGTCACTGGCCGGGCAACGCGCACGCAGGACCCGGTGATTATCATCCCGTCTGCCGCGCGTACCTTCCGGGCGACATCCCCACGTACCGGCTGAATGCCGCGCTGAAGGCGCTGAGCGAACCGTAGCCCACGCGTTCGGCGGCTTCGCCGACGCTAGCGTCGTGGTGGCGCAGCAGATCCCGGGCCAGCGCCATGCGCCAGGACAGCAGGTACTCCATCGGCGCGACGCCGACCTGGCGGGTGAAGCGATCGAAGAACGCCGAGCGTGACAAGGCGGCCCGCTTCGCCAGTTGCGCGACGGTCCAGCCGTGCCCGGGGCGCGCATGCATCTCGCGCAGGGTGGGGGCCAGGCGGGCGTCGGCCAGTCCGCGCAGCAGGCCGGGAGGATGTCCTTCGCCGCTGGAAGCACGCAATGTTTCCATCAGCAGCAGATCGACCAGGCGCGCGAGCACGATCTCGCGGCCCGGATGATCCGCGTCGGCTTCTTCGCCCAGCAGGTGCACCAGCATCGACAGCCGCGGCTGGCCGCGTATGTGCACCAGCGCCGGCAGCAGGGAGGCGAGCAGGGCCGGGTCGTGCGCGTCGAACTGGAACCAGCCGCCGAGCAGCCGCACGTCCGGCGGGCCGTCCGGTCGTCCGTGGCGGATATCCGCGGTGCGGGCGGCCGCGGCATGCGGGTCGATCCGGGTGGGGAGATGGGTGTCACCGCTGCCCAGGGTGAAACCGGGCGTCGCCGGCAGCAACACGAAATCGCCGGCTTCCAGCGCGACCGGCGCATGGCCATCGACAGCCAGCAGGCAACCGCCCTCCCGCACCACGCAGAAGCTGGGTTCGCCGAATTCGGTGTAGCGGACCGACCAGGTGCCGGCCCCGCTGATGCCCTTGGAGAACACCGCGCGGGGCCGGAGGAGGCGGACGACATCGGAGAGTGGGTCGCTCATGGCCGGATGATGGCTAAACAAATGAGGACTTTATCGCATGGATAGTCCGGATGCGCGTCTCTATCGTCTGTACTCCCTTTCCTGGAGTCTTCTGCAATGAAAACCGTCCTGATCACCGGCTGTTCCTCCGGCTACGGCCTGGAGACCGCCCGCCACTTCCACGCGCAGGGCTGGCGCGTGATCGCCACCATGCGTACTCCGCGTCCGGACCTGCTGCCTTCGGACGAGCGCCTGAGTGTCCTGCCGCTGGATGTCACCCGGCCGGAGAGCATCGCCGCGGCCCTGCGCGCCAGCGGCCCGATCGACGTGCTGGTCAACAACGCCGGCATCGGCCTGTTCGGCGCCTTCGAGGCCACGCCGATGCGGACGGTGCGGGACATCTTCGAAACCAACACCTTCGGCGTGATGGCGATGAGCCAGGCGGTGATTCCGCAGTTCCGCGAGCGCGGCGCGGGAACGATCATCAACGTCACCTCCAGCGCCACGCTCGCACCGATGCCGCTGGTGGCGGCGTATACCGCCAGCAAGACCGCCATCGAGGGCTTCACCGCCTCGCTGGCGCATGAGATGGAAACGGTGGGGGTGACGGTGAAGCTGGTCGAACCGGGCTACGCGCCCACCACCCGTTTCGCCGTGAACGGCGAAGAACGCATGCGCGGATTGATCCCCGAGGCCTATGCCGGTTTCGCCAACCGGGTGTTCGCGGCGTTCTCCGAGGGCGGCGACTTCACCCGCGAAGTGGATGTGGCGCAGGCGGTGTGGCGCGCGGCGACCGACACGAGCGGTACCCTGCGCTTTCCCGCCGGCGCCGACGCGGTGGCGCTCGCGGGGGCGAGATAGTCGGCGTACCGGCGGCGTCTTTCGCCAAGTCGGGAAGACCGGAGATGAACGATACGGTCCGCGTCGTCATGGATGGCGTTCATCCGGATGAACATGCGTGGGCCCCGTCGTTGTCGCCACGACGGAAAAGTCGGAGTAGGGTGGGGCCATCGTGACGGGATTCCGGTGAGCCGGATACCCGCATGGCAGCAGGGGGACGCCGGTTGGAGTCACTTGGTCGCCGATGGTGGGTGGATGCGGGCCTGGTATCGCTGGCCTGCGTACTGCTGCAGAACATCGACGTCAGTTACGACGCGCGTTTCTTCAACCAACCCTGGCTCGGCGGACGCGCTTCGCTGGTGCACGTGCAGACGGGGTTGCTGTTCGCGGTCGCGTTGTTGCGCGGTGATCGCCGGATTCTCGCCAGCGCGTTCGTGGCGAGTTTCCTGAGCTGGTGGTGGCGTGCGCGCACGCAGATGCCGCTGGAACCCGGCTACATCGCCGGCGTGGCGATTTCGCTGGGCCTGCAGTGGCGATGGACGGAGGCCTGCGCGCGCTGGGCTGGCGGCCCGTTCGGCGGCCGTCGCTGGTTGCAGGCCGCGGGCGTGGGGCGTTACGTGCTGGTGGGGCTGCTGCTGTTTCCGGCGGGCTGGGCGGCGCTGACCGCGGGACTGTATGCGGTGGCGGGCGAGGCGCCGGCCTCGGTCGCCAATGTCGCCCTGCAGTTGTTGATCGCCAAGCATGTCGGCGTGGGCATGCTGACCCTGCCGCTGCTGCTGTTCTGGAGCGACGACCGCCTTGTCCGGGCGCCGCGCCAGCGCGAACTGGCCGCGCTGGCCTGGCTGTGTCTGGGCCTGCTGGCCGGCCATCTGCTGGAAGCGCAGGACGGCGCGTCGACATGGATCTGGATGACCTGGATCTACGACTATCGCGCGCTGGTGGCGGCGCTGCTGTGCGTGGTCATGCTGCGCTGGCGGGTCGAGTTCTCGATGCCGCTGCTGACCCTGGTGCACCTGCTCATGCTGCACGCGCTGACCGGGCAGGCCCAGTACGCCACGACCACCGCGCAGATGGCGCGTTTGTCGGTGCACCTGGTTGAATGCAACTTCATCGCCCTGATGCTGGCGATGCTCTTCCTGATCAATCGCGAACGGTTGCAGCGTTTCCGGCATGTCCGCGAAATGGGCCGGCATGACGCCAGCAGCGGGCTGGCGAACGCCCATGCGTTGCAGGAGACCTGGCGCTCCCTGCCGGCGCCGCCACCGGTGATGGGCTTCCTGTTGCTGGATCAGATGGAGCGCGTGCTGGGCAGCTATGGGTGGCGCGCGCAGACCTCGCTGCTGCGCGAGGCCGGCCGGATCATGGCGCCCCTGGCGCAGGCGCACCATCTGGGGGGCGGGCAGTTCGTGCTGCTGCCGCGTGCCGGCGACGCCACGGCGGGCGCGGCGCAACTGGCGGATGTCCTGAAGCAATTGCAGGTCCGCGTGTTCAAGTGGCACGACGCGCAGCTGCGCCTGAATCCCTACATGGGCCTGGCGTTTCCGGCCGGACCGGGCGCGCGTGCGTTGGAGGAATGCGTGGCCGACGCCTGCGACGCCGCATTGCGGGCGCGGCGCAGCGGCGAGCGCCACCCGTTGTCCGCCAGCGCCGCGCAGCAGGCGGAGAACACCCCGCAATCGCGCCGGGAGCGCATGGTCGCGACGGCGGAAGCGGTCGCCGCGGTTCATGCCGGCCGCATCGAGCTGCATGTGCAGCCCATCGTCCGCATCGACGGCGGCCCACCCAGCCCGGGCTTCCAGGGCGAAGTACTGTGCCGACTGCGGACCGCCGACGGACGCCTGCTGCTGCCCGGGCAGTTCATGGCCGAGATCGAGGAAGGCGGGCACGCGGCGGATCTGGACATCGCCGTCATCGAGACCCTGTTCCACTGGTTGCGCGCGCATCCCGAACGGCTGGCCGGGATCACCCGCATGGGCATCAACCTCAGCGGCCGGAGCCTGGCGTCGGCCTCGTTCCGCGCCCGGCTTTCCGCATTGCTCGAACGCTCGCCGCTGCCGCTGCACGCGCTGTGCTTCGAATTGACCGAAACGGCGGCGATCACCAGCCAGGCTTCCGCGCTCGAACTGTTCCGGGAGCTGCGCACCCACGGTTGCCGGCTGGCGCTGGACGATTTCGGCAGCGGCGTGCAGAACTTCGAACGACTCAAGCAGGTGCCGGTGGACTGCCTGAAGATCGATGGCCAGTTCGTCCGCAACCTGCAGAACCAGCGAAGCGATCTGGAAATCGTCCGCGCGGCGGTCGCGGTCGCCAACGCCCACGGCCTGACCACCGTGGCCGAGTATGTCGAGACCGCCAGCCTGGCCGAGGAACTCGGCACGCTGGGCGTGCAATGGGGGCAGGGCTATCACCTGGGCCGGCCTCAACCGATCGCGGTATGGCTGCCGGCGTAGCGGCGATTATCGAATGCCGGGAACCGCGTTCCGGAGCTTCCCGCGCCCGCGAGATGGAAGCTGCACGCTTCGACGCGGCTTCCGCCATGCACACCCCCTTGACCGGCGCACCCGCAAGGATCCATGTTCTTGACCGGATGCCCCAAGGGAGAAGGGGATGCCCCGCATCGACAAGACCGCCCTGCCGGCGCTGCTGTTCGTCGCGCTTCACGCCGGTGCGATCGGGTTTTCCGGCGGCGCGCCGCTAGCGTCCTATCCCTTTCTGATCGCCGCGCCGCTGCTGGCCGCCGCCAGTTGCCTGCGACGGGCGTGGCGCGGACAGCGACTGCTGGAGCAGGGCTGGGCCGCCGCCGCGCTGGCGATGCTGCTGTGGGCGGCGGGCATGGCGATGGCGCTGTGGCAGGCGATGGGCGGCGGCGATGCGGCCAGCGCCGCGAGCCTGCTGCTGTATGTGCTCTACGGCGTGCCGCTGACTTTCGCGATCGCCAGCGTGGGCAACGAGGCGTGGTATCTGCGGCTCATCGATGTGCTGCTGGTGGTGGCGCTGGGGACGCTGTACGCCATCCATACCGTGATCCTGGCCACCGACCAGAGCGTGGGCAGCCAGAGCTTCCTGGATCTGCGGCTGACCCTGGATCTGGAGAACCTGTTCATCGCCGTGTTCGCGCTGGCGCGGTTCCTCGCCGGCACCACGCCGAACACGCGCGATTTCTTCCGCGCCCTGTCCGGTTTCGCCATCGCCTACCTGCTGGTGGCGGGCGTCATCAATCATTTCTTCGCCGATGTCGACTATGGCGGATACCCCGACCTGATCATCAGCCTGCCGTTCCTGTGGCTGGCGATGCGCGCATGGGCGCCGCCGTCGCCGCGCCCCGCGCGCGCGCCTTCTCCGCGTCGCGGGCACCTGGTGCGCGCGGGCAGCCACCTGTTCCTGCCGCTGACCCTGCTGGTCATCTCCGCGCTGGTGGTGGCGCACGAGCCGTGGCTGGGCAGCGTCGGGTTCGTGATCGCCACCCTGGGCGCGGGCGTGCGCGGCATGCTGCTGCAGATCCGGACCTACGAGGAGCGGGATCACCTCGATACGCTGGCGCGCATCGACGGCCTGACCCGGATTCCCAACCGCCGCCATTTCGAGGAATCGATGGAGCGCGAGTGGCGCCGTTCCCTGCGTTCGGGGGACTCGCTGGCGCTGCTGCTGGTCGATATCGATCATTTCAAGCGGCTCAACGACACCTATGGCCACCCGGCCGGCGACCGCATCCTGCAGAACGTGGCGCGGGCGCTGGCCGCCTGCGCGACCCGCTCCTCGGACACGGTCGCCCGTTACGGCGGCGAGGAATTCGCCGCGCTGCTGCCTTCGATCGGGCGCGAAGGCGCGCTGAAGGTCGCCGAGGCCATGCGCGCGGCCATCGAGGGGCTTGCGCTGCCTTCTCCCGCCGGTACCGGCCGGATCACCGTCAGCGTCGGGTTGGCCTACATCGTCGCGGTCGAGGGCGGATATCCATCGGAACTGCTCGCGCAGGCGGACGAAGCGCTGTACCGGGCCAAGGCGGAAGGACGCAACTGCGTGCGCGAGGCGACGCCGGCGGTGATGTCCTGGCAGCGGCCGCAGACCCAGGTGTAGGCGATACCGGCGGCAGGTTAGGGCCGCTTCACGCCATCCCGCGCGGAAGCGGCCGCAGCAGCAACAGCAGGCACAGGCCGAACATGAATATCGCCATCACCACGTCCAGCACGCGCCATGCGCGGGGATTGCGGAACACCGGCAGCAACAGTCGCGCGCCATAACCCAGGCTGGAAAACCACGCCACGCTGGCCAGGCAGGCGCCAACCGCGAAGGCGACGCGTGCGCCACCGGCGTAGCGCGTGGACAGGCTCCCCAGCAGCACCATGGTGTCCAGATAGACGTGCGGATTGAGGAAAGTGAAGGCCAGGCAGGCCAGCAGGACGCGTCGTCCGTCGGCATCGCCACCGGTCGTGGGCGCCAGCGCGCCGCCGCCCTGCCAGGCGCGGCGCGCCGCCATCAGGCCGTAGATCGCCAGGAAGGCCGCGCCGCCGTAACGGAGCGCTTCCAGCAGGGAAGGCCATCGATGCACCAGCGCGCCGATGCCGGCCACGCCGCAGGCGATGAGCAGGATGTCGCCCGACATGCAGGTCAGGACCACGCGACCGACATGCCGGCGCAGCAGCCCCTGGCGCAGGACGAAGGCGTTCTGCGCGCCGATGGCGATGATGAGCCCGGCGCCGGCGGCGAATCCGGCGGATGCGGCAGGGAGGAGCATGGACGACATCCGGCGACGGGGCAGCGCAGACTGCCGCGCCGGGTGGATTAAGGCCAGCTGATTTTGCTTTAGGCTGTGAAGCAAATCTAATCTGGAGTTTCGGCCGTGGACCTCATCCACCCGCAACTGGCCGCGTTCGCCGCGGTGCTGGAGGAAGGCAGTTTCGAGGCGGCCGCGCGCCGCCTGTCCGTCACGCCCTCGGCGGTCTCGCAACGGATCAAGGCGCTGGAGGACCGGCTCGGACAGGTGATCGTCGTGCGCCAGGCGCCCTGCCGGCCCACGCCCGCCGGCGAGAAGCTGCTGCGGCGCGTGCGGCCGATGCAGGCGCTGGAGGCCGAGGCGCTGGCCGACTTCCTGCCCGAAGCGGCGGACGCGTCGACGTCGCGCTCGATTGCCGTCGCGGTGAACGACGACTCGCTGGAAACCTGGTTCCTGGGCGCCCTGGCGCGGCTGCACCGGCAGCACGGCTATCTGTTCGACGTGCGGGTGGACGATCAGGACCACACCCTGGAACTGTTGCGCGACGGTTCGGTGCTCGGCGCGGTGACCGCGGAGTCGCGTCCCCTGCAGGGATGCAACGTGCATCCGCTGGGCACGATGCGTTACTGCGCGATCGCCTCGCCGGCCTTCGCCGCGCGCCATTTTCCCCGGGGCGTGGACGCGGCGGCGCTCGCGCGAGCGCCGATGGTGGTCTACAACCGCAAGGACGAACTGCAGGCGCGTTTCGTCCGCCGCATCACCCGTGCGCGTCTCGCGCCGCCCACCCACTACCTGCCCACTTCCACCGGTTTCGTCGACGCCGCCGCGCTTGGCCTGGGCTGGTGCCTGGCGCCGGAATCGCTCGCGGCTCCCGCGTTGAAGGCCAGGACCATCGTCAACATCGATCCCGCCCGCTGGATCGACGTGCCGTTGTATTGGCAGCACGCGGCGGTGAGGTCGAGCACGTTGAGGCAGGTCAGCGATGCCCTGCGGGAGGCGGCGACCGGCGTGCTGCGCCTGTGAAAGGGCGTGGGCCGACACGGAAACCCGACGGCGTGTCTGGCTAGACTGGCGGCGTCAACCACGGGACAAGGAAACGCTCATGTGCATGGCATGCAATCCGGGTGCGGCGGAGTTCCTGCGGATGCGGCGCAATGTCATCGGCGGAATGGTCGGGCTGGGGATGGGAGCCTGGCTCGGCGGCACGTCGCCGGCGCGCGCGTTCGCGGGCAAGGGAGACGCCGATACCATCTTTCACAATGGCCCGATCCTGACCCTGGCGGGGCATGGCAGGGCCGAAGCGGTCGCGGTGCGCGACGGTCGCATCGCCGCGGTGGGCGCGCGGGCGGAAGTGAACGCCCTGCGGGGCCCCCGGACCCGCATCATCGACCTGGCCGGACGCGCCCTGTTGCCGGGGTTCGTCGACCCGCACATGCACTCGGCCATGGCCATCCTGGCGGAGTGGCTGGACCTCACCGCCTTCACCACCCCGACCCTGGCGGACGCACTCTCCAAGGTGGGGAACGCGGCGCGCCGGGCCCGCCCCGGCGAATGGGTCATCGGGCAGGGCATCGACCCTTCGCTGATGCCGGGGGAACCGCTTACCCGGCGATCGCTGGACGAGGCGGCGCCGGAAAACCCGGTCTTCATCCTGGAATCGAACGGCCACGTGGGCTACGCCAACAGCGCCGCGCTCGCGCTTGCGGGCATCGGCGCCGAACGCCCGGATCCGCCGCAGGGACGCTACGTCCGTGTCGATGGCGAGCTGACCGGGCGACTGGAGGAATCGCCCGCCTTCAAGCCGATCATGGCGGTGATGCCGATGCCCGACGCGAAGCGTTTCGTGGCCCTGACCCGCCGGCTTTTCGATGAAGCCGCCGCCGCCGGCTGCACCAGCCTGCACGACGCCGGCATCGGCGGCGGCGGCGTGCAGGATCTGGATGCGCTCGATGCGGTAATGGCGGCCAATCCGCCGGTCCGCTATTCCGGCTTTCTCACCTCCGACCTGATGGACGACTGGGTGGCGCGCGGGCTGAAGCCCGGGCACGGCGGGGACCGCTTTCGTCTCACCGGCATCAAGTTCTGGTCCGATGGGTCCAACCAGGCCCGGACCGGCTACCAGCGCGAACCGTACATCGGAACCGACAGTCGGGGAGCGCTGAATTACACCCGCGAAGCACTCATCGAAGGCGTGCAGCGGGCACATGATCTGGGATGGCAGGTGGGCATCCACGCCAATGGCGACGCAGCCATCGACACCACCCTCGACGTCTACGAGGCGGTCCTGCGGAAATCCCCGCGGCGCGACCACCGGCACCGCATCGAGCATTGCAGCCTCCTGCATGGCGATCAGATCCGCCGGATGCGGCAACTGGAGCTGTCGCCGTCCTTCCTGATCGGACACATCCATTACTGGGGGCGCGCGTTCCGGGACGACATCCTGGGGCCCGAGCGGGCGAACCTGTACGATCCCTGCGCCTCCGCGCTGAAGGGCGGACTGCGCATTTCCCTGCATTCGGATTTCAACGTCACCACGATCGAACCACTGCGGTACATCGACAACGCCGTCAACCGGAAGATGCGGGATGGCGGCGAGGTGCTCAATCCGTCCGAATGCATCACGGTCGAACAGGCCCTGCGCGCGGTCACCATCGATGCGGCCTGGCAGTGCCGGATCGACGACATCACCGGCAGCCTCGAGCCGGGCAAGTACGCGGATTTCGTGATCCTGGATCGCGATCCCACCGCCGTGAGGCCGGAAGAGGTGGGAATGCTGGCAGTGCGGGAAACCTGGCTCCAGGGTGTGCGACGCTACCCGCATCCGGACTAGGGCGGATATCCCGCATGTTTGGCGAACACGGAGAAACCACGTGCTGAAAATCTGGGGCCGCATCAACTCGTCCAATGTCCGCAAGGTCCTGTGGGCGGCGGAAGAGCTCGGGCTGGCGTACGAATCCATCAACGCGGGCGGCGCGTTCGGGGTGGTCGACGGACCCGAATACCGTCGCAGGAATCCGAATGGCCGGGTGCCGATGATCGAGGTCGGCGATTTCGTGCTGTGGGAATCCAACGCGATCGTCCGCTACCTGATGGCGCGCCATGGCGGGGAGGATCTCCATCCGTCCGATCCCGCCGCGCGCGCCGACGCCGACAAATGGATGGACTGGACCACGTCCACGTTCGCCGGACCGTTCCGTGGCGTGTTCTGGGGCGTGCTGCGGACACCGCCGCAGCAGCAGGACTGGGCGGCGATCCGGGCGGGCATCCGCGAAATCGGCGCATTGCTGCGGATTCCGGAGCAGGTGCTCGCCATCCAGCCGTATCTTTCCGGACAGGCGTTCGGCATGGGCGACATCCCGCTGGGCAGCTTCATCTACGCCTGGTTCGAGATGCCGATCGAGCGGGCGCCGACGCCGCATCTGTCCGCCTGGTACGAACGCCTGAAGGCGCGTCCGGCGTATCGGAAGGCGGTCATGACCGCGCTGACCTGAGGCGCGACGGCGACGGCGGCATGATGCGGATGCGTTCGACGACACCTGGGCGGACCGGTAGCGCGTGAGGGTGGCGCGCCGGTGCGGGGACAGGCCGGGCGGTTCCCGTGTTCGCGACCGAAGCGTCTGACAGCGGAAATCCGCGTCATGGGAAAGCGGCCGGCGCATGACGCGCTGGCGCGCGTGCGGTCGTCTCCCGCGTCGATTGGCGCGGAAGCAAGGGACGAACCCCGTTTCGCTGCATGGCGCTTGGCGGATGCGCCGTCAACCGCGAAGATGGCGGCTGCCGACGACGCTTCCCGCCCGATGATCACCTCCACCACGACCGAATACCTGTCCCGTCTGTTCGACGCCCACGGCATTGCCCATGTCACCGAAGGCGACTGGATCGCGCCGGACGGCGAGTTGCCGGCGATGCGCGCGATCTGGCATCCCGGTGACGCGACCGGTCGGCTGGACGTCCACGTGGTGCTGCCGGACAAGACCATCATCGAGGAGAACTTCGCCGGCATCGGCGAAGCCGAGGATGGCCTGAACGACGGCATGGCGAATTTCACCCGCAATTCCTTCCACGTATTCCTGTCGGCCCTGTGGGGTCGGACGGACGAGGAACAGGTGACGATGGAAAACTGGTCGATGGGCGACCGGGCGTACATGGCGCATATCGGCAATTTCGGCACCCGTGGTTCGGCGGGGATGCAACCGCCGATACCCGATGGGCTGTTCGGCCGGCTGGAAACCGCCATCCGTGCCGAACCACTGACCGCGCCCACGCACTGGTTCCGCTTCTTCTTCTGCAATCTCAACGGCGACTTCACCGTCGAGGCGTTGCGCGACAACGAGCCCTGGGATGCCGGAGAACACGCGCTGCGCTCGGCTGGCTGGTCCGCGCAGGATGGCTATTACAGCGTTCGCCTGTTCCTGATGCTGCGGGCGGTTTGACGCCGGCCGGTACAGGCTGGAATGTCGGAACAGGTTTCAAACGGTCGACGACGCCATTCCATCGCCGGCTTTCTCCGCCGTCGTTACAGATACCGTCACTCCCGCTACTGTCATTCCAACGAACGCTGGAATCCCTGTCGGCGCGATGTCGCGGGACTTGGAGATGGATCAGCCGCCCGTGGAAAAATGGGTTCCAGCGTTCGCTGGGACGGCGGGAACGTCGATGAAGTCGTCAAGGTTCGGCCCTGAGCAGGAAACGATGTGCTCCAGGCGCGGTGCCCATCGATATTGCCCTCCGCTCCCGTATCCAGCCCTCCGTCAACCTAGATCTCCGCGATGGACCAGATGGATCTTGTTGCCGTCGGGATCGCGCAGATAGGCGCCGAAGTACCCCTTGCCATAGTGTGGGCGTTCGCCGGGTTCGCCTTCGCTGCTGCCACCCGCCTGCAGCCCCGCGGCGTAGGCCTGCCGCACCTGCGCCTCGTCGTCGGCGAGGAACGCCAGCATGCTGCCGTTGCCGGCACTGGCGGGCTGCCGATCGAACGGCTCGTAGGCATAGAACCGGGGCAACGCCTGGCCCGGCTTGATCCAGCAGCGGGCAGCGGGGCCGCCGTCCGGCGTCACTTCACGCTGCCGCAGACCCAGCGGCAACAAGATGGCGTCGTAGAACGCGGCTGCGGCATCCAGATCGCGGACGCCGACGGTAACGTGACTGAACATGAGTGCCTTTTCCGGGGACGATGATTCTTGTGGCCGGAACAGTATCAGCGTTGTCGACGACGGCATAGCTCGGATGGCGTTGGCCGCCATGTTCGATGCACGAAGACGGACCGCTAAGGCGCATGACGCCGTTGGCGCCGGTGACGAAAGCGGTGCACTGTCCCCGCCGATCATTGGAAGCACAGCGGAAATCCGTCTGGATCGCCGACATGCAACTGCTTCATCCCGCAGGGCGCGATCCACGGTGGCTGGATCAATATGGTTTCGCGGTGGGCCATCGGTTGCAGGTCGCCGGACGGGGGCGGGTATTCCGTTGAAGCTGCCCGGCGACTGATCGGCTGCATGGCGAGGGGCGTCCTGTACCACACTCCTGGCAAGCATGTATGCGGTCCCGAATCACGTGGCCCGGGGGCCGCACGGCGCATCGACGCGTTGCGTTTCGGTCATCGAAACCGGCTGCGGCCATGATCACGCGGGTCCTCGGCAGACGGATGCTGCCCCGGTGCGCTGGCGAGGAATCGCTGGAGTGGCCACGAGAACAAGTGAGAGAAAACAGTTCCAGCGGAGAAGCAAACAAGAAGATTGAAATTGCAATTACACAGGAGTAAAACGGCGCGCAGATGCCGGGGAAGATGAGGGCATCGAGGATCCTGTCGCTCGGTCGGGGTAACGGCGCGGTTTGGGCTTGAGACCGTCTGGCAGGCTGCTTACGGACAAAGCGCGCCAGGATGCGGATGCAGGCGCGAGCCATCGGGGATTCCGTCGTGCCTATCGAAAGTTCCACTCCCTCGCCGCGTCTGGCGGGCCTCCTGCTGGTCATCGTGGTGGGCGTTCTGCTGGCGCCGTTGGGTCTGCGCCTGGCGGACGTCATTGCGCAGGTCACAGGCAATGGTTCACCGCCGGGCGTGGTGGTTTATGCGGATCCGGTATCGGATGCGGTGTCGGCCACCGCCGCCGAGTTTCGTGTGGACGAGTCCGGCGCGGCAACCTACGACGTGCCCTTGTACGCGGTCCCGGGAACCGCGGGCGTGGAACCCCGGCTGAGTCTTTCCTATTCCAGTCAGGCCGGCTACGGCCCGCTGGGCAAGGGCTGGTCAATCGGTGGCCTCTCTTCGATTACGCGCTGTCGCGCCACGCGGGAAGCCGGCGATTTCCTGGGCGCGGCCACGCCGGATGGCGATTTCCGTCCGATCAACTTCTCCGCCTCCGATCGCTTCTGCCTGGACGGTCAGCGGCTGGTGCCGGCCGCGGTGAGCTGTCCCGCCGCGGGCGGCATGAGCGGCGTGGCGCTGGCGACCGAAATCGATTCGTTCCGCCGCGTCTGCGCCTACACGGCCAACGCCGCGCTGGGACCGGCCTTCTTCACGGTGGAAGGCAAGGACGGCTCCGTCAGCTGGTACGGCGATCGCGACAACAATGGCAGCGCCAACCGACCGGATGGCTATGTCGAAACCACTTCGCCGCTGCGACCCGGCGCGGCGTTGTTCTGGGCACAGACGCGCTTCCAGGATTCCACCGGCAACTACATCGATTACGTCTACGCGGAAGATCCCTCCGGTGCGGGCACCGGCGAACATCTTCTGGCGGAAGTGCGCTACACCGGCAAGACCGCATTGCCAGGGCAATCGGCCAGCCAGGCGCCATACGCCAAGCTGCAGTTCAACTACAACGTGCGGCCCGCGGCCGAATGGACCCGCGCCTATGTGGCCGGTGGGGTGGTCACCGGTTCGCACCGGCTGGACAGCATCACCAGTTGCGCCACCGCCGGCAGCTGCGCCAAGGAGCAGCAAGCGCGCCATATCCTGCTGACTTATTCGGCCGCCCCCTCGGGCAGTGGTCTGGATACCCTGGTGGGGTTGCAGGAATGCCGGGACAACACCGCGGCGGTGTGCAGCGCGCCGACGGCTTTCCTGTGGAGTGAGGGCGCCCACCAGTTCGCCAGCTATGAGAAGCCGGCCAATCTTTCCCTGGCCACCGATCATTTCAAGCACTTCAAACTGGGCGATTTCAACGGCGATGGGCGGCAAGATCTCGCGGTGCTTTACCTGGCGGGGCAAGGGTGCACCGGTGGAAGCTGGATCATCAGCATGCTGGGAGCGCTGGATACCGCGGGCCGTCCCACTTTCACCAACGCGACCTACAACTGCGTTCCCGTCGACATCACCGCCCGGGGGGAGGGCGCCTGGCACTTGTTGGACTACAACGGCGATGGGCGGGACGATCTGTTCGTCTCGAGCGCCGCGGGACTGGGGTGGCGTGTTCATCCTTCCAATGGCACGCATTTCGACATGACGGTGGATCTCATCGCCGGGCTTTCTCCGGTGGTGCCTTCGGACAATGCTGCGAACCAGCAGGCGCAGGTGGCTGATCTCAACGGAGACGGTCTGACCGATATCGTCTATCCCTCCGCTTCGGGGATGCGGGCCCGCTTGATGGAGCGTCAGGCGGCAGGCTTTGCTTGGGGATCCGAGCGGATGGTCCAGATTGATCCTGCCGATCTACAGGCGGCATACACCTGCGCACCAGGGGATACCTGCACCAGTACCGCGGCTACCGCGCCGAGTACGCTCGGAAGTTTTACGCAACTGGCGGACTTCAACGGCGATGCCGCCTCGGATCTCCTTATCCAAGTGACAACACGGATTCGTTTCGCGGAACCGATCTGTGATCCGCTGATGGCTGCGCGCAGCTATGAGAATGTGATCGTCGACTCGACGCCGGACACCGCGAACGCGCCGGCGCGCCCACCCTGTGTGACTGGGGGCACGGCCTACAACCTGACAGCTTTCAGCGTGAAGTCGCTGACGTCGACTACGGTGACGCTGGGGGCCTACGGCGCGGTGGCCACCGGGTCGGTGTCCACGTTGCAGTTGGCTGATCTCAATGGTGACGGATTGACCGATTCGGTTTATCGCCGTATCGGAACCGGCCCTTGGCTATATCGGATCAACACCGGTGCAGGCATGCAGTATGACGTCGAGCTTCCGGTGCCTGGCGGATTGGAGGATTACGCGAAATTTGCCGACGTGAATGGCGACGGCCGCGCCGACGCACTCTATCTCGTGGATGTAGGCAATAAGGTTTACTACTGGCGCCGCGCGTTGGCCACGGGAGGGTTCGCCCCCGGTGCACCGCTGCCCGGCGGCAATGCCCGGCATTGCGATGGCAACTGCAATCCCGCCCAAAGTGCCGCTTGGTTCTCCGACACGGATGGCGACGGCAATCCGGATTTCCAGACCCTAAGTTTCTACGGCAGCACCGTCGCTTTGTATTTTTCGCGAGGCACCCAACTCTTCAGGCCCCGGGACGTCATCACTCGCGTCACCAACGGGCTGGGTCTGGAAACCGACATCACCTACGCCCCGCTGACCAATGCGGCCGTGTACCGGCGCGACACCGGTTCGCGCAACGGCCTGAACTGGGGGCGTGGTTCCGCGGTGATGGATCTGCTCACCCCGAACTATGTAGTGGCGCGGGTCGCCAGCTCCTCGCCGGTGGCGGGTGATCCCAGCGCCAAGGCCAGCGTCCACTATCGCTATGCCGGTGGACGCATTCAGGGCGGCGGGCGCGGCTTCCTCGGTTTCCGCGAAATCGCCACCGTGGATACCAACCAGTCCGGCGGTCATGTCGTGACCACCACGACCTACGCCCAGAACTTCCCGTACGTGGGCATGCCGGTGCAGACCGTGAAGTCGGCCGTCATCGGACAGGCCTACGCGGTGTCCCCCTGTCTGGCCGGCACTGTCAACGACAGCTGTTTCGCCACCCCGGGCCAGGCCTTCCCGTCACTGGGCGGCAGCTGGTTCTCCAACCAGATACAGAGCTGGGAATCGGCGCCGGCCACGTTGTCCGCGCAGGCGCCCCTGCACACCCGCACGCAGGGTTCGGAGGAATACCTGCGCGATCCCTACACCGGCGCGGTGACCAGTCGCGTGGCGACGGCCTTCAGCTACGGCGCGAACGGCAATGTCAGCCAGACCGTGGTGGATACCTATACCGGCGACAGCGCGCTCGTGTCCACGCTCATCACCAGCAACACCTACACCGATGACGTGGCCCGTTGGCGGCTGGGACGGCTTACGGCGAGCACCATCACCCATCGCCGCCCCGGGCAGGCCGACGTAGTGCGCACGACCGGCTTCGGTTATGCGATGGCCGGCGCGGCGACGGGGCTGCTGAACGAGGAGCGCGTGCAACCCGGCGGGAGCGCCGATCTCGCTTCGACCAAGGCCTATCTGCTGGACGAATACGGCAACCGCATCCAGTCCACCACCTGCGCCGCGCCGGCCACCAACTGCTCGACGGCGGGTTTCGCGTTCCATCCCGCCGCTCTGGACGCGGTCCAGCGCTACTCACGGGTGGAGTACGACGCAACCGGACGCTTCCCGGTGGCGACCTTCGAGCCGTTCTGGTCCGGTGCGGGCGCGCAGGAACTGCGTACCACGTTCGTCGCCGATCGCGACATCTTCGGCAATCCCGTCAATACGCTCGACGTCAACAACGTCCGCACCATGAAGATGGCCGGCCTGCTGGGGCGGGACTACTTCACCTGGGTGCGCACCGCGCCCAACGCCAACCCCGGGCAGGGCGGCGCCAGCGCCACTACCACCTACCGCTGGTGCGGCACTGGCGCCAATGCGGTCGAATGCCCGGATGGCGCCCGCTTCCGCCAGCAGGTGGCGGCGACGGAATCACCCCGCCAGTGGACCTACTTCGATGCGATGGGCCGCCCCCTGCTCAAGGCGGTGGAGAGTTTCAACGTCGGCGTGAACGGACAGGATGTGTCCGCTGTCTGCACCCAGTACGACACCGTGGGCAGGCCGACCCGCACCTCCAATCCGTTCTTCCTGCCGGGCGTCGCCGGGACCACCGGACCCACCGGCCTGGGGGCGGTCTGCGCCTCCGGCGAACGTCTATGGACCACGACCCGCTACGACATCCTCGGCCGGGTCACCGCCACGCAGACGCCCGATGGCAACCAGGTCACCACCACCTATGCGGGTCTGAGCACGACCACCCGTGACCAGCGAAACAACCCGGCCACCCAGATCCGCAATGGCAAGGGGGAACTGGTGAGCTCGGTCGATGCCAACGGCATGCAGACCGATTTCGCCTACACCGCCGACGGCAACCTGCGCAGCGTCAACCGCAATGCGGGCAACGGGGTCATCAGCAACAGTTTCAGCTACGACGTGCTGGGCCGGAAAATCCAGCAGAACGATCCGGATACCGGCATCACCCTGTTCCAGTACAACGCCCTGGGCGAGTTGATCGCCCAGACCGACAATGGCGGCTACCGGGTGGAACACGAACTGGACGCGCGCGGCCGTGTCTGGCGCAAGACCGCCAAACTGCCCGGCGGCGCCGTGGAAACCGTGTCCACTTTCGATTTCGACAACGCGGTCAACGGCGCGGGACAACTGGCCAGCGAAACCATCGCCGGCAACTACGGGGCCTGGTCCGGACAGACCGGAACCGAGCTGGCTTACTCGCGCCAGTACTTCTACGATGCGCTCGGCCGCCCGCAGGGCAGCCAGGCGACCGTGGACGGGCAGTGGTATTTCAGTTCCCAGGAATACGATCTGCTGGGTCGCCCCTGGAAATCGCAGGATGCCAGCCTGCTGTGGACCAAGACCCAGTACGGTTCGCGCGGTCCCATCGCGATCTGCGCCAGCGACAGCGTGGACGTCAATGTGGCCTGTGGCAGCGGCCCGGAAACCTACCAGCGCACCCTCGCCACCGACGCCTGGGGCAACGTGGTGCGCGAGCGCCGCGGCGAGTCGGCGGCGATGGAAATCGTGCGCCAGTACCACGCCCAGACCGGCCGCATCGCCGAAATCTGCGCGGGCAACGCCGCCTGCAACCTGGTCAAGGAGGCCTATGCGTGGGACGCCGCCGGCAACCTGAGCACCCACCAGAAGGAAGGCCGCTACCTGGAGACCTTCACCTATGACGCGCTCAACCGCCTGACCGAAGGGCGATTGGCGTGGGCCAACGGGGTGCCGGTCAACCAGGCCACGCTACTCAATGCCTATGACGGCCTGGGCAACATCTGCAGCAAGAACGGCACCGGCTACGCCTATCCCGGCGGCGACGGCTGCGTCGGCGCGCTGGCGATGCCGGTGGCCGGACAGATGCAGGCGGCGCGCGACCTCAGCAGCTACCTGCTGCCGATGGATAAGCGCGCTTCCCAGGGCGCCATGACCGGCGCCGCGGTCTCGTCGCAGCCGCTTGGGTCGCAGGCCACCGGCAAGGAAACCTCGGGTATGTCGCCTTCGCGTTCGAGGGCATTCCAGCGTTCTGCCGTCGCCGCGCGCTCGAAGTTCGTGAATGCGCGCACGGCGTCCGCATCCCCCTCGTCACTGCTGTCAACCAGCAGCATCGTCGCACTGGGCGCCATCACCGGCAGTCCGCACGCGGTCAGCCAGACCGGGCAGGGCGCTGCGGCCGAGTTCTATTACTACGACGAACGCGGCAACCAGACCCTGCGCGATGCGCCCGGCACGGCAAACGACCGCACCGTCCGCTACAGCGCCGACGGCAAGGCGCATGAAATCCAGATGGGCAACGGCCAGCGGGTACGGTTCTGGTACGGTCCGGACGGACAGCGCTACAAGCGCGAGGAAGCCGGCAAGGTGACGCTGTACCTGGGCGGGGTGGAACTC
>NZ_JBQCIJ010000056.1:0-42489 GCF_051953815.1 Pseudoxanthomonas sp. | reverse complement strand
TGTCGCCCGAGGTGCTGCGCTGGGTCGTGGCGGCCAGTTTCCTGGCGGTGGCGCTTTGGACGCTGAAGCCGGACACGCTGGACGAGAACGAGAAGCTGCCGGCCCATGGCGCCTTCCTGGCGACCACGGTGGCGTTCTTCCTGGCCGAGATCGGCGACAAGACCCAGGTGGCGACCGTGCTGCTGGCGACCCGGTACGAGCCGCTGTGGCAGGTGATCGCGGGCACCACGATCGGCATGCTGCTGGCCAACCTGCCGGTGGTCTGGCTGGGCCACCGTTTCGCCGACAGACTGCCGTTGAAGCTGGCCCGCAGCCTAGCCGCGCTGGTGTTCTTCGCCCTGGCCCTCTGGGTTGCCTGGCGCGGGGTTGGCTGAACGGACTGATGGAGCCGGTGCGCTGCTAGACTGCCGGGTCAGAACAACACGCAAGGTCTGGGGGAATACATGCTGGAAGTCTTGGGGCGGATCGGCTTCGGCCTGTTCGGTCTGGCGGTGCTGATCGGCATCGTCTGGCTGTTTTCCAACAACCGACGGGCCATCGACTGGAAGCTGGTCGCCACGGGCATCACGCTGCAGATCGCCTTCGCCGCCCTGGTGCTGCTGGTACCGGGCGGGCGCGAGGTGTTCGACTGGCTGGGCCACGGCTTCGTGAAGATCCTGGAGTTCGTGAAGGCGGGCTCCGGCTTCATTTTCGGCAGCCTGATGGACACCGAGAAGTTCGGCTTCATCTTCGCCTTCCAGGTGCTGCCCACCATCATCTTCTTCGCCGCACTGATGGGCGTGATGTACCACCTGGGCGTGATGCAGTTCATCGTGCGGATGATGGCGCTGGCCATCACCAAGGTGATGCGCGTGTCCGGCGCCGAGACCACCAGCGTCTGCGCCAGCGTATTCATCGGCCAGACCGAAGCGCCGCTGACGGTGCGCCCGTACATTCCGAAGATGACCGAGTCCGAGCTGATCACCATGATGATCGGCGGCATGGCCCATATCGCCGGCGGCGTGCTGGCGGCCTACGTGGGCATGCTCGGCGGCAGCGATCCGGTGCAGCAGGCGTTCTACGCCAAGCACCTGCTGGCCGCGTCGATCATGGCCGCGCCCGCCACCCTGGTGGTCGCCAAGCTGCTGATTCCGGAAACCGGCACGCCGCTGACCCGCGGCACGGTGAAGATGGAAGTGGAAAAGACCACCAGCAATGTCATCGACGCGGCGGCGGCCGGCGCCGGCGACGGCCTGCGCCTGGCGCTGAACATCGGCGCGATGCTGCTGGCCTTCATCGCCCTGATCGCGCTGCTCAACGCCCCGCTGACCTGGCTGGGCGAAGTCAGCGGCCTGCAGGCGATGCTGGGCAAGCCGACCAACCTGTCCACCCTGCTCGGCTACCTGCTGGCGCCGATCGCCTGGGTGATCGGCACGCCGTGGGCCGACGCCACCACCGTGGGTTCGCTGATCGGACAGAAGGTCGTGATCAACGAGTTCGTCGCCTACACCGAACTGGCCAAGGTCGTGAACGGCCAGGTGCCGGGCATGATGCTGAGCGACGAGGGCCGCCTGATCGCGACCTACGCGCTGTGCGGCTTCGCCAACTTCAGCTCGATCGCGATCCAGATCGGCGGCATCGGCGGCCTGGCGCCGGAACGTCGCGCCGACCTGGCCCGGTTCGGCCTGCGCGCCGTGCTGGGTGGCTCCATCGCCACCTTCATGACCGCCACCATCGCCGGTGTGCTGACCCACTTCGGCTGATCCGCTCCGCTGTTCCCTCGCCGCCGGCGCGTCCGCGCCCGCGGCCCCGTCGTCCCCACTGCTGTCGATGACCTCCATGCCCACCGTCACCCTCGTCGGTTCCTTCAATGTCGATCACGTCTGGCGCTGCGATCACCTGCCCGCGCCGGGCGCCACCATTGCCGGGCGCTACGACACCGGTCCGGGCGGCAAGGGCTTCAACCAGGCCATCGCCTCGGCGCGCGCCGGCGCGGTTACGCGTTTCGTCTGCGCGCTGGGCAACGACGCCGGCGGGCAGCTGGCGCGCGGGCTGGCCGCCGACAACGGCGTGACCCTGCTCGCGCAGGCATCCACCGAACCCACCGGCACCGCCGGCATCTACGTGGATGCACTGGGACGCAACACCATCGTGATCGGCGCGGGCGCCAATGCCGAGCTGTCGGTCGATTTCGTGGAAGCCCAACACGACGCCGTCGCCGGCGCGCGGGCGCTGCTGGTGCAACTGGAATCGCCGCTGGACAGCGTGCTGACCGCTCTGCGCACGGCCCGCGAACACGGCGTGCCCACGCTGCTCAATCCGGCGCCCGCCAATGCCGCGACCACCGCCGAGCTGCTGTCGCTGGCCGACGTGCTGACCCCCAATGAAACCGAATTCGCCGCCCTGCTCGCCCGCCACGTCGGTGAGCGCGTGGCGCCGGAGGATGTCGCCGCGCTCGATGGCCAGCGCCTGCATGCGCTGTGCCGCGAAGTGCTGCCGCGCGGCACCGTGGTGATCACCCTGGGCGCCACCGGCGTGTTCGTGTCGCACGCGGAGGAACATCTGCATGGCGACGCCAAGCCGTTCTACCGGCATCCGGCCGAATCGGTGACCGCGATCGACACCACCGGCGCGGGCGACGCATTCAATGGCGCGCTGGCCGCGTCGCTGGCACGCGCACCGGAAGCGGCGTTCGCCGAGCATGTGCGCTTCGCCAACCGCTACGCGGCGCTGTCCACCGAACGCGCCGGCGCGGCGCTGGCGATGCCGATGTTGGCCGAGGTGACGGAGCGTTTCGGGAGCTGAGCCGTCACCGACGCCCGGCGGAAAGAAGGGTGCCTTGGGTCCGATACGGTTCGGATGGAACTTGGAGAAGGGAACGCTCTCGGGAAGTCGGCGCGGGACGCGCCGCCCCACACGATCACGCGGCTCCGGATCTCACCGTTGCCAGCCAACGCCAGAACCGATCCTCCGACTGGCTGTCGTGGATGCTGGCGGTGCGGCGGATGATGACCGAGGCCGTGCTGGGCACGTCCAGATCCAGATCGCGTTCGACGTGGGCGCGGAAACGCGCCGGCGGCAGGTACGTCCCGGCCGGGCCATATCCCATCGCGTAGGCATCGGCGGCGGCCATGCCGAAGTAGTCCGGCGCGGACAGCTCCGGATAACCCAGCGCCAGCAGGCGCAGCAGATGCACCGGATCGTCGGCCAACTCGCACAGCAGACCCGGACCTTCGGGCGAGCCGACGTGCACCAGTCGCTGGAAACCCGAGTCGTCCAGCCACAGGCCTGCCTGCGAACCGTCCATGCCGGTATCGACGAACAGGACCAGGCGATCCGTCACCGAGGTTTGATCCGTACGCGTCCACGCCCGGGTTTCCTCGACCCGTGGGATCCTCAACGCCACCCGCGACGACCCCGGCTCCGTCCCCGGGTACAGGCGGGCCGCAGCCCCGTTTCCTCCCGGGTGCACAAAACCGCCGGCCTCCAGCCATTCCAGGGTCCGCCACAGCAGGGGCGGCATGGGATTGACCACCGGGAAGGCCGCCGCGAAGGACGCCGCAAAACCGGAAACGGCGCGGTTCATGCGTGGCTCCCGTCAGGCTGCGATGGATCGTTGACGTGTCCGTCCGCGACGTTGCCCAGGCGGTCGGCCAGCCGACGCACCTGTCCGGCGAAGCCACCTTCTTCCGCCTCCATGGCCTGCCTGCGCGACGCAGGCACCAGGGTCAGCGCCACCGCCCTCACCGCGCCCAGCGGCGTCGGGAACTGCGCCGGCACGCTGGCCGCCGGCACGCCGACCAGTACCGTCGCCAGTCCGCCCTTGGAAAGCCATCCTTCCGGAAGTCCGGTCATCGCCATCTGCAGGCTGGCCGCGCCATGTTCCCGCAGCAGCGCCAGGAAACGGCCATGGACCACCGCGTTCTGGCTGACCTGGTGCACGAGGTCGAACAGCCACGATGCACCGACGTCGCCGAACCGGCCGCGCGCCTCGGCATAGATTTCCAGGCCCAGGCCCGGCGTCGCGCTCCCGGTGTCCCCGAACGGGTTGTCCGGGTCGAAGGGATCGAACGGATCCGACAGCCCCTCGCTGAACACCAGGGTCGTATCCGGACGGTGGATCACCCGCCACGCCTGACGCAGCGCGGGCCAGACCGGGCCGCCGGTGAAAACGGGATGCCGGGGCGGTGGCAAGGGATGCGCTTCCAGCCGACCCAGGCTGGCGAAGAACGCCTGCCGCGCCCGCGCCATCGCGCCGAGCGCGGCTTCGTTGAGCCGGGGCTCCTGCGGGGTCGCGAAAGGCGACGCGGACACCTGCCGGGGTGCCGCGGCGGTGGAAGCGGACGCTCCGGTTCCGGCCCGGACGGCGCCGTTTTCAAGGTTCCAACTGTTCATGTGATGCGAGCTCCGAACGCGTGCCGGGGATTTCCCCGCCCCGGCGCCCCCTCGCAAAAAACCATCTCGGCCCCGCAGGGACCATCGGAAACCTCCGAAAGGCCTCGCCGTGCCCCATCTCACGCGCGTTCCCGGTATCGGCTCGAATTGATAACGACTCTCATTTACAATGAGATGTTCCCCACCACCTCACCCCCATGCACGCCCTCCGTCCCCACCTGCTCTCCGTGGCCCTGCTGGCCGCCCTTCCTTCCCTCGCCCATGCCGGGGCCGGCGCGGATGCGCCGGTCGAACTGGACCGCGTCAGCGTTTCGGCCAGCACCAGCCGCATCCCCGACTCCGCCGCCGCGCTGCCCAACACGATCACGGTGATCGACAAGGTCCAGCTGGATCGGCAACTGGCGCTGACCCAGGACCTGTCGCAGGTGCTGGCCAACCTGATTCCCTCGTTCACCCCTTCGCGCCAGAAGCTGACCAACGCCGGCGAGAACCTGCGCGGGCGCAAGCCGCTGTACCTGGTGGACGGCGTGCCGCAGTCCACGCCACTGCGCGAAGGCGGTCGTGACGGCCACACGATTGATCCGGCGATGATCGAACGCATCGAGGTGATCCACGGCGCCAATGCGCTGCAGGGCCTGGGCGCCTCCGGCGGGATCATCAACATCATCACCAAGCGCGCCCCGCGCAAGGATGGGGATCGTTTCCACGATGTCTCGGTCGGTGCCAGCACCGCGCTGCCGCACGAGAGCGACAGCATCGGATACCGCGCGTCCTATGTGTTCGGCATGCGCGAAGGCGCGTTGGATTTCGTCGGCGGCGCCTCCTATGCCAGCGAAGGGCTGTACCACGACGGCGATGGCCGCGCGATCGCGGTCAACGACGTGCAGGGCGATCTGATGGACGCGCGCAGCCACAACCTGTTCGCCAAGGCCGGCTGGAACATCGACGGGAACCGCCGCCTGCAACTGAGCGCCAATCGTTACGAACTGCTCGGCAACAACGACTACGTGACGGTGAACGGCAATCCGGCCACCGGCAAGCTGGCGACCTCGGTGCGCGGCAGCAAGCCCGGCGAGGGAACCCGCAACCTGTCCACCTCGCTGAGCGTGGACTACACCGACAAGGATCTGGCCGGCGGCTACCTGCAGGCGCAGCTGTACTGGGTCGACTTCAAGGGTCGCTACGGCAGCACCGACTGGGAAGACTTCTGGGGCGACGGCCGCGACCCGCACTGGTTCGACCAGTCGCAGAACCTGTCCGAGAAGCTGGGCGGCAAGTTCAGCTGGTCGCGCGGCAACCTGTTCGATCAGAACCTGCGCCTCACCGTGGGCCTGGACATCGCCCGCGACAAGACCCGGCAGGAACTGGTGCGCGCGCGCATGGCCTGGGTGCCGGAAACCATCTACGAATCCTGGTCGCCGTTCGTGCAGGCCGAGTGGTGGATGACCGAATCGCTGATGTTCACCGCCGGCCTGCGCCACGAGCGCGGCAAGCTGAAGGTGGACGACTACCTGACGGTTCCGGATCAACGGACCAACCCGCCGGGCGTCCGCGGCACCCGCTACTTCGTCGAGGGCGGCGAGCCGGAAACCCGCGAGACCATGCCCAACGCCGGCATAGTCTGGGAAGCCACCGACGCGCTGAAGCTCTACGCCTCCTACTCCGAGGGCTACACCGTCGCCGACATCGGCCGCGTCCTGCGCGGCATCAACGCGCCCAACCAGCGGGTCGACAGCCTGGTCGATCTGCAACCGGTGATCGCCGACAACCAGGAAATCGGCCTGGACTACGACGATGGCCGCTGGCTGGTGCACCTGGCCGCGTACCGGTCGGATTCCGACTTTGGCGCGCGCCTGAACTACGACACCGCCACCCGCACCTACAAGGTCGTGCGCGAGCGCACCGAGATCAAGGGCATCGACGGCAGCGTCGCCTACCAGGCCGGGAACGGCATGCGCGCCGGCGTGGCGTATGCACGCAGCGAAGGGCGCTACGACAGCAATCGCGACAACCGGGTGGACAGCGATCTTCCGGGCGTCAACGTCAGTCCCGACCGCTGGACCGCGTTCTGGGAAATTCCGATGACGCCTTCGGCCGACCTGCGCCTGCAGGCCAGCCGCGCCGAGGACCGCAGCTTCAAGTTCCGCGGCGTCACCAATCCGGGCACCCGCTTCGACGGTTACACCACCGTGGATCTGCTGGGCCGCTTCCGCCTGCCGGTCGGCACGCTCAGCGTCGGCATCGAGAACCTGTTCAACGAGCAGTACGTGACCTACTACTCGCAGAGCACGCCGCGCGAGGACACCTACGTCGCCGGTCGCGGACGGGTGCTTTCGCTGAGCTGGGCGCACCGGTTCTAATCGGCGCTCCCGTCGGCAACGCCCCGCATGCCACACCGCCAGGCCACCGCTCCTTCCGCCCCGCCACGCCATCGCGTGCGCGGGGTGTTGAAATGGCTGCACCTGTGGCTGGGGCTGGCGGTGGGCACGGTGTTCGCGCTGGTTGCGCTCAGCGGCACCGTGCTGGCTTTCCAGCGCGAAATCCTGCTCTCCCAGCATCCGGAATGGACCGCGCGCCCGCTGCCGGACGCGGATGCGCAGGCCAAGGCGTTCGCGCGCCTGCTGGCCGAGTGGCAACCCCGTGGCCTGCGCTCGGCGGACATTCCCAGCGCGCGCCTGCCGGTCTGGCAGGCGTATTTCCCGCAAGGCGAACGCCGCTATTTCGATCCCGCCAGCGGCGAACTGCTGCTGATCCGCAATGCCGACAACGATCCCGTGCTGTGGCTGCGCGAACTGCACACCCACCTGCTGTACGGGGAAACCGGCGAGGACCTGCTCGGCGTGTGCGGATTGATCGCCGTGTTCCTGCTGTTGTCCGGCCTGTACCTGTGGTGGCCGCGCAAGGGCGCGCTGGCCGCCAGCCTGCGCTGGCACGCCGGCCCGCCCACCCGGCGCTGGCTGAGCTGGCATCGCAGCACCGGCGCGCTGCTGCTGCCCTTGCTGCTGCTGGCGACGGTGACCGGCGTGGCCATCGTCTACCACGACGCGGTGCGTCCGGCGCTGCGCTGGAGTTTCGACGACGGGCCGGAAGTGGTGCCGCCGCCGCCGATGGCGCCGCGCGATGCGGAGGTGGACTGGGCGGCGATCCTGCGCGCCGCGCAGGCGGCCGTGCAGGGCGGCGAACTGCGGCGCATCTCGCCCCCGGACAACAAGGACGCACTGGTCGCGATCCGCTATCGGGCGGTCGGCGAATGGCATCCTAACGGCCGCAGCCAGGTCTGGCTGGATCCCCATGCCGCCCGCGTGGTCCAGATCCACACCGCCGCCCGCCAGGGCGTGGGCGCGCGCATCGACGAGGCCATGTATCCGCTGCACGGTGGTTTCATCGGCGGTCGGCCCTGGCAATGGGCGGTGGCCGCATCCGGCCTGTTGCCGCTGTTCTTCCTGGTCACCGGCTTCCTGTTCTGGCGCGCGCGCCGCCGCCGCACCGTCACGGATCCTTAAGACGCCACGGCTAAGCTCGCCAGGCCACCCATTCCAAGGAGGACTTCATGGCAGGCAAGTTCGTGATCGGCGAGCGCGGCAACGGTGACTTCCAGTTCAACCTGAAGGCCGGCAACGGCCAGGTCATCCTCACCAGCCAGGGCTATGCCGACAAGTCCGGATGCAGGAACGGCATCGACTCGGTCAAGAAAAACAGCACCGACGATGCCCGCTACGAACGCAAGGTCTCCAGCAACCAGAAGTTCTTCTTCAACCTGCTGGCCGGCAACGGGCAGGTCATCGGCACCAGCGAGATGTACGAATCCGAAGCCAGCCGCGACAGCGGCATCGCTTCGGTGAAGAGCAACGCCCCGGATGCCCAGGTGGTCGACGAGACCGCCTGATGTCCTTCCGCGCGGTCCGGCCCTGCGCCGGCCGCGCCCGCCGGGCCCGGCGTCCCCGTCGACGGCGGACGCCAGCCCTTCCCGGAGCCGCGTCCGGGCGCGCCATCATCTTCAGAACCGCGGTCGGGCGCCTCCCCGCCGGATCTGCGCCGGCATGGAACGCGCTTTTCCCGCTGCGACCTTCCGTCGCATTGAACCCCTGTTCGCGCGCCGCCAACATCGGGCTTCATTTCAGGAGATTCCGCATGGAAGGCGACACCGCCTTGTTGTTGGCCGCGGCGGGCACGGCGCTCGCCGCCGCGCTGCATGTCGGGTGCATCGTGTTCGGTCCCGCCTGGTATGCCGCTTTCGGCGCGGGCGAACGGATGGTCCGCTGGTCGCGCGAGCGCCGATGGCAGCCGACGCTCATCACCGCGGCGATCACGCTCGTGCTCGTAATCTGGACCCTGTACGCGCTGGCCGGCGCGGGAACGCTCCCCGCCCTGCCGGCCACCCGCTTCGTCCTGTCGGCGATCACTGCCGTGCTGCTGGGGCGCGGCATCGCGGGGCTGGTCCTCGCGGTGCGCCGGCCCGGCTACAACGGGGTCCGCTTCTGGATCGTCAGTTCGGTGGCCTGCCTGGCGCTCGGCGGGCTGTACCTGGCCGGGACCCTGCAGGCCTGGCCCCGGCTGTAGGGACAGGTTCCCGCGCAGCCGCCGCACTACAATGGGCGCATGCGCATCGGCCCCCACCGCATCGACACCCCGGTGATCCTGGCCCCCATGGCGGGGGTCACCGACAAGCCGTTCCGGCAGCTGTGCAAGCGGCTGGGCGCGGGTCTGGCGGTGTCCGAAATGACCATCAGCGACTCGCGTTTCTGGAAGACCGACAAGTCGCGCCGGCGCATGGACCATGACGGCGAACCCGCTCCGATCAGCGTCCAGATCGCCGGCACCGAGCCGCGCCAGCTGGCCGAGGCCGCGCGCTACAACGTCGATCACGGCGCCCAGATCATCGACATCAACATGGGTTGCCCGGCCAAGAAGGTCTGCAACGCCTGGGCCGGCTCGGCGCTGATGCGCGACGAGGCGCTGGTGGTGCGGATCCTGGAAGCGGTGGTCGGCGCGGTCGACGTGCCGGTCACCCTGAAGATCCGCACCGGCTGGGATTGCGATCACCGCAACGGGCCGGTCATCGCGCGCATCGCCGAGGCCAGCGGCATCGCCGCGCTGGCCGTGCATGGCCGCACCCGCGACCAGCACTACACCGGCCAGGCCGAATACGACACCATCGCGGCGATCAAGGCCGAGCTGGACATCCCGGTGTTCGCCAACGGCGACGTCGATTCGCCGCGCAAGGCCGCGGCGGTGCTGAAGGCCACCGGCGCCGACGCGGTGATGATCGGTCGTGCGGCCCAGGGCCGTCCGTGGATTTTCCGCGAGGTGGCGCATTTCCTGGCCACCGGCGATACCCTGCCCGCGCCCGCGCTGGCGGAAGTCCGCGATGTCCTTATGGGCCATCTGCATGCATTGCACGACTTCTATGGCGAGGCGCAGGGTGTGCGCATCGCCCGCAAGCACCTGGGCTGGTATGCGAAGGACCGTCCCGAGAACGCCGCCTTCCGCGCGGTGGTCAACCGTGCCGAAACCGCCGACGCGCAGCTGTCGCTGACCCGCGACTATTTCGATGCCCTGATCGCGGGCGTCACCCCGGAGCTGCCCGCCGCCGCCTGACCGGAGCCGTGCCATGAGCGAATCCCCCTCCCCCGCCTATCTGCATGGTTTTTCGCCGGTGGAACAGGCGCGCCTGATGAAGCAGGCGCGGCTGGCCGAATCCAACATTTTCAGCCGCATCGACTACACCGGCGCGCGCCGGGTGCTGGAAGTCGGCAGCGGAGTCGGCGCGCAGACCGAGATCCTGTTGCGACGCTTCCCCGACATCCACGTCACCTGCGTGGATCTGAACGCGCTGCAGTTGGAGGCGGCGCGCCGCAATCTGGCCCGGATGCCCTGGTGCCGGGACCGCTACGAGCTGCACGAGGCCGACGCGACCAACCTGCCGTTCGAGCCACGCACCTTCGATGCCGCCTTCCTGTGCTGGGTCCTGGAGCACGTGCCGTCGCCGCAGCGCGTGCTCAACGAGGTGCGCCGCGTGCTGGCGCCGGGATCGCCGGTCTACGTGACCGAGGTGATGAACTCCTCGTTCCTGCTGCATCCCTATTCGCCCAACGTCTGGCGCTACTGGATGGCCTTCAACGATTTCCAGTACGACAACGGCGGCGATCCCTTCGTCGGCGCCAAGCTCGGCAACCTGCTGCTGGCCGGTGGCTATCGCGACGTGCGCACCGAGATCAAGACCTTCCACTTCGACAATCGCGAACCGGCGCGACGCAAGACCATGATCGCGTTCTGGGAGGAACTTCTGCTGTCGGCGTCGGATCAGCTGCTGGAAGCCGGCCGGGTCACCCCGGACGTGGTCGAGGGCATGCGCCGCGAAATGAACGACGTGCAGAACGATCCCAACGCGGTGTTCTTCTACGCGTTCGTGCAGGCCAGCGCGACGGTCTATTGAAACGCCGGGCAGCCGCCGGTGCGCCCCGCTATGGCGCGCCCGGCGCCCGGGCTTCTTCCTGCGCCGCCGGCGCCTCGACGATGACGCTGCGCAGCGGCCGGGCGTCGGTGTGCCAGATGCGCTGCCACATCGCGGCCAGCAGGATGCGCAGCCCGCTTCCCCCGGAAACCGGCGCGTGCCAGGGCTGCTGCACGGGCGGAATGGCTTGCCAGTGGCCGTCCCGCCGATGCGCGACCTCGAAGCTGAAGGTGTAGTCGGGTTCCAGTCCCATCCGCAGATCCGACAGCACCAGCGTGCCGTCGTCGCGCACCCGCGCGCGCATGAAGCCGCGGTTGAACCATCGCAGGCGTTGCACGGCGGGAATCGCCCGGGCTTCGGCCAGCGCCTGCACGTTGGACGGATATCCCCGGAACGTCATCGCGCCGCGATCGGAGACGATCGAATACTCCGCTTCCGCATAGCCGGAAGGCGTCATCGCCACCACCCGCCACAGCAGCGTATTGAACGGCATCGGCACACTGAAATAGTGCGCGTCGCCGAGCCCCATCGCCGCCAGCGAGCGCTCGGCGACGCGATCGACCTGGGCCTTGGCCAGCAGCGACCAGCCCAGGTAGGCGCTGCTCAGCACCAGGCCGGCCAGCAGCGCGCGCTGCGCGGAAGCACGATCGCGCCACCACCACGCCAGCAGGCAGGCGAGCAGCAGCCAGATCGTGTACAGCGGATCGATGATGAAGACGCTCGACCACATGGTCGGATGCGGGCGCAGCGGCCACCACAACTGGGTACCGTAGACGGTGAACGCATCCAGCAGCGGATGGGTGATCAGCGCCAGCTGGATCGCCCAGAACCAGCGCACGGGCGCCTGTGCGACCCGGCCGCCACGACGCCGGCACAGCCACCAGATCAGCCAGCCGATCCAGGGCAGCACGAACAGCGAATGACTGAAGCTGCGGTGCATCGTCATCAGCGCCACCGGATCGTCGGTGAGCAATGCGATGGGCAGGCTGTCGAGGTCGGGCAAGGTACCCAGCGCGGCGCCGGCCAGCAGCGCGGCGCGACGGTGGGCGGCGGGCGCGATGGCGGCGGCGATGGCCCCGCCAAGGACGATTTGTGAGAGCGAATCCATGGCGGGATGCTAGCAGTTGGCTGGCGGGGCGAAAGCGAAGGCAAATCCTCCTTTTTCAAAGGGGGAGGTGATTCCCTTCAACCCAAACGACGACCGCCTTTTCATGCCCCCTTGACCAGCCATGCGGCTGTTGAAAGCGAAAAAGGGGGCGGCGGCCGCGCAGCGGACGGCGGGGGATTTGCCTTTGGCGAAGAATCCCCCTCGGTCCCCCTTTTGCAAAGGGGGAGGTGATTCCCTTCAACCAAAACGACGAGCGCTTTTCATGCCCCCTTGACCAGCCATGCGGCTGTTGAAAGCGAAAAAGGGGCGGCGGCCGCGTAGCGGACGACGGGGGATTTGCTTTTCGCGCTGAATCGAAGCCGGCGATCAAGCCGCCTTCGCTTTCGGCCGTTCCAGCGCCACGAGGCGCAGACGCGGCGGGATTTCCGTCAGTACCTGGCCCGTGTGCGAGAGCAGGCACAGCGTGCCGTCGGCTTCCTCGCTCAGCGCGGTCAGGCTTTCCACCCAGTCGCCGTCGTTGGCGTACACCAGGCCATCGCGCTGGAACAACGCGGCGCGGTGGATGTGTCCGCACAGGATGCCGTCCAGGCCGCGCCGGCGCGCATCGTCCAGGCCCGCCTGCACGAACCGCGCGATGTAACGCTCGGCCGCGTCGCTCTGGCGCTTCAGGTATTCGGCCAGCGACCAGTAGCGCAGGCCCAGGTGGCGGCGGATGCGATTGGTCAAACGGTTGCCGGTGAGGATGCGGTAGTACAGCCAGTCGCCGAACTTTTCCTGCAAGCCGCCGAAATGGGTGATGCCGTCGTAGTCGTCGCCGTGGGTGACCAGCAGCCGGCGGCCGTCGGCGGTCACGTGGATGGCGCGCCGGCGCACCTGCATGGCCGGCAGCATCAGGCCGCAGAAGCGGCGGATGGGCCGGTCGTGGTTGCCGGGCACGTAGATCAGTTCGGTGCCGTTGCGGACCAGCGCGTGCAGCTGCTCGATCACCCGGTTGTGGGCGGCGTCCCAGTTGGCGCGGCGCTGCGCCATCCACCACAGATCGACGATGTCGCCGACCAGGTACAGCCGGCGGCAGCGCAGCGTGGCCAGGAAATCGGCGAACTCGGCGGCGTGGCAGTGCTTGGATCCCAGATGGACGTCGGAAACGAAGACCGCCCGCCGGATGCCCGCGTCGGCGGCCTGCGGGCTCATGCCGGCACCGCCTCGGCCGCCGGCTGCAGGTAGCGCGCGCGCTTTTTCGGCCGGATCCGGTGCAGATCCACTTCTATCAGTCCATCGATGGAATCGCAGAAACCCGGATCCACCCCGAACGCCAGGAATCGCGCGCCGCCGGGTTCGCACAGATCGGTGTATTGCTTGTAGAGCATCGGCACGCTGGCGCCGAGCGCGTCCAGGTTCGCCTTCAGCACGCGGAAGGCGGTGTCGGCGTCCATCCCGCCGTAGCTCGGCGGAACGGCCGAATAGCGGAATGGATGCCGCGACACCGCGTCGCGGCTGTCCACGCCGTAGTAGCGCGCGTAGTAGGAGACGATCTGCTCGCGCGCGTCGCGCGGCAGCGCCGCGCTCATCGACACCGCGCCGAACAGGTAGCGCACCCGCGGATGCCGGCACAGGTAGGCGCCGATGCCCTGCCACAGGTAGTCGATGCTGCGGCTGCCCCAGTACTCCGGGACGACGAAGCTGCGGCCCAGTTCCATGCCCTCGGCGATGCGCGGCAGCGCGTCGTCGGCATAACGGAACAGCGAAGCGGTATACAGCCCCTTCAGGCCATGCTCGGCCAGCACCGGCGCGCCGCGCGCGATCCGGTAGGCGCCGGCGATCTTCCGCGCCTGTTCGTCCCACAGCACGATGTGCTCGTACCAGGCGTCGTAGGGATCCACGTCCAGGCGCTTGCCGGTGCCCTCGCCGACCTCGCGGAAGGTCAGTTCGCGCAGGCGGCCGATTTCCCGCAACACCGGCGAATCCGGCGCCAGCCGGCCCACGCAGATGCGCTTGCCATCGGTGGTGCGGCCCAGCCGTTCCAGCGCGTCGACGGCGGTGGCCAGGCGGGCCGGATCCACCGGCGGCACCAGCGGTTCCGGCCCGGCCGGCTCGGCGCGCGCGCCGTCGCGACGGCCCAGCGCGTACAGCGCCCGGCGCACCCGCTGCAGCGCGGCCTGGCTGTCCTCGCCCGCGTCGATCGTCATCGGCGTGCCAATCCGCAGGGCGATCCGGCGCTGGCTGCGCTTGAACATCTCGCGCGCCAGCAGCGCCGTGCCGGCCGGCTTGAACAGCGCCGAGGCGCCGTAGAAGAAGGCGGAGTTGCGCGCCTGCACCCGGATCGGCAGGACCGGCGTACCGGTGCTGCGGGCGAAGCGCAGGAAACCGCGCCGCCAGCGGGTGTCGGTGACGCCGCGCGGTCCCAGCCGGGACACCTCGCCGGCGGGGAACACGATCACGCACTGGCCCGCCTCCAGCGCCTGCTCCACCGCGCGGATGCTCTCCGGGCGCGGCTGGCCGCCGAGGATGCGCACCGGCAGCAGCAGGCCGGACAGGTTGTCGATGCTGGACAGCAGGTCGTTGGCGACGATTCTCACGTCGCGGCGGATGCCGCCCACGAAGTCCAGCAGGGCCATCGCGTCCAGCGCGCCGGAAGGATGGTTGGCGACGATCAGCAGGCGGCCGGTGGCCGGCACCCGCGCGCGCTCGGCCGGGTCGACCGTGTAGCGCAGGTTGAGGAAGTCGATGGCCGCCTGCAGGAAGGCGAAATCGCGCAGGTGGGCGTGCTCGGCCAGGAAGGCGTAGGCCCGGTCCAGCCGCGACCAGCGGCCCAGGGTGCGCAGCAGCGGCCGGGTCAGGCCGGCGCGGCGGCCGCGGAACCAGTGGGGATAGCGTTCGGCAATCTGCTGTTCCAGCGGGCGCATGGTTGCTCGGATCCGGCCGGGGACGGCGGGTTTCGCCGCGCAGCCTGCGCTTGCCGCGCGACAGCCCGATGGCAGCGGCGTGGCGGTTCCATGACAGCCCGGACCGGCCCCGGCTTAACGCAAGGGCCATCCTGAACGGCGCAAAATGCACGCACCGCCCGGCGCGTGTATCATGCGCGCCCATCTTTTCATCCGAATACAGGGATATAAGCCCGATGTCCAACTACCTGTTCACGTCCGAATCGGTCTCCGAAGGCCATCCGGACAAAATCGCCGACCAGATCTCCGACGCCGTGCTGGACGCCATCCTGGCCCAGGACAAGCGCGCTCGCGTGGCCTGCGAAACGCTGGTCAAGACCGGCGTGGCCATCGTGGCCGGCGAGATCACCACCTCGGCGTGGATCGATCTGGAAGCGCTGACCCGCAAGGTGATCCTGGACATCGGCTACGACAGCAGCGACGTCGGTTTCGACGGCGCCACCTGCGGCGTGCTCAACCTGATCGGCAAGCAGTCCCCCGACATCAACCAGGGCGTGGACCGCAAGAAGCCGGAAGAACAGGGCGCGGGCGACCAGGGCCTGATGTTCGGCTACGCCACCAACGAGACCGACAGCTACATGCCGGCGGCGATCCACCTGTCGCACCGCCTGGTCGAGCAGCAGGCCAAGATCCGCAAGAAGAAGAACTCGCCGCTGCCGTGGCTGCGCCCGGACGCCAAGAGCCAGGTCACCCTGCGCTATGAAAACGGCAAGGCCGTCGCCATCGACGCGGTGGTGCTGTCCACCCAGCACGACCCGGACGTCAAGCAGAAGGATCTGGTCGAGGCCGTGCGCGAGCACATCCTCAAGCCGGTGCTGCCGGCCAAGTGGCTGCACAAGGGCACCAAGTTCCACATCAACCCGACCGGCAAGTTCGTGATCGGCGGCCCGGTGGGCGACTGCGGCCTGACCGGCCGCAAGATCATCGTCGACACCTACGGCGGCTGGGCCCGTCACGGTGGCGGCGCGTTCTCGGGCAAGGATCCGTCCAAGGTCGATCGCTCGGCCGCCTACGCCGCGCGCTACGTCGCCAAGAACGTGGTCGCCGCCGGCCTGGCCGATCGCTGCGAGGTGCAAGTCTCCTACGCCATCGGCGTGGCCGAGCCGACCTCGATCTCGGTGACCACCTTCGGCACCGGCAAGATCAGCGACGACAAGATCGAGAAGTTGATCCGCAAGCACTTCGACCTGCGTCCGTACGGCATCATCCAGATGCTGGACCTGATCCACCCGATGTACCAGGCCACCGCGTCCTACGGCCACTTCGGCCGCAAGCCGCACGAGATCAGCTACCTCGACGGCGCCGGCAAGAAGCAGACCGGCACGGCCTTCTCGTGGGAGAAGACCGACCGCGCCGAGGCGCTGCGCAAGGACGCCGGGCTGAAGTAAGCCGGTGCCCGCGCGACCTTCGAAAAACCCCGCTCCGGCGGGGTTTTTTGTTTGTGTCCCCGCACACGGATACGCACCTTCGCGATCACCGGAATGGGAACGGTGCACGCTTTGCTGACCGGTCGCCGGCCCGCATTTCGTCTATTCTCCCCGTCATGGGGAAATCATCCGAACGACGACCGATCGCCGCGCGCGGCAGCGGCTGGGCGCGCGCACTGGCCGCGGCGCTGGCGCGCTCGAGCATCACGCCCAACCAGATCTCGGTGCTCAGCATCTTCTTCGCCGCGGTCGGCGCGGGAATGCTGGCGTGGTCGCCCACCGTCGCCGGCCTGCTGCTGTGCGCGATCTGCGTGCAGCTGCGGCTGCTGTGCAACCTGCTGGACGGCATGGTCGCGATGGAAGGCGGCAAGCAGACGCCGACGGGCGCGCTGTACAACGAGTTTCCCGATCGCGTCGCCGATTCGCTGCTGATCGTCGGCCTGGGTTACGCCGCCGGCCTGCCCTGGCTGGGCTGGCTGGGCGCGCTGTTGGCGGCCCTGACCGCCTACGTGCGCGTGTCCGGCGGCAGCCTGGGCCTGGCCCAGGATTTCCGGGGTCCGATGGCCAAGCAGCACCGCATGGCGGTGTTGACCGCGGCCTGCCTGCTGGCGATCGGCGAGCGCCTGCTGACCGGCACGGCCTGGGTGCTGCCCGCGGCGGCCTGGATCATCGCGATCGGATCGCTGCTGACCTGCGCGACCCGCACCCGCGCGATCGCCATGCAGCTGCGCGGGAACGCCTGAGATGGCCTCGCGCCTGCTCGCCGGCCTGGCCCATCTGTTCTTCGGCGCGTATCCGCGCTGGCAGGGTTCGCGGCCGGAACCGCGCCAGCGGATCTATTTCGCCAACCACGCCAGCCACATCGACACGGTGGCGCTGTGGGCCGCGCTGCCCCCGCCGCTGCGCGCGCGCACGCGACCGGTGGCGGCGCGTGATTACTGGGGCCACGGGCCCAGGCGCTGGCTGGCCCGGCACGGTTTCAACGCGGTGCTGATCGATCGCCAGCGCAGCACCCCCGACCAGGATCTGCTGGAACCGCTGTACCAGGCGCTGGACGCCGGCGATTCGCTGATCCTGTTCCCGGAAGGCACGCGCAACCACGACATCCATCCGCAGGCGTTCAAGTCCGGCCTGTTCCACCTGGCGCGCCGGTATCCGCAGGTGGAATTCATCGCCGTCTACCTGGACAACGCGCGGCGCTGCCTGCCCAAGGGCAGCCTGGTGCCGGTGCCGCTGGTGTGCACGGTGCGGTTCGGCGCGCCGGTGGCGCTGCGGCCCGACGAAGACAAGGACGCCTTCCTGGAACGCGCCCGCGCCGCCGTGGTGGCGCTGGCATGAACCTGATCGCCACCGTTCTGCCGATGGGCGGCTTCCTGCAGGCCGCCATCGCGCGCGCGCCGCAGACGTTCTGGGGCGTGATGGGCGGCATCGGCGCGCTGCTGCTGCTGGCCAGCCTGATCGGCTGGCTGCTGCACCTGCGCAGGCCCGGACCGGTCATCGACAACCTCAACGCGCGCATCCGCGCCTGGTGGGTGATGGCCGGCGTGCTGGCCGCCTGCTTCCTGCTGGGCAAGGTGGCGACGCTGGTGCTGTTCGGCCTGCTCTCGTTCCTGGCGCTGCGCGAATTCATCAGCCTCACCCCCACCCGCCGCGGCGACCATTTCGCGCTGTGCCTGTGCTTCTACATCGCGATCCCGCTGCAGTACTGGCTGATCGGCATCGACTGGTACGGCCTGTTCGTGATGTGCATCCCGGTGTACGGCTTCCTGCTGCTGCCGGCGGTGTCGGCGTTGTCCGGCGACACCGAGGACTTCCTGGCCCGCAGCGCCAAGGTCCAGTGGGGCCTGATGCTGGCGGTGTACTGCCTGAGCCACGCGCCGGCGCTGTTGCTGCTGCGCATCCCCGGCTACGAGGGGCAGAACCTGATGCTGCTGCTGTACCTGCTGCTGGTGGTGCAGTTGAGCGATGTGCTGCAGTACGTGTTCGGCAAACTGTTCGGCCGGCACCTGCTGGCGCCGCTGGTCAGTCCGTCCAAGACGGTGGAAGGCCTGATCGGCGGCGGCCTGTCCGCCGCCGGCGTGGGCGCTGCGCTGTGGTGGATCACCCCGTTCACGCCCTTGCAGTCCGGGCTGCTGTCGCTGCTCATCGTGTTGTGCGGCTTCCTCGGCGGGCTGGCGTTGTCGGCGGTCAAGCGCAGCCTGGGGGCGAAGGACTGGGGCGAGATGATCGAGGGTCACGGCGGCATGCTGGATCGGCTCGATTCGGTGGTGTTCGCCGCGCCGGTCTTCTTCCACGTGGTCCGGTACGGGTTCCAGTAGGCCGGGAAAACTCCCCGCCGGCCTTCGCGGGGCGGCGGGCGCGGCGCCACGGGCGGGTACAATGGCGCCATGTCCCTTCTGCAATTCCAGCGGGTCGACTTCAGCGTCGGCGGTCCGCTCCTTCTCGAACACGTCGATCTGTCCATCGAAGCCGGCGAACGCGTCTGCATCGTCGGCCGCAACGGCGCCGGCAAATCCACCCTGATGCGGCTGATGGCCGGTGAAATCCGCCCGGACGACGGCGAAATCCGGATCCAGGGCGGCGTGGTGGTCGCGCGCATGGCGCAGGAGGTCCCGCAGGACACCGCCGGCAGCGTGTTCGACGTGGTCGCCCAGGGCCTGGGCGATCTGGGCGCGCTGCTCGCCCGCTACCACCATGCGCTGGCCGAGGGCGACATGGCCGCGCTGGGCGAGACGCAGGCGCAGATCGAGTCCCGCCACGGCTGGGACCTGGACCGCCGCGTGCAGCAGGTGCTGGCCCGGCTGGAACTGCCCGAGGACGCCGATTTCGCCGCCCTGTCCGGCGGCATGAAGCGGCGCGTGCTGCTGGCGCAGGCGCTGGTGCGCAAGCCGGACATCCTGCTGCTGGACGAACCGACCAACCACCTGGACATCGAGGCGATCGCCTGGCTGGAAGGTTTCCTCAAGCAGTTCGAGGGCAGCCTGGTGTTCGTCACCCACGACCGCAGTTTCCTGCGTGCGCTGGCCACCCGCATCGTCGAGATCGATCGCGGCCAGCTCACCAGCTGGCCGGGCGACTACGACAACTACCTGCGCCGGCGCGAGGAGCGCCTGCACGCCGAGGCGCAGGAGAACGCGCGCTTCGACAAACTGCTGGCGCAGGAGGAAGTCTGGATCCGCCAGGGCATCAAGGCCCGCCGAACACGCAACGAGGGGCGCGTCACCGCGCTCAAGGCGATGCGTCGCGAACGCGCGCAACGGCGCGAGCTGTCCGGCAACGTCAGGATGGAGGCCGCCGCCGCGCAGGCGTCCGGACGCAAGGTCATCGAAGCCACGGACGTGTCGCAGGCCTACGACGGGCGCGTCCTGCTGGATCGCGTATCGGCCACGATCATGCGCGGCGATCGGGTCGGCATCATCGGTCCCAATGGCGCCGGTAAATCCACCCTGCTGAAGATCCTGCTGGGCGAACTGGCCCCGCAGCAAGGCGAAGTCAAGCTGGGCACCGGCCTGCAGATCGCCTACTTCGACCAGCACCGCAGCCAGCTGGACGAATCGCTCACCGCGCTGGAGAACGTCGCCGAAGGGCGCGACTTCGTCGAGATCAACGGCAGCCGCAAGCACATCATCGGCTACCTGCAGGACTTCCTGTTCTCGCCGGAACGCGCGCGCGCGCCGATCACCCGCCTGTCCGGCGGCGAGCGCAACCGCCTGCTGCTGGCCAAGCTGTTCGCGCAGCCGTCCAACCTGCTGGTGATGGACGAACCGACCAACGATCTGGACGTGGAAACGCTGGAGCTGCTGGAAGAGCTGCTGCTCGACTACAAGGGCACGCTGCTGCTGGTCAGCCACGACCGCGATTTCCTCGACAACGTGGTCACCAGCACCCTGGTGCTGGAGGGCGAAGGCCGCCTGGGCGACTACGTCGGCGGCTACAGCGACTGGCTGCGCCAGCGGCCGTCCGTGGCGGCCGTGGCCGCTTCCAGGCCCGTTCCTCCCGCGGCTTCGCCCGTCGCCGAGACCAGTCCCGCGGCGGCGCCCGCGCGGCGCAAGCTCAGCTACAAGGACGCGCGCGAACTGGAGCAGTTGCCCGCGCGCATCGAGACCCTGGAGGCCGACATCGCCGGCCGCACCGAGGCGATGAACGATCCGGCGTACTACCAGCAGGATCCGGCCAGCCTGCAGCGCGCCAACGAACAACTGGCCGCGCTCCAGCAGGAACTGGAACTGGCCTACCAGCGCTGGGCCGAACTGGACGGCTGAGCCGGTTCGCCTCGATTACGTTCGACGCCCGCGCCTCTTGACCGTCGCGCGGGCGCAAGCGATGTTGCGCCATGCCGACCGCTCTCCCGATCTCGCCCTTCCTCACCCATGACGGTCTGCGCCTGCACCAGCGCGACTGGCCGCTGCCGCGACCGCGCGCGCGCCTGCTGCTGGTGCATGGACTGGGCGAACACTCGGGCCGATACGCGCGGCTGGCGGAGGAATTGAACGCGGCGGGCATCGCGGTGCGCGCCTACGATCACCGTGGCCATGGTCGCAGCGATGGTGCGCGCGGATGCCTGGACGAACCGGCCCGCCTGCCCCGCGACACGGTGTCGGTGTTCAACGCCTACGCCGCGGAAGGCGGCGATCTGCCGTTCCTGTTCGGCCACAGCATGGGCGGGCTGGTCGCCCTGCATGCGGTCCTGCTGCAGGATCTGGTGCCGCGCGGCCTGATTGCCTCCTCGCCGGCGCTCGCCACCCATGCCGGCGGCATCCAGCGCGCCTTCGCCCGCGGCCTGGCCGGCTGGTGGCCGGACCTGACCCTGCGCACCGGCCTGGACGCGGACCGGCTCTCGCACGACCCGCATGTCGAACGCGAGTACCGCGAGGATCCGCTCAACCATTCCCGCATCAGCACCCGGCTGGCGCATTTCATTTTCAGCGGCGGCCGCCAGGTGATCGCGCGCGCGCCGGAACTGCGGACGCCGACCTTGTTGCAATTCGCCGCCGACGATCACCTGGTCGATCCCGCCGGCTCGCGCGCCTTCGCCGCCGCCGCGCCGCAGCGCAAACTGCGCGCGCACGAGTACCTGCGGCTGTATCACGAGATCTACAACGAGGCCGATCCGGAACGCAGCCGGGTGGTCGCGGATCTGCTGCGCTGGCTGGATCTGCAACTGGACCGGCCCAAGCGCGGACACGAAGGCTGACCGCGCGCTTTTTCCAGTTCGCCTCCGGCCGCGATCAGCCGGTGTTCTGGACGCCCTGCGACACGCCGTTGATGCTCGCCACCAGCACCCGCAGCAGGGTGTCGTCCTCGCGCCCGGCCTCGCGCCAGCGACGCAGCAGGTCCACCTGCAGGACGCTGATCGGATCGATGTAAGGATTGCGCAGGCGGATCGACAGCGCCAGCCGCTGATCGTGTTGCAGCAGCCACTCATCGCCGGTCAGGCGCAGCACCCATCGCAGGGTCAGCGCGTGTTCGCGCTGGATGCGCGGGAAAAACTCGTCATGCAGGTTGCCGGCCATGCGCGAGAACATCTCGGCGATGCTCAGGTCGCCCTTGGCCAGCACCATCGAGATGTCGTCGAGGAAGGTGCGGAAGAACGGCCAGTCGTGCGCCATTTCCAGCACCGCCTCCTCGCCGTGCGCGTCCACCGCCGCCTGCAGGCCGCTGCCCACGCCGAACCAGCCGGGAATCACCGCCCGCGCCTGGCTCCAGGCGAACACCCAGGGAATCGCCCGCAGGTTGCCCAGCGCCGCGTCCTGGCCGAGCCGGCGCGACGGGCGCGAGCCGAGCGTCATCCGTTCGATCACGTCGATCGGCGTGGCGCTGCGGAAGTAATCCATGAACCGCGGCGCGGCCACGAAATCGCGGTACGCCGCGCTGCTGTCGCGGGCGACCGTGTCCATGATCGCGCGCCAGCCCGGCTCGCGCGGTTCCAGCGGGCGCGGACGCAGCGAGGATGCCAGCACCGCGCCGACCGATTGCTCCAGCGAACGCAGCGCCAGCGCGCGGATGCCGTACTTGCGGTGGATGACCTCGCCCTGCTCGGTCACCCGCAGGCGACCGTCGACGCTGCCGCGCGGCGAGGCGTCGACCGCGCGGGTGGTCTTGCCGCCGCCGCGGCTGATGGAGCCGCCGCGGCCGTGGAAGAAGGTCAGCTTGATGCCGAGTTCGTTGGCGGTCTGCAACAGTTCGACCTGACCACGCTGCAGGCCCCAGCGCGATGCGGCGATGCCGCCGTCCTTGCCGCTGTCGGAATAACCCAGCATCACCATCTGCACGTTGCCGCGCGCGGCCAGGTGCGCGCGGTACACCGGATCGGCCATCAGGTCGCGCAGCGTGTCCGGGCCATGGCGCAGATCGTCCACGGTTTCGAACAACGGCGCGATGTCCAGCGGCACGTGTCCGCTCCCGTCGACCAGCCCGCCGCGGCGCGCCAGCGCCAGCACGGTGAGCACGTCGGCGCGGTTGTGCGCCATGCTGATGATGTACGCGCCCAGCGCATCGGCGCCGTGCCGGCGGCGCGCGTCGCCCAGGGCGGCGAACACCGCGTCCAGGCGTGGATTGCCTTCTTCCTCCGATGCCGGCAGTTGCCGTTCGCCGCTGGCATAGGGCGCCAGCAGCGCGCCGCGCTCGACGGCGTCGCGCGATTCCCACTGCGCGTCGCCGAGCGCGGCGGCGACCGCGCGCGCATGCACGCTGGATTCCTGGCGCACGTCCAGCCGCGCCAGGTGGAAGCCGAAGCTGCGGATGCGCCAGGCCAGCCGGCGCACCGCGAACCAGCCGGCGTGGATGCCGCGGTTGGCCTCCAGGCTGCGCAGGATCAGATCCACGTCGGCGGCCAGTTCCTCCGGGCCGGCATAACCCTGCGGCAGATCTTCCAGCGTGGCCTGCAACCGCGCGCGCATCAGATCGTTGAGCAGGCGATACGGCATGTCGCCATGGCGCGGGCGCGACTGCGCGGCGGCTTTCGGCAGCCTTTGGCGATACTCGTCCACGCGCGCCAGCACTTCGGTCGATACCCCGACCAGCGAGCTGGATTGGCTGAGCAGCGTGGTGAGCTGGCGCAGTTCCTTGATGTAACGGCGCAGGATCAGCGCGCGTTGCGCGTTGAGGGTCGCGGTGATGGTGCCGGCGTCGACGTTCGGATTGCCGTCCATGTCGCCGCCCACCCAGGTGCCGAAGCGCAGCAGCCGCGGCAGGTGGCGGGTGATCGCCGGCTGTTCGCCATAGACCTGGGTGATGGCGCTTTCCAGCGTTTCGTACAACACCGGCACCACTCGGTACAGCACTTCGATTAGATAGAAGCCGACATGCTCGCGCTCGTCCTCCACGCCCGGGCGCACCGGCGAGGAATCGGCGGTCTGCCACGCCGAGGTCAGCGCCATCCGGAAGCGCGCGATGTCGGTGGCCTGCTCGCCGGGCGTGCGCGTGCCATCCAGCCCGTTGACGAGGCTGGCGACCATCAGTTGTTCCTTCTCCAGCAGCGCGCGCCGGACCGCCTCGGTGGGATGCGCGGTGAACACCGGCTCGATGTCGATGCGTGGCAGCCATTGCGCCAGTTCGTCGATGCCCACGCCCTGCGCCCGCAGGCGCTGCAGGATATCCTGCAGGCCTTCCGGCTGCGGCTTGCCGCTGTCGGTGCGCTGGTAGTCGCGACGGCGGCGGATGCGATGCACGCGCTCGGCGATGTTGACCACCTGGAAGTACGCGCTGAACGCGCGGATCAGGCCTTCGGCATGCGAGGGTTTCAGTCCGGCCAGCAGGCCCGCCAGCGATTGCGGCGGCGCATCGCTCTGGCGGCGGGCGATGGCGGTGGTGCGCACGCGCTCGACTTCATCCAGGAACGCGGGCGACACCTGCTCGGCCAGCATGTCGCCGACCAGCGCGCCAAGCCGGCGCACGTCTTCACGGAGCGGTACATCGGGGGGAGCGAACTCGAGACTGCGGGGCGAATTCATCGAGACGGCGGACCGGGCGGCGGGGGTGGGTTCCCAACACTACCCCAATTCGGCCCGCGTCTGCTGCACCGCCGCACGCCTGTCCCGCGATGTCCCGCGGGACAGGCGAACCGGACCGCAATTGGTCGGGTTCCGGTAGCGCCGTCGTCAGCGCTTGGCCGGCGCGGCGGGCGGCTGCTTCACGTAGCGGTCGAGCCAGGCATTGGATTCGGCCAGCATCTGCAGGATCGATTCACGCGCGCGATAGCCGTGCGATTCGTTCGGCAGCATCACCAGCCGCGCGGTGCCGCCCAGGCCCTTGATTGCCGCGTACATGCGTTCGCTCTGGATCGGGAAGGTGCCGGAGTTGTTGTCCTGTTCGCCATGGATCAGCAGCAGCGCGTCCTTGATTTGATCGGCGTGGTTGAACGGCGACATCGTTTCGTACACCTCCGGCGCCTGCCAGAAGTTGCGCTCCTCGGCCTGGAAGCCGAACGGCGTCAGGGTCCGGTTGTAGGCGCCGCTGCGCGCGATGCCGGCCTTGAACAGGCGGGTGTGCGCGAGCAGGTTGGCGGTCATGAACGCGCCATAGGAATGGCCACCGACGGCGATGCGCTCGCGATCGGCCACGCCCAGGCGCACCGCTTCGTCCACCGCCGCTTCGGCGCTGGCGACCAGTTGCGGGACGTAGGTGTCGTTGGGCTCCTTGTCGCCCTCGCCCACGATCGGCACGGAGAAGTCGTCCCACACCGCATAGCCCATCGCCAGGAACGCCAGCGGTCCCCAATAGCTGATCGCGTTGAAACGGTACGGCGAATCGGTCACCTGCCCGGCGGCCTCGGCGGATTTGAACTCGGCCGGATACGCCCACATCAGCATCGGCAGGCGACCGTCGCGCTTGGGATCGTAGTTCGGCGGCAGGTACAGGGTCGCGGTGAGATCCACGCCATCCTTGCGCTTGTAACGGACCTGCTGCTTCTTCACGCCTTTCAGCTGCGGCGTCGGGTGCGGGAAGCGGGTCAGCGCGCGCGGCTCGCCGGCGCCTTCGACGACGAACAGGTTGGTGGGTTCGTCCGGCGATTCGCGGGTGATCAGCAGACGCTGGCCGTCGGCGTCCAGCGGCGCCACCGGCGCCGCGTAGTACGGCGCCTGCGAATGGAACAGGCGGGTCCTGCCGCCGTCCGCGCCGGACTTGTCCAGATCAACCTTGTCCAGGAAGGGACGATCCCCTTCCGGCGACGCGCCGTCGCCGATCCGGAAGATGCTGCGGCCGTCGGCCGCCATCATCAGGCGCATTTCGCCGCGCGCGTCCTGCGCGAGCACCGGCGAACCGGGATCGTTGTAGCGATCCTCGTAGGAGCCTTCGCGGATCAGCTTAGGCGCCTGCGCCGCGTCGTCCGGCGCGATCCGCCATTCGCGGATCTGGCGGTTTTTCCACCAGGCTTCGCTGATCAGGGCCAACTGGCCGTTGCCCCACTGGATGTCGGCCAGGCGCATGCCCAGCCGCGCCAGGGTCACCGGCGGTCTGTCGAACGGCGCGGCCTGCATCATCACCGCGTCGCGGATGGCGGCCTCGCGCGACGGGTCGCCACCGTCCTGGGCTTCCGCCCAGACCAGGGTGGCGTCGGCGTCGGCGCGCCACTGGATGTCGCGCACGCCGGCCGGCACCGCGTCGTTGCCCGGCGGCAGTCCTTCGATCAGCGGCAGCCTGGCGACCTCGTGGACCAGTTGCCCCTGCATGTCCAGGACTTCGATGCGGGTCGGGAACGAACTCACCGGCACCAGGTAGGAGAACGGCCGCTCGACGCGGCGGCGCAGGATGTAACGGCCATCCGGCGAAGCCGACAGCGACAGGTTCAGATCGGGATTGCCCAGCGGCTTCACCGCGCCGGTCAGATCGATCAGGGCGGGCTGCGAGCGCAGTTGATATTCCAGCAGGCGCGCATCGCCCTCGTTGCGGAGCATGTCCTGGTAGGTGCGGATCTGGACCACGCCGCCGCCGGCCTGGGTCTGCTGCACGTTGGGACCGGAAGGCACCAGGCTGCGCTCCGGCGCCTCGCCCTGCCCTTGCGGCTGCAACTGGACCAGCAGGCGGCTGCTGTCGCCCAGCCAGGCGTAACCACGCCCGACGACGGTGTTGAGCGCGCGGTCGCTCAGCCGACGCGCACTGCGCGCGGCCACGTCGATCAGCCACAGCTCGTTGCCGGCGGACTGCGGATCGATGCGGTTGAAGGCGATGTAGCGCTGGTCCGGCGACCAGCGGAAACCGACCATCGACAGCGGCTGCGGCAGTCCCTGGATCCGCAGCTCCTTGCCGGAGGCGACTTCCTGCAGCCAGAAATCGGTGCCAAAGGAGAACCGGCTGGCGGAATGGCTGCGCGGGTGGATGCGCAGGCCCGCCAGCTTCAGCTCCGGCTGGGCGACCACGTCGATGCCCGGCAGCGCGGGTACCTGCATCAGGGCCAGCAGATCGCGGCGCGGACTGACCGAGACGTCGGGGCGGCGGGGTGCGTCGACGATGGCGCGCAGGGCGGGAGGCGGCAGCTGGTAACCGGCGTCGGCGGTGGCCGGCGGCGCGGCCGTCGGCGTGCGCGCCAGGGCGGCCGGGGCCAGCAGGCTCACCGCCAGGGCCAGGGCGGCGATACGGGGCATGGAGGTCATGCGGGGCTCTCGTTGGCAGGGATTCATCGGAGCTTAACAACCCCGCGCCGGGCCGGGCCACGGCCGTCGGTCATGCCCCGGGCACATCCATCGCTTCATCCGGAACAGCCGATATAATGGCCGCCCTCGCCGAGGGGCGCTGCGACCGCGACGACTTCCAGGGAAGTGCGCACGGCCAGGCTCGGCAGGACTTTTCTGTAACGGCGCCCGGTCGAGAATGCGAGCCCAGCTCGCCCACTAACCGGAGCAATTCATGAACGCCGTACGCCAGTTTTCCACCGAGGGTGACTACAAGGTCGCCGACATTTCCCTGGCCGACTGGGGCCGCAAGGAAATCGACATCGCCGAGCACGAGATGCCGGGCCTGATGTCCATCCGCCGCAAGCACGCCGCCGCCAAGCCGCTCAAGGGCGTGCGCGTGACCGGTTCGCTGCACATGACCATCCAGACCGCCGTGCTGATCGAGACGCTGGTGGACCTGGGCGCCGACGTGCGCTGGGCTTCGTGCAACATCTTCTCCACCCAGGATCACGCCGCCGCGGCGATCGCCGCCACCGGCACCCCGGTGTTCGCCTGGAAGGGCGAGAGCCTGGAGGAATACTGGGACTGCACGCTCGACGCGCTGAGCTTCGGCGGCGGCAAGCAGGGTCCGGAACTGGTCGTCGACGACGGCGGCGACGTCACCCTGCTGATCCACAAGGGCTACGAACTGGAAAACGGTTCGGACTGGGTCAACACCGCCTCTTCCAGCCATGAGGAGCAGGTGATCAAGAACCTGCTCAAGCGCGTGCACAAGGAACGTCCGGGCTACTGGACCGAAGTGGTCAAGGCCTGGAAGGGCGTGTCCGAGGAAACCACCACCGGCGTGCACCGCCTGTACCAGCTGGCCGAAGCCGGCACCCTGCTGGTCCCGGCGATCAACGTCAACGACTCGGTCACCAAGTCCAAGTTCGACAACCTGTACGGTTGCCGCGAATCGCTGGCCGACGGCCTGAAGCGCGCGATGGACGTGATGCTGGCCGGCAAGGTCGCCGTGGTCTGCGGTTACGGCGACGTCGGCAAGGGTTCGGCGCACTCGCTGCGCGCCTACGGCGCCCGCGTGATCGTCACCGAGATCGATCCGATCTGCGCGCTGCAGGCGGCGATGGAAGGCTTCGAGGTCAACACCATCGAGGACACCCTGGGCACGGCCGACATCTACGTGACCACGACCGGCAACAAGGACATCATCACCATCGACCACATGAAGGCGATGAAGGACCAGGCCATCGTCTGCAACATCGGCCACTTCGACAACGAAATCCAGGTCGATGCGCTGGTCAACTTCCCGGGCGTGCAGAAGGTCAACATCAAGCCGCAGGTGGACAAGTACGTGTTCCCGAACGGCAACGCGATCTTCCTGCTGGCCGAAGGCCGCCTGGTCAACCTGGGCTGCGCCACCGGCCATCCCAGCTTCGTGATGTCCAACTCGTTCGCCAACCAGACCCTGGCCCAGATCGACCTGTGGGCGAACAAGGACGTCTACGAGAAGACCGTCTACCGCCTGCCCAAGCACCTGGACGAGGAAGTGGCGCGCCTGCACCTGGAGAAGATCGGCGTCAAGCTGACCAAGCTGACCCAGGACCAGGCCGACTACCTCGGCGTGCCGGTGGAAGGCCCCTACAAGCCGGATCACTACCGCTACTGATCGGAACGCGTTCGATCGGCTCGCCCGGTCGATCCGTCCCGGAACGCAACGGGCGCCTTCGGGCGCCCGTTGTCGTTCGCGCGCCGCAATCCGGTTCAAGACAAGAGCGCGCCACGCGGCCAGGATGGACGCCGACGAAGACACGGACCCCATCCATGACGCCCGCCATCGAACTGCTCAGGCGCGAACGCGTCGCCCATGCCGTGCATGCGTACACGCATGATCGCGACGCTGGCTCCTATGGCGCCGAAGCGGTCGAGAAGCTGGGTTTGGATCCGGCGCGGGTGTTCAAGACGCTGCTGGCGGTCACCGAGGCCCGCGAACTGCTGGTGGCGATCGTGCCGGTCGCCGGCCAGCTCGATCTCAAGGCATTGGCCGAAGCCGCCGGCTGCCGCCGCTGCGACATGGCCGCGGCGGAGGCCGCGCAGCGCGCCACCGGCTACCTGGTCGGCGGCATCAGCCCGCTGGGGCAGAAGAAGCGCCTGCGCGCGTTCCTGGACGCCAGCGCGCGTCCTCTGCCGACGATCCACGTCAGCGCGGGCCGTCGCGGGCTGGAAGTGGAACTGGCGCCGGACGACCTGCTGCGGCTGACCGGCGCCGATGTCGCCCCTATCGGACGGGCGCGCTGAGGCAGGCACTCCAGCCGGCGCCGCGTCCCCGTACTTACGGCCGCCAGTTCGCGTTGTTCTCCCAGAATTCCACCGCGCGGCGATAGGCCTCGCGATCCAGCGGCGTGCCGGATCCGCCCTCCTCCACCCCCAGCGCATTGCGCATCATGGTGATCGGCGCCATCGGAATCTCCTCCGGCTCGGCGGTGTACAGGCAACCGACCACGCCCCAGTCGGCGTCGATAGGACTGCCTTCGCGGGCCAGTTGCTCGCGGCTGTACAGGATCACCACCAGAAAACGCGCCACCGGCGGCTCCACGCCCTCGAACCAGCGCACCAGCACCGGCAGCTCCTCGCGGGTGCGGGCCTCGTAGGCCGAGCGCAGCCGATGGCGGTTGGCATCGGTGATCGGCACCGTGAGGCAGCGGGTGGAGGTCCAGTTCTCGTGCACGTGCAGTTTGCAGAACGGCGCATAGCCCTCCAGCACCTTCAGCGGCGCATGCGCGTTGAGATAGCGTTCGAACTGATCGGGCGTGCAGTCCTGGATGGTGTTGCGGCGGATTTCACGGGGAAACAGGCGGGTACGGGCGAACGGGGTCAGGACGATGGACATGGACGAAAGCGCTGGAAGAACCCGCACAGGGTACCGCGTGGCCGCTCCCGCGCCCGCCGCCCGTTTGCATATCCATCTTGATGGAGAGATATAATGCCACCCATCCCATCGCCCGCCCCGCCCATGACCGCCCTGAGTTTCGAGTTCTACCCGCCCAAGACCGACGAGCAGCGCGCCCAGCTCGACCGCACCGCGGAGAAGCTCAAGGAACATGCCCCGGAGTACGTCTCCTGCACCTTCGGCGCCGGCGGCTCGACCCTGAGCTACACCTCCGAAACGGTCCGCCACCTCAACCAGAAGCACGGCTTCTCCGCCGCGCCTCACCTGTCCTGCGTGGGCGGCAGCCGCGAGGAAATCCGCGAACTGCTCAAGCTGTACCGCGCCATCGGCTGCAAGCGCATCGTCGCCCTGCGCGGCGATCTGCCCTCGGGCATGGGCCATCCGGGCGATCTGCGCTATGCCTCCGAACTGATCGCGTTCATCCGCGCCGAGCACGGCGACAGCTTCCACATCGAGGTCGGCGCCTATCCGGAAACGCATCCGCAATCCGATGACGCGCTGACCGACCTGAAGTACTTCAAGGCCAAGGTCGATGCCGGCGCCGACGGCGCCATCACCCAGTATTTCTACAACGCCGACGCCTATTTCCACTTCGTCGACGCGGCGCGCAAGCTCGGCGTGACCATCCCGATCGTGCCGGGGATCATGCCCATCTCCAATTTCTCGCAGCTCAGGCGCTTCTCGGAAGCCTGCGGCGCCGAGATCCCGCGCTGGATCAGCAAGCGCATGCAGGCCTACGGCGATGATGCCGACAGCATTCGCGAGTTCGGCGCCGACGTGGTGGCCCGCCTGTGCGAACGGCTCATCGCCGGTGGCGCGCCTTCCCTGCACTTCTACACCCTCAACCTGGCCAAGCCGACCCAGGCCGTGCTGAGCCGACTGGGCCGCTGAGCCACCGCGCGAACGTGCGCGGCGTTCCAGTCGGCGCCGCGCGATGTCCGGGAGCATTGGCGGATCGCGCGCCGGCCGGTAGGCTGGCGCGATGCGATGCGTCCTCCTGTTGCTGTTCGCCTGCTGGCTGGCCGGATCCGGCGGCATCCAACGCGCGCAGGCCCAGCAGCCAGTGCAGCGCTGCACCACCATGACCGGCGAAACGGTCTACACCGACAAGCGCTGCGAGGACATCGGCGCGATGGATCGCCTGCCCGATCCCGCTTCCGGCTCCGTCCACGGTTCCTCCGGCCTGTACCGCGGCACCTGCTCGCGCACGCTCAGCGATCTGGTCGCGCAGATCACCGCCGCCGTCGACGCCCATGACGTCAACCGGCTGGCCGGCATCTACCAGTGGAACGGCATCTCCGATTCATCCGCCAACCGCATCCTGGATCAACTGGAAGCGGTGGTGCAGCGGCCGCTGATCGACATCGTCCCGATCCGTGCCGCCGCGCCGGTGCTGGCCGAGGATGGCAGCGTGCTCGACGCCAACACCGACGGCTATTACCCGCAGACCACGCCGCAGCGCCCCGTCGGCCTGCGCCTGGAGCAGACCCTGAAGAACAGCGCCACGCCCTCCCGCACCGTGTTCGGCCTGCGAAGGGCGTACAACTGTTTCTGGATCACGCTGTAGCGCTTGGGCGCGGAAGCGTTCCCGCACCCACGCAGCAATGCCTCATTCGCGCATCGGCGAGAATTTCAGGGTCGCGATCACACCCTTCTGTTCACCGGGGCGCACGCTCACCTGCCAGTCGTACAGCGCACACAGCCGGCTGACGATCGACAGGCCGATACCGCCACCCTGCGAGTGGCCGGCGTGGGTGCCGCGATAGCCGCGCTCGAACAGGCGCGCGGCATCCTCCTTGCTCAGGCCCGGCCCGGAATCCTCCACTTCGACCGCGGCCGGCAGCAACCGCACCACCACCTCGCCTTCGGGGGTGTACTTGACCGCGTTGCCGATCAGATTGCCCAGCGCGACCGAAAGGGCCGCCTCGGGCGCATCCACCGTCATCCCGCCTTCGCCCTCCACGCGAAGTTCCAGCTTCTTGCCCCCCAGCTGCGCGCGATGCGCATCCAGCAGTTGCTCGGCGACGCGGGCGACATCGGTATTGCCATGACCACGTTCGCCGCGTGAGAGCAGCAGCAGCGCGCTGATCAGATCGGTGCATTGCTGTTCGGCGCGCTGGATGCGCTGGATGCGGGTGCGGGTCTTCTCGTCCAGGTCCTGGCGCGACAGCATCAGCTCGACCGAACCACGGATGACCGCCAGCGGCGTGCGCAGTTCGTGGCTGACGTCGGCGTTGAATTCGCGGTCGCGCTGGACCACTTCGGTCAGGCGGTCGGAGTAGTCGTCCAGCGCCTTGGCCAGTTCACCCACCTCGTCTTCCGGGAAATGCGGGGCCAGAGGCTGGGGATCGCTGCTGCCCTTGTAGGCGCGCAATCGCCGCGCCAGGCTCGACACCGGACTCATCACGCGGGAAGCGGACCACCAGCCGATGATCAGTGACAGCGCGCCGAACAGGATGACCGACAAATACAGCCAGCGCTTGAGCTGCATTTCGCCCTTGCGCGACTGGGTCATGTCGTAGGCCAGGAAGAACCAGGCCTCCGGCGTCTTGCGCACCGCCAGCTTGTACGAATACGGCTGGCCGTTCTCGTCGATGCCGCTGAGATTGTGGATGCCGTCCTTGAAGTCGTACCAGTCGGGCTGGTCGGCGCGCAGGCGCTCGAATCCGTCGGGCCTGACGATGCGGGCACGCATCTGCTGTACCGGCGAGGCCACGTTGTCCGGGTTCAGCTGGTATAGCTGCCATGACTTATCGATGTTCTGATTCATCACGTCTTCGACCAGTTCGTTTTCCACGCGCTGGCGCGTCACGTCGGTCAAGTAGGCAAACAGACCCGTCAGGCCCGTGCCCAGCAGAAAGAACGACAGGATGATGCGGGTGCGGAGCCGATGGCGGAACTTGGCCGCGCGTCGGGCGGCCGGGGGCCGCCGGTCAGGCGTTGCCATCGGGCGCGGCGATCCGGTAGCCGATGCCGTGGCGGGTCTGGATCAGCGGGGTCTCGAAGGGCTTGTCGACCACCGCGCGCAGACCATGGATGTGCACGCGCAGGGAATCCGAATCCGGCAGTTCCTCGCCCCACACCCGGGTTTCCAGTTCCTGCCGGGTGACCACCGCCGGCGAAGCTTCCATCAGCGCCTGCAGGATCTTCAGCGCGGTCGGGTTGAGTTGCAGCAGCTTGCCCTGCCGGCGCACTTCCAGGGTGTCCAGGTTGTACTCCAGATCGCCGACTTCCAGCACCCGCGTCTGCACGCCCTTGCCGCGGCGCGAAAGCGCGTTGAGGCGGACTTCCACTTCCTGCAGGGCGAACGGCTTGATCAGGTAGTCGTCGGCGCCGGAATCGAAGCCGGCCAGCTTGTTGTCCAGCGAATCGCGCGCCGTCAGCATCAGCACCGGGGTCTGCTTGCGCGCCTCGTTGCGCAGCTTGCGGCAGACCTCCAGCCCGTCCATGCCCGGCAGGTTCAGATCCAGCACGATGGCATCGAACTCGTGGACCACGGCCAGGTGCAGGCCGGTGACGCCGTCTGCGGCGAAGTCGACCGTGTGGCCGCGCTCCTCCAGGTAGTCTCCGAGGTTGGCGGCGATGTCGCTGTTGTCTTCAATGACCAGAATTCGCATGGTGGTTCCTGTGTTGGGATCCGTTCGACCCGTCCGGCGGGCCACGGTTCCAAAGGTGAGGGCCTGAATTTAACAAATTCTCCCTGCACGCCCCGCCAGCATCGTTCACGGCCTGGATGCCGTGCCTTCCGCCAAGAAAAAGCCCAGGCCGGCGGGCGCCGACCTGGGCCAAGATGTGCCCCGATTACCGTAATCCTGTGCTTTCCAGAAGTAACCCAATCCAGGGAAGACGCAGAGCTAGCGGTCGGGCAAGGCTACGCGGATTTCGACTAAAAAACCGTTAAAGGTCGCGTTAATTCTGCGTGAAATCACCCTGTTCAGGCGCTCGTTCAGGCTGAACAGGCGGCCCCGTCCGCCAGGTGGTCGACGATGGCCCCGGCGACGTCCACGCCGCAGACCGCCTCGATGCCTTCCAGGCCCGGGGTCGAGTTGACCTCCAGGACCAGCGGCCCCCGGTGCGAGCGGATCAGGTCGACCCCGGCCACCCCCAGGCCCAGCACCTGCGCGGCGCGCACGGCCACGGCCCGCTCCTGCTCCGTCGCCGGGGCGGCCTCGGCGGTGCCGCCGCGGTGCAGGTTGGAACGGAAGTCGCCCTCGGGCGCCTGCCGGCGCATGGAGGCGATGACCCGCCCCCCGACCACGAAGCAGCGCAGGTCGGCGCCCTCGGCCTCGCCGATGAATTCCTGGACCACGAAATTGGCGTACAGCCCCCTCAGCGCCTCGACGACGCTGCGCGAGGCCGACGGCTTCTCGGTCAGCATCACCCCGGCGCCCTGGGCGCCCTCATTGAGCTTGATGACGTGCGGCGGCGGGCCGAGCATCGACAGCAGGTCGGTGGTGTCGTCCGGGTTGTCGCCGAACACGGTGATCGGCAGCCCGATGCCCTGCGCCGCCAGCAACTGGTGGGCGCGCAGCTTGTCGCGCGCGCGCAGGATGGCGTCGGACGGATTGGGGCTGAAGCTGCCCATCAGTTCGAACTGCCGCAGCACGGCCGTTCCGTAGCGGGTCACCGACGCGCCGATGCGGGGAATCACCGCCGCGTAGCCGGCGATGGGCTTGCCCATGTAGTGCATGGCGAAGCCATGCGAAGCGATGCGCATGTAGCAGCGCAACGGATCCAGCACGCGCACCGAGTGGCCGCGTTCGCGCGCGGCCTCGACCAGGCGCCGGGTGGAGTACAGCTTGCTGTTGCGCGAAAGGATGGCCAGTTTCATGGCGGGTCGCCGCGGCTGAGGCCCACAGGATCGCACGCTCCCGGCAGCCGTGGATGACGGCCCGGTGACATGGCGCAAGGGGAAGGAAAACGTGGAGCGGGTGATGGGAATCGAACCCACGTTAGCAGCTTGGGAAGCTGCAGTTCTACCATTGAACTACACCCGCACGGAAAGGAGTCTATGCGGTGTCGGGGCGCGGATGCAATGCGGCGCCCGCGAGGGGCGCCGCAAGGCAAAGCATCAGGCGGACGCCTGGATCAGAAGCCGCCGCCCAGGCTGACGAACACGGTTGCATCGTGGCCGTCCTTCTTGCCGGCGGAGACCCGCGCGCCGACGTCGGCGTCCAGGCCGAACACCTGCGTGCGGGCGCCGACGGTGAAAGTGCCGTAGTTGCGATCGAAGTTCAGGCCCGGCACCGCGTACGGCATCACGCCCGGCATCGACTGCAGGCTGGCGAACACCTGGCGATCGGCTTCCTCGAACTCGTGGTCGTAGGTCAGCTGCGCGTAGGGACGGGTGTGCTCGGTGGCCTGGATGCTGGCCTTCCAGCCCACGCTGCCGATCAGCGAATCGAAATCCTGATCGCCGTAGGTCAGCGCGGTCGAGCTGCTGTTGCTTTCCGCGTAGCCATCCAGCTTGACGCGCTGGGCTACGACACTGGCGACCGGTCCATGGCGCAGGCGGCCATGCTCGAAGTCGTAGCCGGCGCTGATCGCCGCGGTCAGGTTGCTGCCGTCCGGCGAACCGCTGTGGCGACGGGTGGCCGGGCCGATCGGGATGTCGCGGTCCACGTCGTAGGACAGCCACGTGTAACTGATCTGGCCGTTCACCCACATGCGGTCCTGGTACCAGCCGGCGAAGCCGCCGAGGGTGGCATCGGATTGCTTGAAGCTGCCGCGGCTGTCGCCGAAATCCATCTTGCCGCGACCGAAGCCGGCGAAGCCGCCGAACACGAAGTCGCCACGGGTCCAGTCCAGGCCGAAGGTGCCGGTCGGGGTGATGCCGTCGAAATCGCCTTCGTCGTAGCGCAGCGAATCGCCGCGCAGGTCGCCCCACCAGCGCACGCCATCGGCGTCCGGCTTGGTATCGATGTGGCTGGCGACGCGGTCCGCGCGCGAGCGTCCGATCACCGACGCGGTGTACGGCAGCACCGCCAGCTGGCGGGGGCCTTCCAGCACCGAAATGGCGTACTGGCCGAGCATCTGGTGCGCGGCGAGCGACGGATGCACGCCGTCGGCGAACGCGTAGGTGCCGGCCGCACCCGGCTCGACGTAGTTCTGCGGCACGCACAGGGTCGATGGCGTGTTGCCGCAGGCCGGGGAGGTCACGTTGACGAACCCGTATTGCGCCGGCGACGCGGTGATTTCACGCAGGAAATTGAAGGTGTCCAGCGGGATCACCCGCAGGCCCTGCGCGGTCAGGCCGTTGTAGAGCGCGGCGTTGTAGGTGGCCGCGAGCTGGGTGGCGCCGGCGTTGTTGAGGAAACGCGGGGTTTTGCCCAGATCGGGAATGTTCGGCACCAGGATGTATTCCGCGCCCGCCTGCTTGAGGCCGGCGACCACGGCCACCTGCGAGGTGACCGCCTGGCCGATGATGGCCGGTGTCTGCGACGGGTTGGCGACCGCCGCGAACAGATCGTTGGGGCCGCCCCAGACCGTGTAGAGCGCGCGCGGATCGGCGCGACCACCGGTGCTGCCCAGATAGCTCGCCAGCTGCGTCGTCAGCGCCGGCACGGGCACGGTGATCGGGCCGAGCAGTTGCGTGGCATCGGTGCCGGTGCGCGCACCGCTCACCGCATAGTTGGTGCCCCCTTGATTGGCGCTGACGCCATTGGTTCCGTAGTACTGGGCTAGGAATTCGGACCAGACGAAGCCCGGGTTGGTCGTCGCTCGGCCGGCTACGGCGGCCCCGGGATTGAGCTGCACCAGCGTCGGGCGGAAATGACCGCTGTCGGTCAGGCTGTCACCAAAGAAGATGGTCTGCGAAAAGGGACTGCTCTGCGCGAACGCGGGCACGGCGGCGGCGGCCAGCGCCAATGTCAGCAGGCGGCGCAGGGGCCGTTGGGTCGATCTCATGGTGTTCTCCCGGGGCAAATAAAAAAGACGTTGTCGTTGTTCTCGGATGCGCGCGACTCACATTTACCGTACGGCGGCGCATGGGGGCTATCGTTCCACCAAGCCCGGAAGCGTTCACGCTGCAACGCGGCAAACGGGACGTGCGCCGATCCGGCCGGGCGGCGACAATAGGCGCATGGACATCGTATTGAACGGCGAATCCCGCCATATCGAACCCGCCCTCACCATCACCGGGCTGCTGCAGTCCGAGGGCCTGGCCGAGCGCCGGGTCGCGGTGGAGGTCAATGGCGAAATCGTGCCCCGCGGGCTGCACCCGACCCGCCAGCTGGCGCCCGGCGACCGCATCGAGATCGTCCACGCGCTCGGCGGTGGCTGAGCGCCGCCGGCTTTTCGCGCTTCAGCCCACCGGCGGTTCGATGTAGATCGGATTGCCGAGCAGCCACAGCCGCCCCTCGGGGCCACGCACATTGGTCCGGATCCAGTGTCGCGCGCCATCGGCGCGCCAGCTGAAGCGCAAAGCGTGCGCCGGTGCGCCGGCCGGAATGCTCCGGCGTTCGACGACCTGGCCGTCGATGATCAGTTCCGCGGTCGCACCGCCGACCGAGGCCGTGCCCAGCAGGAAGGTGACTTCGCCGCCAGCCGCGACCGCCAGCGACTGCCCCATCACCGCGCGCGTGTTTCCTGTCTCGGCCTCCCAGGTCATCGCGCGTTCGCGACTGCCCTGGACATCCACGAACACCCGGCCCGCGCGGATGCCTTCCAGGATCGCCGGCATTGACAGGGCATCGGCGTGCACCACCGTGGTCGGCGCGCCCAGCGCCGCGCCGCCGGCGTCGGTAACCTCGCGCAGGGCGTCGTGGTTGTCGCTGCCGCCAATCGCGGTCAGCCGGCGCCCGGTCGAGAGCAGGCGTTCCCAGAATGGAATGCCCGACCACTCGCTGTCGGCGTCGGCGCCGTTGACCACTTCCACGGCCTGCACCCGTGACAGGTCGGTGTTGTCCGGCGCCGCCCAGCCGCAGCCCATGCAGGCTTCGCCGGAGGGGCGCACCGGATGGTTGATGGAGACGATGCCCTGCCCGTCCGTCTGCGCGAGCACCGCATTCCAGTCCGGTACCTCCGCCGAACCCACGCGGAAATCCAGCGGCGCGATGCCGCCGATCCAGTTGGCGTGGCCGCTGAAGGTGGTGATCTCCCGTCCGGGCATCAGCAGCAGGCGATCGAAGTAGGGCTGGAGTTCGCGCAGGCCATTGGCCTGGGACATCGTGTTGTGATCGGTGACCGCGATGAAATCCAGCCCGCGCCGCGCGGCTTCCTGCGCGGTCAGGAACAGCGGGCATGGCACGCGCTGGCCGGATTGGCTGGCGCAACCGCCGTCGCTGTGCGCGTCATGCATGTGCAGATCGCCGCGGTACCAGGCCGCACCCGTTCGCAGCGGAGCGTCGACGCGGGTGTCGTCGAACCAGACGCGGGCGGTGAATCGGTCGTCGGCATCGGCGCGGACGTTGGGAAACCCGAGCAGCAGCGACCAGCGTCCCGGCGTGATCGGTCCGGGAAGATACGACGGCGTCGCGTCGGTCGCCGCCACGGTGAAGCGCCGCTTGTTGCCGCCGCTCCAGCCACGGAATCCGTCCTGGCCGCGGAAGCCGTCCGGCCCGAGCAGACCGAGATCCACCGTGGTCCGACGCTCGCGTCCGCTGTATTCGAATTCCACGGTGATGCGGCGGGTGCCGGCCGGGACCTCGAAGGGCAGCAGCCGGTAGGTCTGGTGATCGCCGCCTCCGATGGCGCCCTCCAGCACCCGGTCCGGCGCTTCGCCCCCGTAAGCGCTGAACGCGAGCGCGACACCCGGCAGGAGCGTCAGCAGAATCGAGCGAGGGAATTTCATGGTGTTCCTCCATCCACGACGCCCGCCATGTACCGGCGCCCTCGCCTGCCGCCGACGCGTGGCGTCGGCGGCGCGCATGGCACAGGCGCGCGGCGAGCGCGCACCATCAGAAGCGGTACATCAACGCCAGGCGATACGAACGCCCCAGCAACGGACGCGCGATGAAGGTATTGGCGCCGGCGTCGCCGCTGGACACCTCGCCGGCGCGCGGATTGCCTTCGGTCAGGCCCAGCGAGTCGTCCAGGTTGTCGACGTAGGCGTACAGCGACCAGCGATCGTCGAAGCTGTAACGCCCGCTGAGGTTGATGACGTCGTAGGACGGCAGGCGCACGCTGTTGGCGGTGTCCACATAGCGCTCGCCCTGGCGTTCGTAGGACGCCTGCAGGCGCAGCTTGCCGCCGGCCAGGTTGAAGCCCGGCACCAGCCGCAGGCTGTTCTTCGGCACCCGGATCAGCTGGTTGCCGACGAAGTCGCGCAGCACCGGTTGGCCGGCGACCACTTCGGTATAGCGCAGCCCGCGGTATTCCGGCTCCTGCACGGTCGCGCTCATCGAGATGTCGAACCAGTCCACCGGGTAATAGGCCGCTTCCAGCTCCAGGCCATAGGTGCGGGTATCGGCGAACAGCTGCTGCTGCGTCGATGCGCCGGTGTTCGGATTGAACACGTAGTTGCTGTAGCCGACGTTGTCGTACCGGGTGAAGAAGGCGGTGGCGAACAGATCGAACTTCTGGTGGGTGAACTTGTAGCCGATCTCGCCCAGATCCATGGTCTGGATGATCGGCTTGGCGGTCGCGTTGGTGATGAACGATCCCAGGTTGGGCAGGCGGAAGGTCGAGGTCCAGCGTGCGAACAGGCCGGAGTACTCGTCGAACTGCCAGTTGCCGCCCAGGGTCCAGCCGACCTTGTCGAAGTCGCGGTCGTAGGTCGAGAACCGGCCATTGCCGGTCCACATCTGGCTGTCGGTGATCGGACCGCCGCCGGCGAGGTTGGGCTGCACGCGTCCTTCCACCCAGCCTTCCACGTTGACCTTCTCCCAGCGCACGCCGCCATCGATGCGCAGCCGATCGTTGACCTGCCACTCGTCGGCCAGATAGAACGCGTGGGTCTGCGAGCGGCCGCTGGCGTTCTCCCATTCATAGCCGTAGCGCCAGACGCCGTGGTCGCTGATCGTGGCCACCGGATTGCCGCCGGCGTCCACCGCCACCAGGTCCAGCAGGCGGGCATTGTCGCGCGCCTCCAGCAGGACCGTGGACGAGTAGCGTTCGAAATCCTGATCCACCTTGGCGTAGTAGTAGCCGAAGCTCAGGTCATGCGACTGATCGCCGAACTCGAACCGGCGCGACACGCGCGCGTCGTTCATCAGTTCCCTGACCGGCGCGGTGACGCCGCGCAGGCCGCCGATGACGATCAGGCCGTTGCCGTTCTGGTTGGCGGTGTCGTAGGCCTGGCCCGTGCCGGTGTAGCGGAACCGCAGCGCGGTGGCGCCGGGATAGCGCGCCAGCAAGGCCTGATTGTCGCGGTTGGACAGGAACGAGCTGGCGCTCTGGAGCGCGTTCGGGAACATGCCGTTGCGCTGGGTCCGGGTGTCGTTGTAGCGCAGGCTGTCGACGAAGCGCCAGTCGCCGAGGGTCTTGTCGAACTTGACCGTGAACTGATCGCGCTTGACGTGCGTGCCTTCGCCGTTGTCGAAGTCGTAGATGCCGCCGTTGGCCATGCGCATGCGCACATGCTCGGTCTCAGGCCCGGCCAGGGTGCCATGGTTGCCGTCGAAGCCCGGCACCGCCCGGATCCTGCCGCCGGTGGTGCGCATCGGGATGCCCAGGTACAGCATCACCTTGTCGTCCATGTGCTTGACGTCGAAGGACAGGCTGCCGCCTTCCAGCGCGCGCACCAGGTTCAACCGCACCTGTCCGCCATCGTTGGCCTTGAAGCCGGGATCGCGCACGCCGTCATCCTGGCGGTAGTAGCCGCCCAGCGACAGTTTCCAGTCCTGGCCGACCGGCGTGCCCACCCAGAAATCCCCGCGATGCAGGCCGTAATCGCCGACGGTGTACTTGAACACGCCCTCGGTGCGATCGCCGGGCTGGCGCGGAATGTAGTTGACCGCGCCGGCCGGCGCGTTGGAATAGAAAATCGAGGACGGGCCGCCGCGCACGACTTCGATGCGTTCGGTGGTCTCGTCCAGGCGGAACGCCTGATCGCCGTTGAGGTAGCCCAGCGCCGGATCGTGCTGCACCGGCATGCCGTCATCGAGCAGGGTGATCGAACCGAAACCATCGACCGGAATGCCGCGCGCGCGGACATTGCCGCTGGCCTCGCCACCGGACGCTTCCACCCAGAAGCCCGGCACGCTCTTCAGCGACTCGGTCACGCTGGTCGGCGCCTGCAGGCGCAGGCGCTCTTCATCGATGCCGGTGATCGAATAGCTGGTCTCGGCCTTGCTCCGCTCCTTCACGCCGGCGCGACCGGTGACGACGATGGCGTCCAGCTGCTTGGCGCTGGCGGAAGCCGATGCGGTCGCGGCTTCCTGGGCGTGGGCGGGCAACAGCCCGGCGGTGAGGCAGGCGCCGGATGCGAGGACGCAGCGAATCGAACCGCCGAGGCGGTGGAGACGGATGGGCATGATTGTTTCCTGGGGGAGGAGGTTGACCGCGCGGCGAACGAAGCCGCGCCGTGATCGACCGGATCGTGGCCGGCGGATATGTCGCCGGGGTGACCGCGGGACGTCACTGGCATGACCACCGCGACGCCGATCCCGCTTTCGCGCCCCTTGGCCGGGCCTCCGCTCACGCATGTCCGGCCGGGATCGGCGATAATCCGCCGATGTCTCAAGATACCCACACCGACCCGCTGGTCATTGCGGGAAAAACCTACCGTTCCCGCCTGCTCACCGGCACCGGCAAGTTCAAGGATTTCGAGGAAACCCGCCTGGCCACCGAGGCCGCGGGCGCCGAAATCGTCACCGTCGCCATCCGCCGCACCAACCTGGGCCAATCGCCCAACGAGCCCAACCTGCTCGACGTGCTGCCGCCGGATCGCTACACGATCCTGCCCAACACCGCCGGCTGCTACACCGCCGACGAAGCCGTGCGCACCTGCCGGCTCGCGCGCGAGCTGCTCGACGGGCATTCGCTGGTGAAGCTCGAAGTGCTCGGCGACCAGCGCACGCTCTATCCCGACGTGGTGCAGACGCTGGCCGCCGCCGAGAAGCTCGTCGCCGACGGCTTCGACGTCATGGTCTACACCTCCGACGATCCCATCCTGTGCCGCCGGCTGGCGGAGATCGGCTGCGTCGCGGTGATGCCGCTGGCCGCGCCGATCGGCTCCGGCCTGGGCGTGCAGAACCGCTACAACCTCATGGAAATCGTCGAGCAAGCCACGGTCCCGATCATCGTCGACGCCGGCGTCGGCACCGCCTCCGACGCCGCGGTGGCGATGGAGCTCGGCTGCCACGGCGTGCTGATGAACACCGCGATCGCCGGCGCGAAGGATCCGGTGCGCATGGCGCTCGCGATGAAGCTCGCCGTCGAGGCGGGCCGCGACGCCTTCCTCGCCGGCCGCATCCCGCGCAAGCGCTACGCGAGCGCGTCCTCGCCCGTCGACGGCCTCGTCGGCGGATGACCGGCACGGTGCGCGCCCCCGGCCGCAAGCCCTTCACGATCGAGCCGGGCCACCGCGCCGTGCGCAGCTTCGTGCTGCGACAGGGCCGCTTCACCCCGGCGCAGCAGCGCGCGTTCGACGCGCTGTGGCCGCGCTTCGGGCTCGACTACGCGCCTGCGCAGGCGCCGCGCGACTTCGACGCCGTCTTCGGCCGCAACGCGCCGCGGGTCCTC
>NZ_JBQCIJ010000055.1:0-44465 GCF_051953815.1 Pseudoxanthomonas sp. | reverse complement strand
CGCTCCTCCAGACCGCCCGTGCGCTGATCGTGCGCGACGTGCAGTTGCTGTGGCGCCGCCGTGGCGATGCGCTGCAACCGGCGCTGTTCGCGCTGCTGGTCGTCGTGCTGTTCGCCCTCGGCCTCGGCACCTCGCCGCAGGCCTTGTCGAAGGTCGCGCCCGCCGTGCTGTGGGTCGCCGTGCTGCTGGCCGGCCTGCTGTCGCTGGACACGCTGTTCCGCGGCGATGCCGAGGACGGCTCGCTGGAGCAGTGGATCCTGGCCCCGGTGCCGCTGGCCTGGCTGGTGCTGGTGCGCGTGCTGATCCACTGGGCCACCACCGCCCTGCCGCTGGTGCTGGCGGCGCCGCTACTGGGCGAGATGCTGCACCTGCCGCGCAGCGAACTGCCGATGCTGCTGGCCACGCTGGCGCTGGGCACGCCGCTGCTGAGCTTGCTGGGCGCGGTGGTCGCCGCCCTGACGGTCGGCATGAGGCGCTCTGGTATCCTTGTGGCCCTGCTGGCGCTGCCGCTTTACGTGCCCGTGCTGGTGTTCGGCGCCGGCGCCGTGGCCGCCAGCGCGCAAGGGCTGGATGCCTCCGGCGCCCTCCTCTGGCTGGCCGCCGGCCTGCTGCTGTCGCTGCTGCTCGCCCCGCTGGCCGCCGCCGCGGCGATCCGCATCGCCCTGACCTGAAGACCGACGCTGCGCATGAATCCACTCGTCCGCTGGTTCCACCAACTCGGTTCGCCCCCCTACTTCGACCGCTTCGCGGCGCGCTGGACGCCGTGGTGCTATCTGGCCGCGATCGTGCTGCTGGGCGTGGGCCTGTGGCAGGCGCTGTTCGTGGCCCCGGCCGACTACCAGCAGGGCGACAGCTTCCGCATCCTCTACATCCACGTGCCCAGCGCGTGGATGAGCATGTTCGTGTTCGGCCTGATGGCGTTCTACGCGGCCATCGCGCTGGTCTGGCGGATCAAGCTGTGCGAAATCCTGGCGATGGCGTGCGCGCCCACCGGCGCGGCGTTCACCGTCATCACCCTGGCCACCGGCAGCATCTGGGGCAAGCCCATGTGGGGCACGTGGTGGGACTGGGACCCGCGCCTGACCACCGAGCTGCTCCTGCTGTTCCTGTACCTGGGCGTGATGGGCCTGTACAACGCCATCGATGATCGCCGCGCCGCCGCGCGCGCCGCCGGCCTGCTGTCGATCGTCGGCGTGGCGCTGCTGCCGATCATCCGTTACTCGGTGGTGTGGTGGAACTCGCTGCACCAGGGCCAGACCATCAGCCTGATGGGCGGCTCGCGGATGGATCCGAGCATGCTGCCGCCGTTGTGGCTGATGGTGGCCGCCACCAAATTCTGGTTCGCCGGCTCGCTGCTGGCCCGGGCCCGCGCGGACAACCTCCGCCGCGAGGCGGGCAAGGACTGGGTCGCGCGACTGGCCGGAACAAAACCATGAACTACCTGTCCTATGTCGTCGGCGCCTACGCCGTGTTCGCCATCGTGCTGCTGTGGGACTTCATCGCCCCGCGCCTGCAGATCCGCCGCGAACTGCGCGCCGCCCGCCTGCGCGCCGCGCGCGAAGCCCGCGCCGCCGCGCCCTCGCCGATGGAGTTGAACCGATGAATCCCGTCCGCCGCCGCCGCCTGATCTGGGTGCTGCTGCTGGTGCTCGCCGCCGGCGTCGCCGCCTCGCTGATCGCGATGGCCCTGCAGCGCAACGTCGCCTATCTGTACACGCCGGCCGAAGTGCTGCGCGGCGAAGCGGGCGAACACGCGCGCTTCCGCCTGGGCGGCATGGTCGAGAAGGGTTCGTTCCGGCGCGAGACGGGTTCCCTGCAGGCGCATTTCCGGGTCACCGACGGCGACGCGCAGTTGCCGGTGGTCTACGACCGCATCCTCCCGGACCTGTTCCGCGAGGGCCAGGCGGTGGTGGCGACCGGCTCGATGAAGGATGGCGTGTTCGTGGCCGAGGACGTGCTGGCCAAGCACGACGAGACCTACATGCCCAAGGAAGTGGCCGACAAGATGGGCAAGGCGCACCAGAAGCACGACGTGCCGACCGCCCCCGCGACGGGGTTGGCGAATTGAGCCCACGCGCGCCTGCCCAGGCCGCGCCTCTCCGCGCGCATTTCGATCATCGCGTTGCAGCCGTGGCTGCGGGCATCTCCCCCTCCTTTTCCGGACGCCGCTGAGCCATGCTGCCTGAACTCGGTCAAATCACCCTGATCCTGGCGCTGCTGGTGTCCCTGCTGCAGGCGATCCTGCCGCTGGCCGGCGCGCATCGCGGCAAGGCCGTCTGGATGGCCGTGGCGCGACCGGCGGCCTACGGCCAGCTGTTCCTGCTGCTGGCGGCGTTCGTCATCCTCACCGTGGCCTTCGTCACCCAGGATTTCTCGGTCAAGTACGTGGCCGAGAACTCCAATTCGCTGCTGCCGATGATGTACCGCTATTCCGCGGTGTGGGGTGCGCACGAGGGCTCGCTGCTGCTGTGGGTGCTGGTGCTGGGCATCTGGACCGCTGCGGTCGCCGAATTCTCCCGCCACCTGCCGGAAACGGTGGTCGCGCGGGTGCTGGGCGTGATGGGCGTGATCAGCGTGGGCTTCCTGGCCTTCCTGATCTTCACCTCCAATCCGTTCGCGCGGCTGCTGCCCGCGCCACTGGAAGGCCGCGACCTGAACCCGCTGCTGCAGGACCCGGGCCTGATCATCCATCCGCCGATGCTCTACACCGGCTACGTCGGCTTCGTGGTGCCGTTCGCGTTCGCCATCGCCGCGCTGCTGGATGGGCATATCGACGCGCGCTGGCTGCGCTGGACCCGCCCCTGGACCAACGTGGCCTGGGCGTTCCTGACCCTGGGCATCGCGCTGGGCAGCTGGTGGGCCTACTACGAACTGGGCTGGGGCGGCTGGTGGTTCTGGGATCCGGTCGAGAACGCCAGCTTCATGCCGTGGCTGGCCGGCGCGGCGCTGCTGCATTCGCAGGCGGTCACTGAGAAGCGCGGCAGCTTCGGCGGCTGGACCCTGCTGCTGGCGATCGCCACCTTCTCGATGTCGCTGCTGGGTACCTTCCTGGTCCGTTCGGGCGTATTGACCAGCGTGCACGCCTTCGCCGCGGATCCCTCGCGCGGCCTGTTCATCCTGATTTTCCTCGGCGCGGTGGTCGGTGGCTCGCTGGTCCTGTACGTGCTGCGCGCGCCGCGCGCCCCCGGCGGCGCGTTAGTAGCCAACTCGCGCCAGACGCTGCTGCTGGCCAACAACGTGCTGCTGGCCGCGGCCTGCGGCATGGTCATGCTGGGCACCCTGTATCCCTTGCTCGCCGACGCGCTGGAACTGGGCAAGATTTCGGTGGGCCCGCCGTACTTTGGCCTGCTGTTCGTGGTGCTGATGACGCCGCTGGTGATGCTGCTGCCGTTCGGTCCATTGACCAAATGGCAGAAGGATCAGCCGCGCAAGCCGCTGGCGATGCTGATGCCGTGGCTGGTGGCGGCCCTGGTGCTGGGCGCGGTCGCCTACTTCCTGGCGCCGCAGGGGCCGCTGAAGACCGCAGCGGGCGTCGCCGCCGGCGCGTGGGTGGCGCTGGGCACGCTGCGCTTCGTATGGACGCGGCTGCGCGCCAACGGCAGGTTCACCCCGGAAATGCTGGGCATGGTGCTGGCCCACTTCGGCATCGCCGTGTTCCTGATCGGCGCCCTGCTGGTGGAAGCCCAGAACGTGCAGCGCGAACTGGCGATGAAGCCGGGCCAGACCGTCGAGTTGGGCGGCTACGGTTTCCGCTTCGAGGGCGTGGAGGAAACCCGCGGTCCGAACTATCTGTCCGATCTCGGCCATGTGCAGGTGCTGCGCGGCGACACGCCGCTGGTGCGACTGAATCCGGAAAAGCGCGCCTACGCCAGCGGCGGCCAGGTGATGACCGAGGCCGGCATCCGTCCCAGCCTGTTCGGCGACGTCTATGTGGCCCTGGGTGAATCCCTGGGCGATGGCGCCTGGGCGGTGCGCGTGCACATCAAACCCTTCGTGCGCTGGATCTGGCTGGGCGCGCTGCTGATGGCGCTGGGCGCCTTCGTCACCGCCACCGACCGGCGTTTCCGCCGCAAACCCGAAGCGCCCAAACCCGAGGCACAACCGGCATGAATACCCCCTCCGACACTCCCGGCCAGAACAAGTCGCGCGGCGCGCTGGTGTTCGCCGCGGTCATCATCGGCCTGTTCTTCGTCGGCCTGATGGGCCTGTTGGCCTACGGCGTCAAGCAGTCCGGCCGCGCGGATCGGGAAGCCCTTCCCTCGCCGCTGATCGGCAAGCCGGCGCCCGCCTTCGACCTGCCGCTGCTGCACGATCCGGCGACCCGGATCGACAACGCCGATCTGGCCGGCGCGCCCTACGTGATGAACGTGTGGGGCAGCTGGTGCCCGGAATGCCGGGTCGAACATCCGGTGCTGACCAAGTTCGCGTTGACCAAGCGCGTGCGTTTCATCGGCTACAACCTGAAGGACGAGCGCGGCGAAGCGCTGCGCTGGCTGGAGCAGTTCGGCAATCCGTACATGCTGGTGATCGCCGACGAGGATGGACGGGCCGCGATCGACTGGGGCATCTACGGCGCGCCGGAAACCTTCCTGGTCGACGGCAAGGGCGTCGTGCGCTGGAAACACGTGGGCGCGGTGACCGACGAGATCATCGCCAACGAACTGCTGCCCGCGCTGGAAAAGGCGGAAGCGCAGCGATGAGCGCGCTGACCCGCCACCTGCGCATGTTCGTGCTGGCGCTGCTGCTGGGCGTGGCCGGCCCGACGTTCGCCCAGGCCAGCGATCCGACCCCGTTGCAGTTCAGCGACGAGGCCGAGGAAGCGCGTTTCCACCACCTGACCACCGAACTGCGCTGCGTCATGTGCCAGAACCAGTCGCTGGCCGATTCCAACGCGCAGATCGCCCACGATCTGCGCCGCGAGGTGCTGGACCTGATGCGCCAGGGCAAGTCGGATCCGGAGATCAAGCGGTTCCTGGTGGACCGCTACGGCGAATTCGTGCTGTACAAGCCCGAGGTCGCACCGGGCACCTGGCTGCTGTGGTTCGGCCCGGCCGCGCTGGTGCTGGCCGGTGGCGTGATCGTCCTGCGCATCGTCCGGCGCAGGAACGGCGGACGCGACATCGCCGAAGCCGACGACAACCAGGAGTGGTGATGACCGCCTTTTCCGCCATCGCGGCGTTGTTGACCCTGCTCGTCCTGGTGGGCGTGCTGTGGCCCCTGTGGCACTCCTCGCGTCGTCTGTTCATTGGCGCCGTGACCACCCTGGGCATCGGCACGCTGGCGCTGTACCGGTTGCTCGGCACGCCGGCCGCCATCGAAATGCCCCCCGCGATGCCGGCCTCGGCGATGCCCGCCAGCCTCGACGAGGCGGTCAAGCAGCTGGAAGCCGAACTCAAGCGCAATCCCAACGAACCCGAAGGCTGGCGCCTGCTCGGACGTTCCTACCTGAGCATGGAGCGTTACGCCGAGGCGCGCACCGCCTTCGAGACCGCGCTGAAGCTGGCGCCGGACGACGCCAATCTGCTGGTCGAGAACGCGCAGGCGCGGCTGTACGCGGCGCCGGACAAGCAGCTCGACGCCCAGGCCGTGGGCCTGTTGCAGCGCGCGTTGACCATCGAGCCCCAGCACCAGCGCGCGCGCTGGTTCCTTGGCGTATCGCAGCGCCAGCGGGGCCAGCCGGCGGAAGCCGCGCGCACCTGGGAACCCCTGCTGGCGCAGGTCGACGGCGGTACCGCCGCCACCCTGCGCACGCAGATCAACCAGGCCCGCGCCGAAGCCGGCCTGGAGCCGTTGCCCGAAGCCGCGCCGCCGGCGGTTGCCAGCGCGAAGCCGCTGCTGAAGGTCAGCGTGGACATCGCGCCGGAACTGAAGGCGCGCCTGAGCGGCGGCGAGACCCTGTTCGTGTTCGCCCGCCAGGCCGGCGGACCGCCGATGCCGGTGGCCGCCAAGCGGGTGCCCGCCTCGTCCTTCCCGATCACCCTGGAACTGGGCGACGGCGATAGCCCCATGCCTACGCTCAAGCTGTCGCAGGTGCCCAAGGTCGAACTGGGTGCGCGCGTCTCCCGCGCCGGCGACGTGATGGCCAAGGCCGGCGACCTGGAGGCCGTCGTGGTGCCCGCCGAGGTGGGGTCGGCCCAGGCCTATTCGCTGCGGATCCAGCGCGTGGTGGAATGAGCGCGGCCGGCTCCGGCCGGCGGCCGCAGGCTAAACTTGCGGGATGACCGAATTCATCCCACCCGGCACGCGCTTCCACGCGTTGCCCTCGCCCTTTCCGATGAAACGCGGTGGCGCGCTGCACGGCGCGCGTGTCGCCTATGAAACCTGGGGCACGCTCAACACCGCCCGCGACAACGCCGTCCTGATCGTCACCGGCCTGTCCCCGGACGCGCACGCCGCCCGCAACGAAGGCAACGGCGAGGATGGCTGGTGGGAAGCGATGCTCGGACCGGGCAAGCCGATCGACACCGATCGCTGGTTCGTCATCTGCGTGAATTCGCTGGGAAGCTGCAAGGGCTCGACCGGCCCGGCTTCGATCAATCCCGCCAGCGGCGAACCCTACCGCCTGGATTTTCCCGAACTTGCCATCGAGGACGGCGCCCGCGCCGCCCACGTCGTCGTGCAGGCGCTGGGCATCGAACAGCTGGCCTGCATCATCGGCAACTCGATGGGCGGCATGACCGCGCTGGCCTACCTGCTGCTGCATCCCGGCGCCGCGCGCACCCACATCAATATTTCCGGCAGCGCCCAGGCATTGCCGTTCTCCATCGCCATCCGCTCCCTGCAGCGCGAGGCGATCCGCCTGGATCCTTCCTGGAACCAGGGCCACTACGACGACGATCACTACCCCGAATCCGGCATGCGCATGGCGCGCAAGCTGGGCGTGATCACCTACCGCTCGGCGCTGGAGTGGGATGGGCGCTTCGGCCGGGTGCGGCTGGAATCGGACCGGCCGGACGAGGATCCGTTCGGGCTCGAATTCCAGGTGGAAAGCTACCTCGAAGGCCATGCCCGCCGGTTCGTGCGCCGCTTCGATCCCAACAGCTACCTCTACCTGAGCCGTTCAATGGACTGGTTCGACCTGGCCGAGTACGCCAACGGCGACGTGGTGCGGGGACTGGCCCGGATCCGGGTGGAGCGGGCGCTGGCGATCGGCGCGGTGACCGACATCCTGTTCCCGCTCCAGCAGCAGGAGCAGGTCGCCCAGGGCCTGGCCCTGGGCGGCGCCCGGGCCGAGTTCATGCCGTTGGAATCCCCGCAGGGGCATGACGCCTTCCTGGTCGATTTCGCCCGCTTCGGTCCGGCGGTGGCGGGTTTCCTGGACAGCCTCTGAGCCAGGGCCGGCCGGCCGCCATACCCTCGCGACCGGCACCCGCCCCGAACTAGAATGGCGGCACTACTTATTCAGCGGGTGCCTTTCCATGTCCCTCGACTTTCCCGGCCACGACAAGCTGATCGCCTCGCTCGACGCGGCCGTCGCCCTGGGTGACGACCGCGCCATCACCGATGCGCTGCGCAAGTCGCTGTGCGAATTGATCCGCGACGAATCGGTCGCGCTGCCGACCTGCGTGCTGGAACCCATTTCCGACCACTACGCGCGCCGCGAGCTGTATACCAGCCCGGAGTTCGGCTACAGCGTCATCGCCATGACCTGGGGCCCGGGCCAGGGGACCAAGATCCACGACCATTCCGGCATGTGGTGCGTGGAAGGGGTCTGGCGCGGGCGCCTGGAAATCACCCAGTACGAGCTGGCCGAACACGACGCCGAGCGCTACCGCTTCGTCGCCGCGGGCACGATCGAGGCCGGCACCGGCTCGGCCGGCAGCCTGATCCCGCCCCACGAGTACCACACCATCCGCAACCCCAGCGACGACGCCATCGCCGTGTCGCTGCACGTCTACCAGCGCACCATGGTCCGCTGCGGCATCTACACCCCGGAAGCCGACACCAGCGGCGCGGAAGGCTGGCAGCGCCGCGGTGAGCGCCTGCTGGGCACCGATCGCGTGGTCTGAAGGGCTGTCGGGTACCCCGGCGGCTCAGCTATACTCCGTCCCCTTGCCGAAGTGGCGGAATGGTAGACGCAGCGGACTCAAAATCCGCCGCCCTTAAAAGCGTGTGGGTTCGAGTCCCACCTTCGGCACCAGACCCGGAAGAGGCCCGACGAACGTCGGGCCTCTTTTTTTTGCCGATTTTGGACCGTTAGAAAATTGATGTTGGGAAAGTGCCAAAGGTGTGCTATACCTGAATCGTCACAGTACGAGCGAAAGAAGATGCGTGTCATTCGTGCCAAATGGCAGTTGACAAATGGGGAGCGCATCCAGGTGAAGCCCAATTCAATCAGCCCTTCGGGACGCCCAGCCAACCTGCCGGTACCGCCAGTGAGCAACTCGACCGATTTTCGTGGCACCGCTTCTCCCCGCACCGTGAATTCCAGCGCATTCCTGCGCACCCGCCGCAACGTCGAACTGTGCAAACGGGGCGAGATGCGGGCCGAACGCTTCCTGGACGCCGCCACCGAGGTTTTCGCCGAGAAGGGCTACCAGCACGCCAAGCTGAGCGAAATCGTGGCCCGGGCCGGCGGCTCGCTGGCTACCCTATACCGGATCTTCGGCGACAAGGAAGGGCTGGCCTACGCCATCCTGGAGCGGCGCCTGGAAAACCACGTCGGCATCCTGAACGACATGAATTTCTCGGACCTGCCGGAACGGGCCCTGCGCGAGGTTGCGATCCGCATCGCCGACTCGATGCTCAAGGCCGAGTCCCGGGTGGTCTACCGCATCGTGATTGGCGAGGGCGAGTCGTTCCCGGCCCTGCGCGACTGGTTCTTCGAACATGCCGTGGCCGAGACCCGAGGCATCCTGACCCGCTATTTCCAGCAGGAAATGGACAACGGGCACCTGAAACTGAATTCGGCCGAGGCCGCCGCCACCCAGTTCTACATGATGATGTTCGGCAACCTGATCATCCGGGTCGCCAGCGGCTACCTGGACAAGCTGGATCCGACCGCGTTGCGCGAGCAGGCGCTGGCCAATGTCGAGCTGTTCCTGCAGGGCGCGCTGCCACGCGGGTGACGCGGCCCCCGCCCGGGCGGACCGGATGACGTCAGCCTCTTCCCCGTCATGGATCTGAAGAGCGGCTATCCCTACTGGGCCATCAAGAACGGTCTGATGCATCCCTTTCCGGCGCTGGAGGGGGATCTGCGCTGCGAAGTCGCGGTGATCGGCGGCGGCATCACCGGTGCGCTGATCGCCGATCATCTGCAGACCGCGGGACACGAGGTCGCCGTCCTCGAACAGCGTGACATCGGCTGGGGCAGCACCGCCGCCAGCACCGCCTTGTTGCAGTACGAAATCGATACCCATCTGCTGGACCTGGCCCGCCGGCTGGGCGAGCGGAACGCCGCGCTGGCCTATCGCGCCTGTGCCGAGGCGCTGGACCGGCTCCGCGAACTGGCCCGGGAAATCCGTGATGTCGGATTCGCCTGGCGGGACAGCCTGTACCTGGCCACGCGATGGAAGGAGCGCGCCGGACTCGCCCAGGAAGCCGTGGCGCGCCGCCGGCTGGGTCTGGAGGTCGAATACCTGGAGGCCGGCGAGCTGACCGAACGCTTCGGCCTGACGCGACCGGCCGCCCTGCTGAGCCGACAGGCCGCGTGCGTGGATCCGTATCGGATGACCCATCGCCTGCTCCATCGCGTGGCGACGCGCGGCGCCCGCGTCCACGACCGGACCACCATCGCGGAAATCCTGCCGGGCGCGCGCTCGGTGCTGCTGCGGACCGTGGACGGCGCCCGGATCCAGGCCCGCCACGTCGTCCTCGCCACCGGCTACGCGGCGCAGCAATGGCTGCGTCGGCGGGTGGCACGCAACCACAGCAGCTACGCGTTCGTGAGCGATCCGATCGCGCCGGAATCGCTGGGATTCCTCCGTCGCACGATGCTGTGGGAAACCGCCCGCCCCTATCTCTACCTGCGCACGACACCGGATCACCGGCTCATCGTCGGCGGCGAGGACGACCGCGTCGACATTCCCGCCCGGCGCGATGCGCGGGTGATGAAGAAAGCCCATGCGCTCAACCGCAAACTGGCCAGGCTGCTGCCGCATCTACCGTGTACGCCGGCCTTCGCCTGGGCGGGCACCTTCGCCGAGACCGAGGATGGCCTGCCCTTCTTCGGCCCGCATCCGCAACACGGCGGACGCGTGCATTTCGCCATGGCCTACGGCGGCAACGGCATCACCTACAGCCGGATCGGCGCCGAACTGCTGCTGGCGCGCATCGAGCGTCGTCGCCATCCACTGGCCGGATTGTTTTCCTTCGAGCGATTGAAACGCGCCTGATCCGATTTCATGCCACGCAGACATGACTGCGCGTAGGTTCGGGCCTCCCGTCCCGGGAGCATTCCGATGCCACGTGGAGAAAAAAGCGCCTACAGCGATCGGCAGAAGCGCAAGGCCGAACACATCGAGGAAAGCGAGCGGGAGCAGGGCCGCTCAGAAGTGGACGCCGAACGTATCGCCTGGGCGACCGTGAACAAGCAGGAGGGTGGCGGCGCCAGGAAAGGCGCCCGGAAGACGGCGCGGAAGAGCAGCAGGAAGACGGCCAAAAAGGCGGCCGGCAGGACCGCGAAGAAGAGCACGAAGAAGACGGCCAAAAAGGCCGCCCGCAAGGCACCGCGCAAGGCGGCGAAGAAAACCGCGAAGAAGGCCGCCCGGAAGACACCACGCAAGGCGGCAAGGAAAACCGCGAAAAAGGCCGCAAGGAAGACAACGAAGAAAACCGCGAAGAAAGCCTCGAAAAAGTCGGCGACAAAGCGCGCGCGCAAGACCCCGCGCAAGGCCGCCGGAAAGGCGGCCGGAACCTCCAACGGGCGCACCCGCGACAGCTAGGCCGCTTGCGCGGATACGCCACCGGCAATCGCATGAGCCGGACAAGCGCGCCGGTTTGCCGTGGTCCTGTTCCCGAAAGGCCGCGCAAGGCCAACCGTGGCCGTGGTCGGGGCGAACGCTACACCTTTGCGGGGCCCTCGCCCGGCCACCAGCCGCTCCCGGTCAACGCGTAGCGGTCCGCGGCGCGTTCAAAGGGATTGCGGACGCTGACACCCCCACTCAACAGGTAGACCGGCAGGAACAGCGGCCCCAGCACCATGTACTGGAATACGTGCGCGCGTTCGTGATCACCCAGCCGGATCGGCGGATGCTGGCAATGGCCGGCGCGCTGCTCGTAGGTGATGCAGGCCGAATCCAGGGTGTCGCCGGTATGCAGGATGGTGTTGCCGAAGGTAATGGCGCCGCCCGGTCCCCAAGGCCAGTGATGGAACACCAGCGCGCAGTCGCGCCGGCTCCAGTGCGCGCGCGCGCCAAAGGCGAGTCCCACGCTGCCGGCCAGCAGGCCCACCAGCGTATTCGGCAAGGTCCAGAGCGCGCCGAGCGCGCCCGCCGCGATCCACCACGCGGGACGTCGGCGCGCGAAGGCGTTCAATCCGCCTCGTTGGGCATCAGCAGCCAGAGAATCAGGTAGACCAGGATGCCGGGAAAAGCCGCCGAGGCGATCGACACGATCACGAAGATCGCCCGCAGCAGCGTGGCGTTCCAGCCGAATCGATGCGCGATGCCGCCCATCACGCCGGCGATCATCCGGTCGTTCAGGGAACGGGCCAGCGGCTTGGACGCGGTGCTCATGATGATCGGCTTCCCCACGGTCGTCCGGGCAAGTCTAGCGCTCAGCGCGGCGTCGCGCCTGAACCACGCAGCGTCTTCAACCGCTCCCGGAACCACGCGCCGGCGTCCAGTTCCGGCTGGCCCGGACAACGCACCCGGTAGGCGCGCCCGCTCAGGCTGCTCTTGCTCGCCGCGCGCTCGATGAACTGCTCGGCGGTATCCACCAGATCGCGCTTGAGCAGGTAATCGTACTTGCGCTGCAGATGCGCGCGCGCATCGACCTGCCCGTACCACTTTCCGTTGCGCTGGAACTCGCACCGCGAGTTGGACAATCCCTCCATCAGCTGCGCGATTTCGCGCCTGGCCTGCTCGGAAGGCGCCGCCGAAGCGGTCATCGCCAGCGTTCCCAGCCCGCACGCCAGCGTCAGCAACATTCCCTTGAGCATATCGAAACCCCCAGCGATTCAATCGAGTCGCGCAGCCTAAGCGTCGCCGGGTTAACCGGACGCAACCGCCCATCCGCGGGCATCCGCGCCCGGCGTTCTCACTGGCGCTGCGCCAGCCACTGGTGAATCGCGCCCGGCACCTCGCGCTGCGCGCGACTGGAGACATAGATGCCGATGTGCCCGCCCTTGAAGCTCAGTTCGGTGTAGTCCTCGGTACCGACCAGATCCCGCAGCGCGCGCGAGGCGTTCGGCGGCACCAGGTGATCCTGCTCGGCGAAGATGTTCAGCACCGGCATGTCGACATCGCCCAGGTGCACTTCCTCGCCGTCGATGTCGATGCCGCCGTTGACGAAGCCGTTGCCCTGGTAGAACTGCTTGATGAACTGGCGGAACGCCTCGCCAGCCAGATCCGGCGAATCGAAGATCCACTTCTCCATGCGCAGGAAATCCTCGATGCCCTTGCGATCATCGAGCACGTCGACCAGGCCGACGTACTTCTGCAGGTTGAGCCGGAACGGCTTCAGCATCAGGTAACACGCGTTCATCATGTCGGCCGGCACGTTGCCGATGGCGTCGACGAACAGGTCCACGTCCATCTCGCGGGTCCAGTGCGAGAGCATGTTGTCCGGAGTATGGAAATCCACCGGCGTGACCATGGTGATGAGGTTGCGCACCCGCTCCGGATGCAACGCCGAGTAGCACAGCGAGAACGCGCCGCCCTGGCAGATCCCGAGCACGTTGATCGCGGTCTGCCCATGCTGGCGGCACAGGTGCTCGACCGCGCCGTCGATGAAGCGGTTGATGTAGTCGCCCAGCGTCAGGAAGCGGTCCGAGCGATCCGGATAGCCCCAGTCCAGCACGTAGACGTCCTCGCCCTGCGCGAGCAGGCCCTTCACCAGCGAACGGTCGTCCTGCAGATCGACCATGTACGGGCGGTTGACCAGCGCGTAGACGATCAGCAGCGGCACCCGCGCGGTCGGGGCCTTTTCACCGATGAACCGGTACAGCACCACCCGGCCATCGCGCCAGACCTCCTGGCGCGGGGTGGCGCCGTAGTCGACGTCCTCCACTTCCGGCAGGGTCTTCAGGCCGGCCGCGAGTTTCTGTTGCGCCCGCAGGGTTTCCTGGGCGAGTTCATCCACACTGATGTCGACCGGACCGTTCACTTGCGTCCTCCCTGCCCACGCTTGCCCTTGCCGCGGCCCGCGCCGGCGGGCGCGTCACCGGCATAGCGCGCGACCCAGTCCTTCATCGAGACGACGTCGCCCTCGCCCGCCGCCGCCCGCGTGGCGCGTGCGACCGGCGTCGCCTTGGCGGGCTTGGCACGCGGGGTGTCACGCGATGTGTTCCGCGACGCGCGCTTCGCCGCCTTCGCGGCGGCGGGCGATTTCTTCGCGCCACCGCGCGGTTTCGGCGGACGCGCGGCGCGGCCGGCCGGCGCCTCCCGGTCGCGCTCCGCCTCGCGGTTGTCGTCGCGGGCGCGGGGCGGCCGCCGCCGACCGCTGGCGTCGGCGTCATCGCGTGGATCCAGGGCGTCGCCGCCACGGGTCACCCGGCGCAGCTGCCGTTCCAGTTCGGCGATCTTGCGGTGCGCCGAATCGACCTCGGTGCGGCTGGGCATGCCGAAGGCCACGCAGATCTGTTCGATTTCCTTCTGCACGCCCAGACGCAGGCGCATCTGGGTGTTGGTGAGATGGCCATAGACGTGGCGGAACTCCGGCGACAGCGCCACTTCCGCATAGGCCTGCTCGGCTGCGTCGATCCACAGATCGAACAGCGCGCGCGCGCTGGTGATCTGCTGGCCCGGTTCGGCGCGCGCCTCGAGCAGCGATTGGAAGCGTTCGAACGCCAGCGTCGCGACCTTCAGCATCAGCCGCTCGTACTCGCCCAGTGCCTGCTGGTAGTCCTGCTGGGCCTGCGCCAGCGCCTGCCAGCGCTCCTGGTGCTCGCGCGCCGGCCCGAACGCGGGCAGATGCAGCCAGCGCTCGTTCTCACGGCGCAGGTTGTCCATGTAGGGCGACACCTGCCGGTACCAGTGCTCGAAACCACCGCCGCCGCCGCCCTGCAGGCCACGGAAGAAATCCATCCACGGGCCGCGCCCGGCTTCCACCCCCAGCGCCTGCTTCCAGGCCGCGGTGACGTCGCCCGCGGCCGTGTCCTGGCCGGCGAAGCGCGCGGCCACCTGCTGCATCAGGCCGTACCAGTCACCGCTCTGCTGGCGGAACCGCTGGAGCACGTCCTCGGCCGGTCCGCGCCCGCCACCGGGCATCAGCCGGCTCCACCAGTCCAGCGCCTGCGGCCAGGCGGGTGCAGGCGCGGCGGTCGCGCCGGAGGCCTGACGCAGGGCGTCGCCCCAGAGATTCCAGAACTGGCGGGCCATCGCCTCGAATTCGCCCGCGCCCGGTGGTACATGCTCGGCCATAAATCCTCCTGTCGCCCCGATTCTAGCCGCGCTCCGGGACGCGCGGGTGACGGGGGCGGCTCAGGGCTTGGGGATGCGCAGGGTCTTGCTGATCATCAGCGTGCCCGACAGGGCGTACAGCAGCACCAGCGGATGCAGCAGCCACGGTCCGACGCGCACATTGCCCAGCCACAGCGCGTCGCCGATGCGCCCCAGATAAGCGGCCACGGCCAGCACCACCACCAGCAGCAGGCTGGTCGGAATCGGCGTGCCTTCGAAGAACTTCACCTTGTCGCCGCCTTCGGCCAGCGATTCGGCGGTGACGTTGTAGCGCGCCAGCCGGCTGACACCGCAGGCGACGAAATAGGACAGCACCAGCCAGTCCCAGCCCCCCTGCATGCCGCAGGCGTAGGCGAGCGCGGCCGGCGCGACGCCGAAGGAGATCACGTCGGCCAGCGAGTCCAGCTCGCGCCCCAGCACCGAAGCCTGCTTGCGCCACCGCGCCACCCGGCCGTCCAGCGCATCGAAGATGAAAGCCAGCGGAATCAGGGCCATGCCGATCATCAGATCGCGGATCACGCCCTCCTGCAGGAAGCGCATCGCGGCGAAGATCGCGCCGGTGCCGCAGAAGGCGTTGCCCAGCGTGAACCAGTCGGCCAGCTGGAAATCGCGAAGCATCGAGAAATGGCGTGACACGGAAACACCCGGCGATGACCAGCCCACAGGTTAGCCCAACCGCGCCGCCACGGAGCAACCAGAATCCGGCGCCCGGATTCAGGCCGTGGCGCCGGTGGCGGGGTTCAGCGCGGCAATGCCAGCTGGCCGGCTTCCAGCTTGCCGGCGCCACGGCCGCGGGCGTCGATGACCTGATCCCCGGCCTGCCCGGCCCGCCCGTCCAGTTGCGCCGATACCCGATCCAGCGCCGCGTACACATGCGGCAGCAACGGCGCGTAGCGGGCGGCATACGCCGGCAGCGCCAGGAAACCATCGAAATGCTGCGCGTTGCGCACCTGCCAGTACGCGACTTCGCGGCCGGCCGCCTTCGCCTGCGCGACGTACGGCGCGCTGCTGAACGCCGGCGGCACCAGCCCGTCATCGCTGCCGTGCACCACGATCACCGGCAGGCCCGCGCGCGGCGGCCGCGCGCGGACCTCGGCGATGCCGCGCTGCACGCGCCGGGCCGCCTCGTCCTGTCCGTCATTGAGCGCACGCAGGCAGCGCAGACCCGGCAGGGTGACATCGGGAGCCGCAACGCGGGTATCGACGATGCCGACGCCGGCGCCCGGCGGAATGCCGCTGCCGTCGGACCACCAGGCCGCACGTTCGGCCGGAGTCGCGGCACGCGCGCTGAAATCCGGATTGAGCGCGGCGAACCCGTAGCCACAGGGATGCGCGCCCACCCCGTAACGGCCATAGGCCGAAGCGTAGGTGACCGCGATCGCCCGCCACAGATCGAAGCCGACGCTCAGCGCGCCGGCGGTCAGCGCCTGGTCGGTCCAGCCGTGCGCACGCAACCGGGCGTGCGCCGAACGCGCCTGTGCGGCCACGTCGGCGCCTTCGATCAAACCGGCCGCCTTCAGCGATGCGCAGCGCGCCTGCCACAGCGGTTCTGCCTGCGCGCGCAGCGGCGGTTGCGGCAGGCTGTCGGCCGGCAACGCGAGCAGCGCGCACGGCATCAGCAACGCCGCCTCGGTGGTGTAGTCGTACAGCGAACGCGCGCCGTTGCCTTCGACCTGGATATTGGGTTCCCCGGCCACCACCGCGTCCAGCCAGTCGCCTTCCAGTTCGGCCGCGCGCAGCACCGCGCCGCCGCCATTGGAAATGCCCACCGCGATCACGCGGGTGTTGTCGAAACGGAACGGCGCCGCCTGCGGGAACGCCCGCTCCAGCGCGGCCAGGGCGAACTCCGCGGCCTGCTTCACGTGCCGGCCCCAGTCCGCCTCGGGGTTGTCCTGCGAATGGGCGTGCTTCACCGCCACGCCGGTGGCGCCCGCCGGGGCGTCGGGGGCGAAGGCGAGCGCTTCGCCGGACGCACCGGCGGCGCCGTCCTCGCGCATGCCGGTCCGCGTGTCCAGATCGAAGTAGTCGGTGCCCGCGCCCTTGTCGGTGTAGGCCACGGCGCAGCCCTTGGGCAATCCCCAGGCGCCGGCCACCGCGATGGCGCCGTAGACGCCGCGCGAACCGGAGGAAGCGGTGACCACCACGCAACGCCGCTTGAGATCGAAATCGTCGGGCACCTGCACCAGCACGCGGTGCGGCTGTTTCGCGCCCGGCAGCTTCGCCAGCGCGCTGTATTCGCGCCCGGGCACCGCGGCCACGCTGCCATAGACCTCGCCATAGCCGCCGGTGGCCGACAGGTCGGCGATGCCGCGCCAGTTGTTCCACAGCGCGCGCCGGCGCAGTTCCTGCGAGGTCGGACGGGTGGTGTCGGCAAACGCCGGCGGCGTCATCGCCTGCAATCCCGCCAGTCCCAGCCCCGCGGTCAACAGATCGTCGCTGCCGCGATGTTCGGTGACGCGCTGCGGTTCAATCACGGTGTCATGGCTCTTGGGTCGGGTCGGGGAACTGCCGCAGGCGGCCAGCGCCACCGTGAGGGCGGCGGCCAGTGCGATTCGCGCCATCGGGATGATCCAGGGTCCGGGTGAGGCCACCAAGCTAATCGCGGCGGCGGAGGCCGTCATCGTACTTTGGTACCACGAGGGTGCGGGCGGCGGCTGCTAACCTAGCACTTTCAGGAGGCGCCCCCATGCAGAACCTTTCGATCCTCGTCACCGGCGCGGCCAGCGGCATCGGCGCCGGCGTCGCCGCCCGCCTGGCCGAATCCGGCCATCACCTCATCATCAGCGACCTGGATCCGGCCGCCGCCGAAACGGTCGCCGCCGGCATCCGCGCGGCCGGGGGCTCCGCCGAGGCGGTGGCGCTGGATGTGACCTCCGACGACAGCGTCGCCGCCGCGCTGGCCGCGATCTCGCGACCGGTCGACGTGCTGGTCAACAACGCGGGCCTGCAGCACGTTTCGCCGCTGGAAGAGTTTCCGCTGGGCAAGTGGGATTTCCTGATCCAGGTGATGCTGGTCGGGGTGGCGCGGCTGACCCGCGCGGTGCTGCCCGGCATGCGCCAGCGCGGCTTCGGCCGCATCGTCAACATCGGCAGCATCCACGCGCTGGTGGCCAGCCCGTACAAGAGCGCCTATGTCGCCGCCAAGCACGGCCTGGTCGGCTTCTCCAAGGTCATCGCGCTGGAAACCGCCGACACCGACATCACCATCAACACCATCTGCCCCAGCTACGTGAAGACCCCGCTGGTGGACAAGCAGATCGCCGACCAGGCGCGCACGCGCGGCATTCCGGAAGCGGAAGTGGTCAGCCAGATCATGCTCAAGCCAATGCCCAAGGGCGTCTTCATCGAAATGGACGAACTGGCCGGCATCACCGCGTTCCTGTGTTCGCCCGCCGCCCGCAACATGACCGGCCAGACCCTGGTCGTTGACGGCGGCTGGACGGTCCAGTGACGGCGGGAGTCTGGCATGGGGACTCGGAAGAGCGACGCGCCCTGCCCGCCTTGTTTCCCGCCCGTGACCCTGCGCTCTTACGATTCCCGATTCTTCCTTCCCGATAGCCGGCAGCCCCATGCCCACCTTGCTGATTGCCGATGACCATCCGCTGTTCCGGGCCGCGCTGCGCGGCGCGGCGGCCGATGCGGTGGCACGCATGTCGGTGCTGGAGGCGGAATCGCTGGACGGCGTGATCGCCGCGCTGGAAGCGCATGACGATGTCGATCTGGTGCTGCTGGATCTGCACATGCCCGGCAACCACGGGCTGGCCGGACTGGCCGCGATCCGCGCGCAGTTTCCGGCGGTGGCGGTGATCGTGGTGTCGGCCAACGACGATCCGCGCGTGGTCCGGCGCGCGCTGGATCATGGCGCCGCCGGCTATCTGCCCAAGAGCGCCGGGCTGGAGGATCTGCGCGACGCCATCCGCAGCGTGCTTGCCTGCGAGCAGTGGCTGCCGCCGGCGCTGCGCGCCTCGGTGGCGCGCGCGCAGTCGTCCCGCCATGACGCCGAACTCGCCGCACGCCTGGCCAGTCTGTCGCCGCAGCAGTTCCGGGTGCTGACCCTGGTCGCCGAGGGCCTGCTCAACAAGCAGATCGCCGACCGGCTGGACGTGCAGGAGCGCACCATCAAGGCGCATCTGTCGGCCATCTTCGATCGCCTCGGGGTTCGCAACCGCACCCAGGCCAGCGTGATCCTGCGCGAACTGGAATTGAGCGATCCGGCCCGCCAGATCGAGGCGTGAGAGGATGGCGGCATCCCGTGCCCGGATGCCTTGAATGAATATTGATCCCGTATCGCGCGCCGCGTCGCCCGACGACGCCGCCGAGATCGCCCGCCTGTCCACCCAGTTGGGTTACCCGGTCGACACCGCCACGATGGCGGCGCGGCTGGCTCGACTGGCGTCGCGCGCTGATCATTTCATCCAGGTCGTCGCCGAGGGTCCACGCCTGCTCGGCTGGATCGCCGCCGAGCGACGCCTGTCGCTGGAAACCGGCGACAGCGTCGAGATCGTGGGCCTGGTGGTGGATCAGGCCGCGCACCGCGGCGGCATCGGTTCGACGCTGGTCGCCGCGGTCGCGGACTGGGCCCGGGCGCACGGCGATTCCCGGCTGGTCGTGCGCTCCAATGTGGTGCGCGCGGAATCGCATCCGTTCTATGAACGGCTGGGTTTCATCCGCACCAAGAGCCAGCACGTTTACCGGCGTGATCTCCAGCGTGGCGCCGGCTTGCGGTGGAATGACGGGGCTTTGTTTCCATGCGGGGATCGAACCGGGGAACTCTCCCCGCCCCTCGTCGCCATTCCGGCGAACGCCGGAATCCATCGGCATGAAATCCTTCAATCCGCCAAGGCCCGTGCCGTGGTCATTTTTTCGCCATCCACCTTGACAGGTCCGTGGCGCAAGGGCCGCACGGGCTTATCCACATGTTTGTGCGCGAACCATCCACACCACTTGTGGAAAACCTGAAACCTTCGTTTCACGGACGTGAAACGCAATGGTCATTTTTTCGCCAACCTGCTTGACAGCCTTGAGCCGCAAGGCGCGCCGGCGCTTATCCACATGTTTCTCCGGAATCGGTCCACACCGGTTGTGGACAACGCGTGCGCGGCGACGCGCGTAATGCGCATGACGCGACGCCTCCGGCCAGCTCAGATGCGCGAGTACTGCCAGGACACCATGCGCCCGTCGCGGTACGGCATGACGCCGTGGAACCCGCGCGGATCCGCGTCGAACACCAGCGGCAGGAAATGGCGGTCACCATCCCACAGCGGCAGTTCGAGGATCCGTTCCACCGGCACCCATTCCAGCGCGCCTTCGGGATTGCGCTCGTGCGGCGTGCCGGAGTACGCGGTGATCAGGAACACGAATCCCAGCCAGTCCTCGCCCTGTTTGCCGAAGCCCGGCCAGCTGATGGTGCCGCGCAGCAGCATCTCGTCGCAGTCGATGCCGGCCTCCTCGCGGATCTCGCGGCGCATGCCGGCCACCACGTCCTCGTCCGCCTCGACCTTCCCACCAAGCCCGTTGTACTTGCCCAGGTGCTGGTCGTCGGGACGCGCGTTGCGGTGGATCAACAGCACCTGCGAACGATCCGGCGAGAGGACATAACCGAGGGTGGCGACGATGGGGGTGTAGGGCATGGCGGTGCGTCGGGCGGAAAGCCGACATTCTAGCCGTGCGGCCCAGCGTGTCCGCTCACGACACCGCCACCGCCCGCCCCGCGCGCGCCGCGAGCAGGCGATCCAGCACCGATTTCAGCGCCAGCGGACGCACCGGCTTGGCCAGCAGCGACAGGTCCGCCTCGCGCATCGCGCGGCGAACCGCTTCGGTCTGATCGGCCGACAGCAGCAGGCAGGGGCGCGCGCCGAACCGCGCCGACAGGCGCTGCCACAGCGCCACGCCGGTATCGCCCGCGTCGAGATGGAAATCGAACAGCCACGCGTCCGCCGGACCGCGCGCGAGCTGCCACTCGGCGCCCGCGCCATCGGCGGCGCACGCGACCTCGCACCCCCACCCGGCCAGGGTCTGCCGCAGCGCATCGAGCGCGATTGGATCATTGTCCACCGCCAGGATGCGCAGGCCGGCCAGCCCGCTGCGCGATCCACCGATGAACGGATGCGCGATGGCCGGCGCGGCGATTCGCGCCAGTTCGACGGTGAAGGCCGAACCCTGCCCGCTGCGGCTGCGCAGGCCCAGCGGGGCTTCCAGCAGCGCGGCGATGCGGTCGGCGATGGACAGGCCAAGGCCCAGTCCCTGCCCCGCCGCGTCCTCGCCGCGCCGGAATTCGTCGAAGATCAACCGGCGTTCCGGTTCGGGGATGCCAGGCCCAGTATCCAGCACCTCGATGCGCAGTCGCCCGGATCCGGCATGGCGGACCCCCAGCAGCACCCCGCCCCGCGTGGTGTAGCGAACCGCATTGGCGAGGAAGTTCTGCAGGATCCGCCGCAGCAGTTGCGGATCGCTGTGCACCCAGGCCCGCGTCGGCCGGTAGCGGAAGCGCAGGCCGCGCTCGGCGGCCAGCACGCCGAACTCCGACGCCAGCGGTTCCAGCACTTCGGCCAAGGGAAAGTCGCGTGGCTCGGGCACCAGCCCGCCGGCTTCCAGCCGCGACATGTCGAGCAGGCCGGTCAGCAGATCGGTGGTGGAGTCCAGCGCGCCCCGGATCTGCCGCGCCGACTGGCGCGCATCGTCATCGGGCAGCTGCTGCGCGAGCGCGTCGGTGAACAGGTGCGCCGCATGCAGCGGTTGCAGCAGGTCGTGGCCGATCGCGGTGAGGAAGCGGCTCTTGGCGTCGTTGGCGTGCTCGGCCTCGCGCTTGGCGGTCTCCAGCAGCGCGGTGCGCTCGGCCACGCGCTGTTCCAGGGTTTCGTTGGCGCGCTTGAGATCGCGTTCGGCGTGGCGCGAGGCGGTGACGTCGGTGTAGGTGGCGACAAAGCCGCCGCCCGGCATCGGATTGCCGCGAATCTCGACGATGCTGCCATCCGGGAACACGCGCTCGGTCAGGTGCGGCGTGCCCGCGCGCATGAAAGCGATGCGCCGCTGCAACGCGCGCTCGTCGTGACCGCGATGCGGCATGCGCAGCAGCGCCCAGCGGGTCAGATCGATGATCGGCCGGCCCACCTGCAGCAGTTCCGGCGGGAAGCCGAACATCTGCTCGTAACGGCGATTCCAGGCCACCAGGCGCTGTTCGCGATCGACCACGCTGATGCCCTGGCTCATGTTCTGCAGCGCGGCTTCCAGCACCTGCTGGTTGAACCGCAGATCCTGCGAGGCTTCGCCGACGATCGCCGCAACCGTGTCGAGGTCGCGACTTTCGCGGCGCGCCGCGTCCAGCAGCAGGCGCGCCGACGCCGAGCCGAGCACCGCCGAGAGTTCGCGCTCCAGCCGCGCTTCCATCGCCGCCGGCACCGGCCCGTGGCGCGGCGCGTCGGCGAGCAGTTCCTCCACCCGTTCGCGCGACAGGAAGCGCCGGCCGGCCTGGCCCAGGGTCTGCCGGTCCAGATTGCGCTGGCGTTGGTGCGGCGTCTCGCGCCGCCACGCCATCGCCAGCAGGGTGGCCACGGTGCCGACGAACAGGCTCACGCCCACCGCGCGTCCCAGCGGACTCCAGCCGGTCAGCCCGAACAGGCCCTGGGGCGACAGCCAGGCCTGTCCGAGCGGCCCTTCCCGCAACCATTCCGGCGCGCTGCCGGAAGCGGACAGCAGGGTCGGCAGCAACAGCACCCAGGCCCAGGCCAGGAAGCCCGCCACCACGCCGGCAATCGCCGCGCGCGGCGGCGTCTGTGGCCGCCAGACCGCGAAGGCCAGCACCGGCGCCAGCGTGGCCAGTGCCGAGAACGACACCGCGCCGACGTCGGCCAGCGCGTCGCTGCCGGTCACCAGCCGGCCATAGGCCCAGGACAACAACATGATCACGGCGATGCCGGTGCGCCGCAGCGCCAGCAACGCGCCGCGCTGATCGCCGCCGTCGCGGCGCGACCACGCGCCGCGCAGCAGGCCCGGCGCAAACCAGTGGTTGCCGATCATCAGGCTCAGGGTCAGCGTGCTGACCACCACCATGCCGGTGGCCGCGCTCAGCCCGCCGAGGAAGGCGAACAGCGCCAGTCCCTCGTGGCCCTGCGAGAACGGCAGCGCCAGCGCGTACATGTCCGACGGCACGGCGCCGCCCAGCAGGGCCATGCCGGCCCGCGCCAGCGGCAGGCCCGGCAACGCGATCAGCACCAGGTACAGCGGGAACAGCCAGCGCGCGGTGCGCACGTGGCGCTCGTCGCGGCACTCGACCACCGCGACATGGAACTGGTGCGGCAGGATGAACATCGCCAGCCCGCCCAGCAGCATCAGCGGCGCGAAGCCGCCCGAGGGTTGCGGCGGCAACGGCGTGGCCGGCAGCGCCGGCAACTCGCGCAGGCCGAGCCAGACAAACGCGCCCAGCGCCAGCATCGCCGCCAGCTTGAAGATCGATTCGAACGCCATCGCCAGCACCAGCCCGCGATTGTGCTCGGCCGCGCTGGCCCGGCGGGTGCCGAACAGCATCGCGAACAGCGCCATCGCCAGCGCCACGTACAGGCCGCTGTCGCGCCAGAATGGCAATGTCCTGTCGGCTTCGCCCGCATCCAGGGTGAGGGTGGCGAAACTCATCGCCACCGCCTTCAGCTGCAGCGCGATGTAGGGAATCAGGCCGAGCGCGGCGACCAGGGTGACCGTGCCGGCCAGCCAGGCGTCGCGGCCCAGGCGGCTCGCGATCAGATCCGCCAGCGAGGTGGCGTTGGTCTCGCGGGCCAGCCGGACCAGCCGCATCAGGAACGCGACCGCCAGCGCGTAGAACAGGATGGCGCCGAGGAAGGTCGGCGGCAGCGGCCAGCCGTAGCGGGCGGCCTGGGTGACGGTGCCGTAGAAGGTCCACGAGGTGCAGTGCACCGCCAGCGACAGCGCGTAGATGTGCTGCCAATGCCGGGCGAACACGGTCGGACGCCGCTCGCCGTACAGCGCGGTGCCGAACATCAGCGCCAGCCAGGCCAGTCCGGCCAGCGCCACCACCCACAGGCTCAGCATGTCGCCGTCCCGCCGTCATCGCCGCCCGGGGCGGCGCCCGGGCCGGCAAAAAACACCCTGCGCGATGGAGGAAGCGGCGGCATCGGCGGAGCATAACGCAGCGGCGGCGGGCTTCCGCCCGCCGCCGCCAAGGTCCCGCGATTGACCGCCATCGACCTCAGAAGTCGTAGCGCGCGGTCAGCGAATACTGGCGCGGCGGACCGTAGAACCCGGTCAGCACGCCATAGGCGCCGATGTTGTAACCGGTCGTGCGGTATTCCTTGTCGGCCAGGTTGCTGCCCTGCAACGAGAACGACCAGGCGTCGTTTGCCTTCCAGATCACGCCCGCGTTGAGCAGCCCGTAGCCGTCCTGCCGGATCAGCGGGCTCAGGTCGGTGGTCGGCCAGACCTCGCTCTGGTAGGCATACCCCACCCGCGCGGACAGGTTGCCGCCATGGGCCAGTTCGGTGCGGTACTCCACGTTCAGCGCGCCGGAGAATTCCGGGGCGTTGGTGAACTTCTGCTGCTTGGCCACGTTGACGCCGCGATCCATGAACTCGTCGTACTTGGCGTCCAGCCAGGCCAGGTTGCCGCTGATCAGCCAGTGCGCGGTCGGCAGCCACTGGTATTCCACTTCCAGGCCCTGCACGGTGCCCTTGCCGGCGTTGGTGAAGTCGCCGAAGAAGCTCTGCGCGCCGTTGGGCAGCGTGTACGAGGTGAACACCGACAACTGGATGTCCTCGTACTTGTTGTAGAAGTAGGCGAAGTTCAGGAACAGCCGCTGATCCAGCAGCGACATCTTGCTGCCGACCTCGAAGCTGTCGACCTTCTCGTCGTCGAACGGCTCGCCCGAACGCGGCACCGCGGTGGTGTTGGCGCGGATGTTGTAGCCGCCGGACTTGAAGCCGCGCGACGCCAGGCCGTAGACCATGATGTCGGGCGCGATCTGGTAGTCCAGCGAGACCTTGGGCGAGAAGTTCTTGAAGTTGACGGTCTTGTTGAAGTTGGCCGCCGTGCCCCAGGACGTGGCGTAATCCAGGCCGGTGTAGAAACGGTTGAGCGCGATCGCGTGCTTGTCCTCGTCGGTGTAGCGCGCGCCGACATCCAGCTTCAAGCGGTCGGTCAGATCGAAGGTCCAGTCCGCGTAGACGGCGATGCTCTGGGTGTTGACCACGCCCTGGGTGTCGCCGAACAGGGGATTGGTCAGCGCGGTCGGCAGGGCCGGGTTCCAGAAATGATTGAGCACCTGGCCACCGGCATCGCCATCAAACGCGTAGATGCCCATCACGCCGCGGGCGCGGCCGCCGCCGTCGTAGTTGGCCTGCACCTCGTGGCTGACCTGGCTGTCGTTGTAGAACGCGCGCACGTCCACCAGGGTCAGCGGCGTGGTGTCGAAATCGATGTTGGTCTCGGTGTCGGACTCGCGCTTGGCGACCACGTACTTCAGCGTCCAGTCCTCGTTGACCCGCCAGTTGAAGGTGGCCGAGGCGCCCTTCATGGTGGTGTCGTTGACGTTGCGCATCGCGCTGCGGATGTCGTAGCGGTCCGAGGTCGGCGGATAGGCCGGCGCCAGCGGATTGCGCGCCAGCATCTTGGCGCCGCGCACGCCCGACTGGTCGTCCATCCAGTCGAACGCGAACTGGATGTCGAAGTTGTCGCCGGCATAGGCGCCCAGTTGCAGGCGCGCGGCGTTGATTTCCTTGTCGCTGACGTCCTGGTGGGTATAGGTGTTCTCGCCGTAGCCGTCGCGGTTCATGCTGGCCACCGCCACCCGCCCACGCAGGCCGCTGTCGGCGCCGCCGATGGAGCCGCCGATGGCGGCCTTGGCATCGAGCTGGTTGTAGTTGCCGACGGTGATCGAGGCGAAGCCCTGGGTTTCGGTCGGCAGGCCGCGCGACACGTACTTGATCGCGCCGCCGATGGTGTTCTTGCCGTACAGCGTGCCCTGCGGGCCGCGCAGCACCTCGATGCGCTCGACGTCGAACACATCCAGCAGCGCCCCCTGCGGACGGGCGATATAGACGTCGTCCAGGTAGATGCCCACGCCCGGGTCCACGCCCCACAGCGGATCCGCCTGGCCGATGCCGCGGATGTAGGCGGTGACCGTGCTGGTCGAGCCGCGCGCGGCGTAGATGGTCAGGTTGGGCACCTGCGCGTCGAGATCGCCGATGTCGCGGACATTGAGCTTGTCCAGGCTTTCGGAGGTGAACGCGGTGACCGCCACCGGCACGTCCTGCAGGGTCTCCTCGCGCTTGCGCGCGGTCACCGTGACCGAATCCAGCGTGGTCGCGCGGCTGGCCGGCTGGCCGCCGCCATCCGCCCCCGTGTCCTGCGCGAACGCGCAGGGTGCCGATGCCAGCAACACGGTGCCGATCGCCAGACTCAAATGCTTGCGCTTCATGGATGTCCCCTCCTCCCGGGAATGCGTGCGGCGGACGGTTGTCGCCGATGCTGGAGAAGGCTAGAGGCGGACCGGACGGACCGGCATCGTACCTTCGTACAGTGGGCCGTCGCCGGAGGGCTGTCGATACTCCCGCCACCTGCCGGTGGTTGCGGCGGATCCCACAATCCCCGGCGCCGAGGAGCCACGGATGTCCTTTCTGATCGTACTGGCCGCGCTGTGTTTCCTGATGTTCGTGGCCTACCGGGGCTACAGCGTGATCCTGTTCGCGCCGATCGCCGCGCTGGGCGCGGTCCTGCTGACCGACCCCTCGCTGGTGGCGCCGATGTTCACCGGCCTGTTCATGGACAAGATGGTCGGCTTTCTCAAGCTCTACTTCCCGGTGTTCCTGCTGGGCGCGGTGTTCGGCAAGCTGATCGAGATATCGGGATTCTCCAAGGCAATCGTCGCCGGCACCATCCGCGTGGTCGGCCGCCAGCGGGCGATGCTGTCGATCGTGCTGGTGTGCGCGCTGCTGACCTACGGCGGCGTGTCGCTGTTCGTGGTGGTGTTCGCGGTGTATCCGTTCGCGGCCGAGATGTTCCGCCAGAGCGACATCCCCAAGCGGCTGGTGCCGGGCACGATCGCGCTGGGCGCCTTCACCTTCACCATGGACGCGCTGCCCGGGACGCCGCAGATCCAGAACATCATCCCCACCTCGTTCTTCGGCACCACTGCCTGGGCCGCGCCGGTGCTCGGCTCGCTGGGCGCGGTGTTCATTCTGGCGCTGGGCATCAGCTACCTGGAATGGCGGCGCCGGGTGGCGCTGCGCGCGGGCGAAGGCTACGGCCGCGATCTGCGCAACGAACCCGAACCCTTCCGCGGTGATCGCCTGGCGCATCCGCTGATCGCGATCCTGCCGTTGCTGCTGGTGGGCGTGGCCAATTTCCTGTTCACCCGCTGGATTCCCGGCTGGTACGGCGAGAGCCAGTCGTTCGTGCCGGCGGTGATCGGCAATCCGGCGCCGGTGGTCCAGGAGGTATCCAAGGTGGCCGCGATCTGGGCCGTGCAGGGTGCGCTGCTGGTGGGCATCGTGAGCGTGCTGCTGTTCGCCTGGAAGCCGGTGTTCGCCAGTTTCGCCGAAGGCACCAAGAGCGCCATCGGCGGCGCGCTGCTGGCCTCGATGAACACCGCCTCCGAATATGGTTTCGGTGCCGTCATCGCCGCCCTGCCGGGCTTCCTGGTGGTCGCCAACGCCCTGCAGGCCATCCCCAATCCGCTGGTCAACGAGGCCATCTCGGTCACCGCGCTGGCCGGCATCACCGGTTCGGCGTCCGGCGGCATGAGCATCGCGCTGGCGGCGATGGCCGACAGCTTCATCGCCAACGCCAATGCCGCCGGCATTCCGATGGACGTCCTGCATCGGGTCGCCTCGATGGCGTCCGGCGGCATGGACACGCTGCCGCACAACGGCGCGGTCATCACCCTGCTGGCGGTAACCGGCCTGAGCCATCGCCAGTCCTACAAGGACATCTTCGCCATCACCCTGATCAAGACGATGGCGGTGTTCTTCATCATCGCCCTGTTCTACCTGACCGGCTGGATTTGAGGCGGAGGGGAGCGCCCTCGCCCGCATCGAGGTGACCTGAGGACAGGTTCGACGCAGCCGGATGCACGCCGCCGCCACGCCTCATTGACAGACGAATCACCTTGACGCGCCGGCCTGTGCGCCCGGTCGCAGTCGCACGCCCCCGGCTTGTCGAATACTGGCGGCGATTCGGGGAAACCAGCCACTACGATGACGCGTCGAACCCTCACGGTCCGCCGGACCCAGTACCGTACCCGCGCCCCCCTGGCCCTGCGACGCGGCCGCCCGGTGGCGGAGGACAATCCCGGCGACACCCCTTCCGCGCCCACCGCCGAGTCGCTGCGTGCGGCCGTGCGCCAGCGCCATCGGCAGTTGTACGGCCTGCGCGGCGGCGAGCGCGCCGGACTTCCGATCGGCACCGAACGCGATCAGGCGAGCGGCGGCCAGGTCGCCCAGGGCATGAGCGAGCCTCGCCTGCTGACCCTGCCGGCGCCGCCGTTCGCGGTGCGGATGTTGAACCGGCTCAGCTACGGCGCCACGCCGACGACGCTGGCCGAGTTCAATGCGCTGGGCGGCGACGATCGCCAGCGCCTGGCCAACTACGTCGACTGGCAGCTGGACTGGAACGCGATCGACGACAGCGCGGTGGAAAACCGGCTCGCCGGCGCCGGCTACACCACCCTGGGCAAATCGCTGCCGCAGTTGTGGGCCGATCACGTCGCCCCCGATCCCGACTACGCCATCCGCATGCGCCCGGCCAACGAGGTGCAGCGCGCCGCGTTCGTCCGCGCGGTGTATTCGCGCCGCCAGTTGCGCGAGGTGCTGGTCAACTTCTGGCACGACCACTTCAACGTGCTGGTCACCGAGTTCAGCGCCGGCCCGCTGTTTCCGCACTACACCCGCGACGTGATCCGCGCCAACGCCAAGGGCAATTTCCGCACCCTGCTGGAAGCCGTCGCCACCAGCACCTCGATGCTGTACTTCCTGGACAACATCAACAATTCGCGCTCCGGCCCCAACGAGAACTGGGCGCGCGAACTGCTGGAGCTGCATACCCTGGGCGCGGAGAACTACCTGGGTTTCACCGATCCGTTCCAGGTGCCGCCCTGCCCGGAGGATCCGTCCTATCCCATCGGCTACACCGACATCGACGTGTACGAAACCGCCGCCGCCTTCACCGGCTGGTCGGCGAAGAACGGGCACTGGGAATTTCCCGCCGAGAACGACGGGACCTTCGTCTACCGCCAGTCCTGGCACGACGCCGGACCCAAGTTCCTGCTCGGACGGATGCTGTATCCGGAACAGCCGGCGCTGAAGGACGGCCGCGATGTGCTGGATCGCCTGGCCAGCCATCCGCGGGTGGCGAAGTTCATCTGCCGGAAACTGATCCGCCGCTTCGTCACCGACACGCCGCGGCAGGCGCTGGTGGAAAGCGCCGCCGCGCTGTTCCGCGCGAATTGGCAGCGTCCGGACCAGATCGAGATCGTGCTGCGCCACATCCTCAATTCCGATGACTTCATCAACAGCTGGGGCTGGAAGAACCGGCGTCCGTTCGAGGCCACGGTGGCGGCCATGCGCGCGCTCGGCCAGGACTGGACGCTGCGGGTGGGCCACGACAAGAGCGACGAGTTCATATGGCGGATGGGCTTCACCGGCCACATGCCCTACAACTGGGCCGCGCCCAACGGCTATCCGGACACCGGCGTCGCCTGGTCCGGCGCCAATTCGCTGGCGATGACCTGGAAGCTGTTGAACTGGCTGACCGAAACCAGTGAAGCCGGGGTGCCGCTGAGCCCGATCGTGGCCACCACCCGCAGCGGTGTTCCCGCCTCGCAGTGGACCGCCAATACCCTGGTGGCGTTCTGGTGCGATCGCCTGCTGGGCTATCAGCCCGAGCCGGCGCGGCGACAGGTGCTGGTCAACTTCATGGCCCAGAACGGCGATCCCGCCAGCTACCTGATCACCGACACCGACGCGTGGGCCATCAATGATCTGAAGCGCCACTACAACCATCAGCGCCTGCGCAGCCTGGTCTCGCTGATCCTGATGTCCCCCGAATTCATGGCCCGCTGAGGTGACCGCATGAGCCGATTCACCCTGACCCGCCGTGAATTCGTGAAAGGCTGCTGCGGCGCCGCCGTGGTGGGCGCGGCGGGCTCGATCCTGACCTTTTCCGAAGATGCCAGCGCGGCCACCAACGCCTACGACACCGTGGTGCACCTGTTCCTGCGCGGCGGCATGGACGGGCTGAACCTGGTGGTGCCGATCAGCGGCGACGACCGCACCTTCTACGAGCAGGCGCGACCGGATCTGTCGATTCCCAACAGCGGCGCCTATGCCGCGCTGGCGCTGACGCTGGCCGGCGGCGCGGCGACCGGATTCGGCCTGCATCCATCGGCGACCGGCCTGCGCGATCTCTGGAACAGCGGCCATCTGGGCATCGTGCATGCCGCCGGCATGGCGACCTCGGTCACCCGCAGCCATTTCGACGCGCAGTTGTCGATCGATCTCGGCACGCCCGGCAAGTTCGGCACCGGCAGCGGCTGGATGACCCGCGCCTGGGAGCATCGTCCGCTCGACACGCCCGCGGCGGCGCTGCCGGCCCTGGGCATCGGCACCACCCAGTCGGCCGGCCTGCTCGGTTCCACCGCGGCGCTGACCATGGGCAGCGCGGGCGATTTCCGGCTCAACGCCGGCGCCTATGCCTGGCAGGAACGCCGCGCCGATTCGCCGGCCGGATTCCGCGGCGTCAACGAGACCCTGGCGGATCTGTGGAGCGGTCGCAGCGGCCTGCAGTTGAACGGGCAGCGCGCCGACGCCTCGCTGCGCCTGATCACCCAGCAGTCCTACGGCACGCCGCCGGCGGGCTGGCCAGGCGGCACGTTCGCGCAACAGCTGTGGACGATCGCGCAGTCGATCCGGTTCAACCTCGGGCTCCGCTACGCCACCCTGGATCTGGGCGGCTGGGACACCCACGAGGGCCAGGGAACCGCCGGCAGCGGCTATCACTACTACCAGAACAAGATCGCCGAACTCTCCTCCGCGCTGCAGGCGTTCTTCAACGAACTCAATGCCGGCGGCGAAATGGCGCGGGTCACCGTGGTGGTGCAGTCGGAATTCGGCCGGCGGGTGCGCGCGAACGCCAACGGCGGCACCGATCATGGCTATGGCAATCCATTGCTGGTGCTGGGTGGACCGGTCAACGGGCGCCGTTTCTACGGCACCTGGCCCGGCCTGAATCCGGAGACCCTGTCGCCGACCTTCGGCGACGTACCGGTCACCACCGACTATCGCCAGGTGATGGCGGAAATCCTGATCCGCCGGATGGGCAACGCCAACCTGTCGCAGGTCTTTCCCGGCTACGCCGGCTATGCGCCGCTGGGCATTGTCCAGGGCACGGATCTGGCGGTGGCGGCGGCGGCTCCGGCGCGCGTCGCCGCTCTCCAGGCCACCTCGTCTGCTCCGGCACCCTCGCACCCGTCCGCCGGACGCGAAGACGATGTTCCCGACTGGCGGCGACGCGGTCCAGTCGATCGATTCATGACCCGCCGGGAGCGCTAGGCGTCACCTCGCCGCCGCGGCTTGAAGCGGCGGCATCGCCATGCTGGGCTTGGCGTCCATCGGGGATACGGGGACGTCCAATGCGGCGATCAGGCGGAGGGTGGAGTCCGGCGCGCGTTCTGTCGGCGGGATTGGTGATGGGACTGGCCTGGCTGGCATGGACACGCTGGCACACCGACGGCGGAGCGACGACGCCCGCCATCGCGACCGTCGCTCGCGACGGCCAATCGGCGCCCACGCTGCCAGCGGCGCTGACGACGGACAAGCCGGACAGGCAGCCGTTGCCCTCGCTCCGGCAGCCATTGCGCATGGTCCTTCCGGAACTCCGGCGGCGCGCCGATGCGGGTGAGGCCGTCGCCGCCTGCCGATTGGCGGCGGAACTCGAGTATTGCGCCGGCATGCGCGAGCGACTTGCGGCCGATGCCTACCAGCTCCGGCTCCAGCAGCGCCTGGATGCGGACAGCGCCACGGCCACGGTCTCCCGCGAGGAGCGGGAACGCCTGGCGAATGCGCGGCAGGAGCAGTTGCGCCATGGCGAACAGCTGCTCAGGGAGAGCGCCCACTGCGCGGACGTATCGCTTCCGGGGCCGGGCGAACGTATCCGCTATTGGCGCCAGGGCGCGCTTGCCGGACATCCCGCGGCGCTGCGCCACTATCTCGCCGGCAATGCGTTCGGCGCAAATGAAACCCTGGACAACCTGGACGCACTGGCCGTCTACCGGCGGGAAGCCGAGGACCTGGCATGGAAAGCCGCCGCCAACGGTGACATCGCCGTCCAACTGGCCTTGGCGACCGCCTACGTCCAGGAACGTCCGCCCGGTCCGCAGCCGTGGTTGGTCCAGGCCATCAAGCCCGACGAGATCCGCGCGCTCGCGCTCCATCTGCAGTTGCGGCGACAGATGCAGGGGATGTCGGTCCCGGATTTTCTCGCCACTCCGATCGCAGCAAGACAGGCCGAACTCGAAAGCCGGCTCGCACCGGCGGATATCGCCGCCGCGCGGCAACTGGCCGCCGATTACTGGAACCGGTGGCCGCGACCACGCACCCTGCCCACGCTGTGGTTCCAGCCCAATGGCGGCATCGGACCGGTCCGTCGCCACGATTGCCGCTGAAAGTCTTCACGCGGCGACGATGTCCCTCCGCTTCGCGCCGTGACGGATGCGGGGCGTCGCTCCCATGCAATGATGCACCGGCGTTTCCAGGGAGATCCGGTGCGATGCAGGACAGGCGGTGGTGGCGGTATGGAGTGTGGGGACTGATCGTGCTGCTGGTCCCCGTCGCGGCGTATCTGGGCTGGTTGCAGGGGCGCGCCACCGGTGCTCCTCCGCTGGCGCAGGCGTCGCCGGAAGCGCGCGCGCGACCGGCACCCGCGCCGGATGCCTCCGTGTCGCCGTCGCCGCCCGCGTCCATTGCATCCGCCGCTCCGCTGCCTCCGCTGGAAACACCGTTGCGTGATTCCCTGGCGATGCTGCGACAACGCGCGGATGCGGGAGAACCCGCCGCGGCCTGCCGCCTCGCCGCGGAGTTCGAATACTGCCACCAGATCCGCTACCGCCTGGTCGCGGCCTCGGAGGCGCTGCAGGAGCAGGAGCGGCTGAGGTTCGATACGGCCACCGGCCTGTCCGAGGAAGCGCGCCAGAACATGCGCGACATGATGGCCGCCAACAGCGAGCGCCTGCTCAAGGAAAGCGAGCACTGCGAGAACGTGCCGCTGTCGACCGCGGCCGAGCGCGTGCACTACTGGCGCCTGTCCGCCCTGGGTGGCAGCACGCCGGCGCTGCGCCACTACGCGGTCGGCAATGCCTTCCGGCTCAACGAAACGCTCGACAATCTCGACGCGTTGGCCGTCTATCGGCGCGAGGCCGAGGCGCTTGCCTGGCGGGGCGCCGCTTCGGGGGATCTGCATACCGGCCTCGCCCTGGCATCCGCGCTCTCGCCACGACGCAATGAACTGCGGCGCTACTTCCTGGCGCAGGCGGTGCAACCGGACAAGGTCAAGGCCCTGGCGTTGTACCTGCACCTGAAACGGCAGTTGGAGTCGGCGCCCGCAGCGCTCGGCGGCCTGCGCGCCCAGATCGAACAGCAGAGCGCCGAGTTGCTGGTGGATCTGGATGCCTCGGCGGAGGCCAGGGCGCGAGAATTGGCCGCCGGCTACGCGCGCGACTGGACGCCCGTCCCCCGGGATTCATTCGTGATGCCTCCCCCCGGTGCGCGCGGCACACCCGATGCCGCACGCGCCGAATGTTCGCGGCCCGTCGCCGGGCGCACCGCGGGATAGGGAGCCGCCAAGGCGCCCGCGGGATCCGCGGCGGCTCGCGTCCGACCGGACGTTCCGCTTATCCGTTGCCGGCGTGCCAGGCCTTCAGCAACTCGGTTTCCTTCTCGCGGCTGATGCCCGCGCGCAGCTTGGCCTGGCGTTCGGCCGGCTGGCTGCGGAACCAGGCCATCAGATCGGTGATGGTGGTGTCCAGCGGACGATAGGTCAGCCCGGCCGCGACCGCGCGTGCATTGCTGACCTGGCCATAGCCGGCGTACGGACCGCTCTTGGCGGACACCCAGATAGGCAGTTCCTCGACCTTCTGCGCTTCCAGGAATTCGGGGGTGACATGGGTATAGGTGGGCTGGCCACCGGTCGCTTTCGCACAGGCCTGCAGCATCGCGTCCATCGGCAGCAGGTCCTTCGGACCGACCGCGTTGAACACGCCATAGGTCCGCGCTTCGGCCAGGCGGATCATCCATTCGCCCAGATCGCGGCCATCGATGACCTGGACCGGGTCCTTGCCGTCGCCCGGCACCAGCACCTCACCGCCCTGGGCGACGCGATGCGGCCAGTAGGTGAAGCGGTCGGTCTCGTCACGCGGCCCGACGATGTAGCCGGGACGCACGATGGTCACCCGCTCGCCGAACTGCTTGTGCGCCTCGGCCTCGCTGAGCGCCTTCAGCGGTCCATACAGGCCCTCGATGTCGGCGCGCAGGGATTCCTGCGTCTCGGCCATCGCGTCCTTGCCCTTGTACGGCGCGAGCGCGTCGCCTTCGCTGATGCCGGGCTTGCTGCCGTCGGCGTAGACGGAGATGGTGGAAATGAAGAGGTAATGACCAATGTTGCCCTTCAGGGCCTTGCCCGCATCGCGCACCCAGAACGGCAGGCTGGTCGGATTGTCGATGCAGACGTCCCACTTGCGACCTTCCAGCGACTTCAGGTCGCCGGTATTGCGGTCGCCGTGCAATTGTTCGACCTCGCCCGGCCACTCCGGCGAGGGACGCTTGCCGCGATTGAACAGGGTGACCTTGTGGCCACGCTCCAGCGCATAGGCCACCTGGAACGGGCCGGTGAAGCCGGTCCCGCCGAGGATGAGGATGTTGAGCGGCTTGGCCGCCTTGCCGACCTTGCCGGATTGGGAAGCGGCCCAGGCCAGCGAAGGCATCGCGGCGGTGGCGGCGGCAAGCGCACTGAGTTTGAGCAGATCACGGCGGCTGGTCATGGGTGGCTCCGGGTGGTGGTGTGGCCGGGAAACCGCACTAATACCACCCGCCGCCGCCGCCGCGCCTATGGCGAAAGTCGGGGCATATTTGCCGCATTGCGCCATCGCGCCCAAACAAAAAGCGGGCCGAAGCCCGCTTTCTGCTGTCCGTGAAGGGAAGCGGACCGGCTTACTCGGCCGGCACGCCCTCGCCTTCCTCGACGGCCTTGATCGACAGGCGGATGCGGCCCTGCTTGTCGACTTCCAGCACCTTGACCTTGACCACGTCGCCTTCCTTCAGCTTGTCGCTGACCTTCTCCACGCGCTCGCTGGAAATCTGCGAGACGTGTACCAAGCCGTCCTTGCCCGGCAGGATGGTGACGAACGCACCGAAGTCCATGATCTTGGCGACCTTGCCTTCGTAGATGCGGCCCGGCTCGACGTCGGAGGTGATCTGCTCGATGCGGGCCTTGGCGGCCTGCGCGGCGGCGGCGTTGACCGAAGCGATGACGATGGTGCCGTCATCCTGGATGTCGATCTGAGTGCCGGTTTCCTTGGTGATGCCCTGGATGGTGGCGCCGCCCTTGCCGATCACTTCGCGGATCTTGTCCGGGTGGATCTTGATGGTCAGCAGGCGCGGCGCGTAGTCGCTCAGCTCGGCGCGCGGCGAGGTGATGGCCGAGGCCATCTCGCCCAGGATGTGCAGGCGGCCGGCCTTGGCCTGCTGCAGCGCCTGCTTCATGATTTCCTCGGTGATGCCTTCGATCTTGATGTCCATCTGCAGCGCGGACACGCCATCGGCGGTACCGGCCACCTTGAAGTCCATGTCGCCCAGGTGATCTTCGTCACCCAGGATGTCCGACAGCACGACGAAGTTGTCGCCTTCCTTCACCAGGCCCATCGCGATGCCCGCGACCGGCGCCTTCACCGGCACGCCGGCATCCATCAGCGCCAGCGAGCTGCCGCAGACCGAGGCCATCGACGAGGAACCGTTGGATTCGGTGATTTCCGACACCACGCGGATGGTGTACGGGAATTCCTCGATGGTCGGCATCACCGCCAGCACGCCGCGCTTGGCCAGGCGGCCGTGGCCGATTTCACGACGCTTGGGCGCGCCGAAACGGCCGCACTCGCCCACCGAGAACGGGGGGAAGTTGTAATGGAACAGGAAGTTTTCCTTGTACTCGCCACTGACCGCATCGATGATCTGGCCATCGCGCGCGGTGCCGAGGGTGGCGACCACGATCGCCTGGGTCTCGCCGCGGGTGAACAGCGAGGAGCCGTGGGTACGCGGCAGCACGCTGACCTTGGAGGTGATCGGGCGGACGGTGTCCAGCGCGCGGCCGTCGATGCGGACCTTGGTGGCCAGCACGGAGTCGCGCATGGTGCGGTACTCCAGCTCGCCGAATTCCTTCGACAGCTCGGCGCCGCTCCAGCCTTCGGCCTCGGCGCGACCGGCCAGGCGCTCCACCACGTCCTTCTTGATCGCGGCGATGGCGTCGCGGCGCTGCAGCTTGTCGCGCACCTGGAACGCTTCGGCCAGCTGGTTGCCGATGGCTTCCTTCAGCGCCGAGATCAGGGCGGTGTTCTTGGCCGGGGCGGTCCAGTCGGACGGCTTGGTGCCGGCTTCGACGGTCAGCTCGTTGATCGCGTTGATGACCTTCTGCATCTCGCGGTGGCCGAACATCACCGCGCCCAGCATCACGTCCTCGGACAGGATGGCGGCTTCGGACTCGACCATCAGCACCGCGTTGGCGGTACCGGCGACGACCAGCTCCAGCTGCGATTCCTTCAGCTCGCTGGCGGTCGGGTTGAGGATGTACTCGCCGTTCTTGTAACCGACCTTGGCGGCGCCGATCGGACCCATGAACGGGGTACCGGCCAGGGCCAGGGCGGCGGAGGCGCCGATCAGGGCCGGGATGTCACCGTCGACTTCCGGGTTCAGCGACATCACCGTGGCGATGATCTGGACTTCGTTCTTGTAGTCTTCCGGAAACAGCGGGCGGATCGGGCGATCGATCAGGCGCGAGATCAGGGTTTCCTTCTCGGTCGCGCGGCCTTCACGCTTGAAGAAGCCACCGGGGATGCGGCCGCCGGCGTAGAACTTCTCCTGGTAGTCGACCGTCAGCGGGAAGAAGTCCTGGCCTTCGCGGGCGGACTTGGCGGCGACGGCGGTGACCAGCAGTACGGTGTCGTCGACGTTGACGATGACGGCGCCGCTGGCCTGGCGTGCGATTTCGCCGGTCTCCAGGGTGACGGTGTGCTTGCCGTACTGGAAGGTTTTGGTGATTTTTGCCACGTGGTTTCCTTGAATATTGCCTGTTCGGATTCTGGGCCGCCCGCGGCCCTTGCCGCCGGCGGTTGGCCGGGGTATCCGGCCGGTGTCTTGCTGGGAAAGAAACATGCCGTTCAAGGGCATGCCGCGAGGTTTCCTTCCCTCAAATGCAAACCGCGGCGCATTGCTGCGCCGCGGTGGGGTATTACATCAACGACGCAGACCGAGCTTTTCGATCAGGGTCTTGTAGCGCTCGTTGTCTTTCTTCTTCAGGTAGTCGAGCAGGCTGCGGCGGCGATTGACCAGCTGCAGCAGACCGCGACGGCTGTGGTGATCCTTCTTGTGGATCTTGAAGTGGCCGCTCAGCTGCTCGATGCGGGCGGTCAGCAGGGCGACCTGCACTTCCGGCGAACCGGTGTCGGCGGCGCCGCGCTTGTTTTCTTCAATGATCTTCTGGGTATCGATGGACATGTGTTTTCTCTGGAGATGCGAAGCCTGCAGGAACGCCGGGAGATACCGGAGTAGACCGGAGCACCGCGTGGCTCGCCGTGAACGATGGGAAATACCGGTGTAAAACCGGCGGCGTAGTGTAGCCGCCGAAGCCTTTTGAAACAAGGTTTTAATGTTTGGGCGGCGCCGCGCCCGGGGTGTTCAGGACCGCCCAGCTGAACAGACGTTGCGGCGCCAGCACGCCCTCGGGGTCCACGCTGCCCAGGCCCAGCACCCGCCCGTCCGGCCCGAAAACGGCCACGGTGGCGGCCGTTCCGCCCTGCCCGCGCAGGCGCTGGCCCATGCCGAAGCGGCGGACGCCATCGGCATCCAGGTCGCGGCGGGGGAAGCCGGACAGGCCGGTCTCGACCGGCAACAGGGCGGCCAGCAGCGCCTCGTCGCCCTGCCCGGCCAGCGCTTCCAGCGCCTCCAGGGTGTACATGCGCGGAGCCAGGAACGGCTCCACCCACAGCCGGCGCAGCGCGGCCACATGGGCGCCGCAGCCCAGCGCCTCGCCCAGGTCGCGGACCAGGCTGCGCACATAGGTGCCGGAACCGCACTCGATCCGCAGGCGGACCCGCCCGTCCTCGATGGCCAGCACCTCGATGGCATGCACCTCGACATCCCGTTCCGGCGCCTCGATGGCCTCGCCCCGGCGGGCTTTGGCGTACAGGGGCTCGCCGCCCTGCTTGAGCGCCGAATAGATGGGCGCGCGCTGGCGGATGGGCCCGCGCAGCGGTGCCAGCGCGGCTTCCAGGCCGCCCGGTGTCAGCGCCGGCACCGGGCGCCGGCGCAGCACGGCGCCGTCCGCGTCGTCGCTGTCGGTGGTCACCCCCAGCACCGCGGTGGTTTCGTAGGCCTTGCGCGAGCCCAGCAGCAGGCCGGCGATCTTGGTGGCCTCGCCGAAACACAGCGGCAGCAGGCCGGTGGCGAGCGGATCCAGGCTGCCGGTATGCCCGCCCTTCTCGGCGCGGAACAGGCGCCGCGCGGCCTGCAGGGCGGCGTTGGAGCTCAGGCCCTGCGGCTTGTCCAGCAGCAGCAGGCCATCCAGCGGACGGAAGCGAATCTTCGGGGGCATCCCTTTCCGGGTCCTTTCAGGGTCCTCGGGCACGGCCAGCACCTGCACGGCGGCCGGTACGCCGACGATGTCCGGCGGGCCATGCCCGCGCAGTATCAACGAAAAACGGTGGCGGCGCGGCCAGGGGCGCCGCCGCGTGGCGATCAGTCCTGCCCGTCTTCCTGCCCATGCTCGGGCAGGTCGCGCAGCAGCTGGTCGATGCGCTCGCCGCGATCCACCGAATCGTCGTAGTGGAAGTGCAGTTCCGGCACGTGGCGCAGCTTGACCCGCCGGGCCAGCTCCATGCGCAGTTCGCGCGCCAGTTCCCGCAGCCCCTTGATCGCGTCCGCCGAACGCTCCGGCATCAGCGCGGTCACGTAGACCTGCGCGTGCGCCAGATCGCGCGAGACCTCGACGTCGGACACGCTGACCGACGGCAGGCCGTACTCGCGCACGGCTTCATGCACCAGCGTGCCCAGCTCGCGGCGGAGCTGTGCGGAGATGCGGTCGGTGCGATGGAAGGATTTGGTGGGCATCTAAACGGGATTGCGGATTCGGGATGGGGGATTCGAAAGAGGGGTCATGAAGGCCGGGAATCCGGGGGAAGACTCGACGAATCTCCCATCCCGGATTCCCGATCCCGGCGGGACGCCTACAGCGTCCGCGCCACCTCGATGCGCTCGAAGCACTCGATCTGGTCGCCCGGCTTGATGTCGTTGTAGGCCTTCACGCCGATACCGCATTCGGTACCGTTGCGGACCTCTTCGACGTTCTCCTTGAAGCGGCGCAGCGATTCCAGTTCGCCCTCGAAGATCACCGTGCTGTCGCGCAGCACGCGGATCGGCTTGTTGCGCTTGACCACGCCCTCCACGACCATGCAGCCGGCGACCGCGCCGAACTTGGAGCTGCGGAACACGTCGCGGACTTCGGCGATGCCGATGATTTCCTCGCGGATTTCCTTGCCCAGCAGACCGGACGCCACCTGCTTCACCTGGTCGATCACGTCATAGATGATCGAGAAGTAACGCAGGTCGACGCCGTTGGCCTCGATGATCCGGCGGGCGGAAGCATCGGCGCGCACGTTGAAGCCGATGACCGTGGCCTTGGCGGTGACCGCGGCGTTGGCGTCGGACTCGGTGATGCCGCCAACACCGGCGGTGATCACGTTGATGCGGATCAGCTCGTTGGACAGGCCGACCAGCGACTGCTTCAGCGCTTCCACGGAACCCTGCACGTCGGCCTTGATCACCAGGTTCAGCACCTGCTGGCCTTCGCCCTGGCCCATCTGCGCCAGGATGTCCTCCATGCGGTTGCCGGCCTGCTTGACCAGGCGCGATTCGCGGCGCTTGGCGTCGCGCTGCTGCGCCACGTCCTTGGCCAGGCGCTCGTCCTCGACCACCACGAAATCATCGCCGGCGTCGGGCACGCCCGACAGGCCCAGCACCTGCACCGGAATCGACGGGCCCGCCGAGGCCGGCTGGCCGCCGGTCTCGTCGAACAGCGCGCGCACGCGGCCGTACTGGATGCCGCACACCAGGTAGTCGCCCTTCTTCAGGGTGCCCTGCTGCACCAGCACCGTCGCGACCGGGCCGCGGCCCTTGTCCAGCGAGGATTCGATGACCACGCCGCTGGCGCGGCCGTCCTGCACGGCCTTCAGTTCCAGCACTTCGGCCTGCAGCGAAATCGCGTCCAGCAGTTCGTCGACGCCCTGGCCGGTCTTGGCCGAAATCTCGACCATCTGGGTGTCGCCGCCGAAATCTTCGGCGACCACTTCCTCGGCCAGCAGTTCGTTCTTGACCCGCATCGGATCGGCGTCGGACTTGTCGATCTTGTTGACCGCGACGATCAGCGGCACCTTGGCCGCCTTGGCATGCTGGATGGCTTCCTTGGTCTGCGGCATGACGCCGTCGTCGGCCGCCACCACCAGCACCACGATATCGGTCAGCCTGGCGCCGCGGGCGCGCATCGCGGTGAACGCGGCGTGGCCCGGAGTATCCAGGAAGCTGATGACGCCCTTCGGCGTCTCCACATGGTAGGCGCCGATGTGCTGGGTGATGCCGCCGGCTTCGCCGGTGGCGACCTTGGTGCGGCGGATGTAATCCAGCAGCGAGGTCTTGCCGTGATCGACGTGGCCCATGATGGTGACCACGGGCGGGCGCGACACCTTGTCGCCCTGCTGCTCCTCGGTATGGGCCAGCAGTTCGCTCTCGGCGTCGTTGTTCTCGGCACGGATCGCCTTGTGGCCCAGCTCCTCGGTGACCAGCGCGGCGGTATCGTGATCGATGGTCTGGGTGATGGTCGCCATCACGCCCATCTTGAACATCGCCTTCACCACGTCGCCGCCCTTCAGCGCCAGTTTCTGCGCCAGGTCGGCCACGGTGATGGTTTCGCCGATGGCCACCTCGCGCACGACCGGCGCGGTCGGGCGCTCGAAACCATGCGCGCCACCGCCGCCGCTGCGGCTCTGTTCCATCTGCCGGCGCGGCTTGGGCTTGCCACGCGAGGTGGTGCGACGCGCGCGCTCGGCGGCGGACAGGTGCAACTGGCCGGCGAAGCGGCTGGCCGCGTCGTCGTCCTCGATGCCGCTGACCATCGCGTGCGAACCACGGGTCTTGTGCTTGTTGGCCGCGGCGGCCGCGCCGTTGCGATCGTCGACGCGCGGCGGATCCTTGCGGACCACCTGCTTGGGCACATGGTGCCCGCCGGCGCGGGCCGGGCGCTCCTCGCCGGAAGATTCACCCGCATTGGCGGCATTGGCCTCGGCCTCGGCGCGCGCGATGGCTTCGGCGGCCGCGCGTGCGGCCTCTTCTTCCTTGCGCTTGCGCTCGAGTTCCTCGGCGCGGCGGCGATCGTCCTCGGCCAGGCGCTGCTGTTCCTGCAGGTTGCGCTGCTTGGATTCCTCCAGCTTGCGCAGGATCTCGGCGCGCTCGGGATCGGTCTCGGTCTGCGAGGTGGTCGCGACAGCCGACGCATCGGCCTCGTTCGGCTTCACGTAGGTGCGCTTCTGGCGCACCTCCACGTTCACCGTGGTCTTGCTGCGGCCGGCGGCGACGGTCACTTCCTGCACCTTGCGGCGGTTCAGGGTGATCTTCTTCGGCGCGGCGGTCTCGTCCGCCGGCTTCTCGGTCTTGCCGTGGGTACGGCGCAGGAAGCCGAGCAGCTTCATCTTCTCGGTACTGGTCACGACCTGGTCGGGACCGCTGAACTTCATGCCGGCCTCGGCCAGCTGTTCCAGCAGTTTCTCGACCGGCGTATTGACCAGTTCAGCCAGCTTGCGAATGGTGGTTTGCTGCGACATTCGGATCCTAGTTTCTTTGTAGCGCCCCTCTGCCGTCAGCGAAGGAGCGCCCCATTTCAAGGTTGGGGATTCTAAGCCCTGCGGGTGCCAGGGCGGTGCTCATCGGTGGATCATTCGCCGCGCTCCAAGCGGGCGATCTCCTCGGCACGGGCGGCCAGGATCAGCGCCGCGGCGCGTCCCTCGTCCAGCCCCTCGATGCCAAATTCCACCACTTCGTCGGCGGCCAGGTCCGACAGGTCCTCGCTGGTACGGACGCCGTGCGCGGCCAGCGCGTAGGCGGTTTCCTCGTCCATGCCCTCCAGCGCCAGCAGGTCGGCGGCCGGCTGGTTCTCCTCCAGGCCCTCCTCCTCGGCCAGCGCCTCGTTCAGCAGGGCGTCGCGGGCACGGGCCCGCAGTTCCTCGACGATGTCCTCGTCAAAGCCTTCGACCGCCAGCAGCTCGCCGACCGGCACGTAGGCGATTTCCTCGACCGTGCTGAAGCCTTCGCTGACCAGGATGGCGGCGATTTCCTCGTCCACTTCCAGCTTGTCCATGAACAGCTGGCGGGCCACGGCCTGCTCGGCCTCGGACTTGGCGGCGACCTGGTCCTGAGTCATCACGTTGAGCTGCCAGCCGGTCAGGCGGCTGGCCAGGCGCACGTTCTGGCCGCCCTTGCCGATGGCCTGGGCCAGCCGGTCCTCGGCCACCGCCAGATCCATCGAGTGCTTTTCCTCGTCGACGATGATCGACTGCACTTCGGCCGGCGCCATCGCATTGATGACGAAGGTGGCCGGGTTGTCGTTCCACAGCACGATGTCGACGCGCTCGCCGTTCAGTTCGTTCGACACCGCCTGCACGCGCGAACCACGCATGCCGATGCAGGCGCCGATGGGATCGGTGCGGCTGTCGTGCGCCAGCACCGCGATCTTGGCGCGGTCGCCCGGATCACGCGCGCAGGCCTTGATCTCGACCAGTCCCTGGCCCACTTCCGGCACTTCCAGCTTGAACAGCTCGATCATGAATTCCGGCGCGGCGCGGCTGATGAACAGCTGCGGGCCACGCGGCTCGGAACGCACGTCGTACAGGTAGCCGCGCACGCGGTCGCCGGCGCGCAGGACGTCGCGCGGAATGCCCTTGTCCTTGGGGATGAAGGCTTCGGCGTTGCCGCCCAGGTCGACATAGATGTTGCCGCGCTCGGCGCGCTTGACCACCCCGGTGACCAGTTCGCCGACGCGATCCTTCCACGCGTCCACCACCTGCTGGCGCTCGGCTTCGCGCACGCGCTGCACGATCACCTGCTTGGCGGCCTGCGCGGCGATGCGACCGAAGTCCGGGTTCTCGATCTGCTCCTCGATCCAGTCGCCGACCTCGACGCCTTCGGCTTCATCGACGGCGTCCATCAGGCGGATCTGGCGGTCCGGCGACTCCATCACCACGTCGTCGGCCACGACTTCCCAGCGGCGGAAGGTTTCGTAGCTGCCGTCCTTGTGGTCAATCGACACGCGCACCGATACGTCCTGGTCCAGGTAACGCTTCTTGGCGGCGGACGCCAGCGCGGCCTCGATGGCATCGAAGATCACCTCGCGCGGCACGCCCTTCTCGTTGGCGACCGCATCCACCACCAGCAAAAGTTCCTTACTCATCATTCACTCCGCACGCGGCTTGCGAGCCGCCGGCTTGTTGGGTTGTTGCTTGGATGCCTGCTTCGCCGCGCCCTTCCCGGCAGCGGCTCCGCTCGCGGCGCCGGCCTTGCGGCCACCGCCCTTGGGTTTTTCGGGGGCCAGGCCCAGCGCCGCCCAGTCGGGGACCAGCCTGGCCTTGTCAATATTATCGAAGGCCACGGACAGTGCCGTGCCGTCGACCGTGAAAACGACCTGGTCGCCCTCGATTCCGGTGATGGCGCCCTGGAAGCGGCGGCGGCCGTCCTGCGGCAGCTTCAGCACCACCTTGGCGCTCTCGCCCTGGTGGCGCGCGTACTGGGCCAGGGTGAACAGGGGGCGGTCGACGCCCGGAGACGAGACTTCCAGCGTGTAATTGCCGGAAATCGGGTCTTCCACGTCCAGCTGGGCGGAGACCTCGCGGCTGACCGCCTCGCAGTCGTCGATGTTGATGGAACGGCCGTCGCGCTCGGCTTCCTGCACGTCGATGTACAGCCGCAGGGTGGCGCCGCCGGGTGCGGGCAGGTACTCGATGCCCAGCAACTCGAGCCCGAGCGCCTGGACCGTCGGGGCCAGGAGTTCCGAGATTTGAGTGGCTTTGTCGCTCACGGAATGACCTTTTGCCAGAAGACTCTAGGTTGCAGAAACGACAAGGGGCCCGATGGGCCCCTTGTCCGATAACGCTGGATTTCGGTGTAAAAGCGGAAGCATGCGCTTTCACGAGCCCGAGCTTCGGACGTGGAAGCCTGGGAGGCTTCCTCGACCGCAAAGCTTGGTAGCGGGGGCAGGATTTGAACCTGCGACCTCCGGGTTATGAGCCCGGCGAGCTACCGAGCTGCTCCACCCCGCGTCGGCAAGAGCAACGTTACGCGAAAGCGTCGATAGGTCCAAATCGAGGAGACGAAAGCCCACTCTCCGCATTCCCACGACCTGAAAAGACTGCGGCAGCGCACGATTCGCGCGCTGCCGCAGTCTCGCCCCGGGAACGTCCCGTCAGGGCTTCGTCGTCGGCACCGACTTGGGGGATGCGTCGACCGCCCGCTTGAGCGCGTCCTTGAGCTTGGTCTGGGCCTGCCCGTAGGCCGCGAAGTCGCCACGCTTGAGCGCGGCCTCCCCCTGGGCGTACGCCGTCTCTGCA
>NZ_JBQCIJ010000054.1:0-66470 GCF_051953815.1 Pseudoxanthomonas sp. | reverse complement strand
GGGATCGAGACCCAGGTTGAACTGGTCTTCCCAGCGGAACTCGAAACGTGCCTTCGACAGTGCGTTGTCGCGCGCCTGCGCGCCCGGGTGACCCTTGCCGAGATCCGCCGCGTGCGCGGCGATCTTGTAGGCGACGATGCCCTCGCGCACATCGTCCTTGTCCGGAAGGCCGAGGTGTTCCTTGGGTGTGACGTAGCACAGCATTGCGGTGCCGTACCAGCCGATCATCGCGGCGCCGATCGCGCTGGTGATGTGGTCGTAGCCCGGCGCGATGTCGGTGGTCAGCGGTCCGAGCGTGTAGAACGGCGCCTCGCCGCACTCGCGCAGCTGCTTGTCCATGTTCTCCTTGATCAGCTGCATCGGCACGTGGCCCGGGCCTTCGATCATGGTCTGGACATCGTGCTTCCAGGCGATCTTGGTCAACTCGCCCAGCGTCTCCAGCTCGCCGAACTGGGCGGCGTCGTTGGCGTCGGCGATGCAGCCCGGACGCAGGCCGTCGCCGAGGCTGAAGGCCACGTCGTAGGCCTTCATGATTTCGCAGATTTCCTCGAAGTGGGTGTAGAGGAAGTTTTCCTTGTGGTGCGCCAGGCACCACTTGGCCAGGATCGAACCGCCGCGCGAGACGATGCCGGTGACCCGCTTGGCGGTCAGCGGCACGTAGCGCAGCAGCACGCCCGCGTGGATGGTGAAGTAATCCACGCCCTGCTCGGCTTGTTCGACCAGGGTGTCGCGGAAGATTTCCCAGGTCAGCTCCTCGGCGCGGCCATCGACCTTCTCAAGCGCCTGGTAGATGGGCACGGTGCCGATCGGCACCGGCGAGTTGCGGATGATCCACTCGCGGGTTTCGTGGATGTGCTTGCCGGTGGACAGGTCCATCACCGTGTCGCCGCCCCAGCGGATCGCCCAGACCAGCTTCTCCACTTCCTCGGCGATGCCGGAGGAGACCGCGCTGTTGCCGATGTTGGCGTTGATCTTGGTCAGGAAGTTGCGACCGATGATCATCGGTTCGCTTTCCGGATGGTTGATGTTGTTCGGCAGGATGGCGCGCCCGCGGGCGATTTCGTCGCGGACGAATTCCGGGGTGATGATCTTCTGGATGCTGGCGCCGAAGCTCTCGCCCGGGTGCTGCGCCAGCAGCAGCGCTTCGCGCACCGCTTCCAGCTTCTGGTTCTCGCGGATGGCGACGTATTCCATCTCCGGCGTCACGATGCCCTTGCGCGCGTAGTGCATCTGGCTGACGTTGGCACCTGCCTTGGCCCGGCGCGGCAGCACCCGGCCGGGAAAGCGGACCGCGTCCAGCTTCGGGTTGGTCTCGCGCGAACGGCCGAACTCCGAACTCAGCGCGGACAGTTCCTCGGTATCCCCGCGCTCTTCGATCCAGCGCGCGCGCAGCGCCTGCAGGCCGGCTGCCAGGTCGATGCGCGCCTCCGGATCGGTGTACGGACCGGAGGTGTCGTAGACGGTCACCGGCGCGTTCTCCTCGCCGCCGAACAGGGTCGGCGTGCGGGTCAGCGCGATTTCGCGCATCGGCACGCGCAGATCCGGACGCGAACCGGTCACGAAAATCTTGCGCGAACCGGGAATCGGGCGGGTGACGGATTCGGAAAGCTGCTGGGTGTCCTGCAGCAGGCGGGAGGGCACGGCATTCATCGGCATCGTCCTGGTAGGAAAGCGGGACGAAGCGGCGGCGCATGGAACGCGGGCGGATCGCTGGGATCGGTCGCGTCCTGCGAAGCTTCCCTACGCCGGTCTTAACCGGATCAGGTTCGAAGGGTCTGTCTCAACCGCCGCCCGACAGGCCGGCGATACCCCCGCTTCGGGCGCTATTAGACAACCAAACCGGAGGAAACGCCATTGGCGCCCGATGACGCCGGGCGAGGCTCCGGGTTACCCTCCCGCCGGGGATACAACCAGACCCACAGGGGAAACATGAACACAGGGAAGATTGCTGCATTCGCAGCATGTTGCATGCTGTCGTCGCACGCCACCGCCGCCGAGCCGGTTCCGGTCGAAGCCTTCGCGAAATCCAACCAGTTGCATTCGCCGCGCCTGTCGCCCGACGGACAGCACCTCTCCATCGCCGCCGACTTCGGCGACGGCAACCACGCCCTGCTGATTTACCGCCTGCAGGACATGCAGCAGACCGCGCTGCTGCGGCTGCCGCGCTACGAACTGCCGGCACAGATCTATTGGGTCAGCCCCAAGCGGCTGGTGATCGCCAAGGGCCGCAAGCTCGGCTCACGCGAGGAGCCCTCGCCCATGGGCGAGATCATCGCCACCGATTTCGACGGCAAGAACCAGAAGTACGTGTTCGGCTACCAGCAGAGCACGCGCACGGCCGGCATCGACGCGGGTTTCGGCTACATCGAGGGTGTTCCCGAGGTGCCGAACGGACATTTCTACATGCGTCGGCTGTCGATGAACGCCAGCCGCTCCCAGTTGTACGACGTGGATGCCGAGCGCACGTCCGCCCGCCTGGTCGCCGACATTCCGGTCAAGGACCTTTCGTTCACGCTGGACCGCAACGGGATTCCGCGCTTCGCCTCCGGCACCGACGACAACAACAACTACCTGCTCTACGCGGCTGACGCGGAGGGCAATAACTGGGCGCCGGTTTCCGCCAAGGAACTGGGCGGAAAGTTCGTGCCGTACACGTTCTCCGCAGACGGGAAGAATCTCTACGCCTTCTTCAGCGAAGACGGAGGCCCGTCGATGCTGGTCAAGTCGGACCTGCGGGGCCAGAACCGCAGCGTGCTGGCCAAGGACGATTTCGGCAGCGTCGGCGATCTGGAATGGACCGCCACGCCGATGGAGCCGTTCGCCGCCACGCTGGGCGAAGGCAAGCCGCGGATGGTGTACTTCGACGCCGCCTCCGGCGAAGCCCTGCTGCACCAGAAACTCAACCAGAGTTTCCCCGGTCAGTACGTCACCTACGTCAACCATAGCGACGACGGGGCGGTCTCCCTGCTGTTCGCCTACAGCGACAGGAATCCCGGTGCCTGGTATCTGTTCGATCGCAAGCAGATGAAGGTGACCAAACTGCTGGCCGGACGGGAAGGCCTGGATCCCGCGGCGATGGGCGAACGCCGACCGTTCCGTTTCAAGGCCAGCGATGGCGTGGAGCTGGACGGATTCCTGACGATCCCGGCGGGTGTCCAGCAGCCTTCCCGGCTGCCGATGATCCTGCTGCCCCACGGCGGCCCGCACGCGGTCGGGGATGACTGGGCCTTCGATACCGACGCGCAGTTCCTGGCCAGCCGTGGCTATCTTGTCCTGCAGATCAATTTCCGCGGATCCAAGGGACGCGGTTATCGCTTCGAGCAGGCGGGCTATCTGAAGTGGGGCACCCGGATCCAGGACGATCTGCTGGAAGGCGTGCGCTGGGCGATTGGACAGGGCTATGCGGATCCGGCGCGCATCTGTTCCTATGGCGCCAGCTTCGGCGCCTACTCCGCGATGATGACCGCCGCGAAGGCGCCTGATCTCATCAAATGCGCGGCGGGTGTTTCCGGCCTGTACGATCTCAAGATGATGTACAGCAAGGGCGACATCAAATCGACCCGGTATGGACGCAACTATCTGGAGCGCGTGGTCGGGCGCGACGAAGCGGACCTGGAGGCCAATTCGCCCGCGATGCAGGCTTCACGCATCAGGCAGCCCGTTCTGCTGGTGCATGGCGAGGCGGATGAGCGCACGCCCTTCGCGCAGGCGCGCGCGATGAAGGAGGCGCTGGAGCGCGCGGGAAACACCCCCGAGTGGATGGCGGTGCCCAAGGAAGGACACGGCTTCTACAAGGAAGAAAACAACGTGGCGTTCTATCGCCGGCTGGAAGCTTTCCTTGCGCGGCACATCGGCCCGGGCAAGCAATGACACCCACGCCCGGCCGCGTCGGCGGACGCGGTCGGGCGCCGCTCCGCCAGAAATCACCGGCAGACCGGCGGCACGCGTGCGCCTGTAACCCGCGTTCTCGCCACACGGGAGGCGAGCAAGGCGCCGTAAACAAACGGATTGCTATCATGCGCGCTCGCCGGTGACGCCATGCCCCCTGCGCGGGCCTCTTCTTCCACTGGCGAGCGACTCCGTTCCAGACAAGGAGGCCTGCGTGGTTTTCCGTATCTCCATCCTGCTGGTGGCCCTGCTGGTCGCCGCTGCCGGTCTTGCGCCCGGTCCATTCAACGCCTGGATCCAGCAACAGCTGGCCGGGATCATTTCCAGTGCCGGCTGGCTGTACCTGCTGATCGTGTTCGCCGCGCTGGTGTTCCTGCTCTACCTCGCCATCGGCCGTTTCGCCAATCTGCGCATCGGTGGCGAGGACGCCGAGCCGGAATTCTCCAATGCCAGCTGGCTGGCGATGCTGTTCGCGACCGGCATGGGCATCGGCCTGGTGTTCTGGGGCGCCGCCGAGCCGGTTTCGCACTACTTCAAGCCACCGGAAGGGCTGGCGCCGGGAAGCCTGGACGCCGCGCGCGCGTCGATGCGCTACGTGTTCTTCCACTGGGGCCTGCATCCGTGGGCGATCTATGCGCTGATCGGACTGGCGATGGCCTGGTTCCAGTTCAATCGCGGCGGGCGCGGGCTGATCAGCGATCTGCTGCAACCGGTCATCGGCCGGCACCATCGCGGTTGGATAGGTCACGCGGTGAACATCGCCGCGGTGGTCGCCACCGCGGTCGGCGTGGCCACCACGCTCGGCTTCGGCACGATCCAGATCGCCGCCGGCGTGGCGCGGGTCACCGGCATTCCCGATTCCATCGGGACCGAGCTGGCGATCATCGGGGTGGCGTTCGTGCTCTACATGGCCTCCACGATCAGCGGTATCGATCGCGGCATCAAGTGGCTGTCGAACTTCAACCTGATGCTGGCCGCGTTGCTGCTGGCCATGGTGCTGGTGCTGGGACCGACCGGCTTCATCTTCGATACCTTCACCACCACGCTGGGCACCTATCTCAACCAGCTGGTCAACATGAGCCTGCGGATGTCGCCATTCTCCGGCAGCACCTGGGTGGCCGACTGGACCATCTTCTACTGGGCATGGTGGATCGCGTGGGCGCCGTTCGTGGGCGCGTTCATCGCACGCATCTCGCGCGGCCGCACGATCCGCGAGTTCGTGTTCGGCGTGGTGGTCGTGCCAAGCCTGCTGGGGTTCCTGTGGTTCTCGGTGTTCGGCGGCACCGCGCTGTGGATGCAGATCCTTGGTGGCGTGGACATGAGCGGCGCGCTCGCGCGCGGTTACGAGACCGTGCTGTTCACCCTGTTCGACCATCTGCCGCTGTCGACCCTGCTGGCCGGCATCGCGGTCGTTCTGCTGATGATTTTCTTCGTCACCTCCGCTGATTCGGCGGTGCTGGTGCTGGCCAGCATGTCCACGGACACGCCCGGTGATCCGCCACTCCGTCGCCGCCTGATCTGGGGCGTGGGTGTCGCGCTGGTCGCCGCGACGCTGCTGCTTGCCGGTGGACTCGACGCGTTGCAGGGCGTCATCACGATCACCGCCCTGCCCTTCGCCCTGCTGTTGCTGCTGGTGATGCTCGGCCTGTATCGCGCGCTCAACCAGGAGTACCTGCTGGGACGCCGTCGCGAACAGCGCGCGCGTCGCCTGATCATGGACTGGATTGCGCGCGAGGACGCGAACCAGGACGGCACCGGCTGAGCCGGTGCCGTCGTCGCGTCAGTCGATCCGTCAGTCGATCCGTTCGGCGAGTCTGGCCAGCGCCGCTTCGTCGGCGCGGGTGAGGCGGGTGGCGTCGCCGAATTCCGGCCAGCCCATGCGCAGGCCGGCCATCACGGCGGGATCGTGGCGTTCGACCGCCAGCAGTTCCTCGCCGATGCGGGTGCAGTCCACGTCCGCGTCCGGCCGGCACAGCAGGGGGCCGGGCGGAATGACCGGCGAGCGCCAGATTTCGTGCAGGCCCGCGTGCGGTTCCGCGTCATAGACATCCGCCGCCAGCGCGGCGATGTCGGCCCGGCCTTCCCGCAGCCACGCCAGCGACGCGGCATGCGAACCGGCGTGGTCGACGCGCGCGAACGCGGCTTCCGGCCGGGCGATGCCCAGATCCGCCAGATGGCCACGCGGCACGAAGCCGCCCGAGGCCGAATCCGGCCCGACCAGCACCAGCCGCAGCGTGGCCGCCTCGGCGACGACGGCTTCGCCGGACAGCGGACGACGGGCGACGATGACGGCGCGGTAGCGCTGCGCCTGCGCGGGTGGAACCTCGGGCACCGGCAGCGTGGCGACGCCGCCTTCCGGCAATCGCAGCGCCTGCAGGTAACCGTGCAGATTGGGTACCGCTACATCGACTTCACCTGCCGCCATGCCCGCGATCAGCGCCGTGGGCGAGGCCAGCACGCGTACTTCGACGGAGCGCTGGAGGCGACGGCCCAGATAGTCGGCCAGCGGCCGGATCGCCGCCGCGCGATCACGTTGCGGATAGGCGTAGGTCGCCACGACCAGCGGCGCGGGTTCGGCCGCGCGCGCCGGCGTGCAGGTGGTGGCCGCCCATGCGATCGCCAGGCAGGCGGCCACGCGCGGGAGGCGCAAACCGAAGCTCATGCGCGATCCAGCAGCGCCTTGTCGCGCACCGCGCCCTTGTCCGCGCTGGTCGCGAGCAGCGCGTAGGCCTTCAGCGCGGTGGTCACCCGCCGCGCGCGTGGCTGCGCGGGCTTCCATCCCCGCGCGTCCTGTGCGGCGCGGCGCGCGTCCAGCTCCGCCTCGTCCACCAGCAGGTTGATCGCGCGGGCGGGAATGTCGATGCGGATGCGGTCGCCATCGCGCACCAGGCCGATCGCGCCGCCCGCAGCCGCTTCCGGCGAAGCGTGGCCGATCGACAGGCCGGAAGTTCCGCCGGAGAAGCGTCCATCGGTCAGCAGCGCGCACTGCTTGCCCAGCCCCTTGGATTTCAGATAGCTGGTCGGATACAGCATCTCCTGCATGCCGGGCCCGCCCTTGGGACCTTCGTAGCGGATCACCACCACGTCGCCGGCCTTCACCTCGTCGCCGAGGATGCCCTTCACCGCGGCGTCCTGGCTCTCGTAGACGCGTGCGTTGCCTTCGAACACATGGATGGATTCGTCGACACCGGCGGTCTTCACCACGCAGCCGTCGCGGGCGATGTTGCCGTACAGGACCGCCAGGCCGCCTTCCTTCGAGAACGCATGTTCGACATCGCGGATGCAGCCTTCGGCGCGATCGGTGTCGAGCGACGGCCAGCGCGTGGCCTGGCTGAAGGCGACCTGGGTGGGTATGCCCGCCGGCCCGGCCTTGTAGAAGGTGTGGACGTTCTCGTCCTCCACCACGCCCACGTCCCATTGCGCGATCGCGTCGCCCAGGGTCTTCGCGTGCACGGTCGCCACCTGCGTGTGCAGCAGGCCGCCGCGCGCCAGCTCGCCCAGGATCGCCATGATGCCGCCGGCGCGATGCACGTCCTCGATGTGGTACTTCTGGGTGTTCGGCGCGACCTTGCACAGCTGGGGCACGCGCCGCGACAGGCGATCGATGTCGCGCATGTCGAACGGCACCTCGCCTTCCTGCGCGGCGGCGAGCAGATGCAGGATGGTGTTGGTGGAACCGCCCATCGCGATGTCCAGGGTCATCGCGTTCTCGAACGCCTCGAACGTCGCGATGCCGCGCGGCAGCGCGGTCGGGTCCTCGCCGCCGTACCAGCGGTGGCACAGCTCGACCGCCAGCCGGCCCGCGCGCAGGAACAACTGCTCGCGGTCGGCATGGGTCGCCACCACCGTGCCGTTGCCAGGCAGCGACAGGCCCAGCGCCTCGGTCAGGCAGTTCATCGAGTTGGCGGTGAACATGCCCGAGCACGAACCGCAGGTCGGGCAGGCGCTGCGCTCCACCGCCGCCACCGCCTCGTCGCTGGCGTTCGGGTCGGCCGCCATCACCATCGCGTCAATCAGGTCCAGCTTGTGATCGGCCAGGCGGGTCTTGCCGGCTTCCATCGGTCCGCCGGACACGAACACGGTCGGGATGTTCAGCCGCAGCGCGGCCATCAGCATGCCCGGGGTGATCTTGTCGCAGTTGGAGATGCACACCAGCGCATCGGCGCAGTGCGCATTGACCATGTACTCGACCGAGTCGGCGATGACCTCGCGGCTGGGCAGCGAGTACAGCATGCCGTCATGACCCATCGCGATGCCGTCGTCGACCGCGATGGTGTCGAACTCCTTGGCCACGCCACCGACGCGTTCGATTTCGCGCGCGACCAGCTGGCCGAGATCCTTCAGGTGCACGTGTCCGGGGACGAACTGGGTGAACGAGTTGGCGATGGCGATGATCGGCTTCTGGAAGTCGCCGTCCTTCATGCCGGTGGCGCGCCAGAGCGCACGGGCGCCGGCCATGTTGCGCCCATGGGTAGAGGTCTTGGATCGGTATTCAGGCATGGTCTGCGGGGGAGTCGTGTTGCGCGGAAGGCGGCGATTCTGCGGACTTTTCATGGTTGCAGTTGCAACCATCGCCACGCAAACCGGCCTCTCATCGGGACATTACCGAAAATTCTCCCGCTGCGCTTGACAAGCCTCAAACCGGCATGTTTCTCTTGCCGCATGTTGCATCGCCACACGCCCCTGACCCACGACCTGCGGACCGCGCCCAGCGCGGCCTCCATTCTCGTCGTCGTCCTTATTACCTCGCCAACAGGTGCGGGACGAACCGGCGTGTAAGCAGAAAACAACGCCAGATTCGCAAAAACCCCGCACTGAGAAGTGCGGGGTTTTTTTGTTGCCGCAGTTTCCAACCCACCCTGCCCTTCCCAACTCAGGAACTCCGCAAATGACCACCGCCGCCTCCTCCGCCCCGCAACCCAAGATCGCCGTCGTCGGCTACGGCAGCCAGGGCCGCGCGCACGCGCTGAACCTGCGCGAGTCCGGTTTCGACGTCACCGTCGGGTTGCGTCCCGGCGGCCCCACCGAAGCCAAGGCGCAGGCCGACGGCTTCCTGGTCAAGTCGCCGGCCGACGCGGTGAAGGACGCCGACCTGGTCGCCGTGCTGACGCCCGACATGGTGCAGAAACAGCTGTACAACGAGGTGCTGGCGCCGAACATGAAGGCCGGCGCCTGCCTGCTGTTCGCCCACGGCCTCAACGTGCACTACGGCCTGATCACCCCGCGCGAGGACCTGGACGTGGTGCTGGTCGCGCCGAAGGGACCGGGCGCGCTGGTTCGCCGCGAATACGAAATCGGCCGCGGCGTGCCGTGCATCTACGCCGTCTACCAGGACAAGAGCGGCCAGGCCGAGGCGCTGGCGCTGGCCTATGCCGCCGGCCTGGGCGGCGCCCGCGCCAACATCATCAAGACCAGCTTCAAGGAAGAAACCGAAACCGATCTGTTCGGCGAGCAGGCGGTGCTGTGCGGCGGCGCGTCCTCGCTGGTCCAGGCCGGCTTCGAGACCCTGGTGGAAGCGGGCTACCAGCCGGAAATCGCCTACTACGAGGTGCTGCACGAGCTGAAGCTGATCGTCGACCTGTTCTACGAAGGCGGCATCACCCGGATGCTGGAATTCGTGTCCGAGACCGCCCAGTACGGCGACTACGTCAGCGGCCCGCGCGTGATCGACGCCGGCACCAAGGCGCGCATGAAGGAAGTCCTGAAGGACATCCAGGACGGCACCTTCACCAAGAACTGGATCGCCGAGTACGAAGCCGGCCTGCCGAACTACAAGAAGTACAAGCAGGCCGATCTGGAGCATCCGATCGAAGTCGTCGGCAAGCAGCTGCGCGCCAAGATGGTGTGGCTGCAGGCCAACGCCTCCCAACCCGATACAGAACAGGCCGCCGCCGCATGAACGCCGACGCTGCCACTGCCCCACGCAATGGCGCCCGCTGGTTGACCCAGGCCCTGGAAGCCGAAGGCGTGGACACGCTGTTCGGTTATCCGGGCGGCACCATCATGCCGTTCTACGACGCGCTGGTGGATTCCCCGCTCAAGCACATCCTGGTGCGCCATGAGCAGGGCGCGGCGCTGGCCGCCAACGGCTATGCCCGCGCCAGCGGCAAGGTCGGCGTGTGCGTGGCCACCTCCGGTCCCGGCGCCTCCAACCTGGTCACCGGCATCGCCGACGCCATGCTGGACTCGGTGCCGATGGTCTGCCTGACCGGACAGGTCGCCACCCCGCTGATGGGCACGGACGCGTTCCAGGAGCTGGACGTGTTCGGCCTGACCATGCCGATCGTGAAGCACAGCTTCCTGGCCCGGCGCGTGGAAGACCTGCCGGAAATGGTGCGCGAAGCCTTCCGCATCGCGCGCGAGGGCCGCCCGGGACCGGTGCTGATCGATCTGCCCAAGGACGTGCAGATGGCCGATGCCTCGCATCTGCCCGATCACGTCCCGGCCACGGTCGACCCGGTGCCGGCTCCCGCGGACGCGCGGCTGGCCGAGGCGATGGCGGCGATCGCCGGCGCGGAAAAGCCGGTGATCTATGGCGGCGGCGGCATCGCGCTGGCGGACGCGGTCGACGCGTTCCGCCAGTTCGTCGAGGCAACCCGCATCCCCACCGTGCTGACCTTGCGTGCGCTGGGCGCGCTGCCCGGCAACCATCCGCAGTTCCTGGGCATGCTGGGCATGCATGGCACCCGCGCCGCCAACATGGCGGTGCAGGAAGCGGATCTGCTGGTGGTGGTCGGCGCGCGTTTCGATGACCGCGCCACCGGCAAGCTGGCCGAGTTCGCGCCGTTCGCGCGGGTCGTGCACCTGGATGCCGACGCCTACGAAATCTCCAAGCTGCGCGGCGCCGACATCGCCATCCCCGGCGATGTCGCCACCGGCCTGCGGACCCTGAGCGCGGCCCGCAGCACCTGCGAGGAGTGGCGCAAGCGCTGCGCCGGCAACCGCGAGCGGCATGGCTTCCGCTATGACGCACCGGGCAGCGACATCTATGCGCCGGCCCTGCTGAAGCGGCTGACCGAAGTGGCGCCCGCCGACACCATCGTCGCCTGCGACGTCGGCCAGCACCAGATGTGGGTCGCCCAGCACTGCAAGTTCGGCCACCCGCGCAACCACCTGACCAGCGGCGCGCTGGGCACCATGGGCTTCGGACTGCCGGCGGCGATGGGCGCGCAGTTCGCCTGCCCGGATCGCACCGTGGTGCTGGTCAGCGGCGACGGCAGCTTCATGATGAACGTGCAGGAACTGGCGACCATCGCCCGCTGCAAACTGCCGGTGAAGATCGTGCTGCTGGACAACAGCGCGCTGGGCATGGTCCGGCAGTGGCAGGAACTGTTCTTCGCCGAGCGCTACAGCGAAATCGATCTGTCCGACAACCCCGACTTCGCCGCGCTGGCGCAGGTGTTCGGGATTCCCGCCCGCCGCATCGAACTGCGCAACCAGGTCGACGACGCGCTGGCGGAACTGCTGGCCCAGCCCGGTCCAGCGCTGCTGCACGTCGCCATCGACATCAAGGCCAATGTGTGGCCGCTGGTGCCGCCCAACCATGCCAACAGCTCGATGCTGGACAGCAATCCCGCCAAGCAGAGCCCGGAGCCCTCCCCCCATGCGATACCGGCTTGACCTGGTGCTGAAACCGGCCGAAGGCGCGTTGACGCGCGTGATCGGCATGGCCGAGCGGCGCGGCTTCGCGCCGCGCGCCATCAGCGGCGAGCCCGCGCCCTCCGACGGGCGCTGGCGCGTGCAGTTGGTGGTCGATGGCCAGCGCCCGCCCGAAACCCTGCGCCTGCAGATGCAGAAGATCTACGACTGCGAATCGGTCGAGATCACCGCCGTCGACTCCGGGGAGGCCGCGTGATGAACACGTTGTCCGTCCACGCCGTCGACACCCACGTACGGAGGCGTCTTCTTCAACATCAGCCGCTCGCGTGCCGCAATGCCTGACGCCGGCCGCGCCGCCAGCAGCGAAGACCCGGACGTCGGTGACGTCCGGGTCAGCGTGGCCGATGTGCTGGCGGCACAGGCGCGCCTGCGCCGCTACCTGCCGCCGACGCCGCTGCATCACGCCGAACGCTTCGGGGTGATGCTGAAACTGGAAAACCTGCAGCGCACCGGCTCCTACAAGGTCCGTGGCGCGTTGAATGCCCTGCTGGCCGCGCGCGAGCGCGGCGACAGCCGTCCCGTCATCTGCGCCTCCGCCGGCAATCATGCCCAGGGCGTCGCCTGGGCCGCCTATCGCCTGGGCGTGCAGGCCATCACGGTGATGCCGCACGGCGCACCGGAAACCAAGATCGCCGGGGTCGCCCACTGGGGCGCGACCGTGCGCCAGCACGGCGCCAGCTACGACGAGGCCTTCGCCTTCGCCCGCGAGCTGGCCGAACAGAACGGCTACCGTTTCCTGTCCGCGTTCGACGACCCGGACGTGATCGCCGGCCAGGGCACGGTCGGCATCGAAATCGCCCCGCACGCGCCGGACGTGGTCATCGTCCCGATCGGCGGTGGCGGGCTGGCGTCGGGCGTCGCCCTGGCGCTGAAATCGCAGGGCGTGCGCGTGATCGGCGCGCAGGTCGAAGGCGTGGACTCGATGGCGCGCGCGATTCGCGGCGACACCGTCGCGCGCGATCCCGTCGCCTCGCTGGCCGACGGCGTGCGGGTCAAGATCCCCGGCTTCATCACCCGCCGGCTGTGCGCGAACCTGCTGGACGACGTGGTGATCGTGCGCGAAGCCGAACTGCGCGAAACCCTGGTGCGGCTGGCGCTGGAGGAACACGTCATCGCCGAGGGCGCCGGCGCGCTGGCGCTGGCCGCCGGCCGGCGCGTGGCCGGCAAGCGCAAATGCGCGGTGGTGTCCGGCGGCAACATCGACGCCACCGTCCTGGCCCGGTTGCTTTCCGAGGTGCGGCCACGGCCGCCGCGCAAGCCGCGTCGACGCAACCGCGAAGGCGAGCCTTCGCTTACCGGCGCGTCCCGCGGCTCCAACACCCCCCTTTCCATCGCAGTGCCGTCCCCGTCACGTCAACGCCGCACTGCCGCCGTCGCAGAGGAATCCAGCTGGTGAACACGAACATTCCCCAATCCCCCCCGTCCGATCACGTCCGCATCTTCGACACCACCCTGCGCGACGGCGAGCAGTCGCCCGGCTGCAGCATGACCCCGCAGCAGAAGCTGGTGATGGCGCGTGGCCTGGCCGATCTGGGCGTGGACATCATCGAGACCGGCTTCCCGGCCAGTTCGCAATCGGACCGCGAGGCGCACGCGCTGATCGCCCGCGAGCTGCGCGAGCCCACCCTGGCGGTGCTGTCGCGCTGCCTGGCCGCCGACATCGAAACCTCGCTGCGCACCGTGCAGGCCGCCGCCCGTCCGCGCCTGCACCTGTTCCTGTCGACCAGTCCGCTGCACCGCGAGCACAAGCTGCGCATGAGCCGCGAACAGGTGCTGGAATCGGTGCACAGGCATGTGACCCTGGCGCGCGCGCACATCGACGACGTCGAGTTCTCCGCTGAGGATGCGACCCGCACCGAGGAGGACTTCCTGCACGAAGTGGTCGCCGTCGCGATCGCCGCCGGCGCCCGCACCATCAACCTGCCCGACACGGTCGGCTTCACCACCCCGGAGGAAATCCGCGGCATGTTCCAGCGCGTGATCGCGCAGGTGCCCGGCGCGGACAAGGTGGTGTTCAGCACCCACTGCCACAACGATCTGGGCCTGGCCGTGGCCAACTCGCTGGCGGCCATCGAAGGCGGCGCGCGCCAGGTCGAGGGTTCCATCAACGGCATCGGCGAGCGTGCCGGCAACTGCGCCATCGAGGAAATCGTGATGGCGCTGAAGGTGCGCAACGCGTTCTACAACCTGGACACGCGGGTGGACACCCGCCGCATCGTGCCGACCTCGCAGCTGCTGTCGCGGCTGGTCGGCATGCCGGTCCAGCGCAACAAGGCGATCGTCGGCGCCAACGCCTTCGCCCACGAGTCAGGCATCCACCAGCACGGCATGCTGCGCCATCGCGGTACCTACGAAATCATGCAGCCGCAGGATGTCGGCTGGCCGTCCTCGCAGATGGTGCTGGGTCGCCACAGCGGCCGCGCCGCGGTCGAACAGCGCCTGCGCGCGCTGGGCTACTGGCTGGACGAGGAAGAGCTGAAGCTGGTGTTCGAGCAGTTCAAGGCGCTGTGCGAGAAGCAGCGCGTGGTCGGCGACGCCGACCTGCAGGCCCTGATGCAGGACGCCGCCGTCAGCGACGGCTACCGCCTGGCCTCGATGACCATCAGCGACGTCGGCAGCCGCGCCAACGCCCTGGTCGAACTGTCGGATCCCGACGGCAACCGGGTCGCCGAGACCGCGCAGGGCAATGGCCCGGTCGACGCGCTGTTTGGCGCACTGTCCGCCGCCACCGGCGTGCAGCTGCAGCTGGAAAGCTACCAGGTGCACAGTGTCGGCATCGGCGCCGACGCCCGTGGCGAAGCCAGCCTGTCGGTGCGTTGCGAAGGCGAGGAATACGAGGGCACCGGCACCAGCAAGGACATCATCGAAGCCTCCGCGCTGGCCTGGCTGGACGTGGCCAACCGCCTGCTGCGCCACCGCCGCGTCACCCGCCAGGAGGTGGCGGCCGCGTGAGCGCCGACCACGACATGAACTCTTCCAACCCATCGACCATGACCACCCAACCGCCTCGTACCCTGTTCGACAAACTGTGGGATGCGCACGTCGTCAGCCCCGAAAGCGACGCCGCGCCCGCCGTGCTGTACATCGACCTGCATCTGATCCACGAAGTCACCTCGCCCCAGGCCTTCACCGAACTGAAATCGCGCGGGCTGAAGCCGCGTCGCCCCGATCGCACCAAGGCGACGATGGATCACTCCACGCCCACCCTGCCCGCCGGCGCGGACGGCAAGCTGCCGTACTACACCGCCGCCGCGGAAACCCAGGTCGATACGCTGGCACGCAACTGCGCCGAGCACGGCATCGAACTGTTCGACATGGGTTCGGATCAACGCGGCATCGTCCATGTCATCGCCCCGGAGCTGGGCTTCACCCAGCCGGGCATGACCATTGTCTGCGGCGACAGCCATACCTCCACCCACGGCGCCTTCGGCGCGCTGGCGTTCGGCATCGGCACCAGCGAGGTCGGCCACGTGCTGGCCACCCAGTGCCTGCTGCAGCGCAAACCGAAATCCATGGCGATCACGATCGAAGGTGAGCTGGCGCCGGGCGTCGGCGCCAAGGACGTCATCCTGCACATCATCGGCGTGATTGGCGTCAACGGCGGTACCGGCCACGTGATCGAGTATCGCGGCTCGACCATCCGCGCGATGGACATGGAGCAGCGCATGACCCTGTGCAACATGTCGATCGAGGCCGGCGCGCGCGCCGGCATGGTAGCGCCGGACGACACCACCTTCGCCTGGCTGGCACGGGCGCCGCGCGCGCCCAAGGGCGCCGATTTCGAGCGGGCGAAACGCGACTGGTCGTCGCTGCGCGGCGACGACGGCGCGACCTACGACGCCGAGGTCCGGATCAACGCCGCCGACATCCGGCCGACGCTGACCTGGGGCACCCATCCCGGCACGGCGATCGCGATCGACGCCCCGATTCCCGCCGCCAACGACGCCGCCGCGCGCAAGGCGCTGGACTACATGGCGCTGGAGGCGGGACATGCCCTGGCCGGCACGCCGGTGGACGTGGTGTTCGTCGGCTCCTGCACCAACGGCCGCCTGAGCGACATGCGCGAGGTCGCCTCGGTGCTGCGCGATCGCACCATCGACCCGCGCGTGCGCATGCTGGTCGTGCCCGGCTCGGAGCAGGTTAAGCGCCAGGCCGAAGCCGAGGGCATCGACCTGGTCGTGCGCGCCGCCGGCGCGGAATGGCGCGAACCGGGCTGCTCGATGTGCATCGCCATGAACGGCGATCTGGTCGCGCCCGGCCAACTGGCGGTGAGCACCAGCAACCGCAATTTCGAGGGCCGCCAGGGTCCCGGTTCGCGCACCCTGCTGGCTTCGCCGTTGAGCGCGGCCTGGGCGGCGGTGAACGGACGGGTCAGCGATCCACGCGAACTGTTCGCCACACGCAAGGAGGTGGCCTGATGAGCGGTTTCCGTGAACTGCGGTCGCAGAGCGTCGTGCTGCGCCAGACCAACATCGACACCGACCAGATCATCCCGGCCCGGTTCCTGTCGACCACCGAGCGCGCCGGCCTGGGCCGCAACGCGTTCAACGACTGGCGCTGGCAGGCCGACGGCTCGCCCAATCCCGCGTTTCCGTTCAACCAGCCGGAAAACGCCGGGCGGAGCGTCCTGCTGGCCGGTCGCAACTTCGGCTGCGGCTCGTCGCGCGAACACGCACCGTGGGCGCTCACCGATCTGGGCCTGCGCGCCATCGTCAGCAGCGAGATTGCCGACATCTTCCGCAACAACAGCCTGAAGAACGGCCTGCTGCCGGTGGTGCTGGCCGAAGCCGACGTGCAGACGCTCATGGAGCGCCCGGACGATGAACTGGTCGTCGACGTCGCCGCCCGCGAACTGCGCGCCCCCGACGGTCGCGTCTACCCCTTTCCCCTGGATGCCTTCGCCCAGACCTGCCTGATCGAGGGCGTCGACGAAATGGGCTACCTGCTGGCCCGCCAGGCCGATATCGAACACTACGAGGAAACCCGCCATGCGCGCTGAAATCGCCGTCCTGCCCGGCGATGGCATCGGCCCGGAAGTCACCGCCGCCGCCGTCTCCGTCCTGCGTACCGTGGCCCGCCGCCACGGCCACGACTTCTCCTTCGCCGAACACGACATCGGCGGCATCGCCATCGATCGCCACGACGATCCGCTGCCGGCCGCCACCCTGCGCGCCTGCCAACAGGCGGATGCGGTGCTGCTGGGTGCGGTGGGTGGGCCGAAATGGTCCGACCCCAACGCGAAAATCCGCCCCGAACAAGGCCTCCTGGCGCTGCGCCGCGGCCTGGGACTGTTCGCCAACCTGCGGCCGGTCCGGCCGCATCCGGCCGCGCTCAACGCCTCGCCGATCAAGCCTCACCTGCTGACCGGCGTGGACATCATGGTCGTGCGCGAACTGACCGGAGGCATCTACTTCGGCGACAAGACCCGCGACGAGCGCGGCGCCAGCGATCTGTGCAGCTACAGCGTCACCGAGATCGAGCGGGTGGTGCGCAGCGCCTTCCGCCTGGCCCGCCAGCGCCGCGGTTACCTGGTGTCGGTGGACAAGGCCAACGTGCTGGAAACCTCGCGCCTGTGGCGCGACGTCACCGCGCGCATCGGTCGCGAGGAGTTCGCCGACGTCAAACTGGAACACGTGCTCGTCGACGCGATGGCCATGCACCTGCTGTCCCGACCGCGCGAGTACGACGTGATCGTCACCGAGAACATGTTCGGCGACATCCTGACCGACGAGGCCTCGATGCTGGCCGGCTCGCTGGGCCTGCTGCCTTCTGCCTCGCTGGGTGACGGCAAGGTCGGCCTGTACGAGCCGATCCACGGTTCCGCGCCCGACATCGCCGGCAAGGGCATCGCCAATCCCTACGCGACCATCCTGAGTTGCGCGATGCTGCTGCGCCATTCCCTGGGCCTGCACGAGGAAGCCGACTGCATCGAACGCGCCGTCGACGGTGCGCTCAACGCACAGGTATTCACCAACGATCTGGCCGCCGGCGGCCGCGGTGTCTCGACCCAGGTCGCCGCGCAGGCGGTGATCGAACAGTTGAACGAGCATTGCTACGTGGCCGAACTCAGGGACTGAGTCTGCTCTCTCTGGTGGGCGGGCTTCGGCCCGCCTTTTTTTTGGCCGCGCGTCCGTCCCTTCGCTTGCAGCCATCGCGGTGGACGGTCATGATCGCCTCGCCTTTGGCAGGAATGCGGACATGGCACCAGACAGGAAGCAGCGCCTGAAACTCGTGGTTTCCACTACGCTGGTCACCCTGTGGGGCATCGGCGCGCTTGCGGAATGGCCCGTCCTGGGCGGCATGCTGCCGCTCGCCCTGGTCTTCCTGCTCGACGCACGGACGGATCCGCTCGACCGCGCCGCATCCAGTGCCCTGGACTGGATGCAGCCGCGGCTGATTCCCCTCTTCGCGCTGCTGTTCTTCGGCGCGTTCCATCTGCTGGCAAACCACGGGTTTCCGGACCTCGGACTCGCGCATGTCTGGCGTGGATGGCTCGTGATTCCCACGTGGATCCTGCTGCTCGCGCAGCTCATCCTCCCGTCCGACCCGGCGCCGGCGGAGGAAACCCGGCAAGCCCCGGAACGCGTCGACTGATGCAGGGCCAGTAACGCCGCCGCTCCCCGCGCGCGGGTTCCTCCGCCACTACAATACCGACATGAAAACCATCGGAATGCTCGGCGGCATGAGCTGGGAATCCACCGTGCCCTACTACCGCCTCATCAACCAGCGGGTGCAGGAACGGCTCGGTGGACTGCACTCGGCCAGGATCCTGCTCTACAGCGTGGATTTCCATGAAGTTGAACAACTCCAGCACGCCGGAGAATGGGATCGCGCGGGCGCATTGCTGGCGGATGCCGCCAGGCGCCTGCAGGGCGCGGGCGCGGATTTCCTGGTGATCTGCACCAACACCATGCACAAGGTCGCGCCGACGGTGGAAGCCGCGACGGCGCTGCCGCTGCTGCATATCGCCGATCCCACCGCCCGTGCCATCGTCTCGAAAGGCTTCCGTCGCGTCGGGCTGCTCGGCACGCGTTTCACGATGGAGGAAGATTTCTACCGTGCCCGTCTGCAACGCGAACACGGCCTGGAGGTGCTCGTTCCCGAGGCGGGGGACCGCCTCGAAGTCCACCGCGTCATCTATGACGAACTCTGCCAGGGCCTCATCGATGAAACATCGCGCGCCCGCTATCGCGGTGTCATCGAACGCCTGGTCGCGCGCGGCGCGGAGGCGATCATCCTGGGCTGTACGGAAATCTCGCTGCTGGTCGGGTCGGCGGATTCACGTGTTCCGCTGTTCGACACGACCACGCTGCATGCCCGTGCCGCGGCCGACCACGCGCTCGACGGTTGAAGCCAACACGCATGCGCAAGGTGCTTTTCATCTGCAGCCAGAACCGGTTGCGCAGCCCGACCGCGGAACAGGTGTTCGCGGATTGGCCGGGGGTGGAAACCGCCTCGGCCGGCCTGAACAACGACGCGGAAAATCCGCTCACGCCTGAGTTGCTGGCCTGGGCGGACGTGGTGTTCGTCATGGAGCGCGCGCACCGCAACAAGCTGTCGTCTCGATTCCGTCGCCACCTGGGACGCCAGCGGATCATCTGCCTCGACATTCCGGACGACTACGACTACATGGATCCGGCGCTCGTCGCGCTGCTGCGCGCCAAGGTTCCGCGACATCTCGGGTAACCGCCAGCGGCGCCGCTGGCCTGTGGCGCCCAACGCCGAGCGGAAGGACCATGGCGGTGGACCGAAGCCCACCGCCGGCGATTGAAACGATCGGGCGTCAGACCGCGTCGCCTTCCTCCGGCTTGACCTTGAACCAGGCCGCGTACAGCGCGGGCAGGAACAGCAGGGTCAGCAGGGTCGCCACGGTCAGGCCCCCCATGATCGCCACCGCCATCGGTCCGAAGAACGCGCTGCGCGAGAGCGGGATCATCGCCAGCACCGCCGCCAGCGCGGTCAGCACGATCGGCCGGAACCGGCGCACGGTGGCATCGATGATCGCGTGCCAGCGATCATGGCCGGCATCGATGTCCTGCTGGATCTGGTCCACCAGGATCACCGAGTTGCGCATGATCATGCCGGCCAGCGCGATGGTGCCGAGCATGGCGACGAAACCGAACGGCACCCGGAAAATCAGCAGTGCCAAGGTCACGCCGATCAGCCCCAGCGGCGCGGTCAGCGCCACCAGCGCCATCCGCGGGAAGCTGCGCAGCTGCAGCATCAGCAGGGTCGCCACCACCAGCAGGAACAGCGGCATGCCGGCATTGATCGAATTCTGGCCACGCGCGGAATCCTCGACGGTGCCGCCGGTCTCCAGCAGATAACCTTCCGGCAATGCCTTGCGGATGTCCTCCAGGGTCGGCTGGATCTGTCCCACCACGGTGGGCGGCGTCAGCTCATCGGTATTGAGGTCGGCGCGCACGGTGACCGTCGGCAAACGGTTGCGGTGCCAGATGATGCCGTCCTCGAATGCGTATTCCAGGTTGGCGATCTGCGACAGCGGCACGCTGCCGCCGCCGCTGGTCGGCACCGCCAGGCTGCCGACCAGGTCCATGCGCGCGCGTTCCTGCTCCGGCCCGCGCAACAGGATCTCGACCAGCTCGTTGCCTTCCCGGTAGGTGCTCACATGCAGGCCCGACAGCGAACTGGTCAGGAAGTGCGATACCTGCGCGGTGCTGACGCCCAGCGCGCGCGCGCGATCCTGATCGATCACCAGGCGCACGATCTTGCTGGGCTCGTCCCAGTCCAGGTTGACGTTGGCGACATGCGGATTCGCACGCACCTTGTCCGCCACCTGGCGCGCCAACGCCTGCACGCGCTCGATATGTTCGCCGGAAACCCGGAACTGGACCGGATAGCCCACCGGCGGTCCGTTCTCCAGGCGGGTCACGCGGAACTGCAATTGCGGGAATTGCGGCGCGACCTCCTCGATCAGCCACTTGCGGGTCGCTTCGCGCGATTCGATGTCGCTGGCAAGCACCACGAACTGGGAGAAATTGGCCTGTGGCAGCTGTTGATCCAGCGGCAGGTAGAAGCGCGGCGATCCGGTGCCGATGTAAGCCACGTAATTCTGGATGCCCTCGCGCCTGGCCAGCAGCTTCTCCAGCTGGCGCGCCTGCGCGTCGGTGGACTTGAGAGAACTGCCTTCGGCCAGTTCCAGATCCACCATCAATTCCGGGCGCACCGAATCGGGGAAGAACTGCTGCGGAATGAACCGGAACATCACGATCGACAGCACGAACGCCAGCGCGGTCACCCCGATCACCAGCCAGCGGTGGCGCAGGCAGGCGTCCAGCAGCTTGCGGAACTTCTGGTAGAACGGACGCTGGTAGGGATCGTGTTCGTGCGCGTCGTGCGGCGCCGGTTCCAGCCAGCCGGCCAGGGCCGGATGGCGATCCGCCAGGCGGGCGCGCAGGCCATGCCAGCGCGCGGCCAGCGATCCCGGTTTCGGCGGACGCGGCTGGTCCAGATCCGGCAGCATCTTGTCGCCCAGATACGGGATGAACAGCACCGCCGCGATCCACGACACCACCAGCGCGATCGTCACCACCTGGAACAGCGAACGGGTGTACTCGCCGGTGCTGGAGGCGGCCGTTGCGATCGGCAGGAAGCCGGCCGCGGTGACCAGCGTGCCGGTCAGCATCGGGAATGCGGTCGACTCGTAGGCGAAGCTCGCCGCCTTCAGCCGGTCGTAACCCTGCTCCATCTTGATGGCCATCATCTCCACCGCGATGATGGCGTCGTCCACCAGCAGGCCCAGCGCCAGCACCAGCGCGCCCAGCGAGATCTTGTGCAGGCCGATGCCGAAGTAATGCATCACCGCGAAGGTCATCGCCAGCACGAGTGGAATCGAGACCGCCACTACCAGGCCGGTGCGCAGGCCCAGCGAGAAGAAGCTGACCACCAGCACGATGACCACCGCCTCGGTCAGCACCCGCACGAACTCGCCGACCGATTCCTCCACCGCGTGCGGCTGGTCGGACACCTTGCGCAGCTGCATGCCGACCGGCAGGGTCTTCTGCAGGCGCTGGAATTCGTGCTCCAGGGTATCGCCGAGCTTGAGGATGTCGCCGCCGTCCTTCATCGCCACCGCGATGCCGATGGCGTCCTCGCCCATGAAACGCATCTTCGGCGCGGACGGATCCGCGAACCCGCGTCGCACTTCGGCGATATCGCCCAGCCGGACCGTGCGGCCGCCGGCATGGATCGGGAATTCGCGGATTTCCTCGACCGAACTGAACTCGCCGCTGACCCGCAGTTGCACGCGGTCGCTCGGCGTCTCGAAGAAACCGGCCGACGTCATCGCGTTCTGCTCGTCCACCGCCTGCTGCACCGCCGACAGCGGAATGCCCAGGGTGGCGAGCTTGGTGTTGGACAGCTCGATCCAGATCTTCTCGTCCTGCAGGCCGACCAGTTCGACCTTGCCGACATCGGACACGCGTTGCAGCTCCAGCTGGACGCGGTCGGCGTAATCCTTCATCACCGCATAGTCGAAGCCGGGTCCGGTCAACGCGTAGATATTGCCGAAGGTATCGCCGAACTCGTCGTTGAAGAACGGGCCGACCACGCCTTCCGGCAGCGTGTAGCGGACATCGCCGACCTTCTTGCGGATCTGGTACCAGAGTTCGGGGATGTCCTTGGACTTGAGCGAATCCCGGGCCATGAAGATGACCTGCGATTCCCCCGCACGCGAGTACGAACGGATGAACTCGTACTTGCCCGTGGTCATCAGCGCCTTCTCGATGCGCTCGGTGACCTGCTTGGACACTTCATCCGCGGTCGCGCCCGGCCACACCGTGCGTACCACCATCGCCTTGAAGGTGAACGGCGGATCCTCGGACTGGCCGAGGTGCCGGTACGACCAGGCGCCGATCAATGCCAGCACGATCATCGCGAACAGCACCAGCGAGCGGTTGGTCAGCGCCCACTCGGAGACGTTGAAGCGGCGCATGGTCAGCGCTCCCCTTCAACGGGCATGACGCGAAGCGGCCGCGCGGACGCGTGCCCTATCCCGATCGTCGCTGCCATCAGCGTGCTTCCTTCGCGGGAGCCGCCAGCACGGGTCGGTTGTCCCGGTCCACCGGCGTCACCGTCGCGCCCTCGCGCAGCAGATGACCGCCACCGGCCACCACCCAGTCGGTCGCGGCGACGCCCGACAGCACCGGAACCTCGGTGTCGCCGTAGGCGCCCAGGCGAACCGGACGCAGCCCGACCTTGCCGGTCTTCGGATCCACCACCCAGACGGCGGTGCCACCCTGCGCACCGCGCTGTACCGCGGACAGCGGCAGCTTCAGCGCCGCTTTCGTGCCGTTTTCCTGCACGTAGACGCGCGCGCTCTGGCCCAGTTCGACCGCGCTGACCGCATCGCCGACCAGGCTGACCCGCGCGGCGTAGGTACGGGTCTGCGGGTCCGCTGCCGGGGCGATCTCGCGGATCGTGCCGGGCAGGCGTTCCCCCGGCGCGTTCCACAGTTCAACCAGCACCGGCTGATCGACGCTGAATTCGCGGATGCGGTTTTCGGGCAGGCCGATGGCCACTTCGCGCCCGCCATCGGCGGCCAGCGTATAGATTGTCTGGCCCGCCGCGACCACCTGCCCGGCCTCGGCCTGGCGGCTGGCGATCACGCCGTCACGCGGCGCACGCAGCTGCGAGTAGCCTGCCTGGTTGCGCATGACTTCCATCTGGGCGCGCGCGGCGCGCGCGCGGCCTTCGGCGGCCTTGAACGCGGCGACCTGCGCGTCGTAGGCCGACCGGCTGACCACCGCCTGCTCCACCAGCTTCGCGTAGCGATCGCGGTCACCCCGGGTACGTGCCAGTTCGGCTTCGGCGGCCGCCAGATCCGCGCGCGCGGCCTGTTCCTGCAGACCGAAATCGCCCGCGTCCAGCACCGCCAGGACCTCCCCGCGACGAACCCGTGCGCCGGCATCCACGTTCCGCCGGATCAGGTTGCCCCCGACCCGGAACGAGAGCGGGCTTTCCTCACGGGCGCGTACTTCGCCCGCGTAGGCGGTCAGCGCGGCTTCCACGCCTCCCGACGGATGCACCACCATCGCCGGCCGCGGCGTTTCCGCGGTTTCCCCGCCGTCCCCGCAGGCCGACAGCGCCAATCCGAGAAACAGACCCATTCCGATCCCGCGCAAGCCGTGCCCGTGCATGGCGACTCCGTTGTCATTCAGTAATTAATGGACTTGCCGGTATAGTATAAATATCGAACCGAGTAGTCTAGTATTGCCGAATGGCCAGCCCCGTTCCTCCCGCCAGCCGCCGTCCCGCCGCCAAGCCCGCCACCGGGCCCGGGCGTCCGAAGGATCTCGGCAAGCGCGCCGCCATCCTGGACGCCGCCAAGCGGCTGTTCGCCCGTGAGGGTTTTGGAGGCACGTCCATGGATCAGATCGCCGCCGAGGCGGGCGTTTCCAAACTGACCGTATACAGCCATTTCGGTGACAAGGAGGCCTTGTTCACCGAAGCGGTGCGGGCCAAATGCGAGGAAATGCTGCCCGACGACCTGTTCCAGATCGAGCTGAAGGGGCCGTTGCGCGATCAGTTGCAGGTCATCGCCCAGGCCTTTTTCGCCCTGATCAGCAGCGACGAGGCGATCAGCACGCAGCGGATGATGATGGTCCCGGGCAACATCGACGACAACCTGAAGCAGGTGTTCTGGCAGGCCGGCCCCCAGCGGACCCACGATGCCTTCGCCGCCCTGCTGCAGGCCCGGGTGGACGCCGGGGAGCTGGACATTCCGGACGTTCCCCGGGCCGCCGAACAGTTCTTCACCCTGATCAAGGGCGATCTTCACGGACGCATGATGTGCGGGTTCGGCGAGCGGCCGGGCCGGGGCGATGTGTCCAGCCATCTCGACGCCAGCGTGGACCTGTTCCTGCGGGCGTATGGCAGACATTAGGCCCATGCGAGCGCGGATGGCCGACGGAGGTCGCGGTGACTTCCGGCACTGCGCCGTGGGGGGGCCAGCCGCGATCCTTCCCAAGCGCGACCGGAGCCGTCCCGGTAAAATGCTCGGCCCAGTCCCACGCGCCGGATGACTTCCCCCATGACGATCGATTATTCCCTCGCCCGCGAAAACATGGTCGAACAACAGGTACGTCCCTGGGACGTGCTGGAAGTTCGCGTGCTGGACGTGCTGGCCACGCTGCCGCGCGAGGCGTTCGTGCCGGAAATCCACCGCGCGCTGGCCTATGCGGATCTGGAAATCCCGCTGGGCCACGGCCAGAAGATGATGAAGCCGGTCCTCGAAGGCCGTGCCCTGCAGGCGCTGAACATCCAGTCCGATGAGGAAGTGCTGGAAATCGGCACCGGCAGCGGTTACCTGGCCGCTTGCCTCGGCGCGCTCGCACGCGACGTGGTCAGCCTGGAAATCCAGCCCGAACTGGCCGCCGCCGCGCGCGAGCGGCTGGATCGCACCGGTCTGGGCAACAATGTCCGCATCGAGACCGCGGACGCGCTGCACTACGCCACCGATCGCCGTTTCGACGCGATCTGCGTGACCGGCGCGGTCGACAGCATTCCGGCGCGCTTCCTGGAATGGCTGCGTCCGGGTGGCCGCCTGTTCGTGGTCCGCGGCCAGTCGCCGGTGATGGAAGCCGTGCTCCAGCATGCCGATGTCAACGGCGGCCGCGTCGAATCGTTGTTCGAGACCGATCTCGCCTACCTTGTCGGTGCCGCCCCGGCGCCGAAGTTCGTCTTCTAAGGATCAATAAGGAAACCGCATGAGCCGTCGCCCCCTCGTACTCGCGCTCGCCCTTGCCCTGCCTGTCGGCGCCAGCGCCACCGATCTGCTCCAGACCTTCGATCTGGCCCGGACCGGCGACACCCAGCTGTCGATCGCCGAATCCAACACGCTGAACACCAAGGAAGGCAAGGTGCAGGCGCGTGCCGCGCTGCTGCCGCAGCTCGATGGTTCGGTGGGTTATGACCGCACCCACAGCAGCCGTCCCGGCAATTTCCAGACCGACGATTTCGGCAATGTCGTCTCGGTCGGCGATACCAAGGGCCGCTCGTACGGTGCCACCCTGAGCCAGTCGATCTTCGATTGGAGCCGCATCTCCAACCTGCGTGCCGAGCGCGCCAACAGCACCGCGGCCGACTACAACCTCAGCTCGTCGAACCAGGAACTGATCACCCGTACCTCGGCCGCCTACTTCGACGTGCTGATCGCCATCGAATCGCTGGCCGCCGCGCAGACCAACGAAGCCGCCGCCAAGAAGCAGTTCGACTACACCCAGAAGCGGCTGGAAGTCGGCCTGGCGCCGATCACCGACGTGCATGAAGCCCGTGCGCAGTACGACAGCGCCCGCGCCAATACCATCCTGCGTCGCAATGGTCTGGATGATGCCTACCGCGCGTTGACCGAACTGACCGGCCAGCCGATCAGCAATCTGCAGGGCCTGCCGGACGATTTCCGCCCCGAACTCCCGGCCGATCAGTCGGCGCAGGGCTGGGTGGATCGCGCGGTCGAGCAGAATCCGGCGCTGAAGGCCGCAGAGTTCCAGAAGCAGGCCGCCGACTTTGGCGTGTCCAGCGCGCGCGCCGGCCACTACCCGACCCTCAGCTTCCAGGGCAGCTACAGCAATGGCGCCAGCTGGGACTCCGTGCATGGCCCGGGCAGCCCCGGCACTTCGCGCGACAGCGAAGGCTACAAGTGGGGGATCTCCCTCAACGTGCCGCTGTTCTCGGGCGGCGCGACCCAGTCGCGCGTGCGCCAGGCCCTGGCCCAGCGCGACATCGCCGACGACACCGTCGAGCAGACCAAGCGCGCGCTGGTGCGCAACACCAGCAACGTCTACCAGGCGCTGGTCGCCGGCGTGAGCGAAGTCGAGGCCCGTCGCCTGGCGGTGGTGTCCGCGCAGAGCGCCTACGACGCCTCGGAAGTCGGCCTGGAAGTCGGTACCCGCACCGTGCTGGACGTGCTGCAGAACCAGCGCACGCTGTTCCAGGCGCAGGTCGAGTACGCCAGCGCCAAGTACCAGTACCTGCAGAACCGCTTGCTGCTGGAACAGGCCGCCGGCACGCTGGATCGCAGCGACGTCGAGGAGGTGAACCGCCTGTTGACGGTCGCCGCCGAAGCGCGCCTGGCCCCGGCCACCACGACCAACTGACGCGCCGATTGATCGGCGCAAGAAAACGGCGGGCCTTGGCCCGCCGTTTTTGTTTCCGCCGTCTGTCGCCCGGCCACGGGACATGCCGCGTCAGCCGATGACGCCCCGTTCGCGGAGGTCGTCGATCTCCCGGGGGGGCCAGCCGAATTCACGCAGGACCTCGTCCGTATGCTGTCCCAGCATCGGAGGCGCGCTGCGATAGCGCACCGGCGTCGCCGACAGCCGCAACGGACTGGCCACCATCGGCAGCGCATCCTGTTCCGGATGATCGATCGCCACCTGCAAGCCACGGGCGCGTACCTGCGGATCGGCGAAGACCTCGTCGATCGCATTGACCGGACTGCAGGGAATTCCCGCGGTTTCCAGCGCCGCCAGCCAGTCCCCGCGCGGGCGGTTGCGCATCACCGACGCGATCAGTGGCACCAGCGTTTCCCGGTTGCGCACCCGATCGGCGTTGCGCGCGAAGCGCGGATCGTCGCGCCATTCCGGGTGTTCGGCGATGACGCAGAAGCGGGCGAACTGGGCATCGTTGCCGACCGCGAGGATGACATGGCCATCGGCGGCTTCGAATGCCTGGTACGGCACGATGCTCGGATGGCCGTTGCCCATCCGCTCGGGCACGCTTCCGCCGACCAGATATTGGCTGCCCAGGTTGGCAAGCATCGCCACCTGCGCGTCGAGCAGGGCCATGTCGATGACCTGCCCCTCGCCGGTGGCGTCGCGATGCCGCAGTGCCGCCAGGATGGCGACCGTGGCGTACATGCCGGTGAACAGATCGGCGACCGCGACACCGACCTTCTGCGGTCCCGCGCCCGGCAGGCCATCGCGCTCGCCGGTCACGCTCATCAGGCCGCCCAGTCCCTGCACCGCGAAGTCGTAACCGGGACGGCGGGCATAGGGTCCATGTTGCCCGTAGCCGGTAATCGAACAATAAATCAGGCGCGGGTCGGCGGTACGCAGGCTTTCGGCGTCCAGCCCGTAACGCGCCATGTCGCCGACCTTGAAGTTCTCGACCACCACATCGCAGTCGCGCGCCAGCCGCCGGATCAGCGCCTGCCCGGCGGGCGATGCGATGTCGACCGCGAGCGAACGCTTGTTGCGGTTGGCGCACAGGTAATAGGAAGACTCCGCGGTTTCCCGTCCCTCCCGATCCCGCAGGAACGGCGGTCCCCAGCCACGGGTGTCGTCACCGTGGCCGGGCCGTTCGATCTTGATCACGTCGGCCCCCAGATCCGCCAACGTCTGGGTGCACCACGGGCCGGCCAGCACACGCGACAGATCCAGCACGCGCACGCCGGCCAGGGACTGGGGAGGCGATGGCGTATTCACCCGTCCGTCAATCCACTGCGGGGGGCAAATCGGGCTGGATCATCGCCAGCGTGCGCGCAAGGGCGCCGCGACCATGCTCGACCAGCGCGCGACCGTTGTCGGCCATGCGGCGGCGCTCATCCGGATCCGCCAGCAGGCGCCGCACGCCGGCGGCCACCGCCTGCGCGTCCTGGCCCACGATCAGCGCATCGGCTTCCTTGAGCAGCTTGGTGATCTCGACGAAGTTGTGCAGGTGCGGACCGGTCACCGCCGGTGTTCCCACCGCGGCCGGCTCCAGCAGGTTGTGGCCGCCGATCGGCTGCAGGCTGCCGCCGACGAAGGCGACATCGGCGCAGGCGTAGAACGAGGCCAGTTCGCCGAGCGTGTCGATCACGAACACATCGGTATCGGCCCCGGGCCAGCGCCGCCCGCGGCGCGTGCCGGTGCGCAGTTGGGCCGCTTCGGCAGCCTCCTGCACGCGCGCGAAGCGTTCCGGATGACGTGGCGCCCACAACAGCAGCAGGTCCGGCCACTGCTGGCGCAGATGGCGGTGCATGGCCAGCACGGCGGATTCTTCGTCTTCGTGGGTGCTGGCCGCGATCCAGACCGGCCGCTGGCCGACACTCTCGCGGAATCCGGCCACGAACGCCTCCAGCCCCTCCGGCACGCGCACGTCGAACTTGAGGTTGCCGATGTCCCGCACCTGTTCCGGCTCGGCGCCCAGGATCACGAAACGGCGCGCGTCGGCCTCGGACTGCGCGGCGATCCGGCGCAGCGTGCGCAGGGTGCGCGCGATCAGCGGACGCAACACGCTGTAGCCGCGCAGCGAGCGCGCCGACAGCCGGCCGTTGAGGATGTAGGTGGGAATGTGGCGGTCCCGGCAACCGAACAGCAGGTTGGGCCAGAGCTCGGTCTCCATCACCAGGCCGATGGCCGGACGATAGTGGTCGAGGAAACGCCCGACCGCGCCGGGCAGGTCATAGGGCGCATAGACATGCTCGACGCTGTCGCCCCACAGCGCCGCCACCCGCTCGGAACCGGTCGGGGTGATGGTGGTGACCACCCAGCGCAGATCGGGCCGCGCGCGGCGCAGCGCTTCCACCACCGGCGCGGCCGCATTGACCTCGCCCACCGATACCGCGTGCAGCCAGACGTCGGCCGGCTCCGGCTTGCGCTCGTAGCTGCCGAAACGCTCGTTCCAGCGCTGGAAGTACTCGGCGAAGCGGAAACCGCGCCAGATCAGGTGGTACACGGTGACGGGCGTCAACAGGTACAGCGCGCCCGAGTACAGGCCACGCAACAAACGCTCGGTGAAGTCCTTCCGCATCGGGAAAGGATAGGTAAGACGCTAGAATTAAGCCATGGCCGCCCCGCAGATGCCCCCCCGCCCCCCGTTCGCCCCACGCCTCTGGCTCAAGTGGTTCGGTCTGGGCGTCATGGTCGCGGGAGCATGGCTGCCCTGGCCGGTGCAGCGCGGACTGGGCTGGTGCATCGGCAAGCTGGCGCCGTACCTGGCGCCCTCCCGGCGGCGCGCGGCGGAGGTCAATCTGGCGCTGTGTTTCCCGCAGATGAGCGATGCGGAACGGCGGGAGCTGATGAAGGACAGCTTCCAGGCGCTGGGCGTGGGCCTGTTCGAATTCGCGCGCGCGTGGTGGGGCTCGATCGCGCCGATGCGGCGCGATGTCGTCGTCGAGGGACTGGAACACCTGCGGGCGCTGCAGGCGCAGGGCCGTGGCGTGCTGATGGTGTCAGGCCATTTCATGACCCTGGAGATGTGCGGACGGCTGATCTGCGATCACATCGAACTCGCCGGCATGTACCGACGCCATCGCAATCCGGTGTTCGAATGGGCGGTCAAGCGCGGCCGCCTGCGTTACGCCAGCCACATGTTCACCAACGACGAGATCCGCGGCGCGGTCCGCCATCTCAAGCAGGGCGGCTTCCTCTGGTATGCGCCGGACCAGGACATGCGCGGCAAGGATACGGTGTTCGCGCCGTTCTTCGGCGTGCCGGCGGCCACCATCACCGCCACCCACCAGCTCGCGCGCCTGACCGGCTGCGCGGTGGTGCCGTTCTTCCATCGACGCGAGGGCGGCCGCTACATCCTGCGGGTTGCGGCGCCGCTGGAGGATTTCCCGTCGCAGGACGCGGTGGCCGACAGCACCCGCGTCAATGCGCAGATCGAGGCGATGGTGCGGGAAGCGCCGGCCCAGTACCTGTGGATCCACCGGCGCTTCAAGCGCCAGCCCGAAGGCCGCAGCAAGTGGTACGACTGATCTGATCGATCAGCTCAGTCGTCGTTCCGCGAACCGCCCTCGCGGGCCAGCAGACTGCCGGTGTACAACGCCGCCAGCAGCAGGGTGAGCCCGCCCCAGAACGTCGAATAGAACGCCAGGTGGGTGTTGAACGGGAACACCGTGACCGCCAGCGCGAGCATCGCCGGGCGGGCACGCTCCTTCGCCTGCGGAGTCGCGTAGCGCCAGGCGCGCCAGGCCAGCGCCGCGCCCGCCAGCCACAGCAGCAGGCCGATGACGCCGGTTTCACTCAATACCTCCAGCACCAGCTGATGGGCATGCAGCGCCGGCCCGCTGCCCCAGGCCGGACGCCCGCCATGCAGCGGATCGCAGGCCGGGAAGGCCTTGCGGAAGCCGCGCACGCCCACGCCGTTGATCGGTTGCTCCTTGACCATGCACCAGGCCGCGCCCCAGATCTGGGCACGTCCGGACAGGGCCATGTCCACGCCGTCCTCATCGGCGGCCAGCGCATGGCTGGTGCGATCCAGGCGCTCGCGCAGCTGCGGCGAGGCCACGCCCAGCACCACCAGCGCGAGCGCGCCGAAGGCGAACACGGCCAGCAGCCGTTTCCAGCCCAGCAGCGGCAGGCCTGAGAAGATCAGGACCAGTGCGTAGGTGATCCACGCCGCGCGCGCGCCCGCGAGAATGATCACCACGCCCACCGCGGCGGCCGCCAGAACCCACCCCAGCGTACCGAAGCGTCGGCCCGCGCCGAACAGGACGAACGGCGAAAGACTCGCCAGCACCACGCCAAGCTTGAGATTGCAGGGGCCCAGGAAACCGCTGAGGCGATCCAGCACCGCCACGTCCTCGGCCGTGCACATCGGATGACCGCTGGTCAGCTGCTTGAGTTGATCCAGGCTCCAGAACAGGGGACTGGTGCCGAAGGCGACCTGCACCAGCGCATCGAGCGTCCACACCGTCACGATGATGGCCAGGCCACCGAACGTGGTTCGACGGCCGCGCTCGTTGGCCACCGCCGCGGCCACCAGCCACAGGAACGGCAGGTAGCGCAGATCCACCAGCGATTCGCGCAGCGCGCGCGCGGAATCGACCGCCTCGACCACCGAGATCAGTTCGGGCAGCCAGTAGGCCAGGAACATCACGCTGGTCAACGCCCAGGCAGGATTGCTGAGCAGGCGGGTGCCGCCGCGGAAACGCGCGATCAGCAGGTGGATGATCGCCGCCAGTGCGCCCAGCACCATCACGCCTTCGGCGAATCCGGGCATCGGCCACAGCGCGACGAACGTCAGCACCCAGGCCGGCGCCCAGCGCCAGCCGTACGGTGCGCGCTGCGCGTGGTCAGTGGGCGGCGATCCGGTGGCGGTCATGGGCGAGTTCAAGATAGGTGGCGAGCGTGGCGTCCTGCATCGCACGCAGGGTGTAGGCCGGCATCGTAGCCGCTGATGGCGCCGGATGCGACGCCAGCAGGGATTGGGTGGTGCGCAGCAGGGCATCTTCGTCGAAAGGCGCCACCGCGCCTTGCGGCTGCAGTTCGGCGAGCAGTTCGCCAACGCCGCCATGGGCCCAGCCCACGACCGGACGCCCCACCGACAGCGCTTCGATGACGGTGCGGCCGAACGCCTCCGGCTTGCGCGACAGCTGCAGCACCAGATCCGAAGCCGCATAGGCATCGGCGATGCGCGCGGTCGGCGGCGTGATGACGAGTGCCTCGCCGAATCCGCCTTGGCGGGCCTGCTGCTCCAGTTCGGCGACGTACTGCTCGCGTCCGGCTTCGCGCGCGCCCGGCATCCACAGCCGCGCATCCACGCCGCCGGCGCGCAGGCGGCCGAGCAGCGTCACCGCGTCGCCGTGACCTTTCAGCCGCGTGCCGCGTCCGGGCAGCAGCAGCAGCGGGCCGTCGCCGCCGAGGGCCGGATGCTCGTTGGCGAATTGCGCGCGCATGGCCGGATCAGGCCACGCCCGATGTGGGAAGCGTGTCGGATCGATGCCGCGCGGAATCACCCGCAGCTTGCCGGGATCGGTGCGCGGGTAGTGTTCCAGCACGTAGGCCCGCACCGTGTCGGACACGCAGATCACCCGCTCGCCACGGGTCATGATGCCGCTGTAGAGGCCCGGCGAATTGAGGCCGTGCACGGTGGTGATGAAACCGGGACGTCGCGCCGCGGGCATCGCGCCCAGCGCCTTCCAGCCCAGCCACGCCGGCAGGCGCGAACGCGCGTGCACCAGATCGGGGCCGATGCGCTGGAAAAGATCCCGCAGAGAGCGCACATGCCGCAGGGTCCGCAGCGATTTGCGGCCGATGTCGAGGGTGATGTGTTCGGCGCCTGCCTGTTCCAGCGTCGGCACCAGCCGCCCGCCCGCGGAGACGACGATGGCGCGGTGGCCGGCCTGGACCAGCGCCTCGGCGATCTCCAGCGTCGATCGCTCCACGCCGCCGGACTCCAGCGCCGGCAGCAGCTGCACCACGGTCAGGCGGGGCATCGTGGCCCGGCGGGTATCAGTCGGCGAGGACGAAATGCGAGCCGCAGTAGGGACACTGGACTTCGCCGCCCGGCGCATCCTCGATCGGCAGGTACACGCGCGGATGCGAGTTCCACAGGGCCATCGACGGCAGCGGGCAGCTCAACGGCAGGTCGGCGCGGTGCACGGTGTAGCGCTTCTCGGCGTTGGCGGGCGCGGTGGCGGTCTGGCTCATGGCGACGGATGCGGTTCGTAGGAAACGCGCGAAGTTTACCACCGGCGGCGAATCCGGGCCCGATGGCGCAAAAGAAACGCCGCCCGGGGGAGCCGGGCGGCGCGGGGGGACCGGTCGGGGGAGAGGGAGGGGTACCGGCCCCGAAGGGCTTACGGCTTCGGCACCAGCGCTTCGGTGGTGATGCGCAGCTTCACTTCGTCGCTCACCGCCGGCGCGTACTTGCCAACGCCGAACTCGGTGCGGCTGAGGGTCGTGGTGGCGTCGAAGCCGATCGCCGCGCGCTTGGCCATGGCGTGCTCGCCGGACTTGTTCAGGGTCACGTCCAGCACCACCGGCTTGGTGATGTCCTTGATGGTCAGGTTGCCGGTGACCTTCAGCTTGCCTTCGCCGGCGGCTTCCACCTTGGTGCTCTTGAAGGTGGCGGCCGGGAACTTGGCGGCGTCGAAGAAATCGGCGCTGCGCAGGTGCTCGTCGAAATCGGCGACGAAGCTGTTCAGGCCGGACAGCGGCAGGGTCACCTCGACCTTGGACGCGGACACGTTCTCGGCGTCATAGACGATGGTGCCGTCGGCCTTGCCGAAATGGGCGCTGGGATTGGAGAAGCCGAAGTGGCTCCACTGGGCGATCACGTCGGTGTGGTTGGGATCGATTTTGTAGGTGACCGGGGCGGCGAACGCGGAACCGGCGAACGCGAACAGGGCGGCAATCAACAGGGTCTTGCGCATGATGGAATCTCCGGGGGTGGTGGTCATTCGAATACGGCAGGCTTCGTAAAGGCCGGGTCGACGCGGACGGCGCGACCGGCGCTCCGCCGGCAGCCCGGAAGGGGTCTGTCCGAAAGAGGCGATATCGGGCGCATCGGATTCGCCCGGCCGGCCGAATCACAACCCGGCCAGTGTAGAGTGTCCCGACTTTGGCGATCATCCGGCTGCTCCGGAACGGATTGTTTTGACAGGTGGAACAAATGGACCGCCCCGCCCCCCTTTCCGAACCCTTCTGGACGCTCACCGACGGCCACGCCGGCAATGTCCGCCAGGCCGAGGCGCTGGCCGCCGCGCTGGCGATGGGCCCGCATGCGCCGCTGGCGCTGCGCTCACGCGCCCCCTGGCGCTGGTTCGCCCCACGCCGGCTGCCGGGCGACGCCGGCGCGTTCGGCCCGGGGTTCCGGCAGGCACTGGCGTCGCCGCCCCGGCTGGCCATCGGCTGTGGTCGTCAGGCCGCGCTGGCCACCCGGCTGCTGCGCGCGCGAGGCGCCCGGACGGTGCAGATTCTCGATCCGCGGCTGGAACCATCGCTATGGGACTGGGTGATCGCGCCGGCCCATGACGGATTGGCCGGACCCAACGTGCTTGCCGTGCAGGGCAGCCTGAATCCGGTCGACGACGCATGGCTGGCGCAGGCGCGCGCGGATTTCGCCACATTCGCCGATCTACCCGCACCGCGCACGGCGGTGTTGCTCGGCGGCAGCAGCGCGCACGCGCGCTTCGATCGCAACGCCTTCGAAGTGCTGGCCGGCCGTCTGGAAGCGATGCTGGCGCGGGATGGCGGCAGCCTGCTGATCACCGCCTCGCGCCGCACCGATGCCCAGGTGCGCGCCGCCCTGCGTCATCGTTTCGTGGAAACCCCGGGACTGACCTGGCTCGACGAAAGCGACGGCCCCAATCCCTATGCCGGCCTGCTGGCCTGGGCGGATCGGCTGGTGTGCTCGCCGGATTCGGTCAACATGATCTCCGAGGCCTGCGCCACCCGCGCGCCGGTGTTCGTCTTCGATCCACAGCGCGTCGGCGGACGCCCCCGTCGTTTTCTCGATGCCCTGCTCGCCAGCGGCCGGATCCGGGCGCTGGACCGCAGGCCGGCGCCGTTCGATGTCGAACCCCTGCGTGAAACCGCGCGGGTGGCCGCAGTGTTGCGGGAACGACTGAACGGCTAGCGGGGTGATCTCCCTGCGAGGGGACGTCCTCGTCCGCTATCTCGCCGCCTGCGGCGCGTTCGACATCGACGGCATGCTCGCGCCGTCGCCCACGACATGCGGTTCGCGCACCACGCCCGCGACGAACCTGCCGTCGCCATCCAAGGACGAGACGCGTTTCGCGCACTGGCCGAACCGTCGCGCGGCCTGTTCCACGAACAACGGGCGAACGGCTGGCAGTTCGATACGGACCGAGCCATCGTCGACATCGACGATCGCGGCACGCTCACCCAGAACCTTGACGGTGGCTCCACGACCCACACCATGCTGGAACTGAAGGCACGTTCCGAATCCGGATTCGCCGGCGATTGCATCGTGTTCCTGGCGGCCTACAGCTGAAGCCAGCAGCTGCCACCCTGTTCAAGGATGACCTGGCTTTAAACCCGTCATCCGCTGCGTGCATCCAAGAGGATTCCACCTCTTGGATGCGATGGTTACGGCATGCGCTACGTACACGCACTGGCTGCCTTGTTGCTCGGCCTGATGATCCTGGCGCTGCCCGGCCTGGGTCGGGGTGACGACGTCCGCGCGGTGGAATCCTCCGACATCGATCGCTTCTGGGTCGCCTATGACCGCATCGTCGCCACGCCGGACGACACGGAACGACGACGGATCCTCGAACAGGATTTCCTCGCGCCGGGGACGCCCGGTCTGAAGGCGTTCATGCAGGCCAAGGGTTATGACGCCGCCTGCTACCTGGACGCGATAAAACGCTATCCGAAGTTCTGGACCTCGATCCGCGCCGGCACGCTGGCGCTGAAGCAGCGCGGCGACGAATTCATGCCGGGAATCGCGCGTTTCCGGGAACTGTATCCGGCGCTGCGCCCGGCCGAGATCTACTTCACCATCGGCTGCCTGCGTTCCAGCGGCACCACCCTGGACGACAAGGTGCTGATCGGCGCGGAACTGGCGGGCGGCGATGCAGGCACCGATGTCTCCGAATTGCCCGAACGCATGTCCCGGGCGCTGGGCGTCTACTTCCGCAGCGAGCCGGGCAAGCAGCTGGTGCTGCTGAACATCCACGAGTACGTGCATACCCAGCAGAAAGGCCCCGGTCCCCATCTGCTGGCCCAGGCCATGTACGAGGGCGCGGCGGATTTCGTCGCCGAGCGGATCACCGGCCAGGTTCCGGCACAACCCTACATGAGCTACGGCCCGCGCAACGAAGCCACGCTGAAGCAGGATTTCAAGGCGAAGATGCGTGACCCGGACTGGAGCGGCTGGCTCTACAACGGTCCCGGCAACGCATATGGCGTCGGTGATCTGGGCTACTACATGGGTTACGCGATCATGCGCGACTACTATCGTCGCGCGCCCGACAAGTCACGGGCGCTGGCGGAGATCATCGAGCTGGATTACCGCGACGCCAAGGCGGTGGAGGCATTTCTGGCGCGCTCGGGGTTCTACGCCGCGGATTGACCCGCGCTCCCCTGCTGCAGGATCGACGTGAGTGGCGGCCGGAAACCCGTCGGATGCGGCAATCCACGGGCGCGGCTCATGTCGCTCCCACCGCCGGGCGAACATCGAAATCCAGATCATGCGCCGCCAGGACGTGGCGCACGGCGGCGCGCGCGGTGGCGATGGCCGCGTTCTCGGGCACCAGGCGCGGACGCCGATCCAGGGTGCAGGCCAGGCCTTCGGCGAGGAATACCGAATGGGCCTGGGTGAGCGCCTGGGCGGTGGGCTCGTCGATGCGCCCAGTCGCCTGCAGCGCGGCGATCAGAGAGGCGGTGTTGCGCGGCGTCAGCAATGCCGGCGCCGCGCCGGATTCGCGCAGCACGCGGTACTGCAGCAGGAATTCCAGATCGACCAGGCCGCCCTCGCCCTGCTTGAGATCGAAGCGCGCCGCATCGCTGCGATCCAGTTCCGCGCGCATCCGCTGGCGCATCCCGACCACGTCCTCGCGCAGCTTCGCCGGATCGCGCGAGCGGGACAGGGTGGCGTCGCGGATGTCCTCGAAGTCCTGCATCAACCCGTCGTCGCCGGCGACGCCGCGTGCGCGTACCAATGCCTGGTGTTCCCAGGTCCAGGCGCGCTCGCGCTGGTATTCGCGATAGCTGGCCAACGATGACACCAGCAGGCCCTTGGCGCCGTCCGGCCGCAGGCGCACATCCACGTCGTAGAGCCGGCCGGCGCCGGTTTCCGCACCCAGCAGGGCGACGATCTTCTGCGCGAGCCGCGCATACCAGCGCCCGGCCTCCAGCGGACGCGCGCCGTCGGACTGCGCATCGGCGGGCGCGTCGTAGAGGAACACCAGATCCAGATCCGAACCGAAGCCCAGTTCCTCGCCGCCGAGGCTGCCGTAGCCGATCACCGCGAAACGGCCCTCCGGTACCCGTCCATGCGCGGCGGCGACTTCATCCTCGGCGGTGCGCAGCACCACGCGCACCACCTCGTCGGCCAGCCAGGCCAGTTGGCGCGTGCTTTCACGCGCGGGCTGGCGGCGATCCAGCGCCGCCATGGCTATCCGGAAACTCAGCGCCAACCGGCGTTCGTTCAATTCGCGCAGGGTGGCTTCGGCGTCGCCGCCTTCCTGCGCGCGATGACACTCCGCATGCAGGCTCTGCCGATCCGGCAGCGGGCCGGACACGCGCGCGTCCAGCAGTTCGTCCAGCAGCAGCGGATACAGCGCCAGCCGTTCGGCCAGCAGCGCGCTGCGCGCCAGCACGTCGACCAGCCGCGCCAACGCGCTGGGCTGTTCGTCCAGCAGCGCCAGATAGCTGGCCCGGCGCAGGATCGCCTGCAGCAGCGCGAGTACGCGCTTGAGCGCGGCGTCCGGTTGCGCCGAGCTTGCCGCGGCGCCCAGCAGCGCCGGCACCACCCGATCCAGGCGCGCCCGCGACGCGTCCGACAGCGCGCGCACGCCGGAGAAGCGGGCGAAATCGCGCAGCGCGCCATCGGCGGTGGCCGCGTCGGCGAAACCCGCTTCGGCCAGCACGGATTCGTCGCCGCCTTCCGGCAGGGCGCGCCAATAGTGTTCCAGCGCGCCGGGCGCGGCCTGGCCGCGACGCGGCGCGAGCAGTTCGGCGAATTCCTGCGCCACCCGATCGCGCTGGCGCTGCAAGGCCACCCGCAGCGCCGACCAGTCCGGATAGTCGAGCCCGCGCGCGATGCGTTCGCGATCCAGCGGACTGTCCGGCAGCATGTGGGTCTGCGCGTCGCGCAGCATCTGCAGGCGGTTTTCCAGCCGGCGCAGATAGCGGTAGGCCTGGCCCAGCGCGGCGCCGTCGCCCTCGACGACCTGGCGGCTGGCGACCAGCGCGCGCAGCGCCGGCATCAGCCGGCGCTCGCGCAGCGACGGCTCGCGGCCGCCGCGGATGAGCTGCAACGCCTGCACCAGGAATTCGATTTCGCGGATGCCGCCGGGTCCGCGCTTGATGTCGTCGGCCAGTTCGCGGCGCGCGACTTCGGCGGCGATCGCGGCCTTCATCTCGCGCAGGCCGTCCAGCGCGGTGTAGTCCAGATAGCGGCGGTAGACGAACGGGCGCAGGCTCTCCAGCCAGCGCTCGCCGGCCTCGATGTCGCCGGCCACCGCGCGCGCCTTCAGCCAGGCATAGCGTTCCCAGTCGCGGCCTTCGCGCTGGAAATATTGATCCATGCCGGCGAACGACAGCGCGACCCGGCCGGCGTTGCCGAACGGGCGCAGGCGCAGATCCACGCGATGGCAGAAACCGTCGACCGTGGGTTCGTCCAGCAGCTTGGCCAGACGCTGGCCGAGCCGGGCGAAGTAGTCCTCGGCCGCCAGCGCGCGCGCGCCGTCGGACTCGCCGTTGTGCGGGAAGGCGTAGACCAGATCGACGTCTGAGGAGAAATTCAGTTCGCCGCCGCCCAATTTGCCCAGGCCGAACACCACCAGCCGCTGGATGCTGCCGTCGGCCGCGCGCACCACGCCGTGGCGCTGGACGAACTCGGCTTCCAGCGCCTCCAGGCCGAGGCGCAGGCAGTTTTCCGCCAGCCGCGTGCTGCCGGCGAGAGTGGCGTCGACATCGTCCAAGCCCAGCACGTCGCGCCAGATCAGGCGGGTGGATTCGGCGGTGCGATAGCGGCGCAGCTGTTCCTGCCAGCGGGCGGAATCGTCGGCCGCCAGGACCGGCGCGGGGGTCGGCGCGGCGCCATCGTCGCGCAGCAGGGTTTCCAGTCGATCCGGTTGCCGGCGCAGGGTTTCCAGGGCGAAATCGCTGGCCAGGATCACCCGCCCCACGCGCGCGGCGCGGGCCGGATCGGCCAGCAGTTCCGCCGCAACGGGCGAGGCCTCGCGCAGGCGGGCCAGGCCGCGTTCGATCAGGGAATCGAGATCAGTCTCGGAAACCGGTGCGTTGTCATCCATACCGCCGGATTGTGGCATGCCATCCGGCGGTTTGTAGGAGCGACGTCGGTCGCGAACGGAAAGCCGGCGTGCACGTCGCATTTCAATCGCCTGTCCCTCGTCTGCGCGCCGAAACGAGCGGATGCGTCGGGCGCATAGTCGCGACCGACGTCGCTGCTAAACGAGGCCAGACCGCGCGTCAGGCGGCCAGCGAGAGATCCGGCAAGGTGGTTTCGCGGTGCAGGTCCAGCTCGAACTGCGCGGCCAGTTTCTCCAGCAGCACCGGCTTGACCTGCTCCATGCCGGACGGACCGCCCAGATCGGCCAGGGTGGCGACCTGCAGGCCCTCGTAACCGCAGGGATTGATGCGATGCCACGGCGAGAGATCCATGGCGATGTTGAAGGCCAGGCCGTGGAAGGTGCGGCCATGGCGCACGCGGATGCCGAGCGCGCCGATCTTGGCGCCGGCGACGTACACGCCGGGCGCGCCTGCCTTGCGCTCGGCGTGGATGTTCCATTCGCCGGCGGTGTCGATCATCGCCTGCTCGATCTTGCAGACGTATTCGCGCACGCCGACCTTCATCCGCGGCAGGTCGAACAGCGGATACGCCACGATCTGGCCGGGACCGTGATAGGTCACCTGGCCGCCGCGATCCACCTGCACCACCGGGATGTCGCCGGGCGCGAGCACGTGCTCCGGCTTGCCGGCCTGGCCGAGGGTGAACACCGGATCATGCTCGACCAGCCACAGCTCGTCGGGCGTGTGTTCGTCGCGCGCGTCGGTGAAGCGCTGCATGGCCCGCCACACCGGCTCGTAGGGCTGGCGGCCCAGCTCGCGCACCACGCAGGGACGGCTCACAGCGTCCACTTCACTTCAGGGTGCGAACGCAGCGCTTCGTGCGCGGCGTCGAACTGTTCGCGGCTGGCCGCCTGGAAGGCGATGCGCACCGACACATACTTGCCGTTGGCCGAATGCTTCCAGGTGATGTCCTCGTGGATCACTTCCACGCCGGCCTGGGTCAGCAGTTTGGGGAGTTCGGTTTCCAGGCCCGCGTTGGCGGTGCCCATGGCGCTCAGCTCGAAGGTGCCGGGGAACTGGAAGCCGTGTTCAGGGTTGTCGGACTTGATTTCCATGGCACCGATTATTGGGCCGGTCCGGGTGAAAACCAAGCACGCGGCCGGCCGGGCCCGGAAACGCGGAAGGCCGCGGTTTCCCGCGGCCTTCCGGTCATGCGATGCGACGTGGCCTCAGCGGGCCAGCTGCGTCAGGGTGGAGGAGACCCAGCCCTTGTTGCCGAGTTCGTCCTCGACTTCCCACATCACGCCTTCCTTGTTGCCGGTGGGGTACAGCATCATGCCCACGTCCAGATCACGCACGGCCTTGCCGGTGCCCTTGGCATTGGCGAACAGGCGGCCCGGCTTGGTCATCTCCACGGCCTGCTGCGCGCTGGCGGCCGAGGCGTTCTCGGCCACGCCACCCAGCTGGGTGACCAGATCGGTGTAGGCCTGCAGGTACGCCAGGGTGATGACCTGGCCGATTTCGGTGTTGGCGTAACCGCCCACGCCGGCCGCGCCGACGCCGCTGCCGCCGAACAGGCCGCCGCCCGCGCCCCAGCCCATGTCGGTCTTCTTGGCGTTGCCTTCGGCCATCGCGACCTGCTCGGACGAGCGCACGTCGGTCAGGGTCAGGACCACGTCGGCGGTCTTGCTCTTGAAGTTCAGGCCGCCGACCACGGCGCCGGCGGTGCCGCCGATCAGGCCGCCCAGCAGACCGGTGATGGCGTTGCCGCTGGCATTGGAATTCTGCGAGATCAGATCCGGGACCAGCACGTAGTCGGCCGCCTTGATCTGGCCCTTGCCGATGTTGGAACGGTTGCGCAGCTCACCGTCGGCGGCCAGCGCGCGCTCGCCCATGGCGGCATTCAGGCCCGCGCCGCGGTCCACCAGGGTGAAGCAGCGCGACTTGTTGACGAACACCTTGATCAGGCGCGACGGCGCCGGCAGCTGCTGGCCGGTCCACCAGTTCACCACGTCTTCCGGCTCGATCACCGAGATGGTGCCCAGCGGCTTGGTGCAGGTCGGAATCTGCGCGACCTTTTCCTTGCGTGTGTCCTGGGCGCTCTTGGCGGCGAAGGCGGGCACGGCGATCATCAGCATCGAGGCCGCCAGCGCGGCCTGCTTCAAAGAAATCTTCAACATGAAAAATCAATCCCTGTTTGGTTGAAACATTGCGGGGCCGGTGGCCCCTCCCCTGCTCCGCCGCAACCATCCGAATGGCAGCTCGCGGAAGCCGCGATGATAAGCGAATGTGGACTTTCTTCCATGACCCGTAAGTACCGGGATCATTGACGTAAAACGCGAAACCGGCACCGTCCCGGCCAGCGGGAGATAATCCCCAACCCTTCCCTATCGGCCTCCGCATGTCTTTCTTGATCGTCAGCGTCCTGTTCAGCGTCCTGGTGGGGGTGCTGTTGAAGCTGGCCCAGCGGCGCGGACTGGGCATGACGCCGGTGATCCTGGGCAATTACGTGGCGGCGCTGGCGCTGTGCCTGCTGACCCTGGACCCACCTCTGGACCGCCTGCGCGAGCCGGGCACGCCATGGCTGGCGCTGGGGCTGCTGATGGTCCTGCTGCCCGGCATCTTCCTGGCGATGGCGGCCTCGGTGCGGGCCGCCGGCATCGCCCGCACGGACGTGGCCCAGCGGCTTTCGCTGGTGGTCTCGCTGGGCGCGGCGTTCCTGTTCTTCGGGGAAACCGCCGATACCGGCAAACTGGCCGGATTGCTGCTCGGCCTGATCGCCATCGTCGGCATCGTGTCCCGCCCGCGCGCGGGCGACGCGGAACCGACCGGCGCCGCCCGCGCGCGCTGGTTGCTGCCGCTGACCGTCCTGCTGGGCTACGCGGCGGTCGACATCCTGCTCAAGCGCATCGCCATCGCGGGGACACCGTTCGCGGCCTCGCTGACCGTCGCCTTCGGCGGCGCGCTGTTCGTCATGCTGGCGCTGCAAGGCCGGAGGCGGGTCCAGGGAAATTCCCGGCATGACATCGCCGCCCTGCTCGCCGGCCTGCTGGTCGGCGCCTGCAACTTCGCCAACATCCTGTTCTACATCAAGGCCCACCAGGCGCTGCCGGCGAATCCGGCGATCGTGTTCGCGACCATGAACCTGGGCGTGGTGGTGCTGGGCACGCTGGTCGGCACCTTCGCCTTCGGCGAGAAGCTGAGCCGGATCAACTGGCTGGGCATCGCGCTGGCGGTGGTGTCGGTGGGGCTGATTGCGATCAGCCTGGGACGCTGACGATGCCGTCGTCCTCGCAACCCGTGCCCGCGACATGGCAAGAACGCATCCATATGGATGCGCCGATCGACCTGGTCTGGCGCGCGCTCACCGATCCGGCGCACATGTCGCAATGGATGGGAGAGCCGGAAATGCGGGTGACCGTGGAGACCGACTGGCAGGTGGGCGGTTCCATCGCGATCCGCGGGTTCCACCACGTGGCGTTCGAGAACCGCGGCGTGGTGCTGGTGTTCGAGCCACCGCACACGCTGGGTTATCGCTATCTGAGTTCGCTGTCGCGGCTGGCCGACGAACCCGGCAACCACACGCACCTGCGTTTCGAACTGGCGGAAGAGGACGGCGGCACCACGCTCGCGCTGACCGCGCACGGATTTGCGACCGACGCGATCTTCCACCACACCGCCTTCTATTGGGCGGGCACGCTGCACGTGTTCAAGGCCTACGCCGAGCGCCCGGGCCGTGAATGAGCGGGACGGGCCACCCGCCCGTCCCGCCCACTCCGCCCACTCCGGTCCACCTACTCGCTGCGGTCGTAGGAGAACTGGATGCCGGCGGTTCCGCCGGTTTCGATGAACAGGTTCATGAAGGCCGGCACGGTCTGCTGGCGGTTCCAGTCGCGCTGCAGTTCGCAGAACAGCTGCGGCACGCTGATCAGCCTGCCGCCGGCCTGCTCGATGCGACGCAGCGCGGCTTCGTGCGCAACCAGCGAGGTACCGCCGACCGCGTCGGCGACCACGTAGACCTCGTAGCCTTCCTTCAATGCATCGAGCGCGGGGAAGGTCAGGCAGGCCTCGGTCCACAGCGCGGTCATGATCAGCTTGCGGCGTCCTGTGGCTTCCACCGCCTGGCGGAACTCCACGTCCTCCCAGGAATTGATGGTGGTGCGGTCGTAGGTGGGGAACTTGTCCAGCACCCTGCGCAGCTGCGGAATCGGCGGCTTGTTCAAGCCGGTCTTGACGTTGACGGTCGAATGCACGATCGGCAGGCCATAGGCCACCGCGGCCTTGGACGCGCCGACGATGTTGTTGACCAGCAACTGGCGATCCATCGAGGCGATGGAGTTCACCTGCACGGGCTGGTAGTCGATGATGATGAAGGCGGCGTTCTGCGGGGTGAGCAGGTGATCAGTCTTGGGATCACGGATGCGTTCACTGGCCATGGCAAAGCTCCTGTGGATGGTCCGGCAATGCCGGAGGGAAGCATCGCGCCGCCGCGGGGGAGGATGACGACGTCGCGATGCGGGAAACGGAACCGGACGTGCCGGCTCCAACGGGTTGCGGTGCTCAGGCGCGCTGGGAATCCAGCGCCTCGTGGTTCTTCTGCACGTCCTGGGCCTTCGTGTAGCTTTCGATCAGCAGTTGGTAGTTCGGGAAAATCTGCGTGTAGATCCCGGCCCATTGCCCGGCGTCGTCGCGGTGCCAGGTCTTCTGCAGTTCCGACGCCACCGCGGCGGTGTCCATCGGCACCACGCCGGCCTGCGCCACCCGCGCCAGGGTGATTTCCTCGGCCATCTTCGAGTAGGTGCCGGAAGCATCGATCACCGCGAACACCTGGTAGCCGTCGGCCACCGCGGCGATCGACGGGAACGCCATGCACACGCTGGTGATGGTGCCGGCGATGATCAGTTGCTTGCGGCCGGTCGCCTTCACCGCCGCGACGAAGTCCGGGTTGTCCCAGGCGTTGATCTCGCCCCGGCGCGCCACGTACTGCGCATGCGGCGCGGCGGCGTGGATTTCCGGAATCAGCGGGCCGTTCGGCCCCTGCGGCACGGACGCGGTGGTGATCACCGGCAGTCCGGCGAGGGTCGCCATCTTCGCCAGCGCGGTGGCGTGCGCGCGCACCCGGGTGAACGGCATGTCGCCGATGGTCTGGAACAGGCCGCTCTGGTGGTCGATGAGCAGCATCGCGGCGTTGGCGGGATCGATGATCGGCTTGGCGCCGTTGAAGTTGGCGGGAAGGCTCATGGGGAAACTCCATTGGGGGAGAGCGGGCGGTCATCGCCCGGCGAGGGAAGAGGCACCCGCGACGCGGGCGCCTCCGGGGTTCACTGCGCGATCCGGCCGAAGCGGCCACGGTTGAAGTCGTCGATGGCCTGGACGATCTGGTCCTGGGTGTTCATCACGAACGGGCCGTAGCCGACGATGGGCTCGTCGATGGGCTCGCCGCTCAGCAGCAGGAAGGTGGCGTCGGCCTCGGCTTCGACGAACACGTCGGCGCCATCGCGATCCAGCACCACCAGCTGCGCCTCGTGCGCGGTCTGCCTGCCGTTGACGCGCAGCGCGCCCTTGAGCACGACCAGCGCAAGCGTGCGGCCCTCGGCGACCTCGAACGTGGTGCCATGGCCCTGCCGCAGGCGCACGTCCCACACGTCCATCGGGGTGAAGGTGCGCGCCGGACCGTGGCGGTCGCCATGACGACCCGCGATGACCCGCACGCTGCCGGCGTCTTCCGGCAACGCCACCGTCGGGATGTCGGCATCGAGCAGGGTCTGGTAGCCCGGCGCGGACATCTTGGCGTCGGCCGGCAGGTTCACCCACAGCTGCACCATGTCCAGGGTGCCGCCGCTGCGGGTGAACTCCGGCGAGTGGTATTCCTCGTGGAGGATGCCGGAGGCGGCGGTCATCCACTGCACGTCGCCCGGGCCGATGCGGCCGCCGGCGCCGGAGGAATCGCGGTGCTCCAGCTCGCCCTCGTACACGATGGTCACGGTCTCGAAACCGCGATGCGGATGCTGGCCGACGCCGCGCGGGTGTTCCGCCGGTTCGAACCGGTACGGACCGGCGTAGTCGAGCAGCAGGAACGGGCTCAGGTGGCGGCCGTGGGTCTGGTAGGAGAACAGCGAGCGGGCCGGAAAGCCGTCACCCACCCAGTGCGGACGCGGGGCGCCGTAGACGCCGAGAACCTTCTTCATGGTGGACTCCCGCCCGGGGGCGCCGGGCATGATTTGCGATGGCGGCCACGTTAGTCCTGGGACGATGGACCCGGTAGTCGGCAGGATTTATCCTCAGCGTCCTATCGGGTGAACGATGACCGCCATGGTTCCGACCGACCTCAACGACCTGTTCTATTTCGCCCAGGTGGTGGACCACGGCGGTTTCGCCCCCGCCGGCCGCGCGCTGGGGGTGCCCAAGTCCAAGCTCAGCCGGCGCATCGCGCTGCTGGAGGAACGCCTGGGCGTGCGCCTGATCCAGCGATCCACCCGCCGCTTCTCGGTCACCGACATCGGCCAGGATTACTACCGCCACTGCAAGGCGATGATCGTGGAGGCCGAGGCCGCGCAGGAGGCGATCGAACTCACCCGCTCCGAGCCGCGCGGCGTGGTGCGCATCGCCTGCCCGGTCGCGCTGCTGCACGCGCGCGTCGGCGCGATGCTGGCCGATTTCATGGCGGAGAATCCCAAGATCACCGTGCTGCTGGACGCGACCAACCGTCGCGTCGACGTGGTCGGCGAAGGCATCGACGTGGCGATCCGCGTTCGCCCGCCGCCGCTTGAGGACAGCGATCTGATCATCCGCGTGCTGGCGCAGCGTTGCTGGAACGTGGCCGCCAGCCCGCGCCTGTTCGAGAACAGTCCCGTACCGGCGACGCCGGCGGATCTGGCGCTGTATCCCACCCTGGATCTCGGTCCGTTCCACCGCGATCACAGTTGGCAGTTCACTGATCGCCAGGGCACGCTGGCCACCGTCCACCACGAGCCGCGCCTGGTCACCGACGACATGGCCGCCATCCGCATGGCCGCGGTCGCGGGGGTCGGCATCATGATGCTGCCGACGATGATGATGTGCGACGAACTCGCCGACGGCCGCCTGATCCGCCTGCTGCCGGAATGGCAGCCCAAGCAGGGCATCATCCACGCGGTGTTTCCGTCGCGGCGCGGGCTGGTGCCGTCGGTGCGCAGCCTGATCGATCACCTGGCGCGGCGCTTCCAGGCGCTTGAGGAAGACTGATCCCTCTGGCGTGGACCTGCATAATCGCGCGGTCTTCCTTGTTCTCCGCACGCATGACGAATCCCACCGATCCGCGCGCCGCTCCCGCCGGCGCGACGAAGGCCGCGGTCGACGGCGACGCCGTCGCGCAGCTGGCCGATGCCTTTGCCGCGATCGCCGATGAACGGCCCGCCGCCGCCCTGCCTTCGCTGCGGCAGGCCGACGCGCGCGGGTCGCGCATGGCCGCCGCGCTGTTGCGGCGCCTGGCCGGCGAAGGTCCGGACAACGCCTACGAAGCCCACGCCGCATTCCAGGCCTTCATCCGTGGCGGCGACAACGTCCCGCTGTACGCCGCGGTCAGCCAGGCGATGGCCGAACGCTACCGCACCCCGCCCGTGCGGCGGCTGCTCGATATCGGCGCCGGCGACGGCATGGCCCTGCTGCCCGCGTTGCGCGCGGCCGCGCCCGTGCCCGCCGAGGTGGACGTGATCGAACCGCAGGAGGGCCTGCGTTCGGCGCTGGAGCAGGAATTCGCGCAGGCGGCGCCGGCCAGCCGGCTGTCGGTGCATGGCACCACGTTGCAGGCATTCACGGGCAATCTGGATTCCGCCGCGCACTGGGATCTGGCCCAGTCCAGTTTCGCCCTGCAGTCGCTGCGGCCGGGCGAGCGCATCGAAGCGCTGCGGGCGTTGCGCCCGCATGTGGACGCGCTGGTGCTGGTGGAGTTCGACGTGCCCGCGCTGGCGCACGGCAGCGATGCCTATTTCCATTCCATCGCCGGGCGCTACGAGCGCTGCCTGGCGCAGTACGGCGACGACGCGGATCTGATCGCGCGCGGTTTCCTGGCACCGATGCTGGCCGGCCAGTTGCGTCGCGATGTGGCGCCGTCCAACTGGGAGCAGCCTATCGCCGGTTGGCGACGCGAGTTCGAGCAGGCCGGCTACCGCCTGCGCGAAGCCCGGCATCTGTATGACTACAGCTGGTCGCCGGCCTGGTGGCTGGAAGTGTCCGCGCGTTGACGCAACGGGATTCCCGGCAGAAGCGACGTGAATCGCGGACGCCGGGAACGATGACGACAAGGAGAAACTCGCGACTCACGTCGCTCCCACGGGAGAAGGCCTGTGGATCCTGGCGTGGTGCCTGGGCGCGGCATGGCTGGCGGCGGGCCTGCCGTTCGCCTGACGCTTCGCGTCAGCGTTCCGGCGACGCCAACGGCAACCGGATCTCGGCGACCGTGCCGGCTTCGGGCGCGCGCGAGAGCAGTTCCAGGCTGCCCCGCTGCGCTTCCAGGATCTGCCGCGACAGCACCAGGCCGATGCCGGAACCGCCGGCCTTGGTGGTGAAGAACGGCACGAACAGGCTGTCGCTGGAAGGCAGGCCTTCGCCGCGATCCCGCACCTGCACGCGTGCCTGTCCGCCCTCGGGCCGCGCGAACAGTTCGACCGGCGCGTCGCCGCCCGCCTCGACCGCGTTGCGCAGCAGGTTGATCAGCACTTGTTCCAGTTGATCGGCGTCGGCCACCACCCGCAGTTCCGGATCGACATCGACCCGGATGCGCTCGTCGACCAGCCGGCGCACGCGTTCGCACAGCGGCGCCAGCATGACGATCACCGGCTGTGGCTCGGGCAACTTGGCCAGGCGCGCGTAGCCGCCGAGGAAACGCTGCAGGGCCAGGCTGCGTTTCTCGATCAGATCCAGCCCGCCCGCCAGGTCCGCGCGCGCCTCCGGATCGAATGAAGTTCCCGGTGCGGGCAGCACGCGGGTGAGCGTATCGGCCATCGAGGCGATCGGCGCCAGCGAGTTGTTGATCTCATGACTCAGCACCCGCAGCAGGCGCCGGAAAGCCTGCGCCTCCTCGTCGCGCAGCGCGCGTTCCATCGGCTGCACCACCAGCAGGCGGCCGGCCTGGCTGCGGCTGCGCAGCGAGGCGTGGCCGATCTGCCAGCGGCCCTGCTGGGCCGGAAACGCGTGCGGGTGAATGCGACCGTTGGGAATCGCGAACAACGGCGCCAGTCCCAGCGCATCCGCGCTCTGCCCCAGCAGTTCGGAGGCCGGTCGCCCGAGCAGGCGTTCGCCGGCCGGATTGATCAGACGCAGGCGCCCATCCTGTTCGAACGCGAACACCGCGCCATCCAGCGCGGCCAGGGTCTTGCTCAGCAGCTGCACGCTTTCGTGGGAATCACGCTGTTCGTCCTGCAGGCGCTGGGCGAGCGCGTTGAAGCGCCCCATCAACCGCGCCTGCGCGTCGTCGCCGCCGGACACCGCGCCGCGGACGCTGTAGTCGCCCTCGCGCAGGGATTCCAGCAGGCCGTCGAGGGTGCGCAGGCGGCGTCCGTCGGCGTAACGCTGCAAACGCCAGATGATCCCGGTCAGCCCCAGCACGCAGGCCAGCAGCAGGGCCGCCTCGCGCGGCGCCGGTGTTCCCAGCGCGAGCACCGCCGCCAGCGCCAGCAGGGCCGGCGCGACCAGCCAGGCCGCGCGCCAGCGCTCAGTTGCCTTCATCGCCGCGCAGGCCGTGTTTCTCCAGGCGCCGGTACAGGCTCTGGCGGGTGATGCCGAGCTGGTCGGCGGCGCGTTGCAGGTTGCCGCCCTGATCGGCCAATGCGCGCTTCATCAGCAGGGCTTCGGCCTCTTCCAGGGTCATGCGTTCGGACAGGCGGGGTTCGGCGGTGCCCGGCAGCCGCAGGGCGGCCGCGTCCAGCACGCCTTCGTCGGCCAGCAGCGCCGCGCGCTCCATCACATGCGAAAGCTCGCGCACGTTGCCGGGCCAGGCGTAGGCGAGCAACGCGCGTTCGGCATCGCGGCCGATGCGCGGGGCCGGCCGCCGGTAGCGCGTGCAGGCCGCGGCCAGGTAATGGCGGGCCAGCGGCAGGATGTCCTCGCCGCGCTCGCGCAGCGCCGGTACCCGCACCTGGAAGGTGTTGATCCGGTACAGCAGATCCTGGCGGAACCGCCCGGCCGCCACTTCGGCCTCCAGATCGGCGTTGGTCGCCGCGATCACGCGCACGTCCACCCGCCGCGTGCTGGAGGAACCCAGGCGCTCGAACTCGCCGTCCTCGATCGCGCGCAGCAGCTTGGGCTGTTGATCGATCGGCAGGTTGCCGATCTCGTCGAGGAACAGCGTGCCGCCGTCGGCCAATTCGAAGCGGCCGGCGCGATCCTGGCGCGCATCGGTATACGCGCCACGCACGTGGCCGAACAGTTCGGCCTCGAACAGGGTCGGCGCGATGCCGCCGATGTTGACCTTGACGAACGCCCGCGCCGCGCGTCGCGAGCCGCGGTGAACGAAGCCGGCGAGCAGGCTCTTGCCGGTGCCGTTCTCGCCCAGCAGCAGCAGGTTGGCGTCGCTCTCGGCGATCCGCGCCAGATCTTCCAGCAGTCGCCGCATCACCGGCGACTCGGCGATGAAGTCCGCGCCGCCTTCCTGCAGCAGCAGCGCCTGCGCCTGGCCCAGCCTTTGCTCGCTGCGGCGGCTGCGATCCAGGGCGATGCGGCTTTCCAGCACGTTCAGCACGCGCGCGTTCTGCCAGGGCTTTTCGATGAAGTCGACCGCGCCGCGCTGCATCGCGGTCACCGCCAGTTCGATGCTGCCCCAGGCGGTCATCGCCACCACCGGCAGGCCGGGCCACTGCGCGGTGATCGCTTCCACCAGCGCCAGTCCCTCCTCGCCGGAGGTGGTGTCGCGGCGGTAGTTCATGTCCACCACCACCGCGGCGAATTCGTCGCCGCGCAGGCAGCCCAGCGCGATCTCCGGCGACTCCGCGCCGACCATGCCATAGCCGGCGCTCTTGAGCAGCATGCGCAGCGCTTCGCGCACGTCGGGCTGGTCGTCGACGACCAGGATGCGGGCGCCGGGAGACGGTCGGGAAGTCGGCTGGGTGCTCATCGCCGCCAGTCTAGCGTCCGCGCCGCCAGCCGCGCGTCACTCATTGCGCAGCGCCTGCATCGGCGGCACCCGCGCCGCGCGCAGGGCCGGCGACAGCGCCGCCAGCAGGCCCGCCAGCGCCAGCGCGATCACCACCGCGCCGATGGCCCAGGGGTCGGCGACCCGTACCTCGAACAGATAGCGCTGCAGGAACCGCGACATCGCCATCGCGATGCCCAGCCCGACCAGCAGGCCGATCGCGATCTGCAGGCCGGCCTCGCGCAACACCTGCCGCAGCAGTCGCCCCGGCTCCGCGCCGAGCGCGGCGCGCACGCCGAACTCGTGCCGGCGCGCCGCCACCGCGGTGGCCATCACCGCGTACAGGCCCACCGCCGCCAGCAGCAGCGCCAGGCCCGCGAACAGCCCGACCAGCAGCAGGTTGAGCTTCTGGTCGCTGGTGGTGGAGGCGACCACCGCATCCATCGAATCCAGATCCGAGATGGGCTGCTGCGGCGCGACCTCGGCGATCGCCTCGCGCAGCGCGCGCTCCGCGTTGCCGCCGCCCGCCGCCTGCGACTGCAGCGCGTAGGTCAGTCCACCGAAGCCGCGGATGATCTGCCAGGCGGCTGGCGGCAACTGCGCCAGCGGCGTGTAGACGATCGGCGGTGGCGGTTCGGCCGGACCGAACTGGCGCACGTCGCCGACCACCCCGACCACCCGCATCGGCACGCGCCGGTTCTCGCCGTCGTCCTCAAGGGTGACGATCTTCCCCAGCGGCGCGTCGCCCAGGTACTGGCGCGCGAACGCGGTGCTGACCACGCAGATGCGTTCGGCGCCGGCGGTGTCCTGCTCGCCGATGCCACGACCGGCCAGCACCGGCATGCCGAACACGTTGAAGAAATCCGGCGTCATGAAACGATACTGCGCGGTGATCGAACGCCCGTCCTGCAGCAGGTAGCTCCAGTTCAACTGGGTGGCGGTGGGCGGATTGCTGCCGGCGCCAACATGGGCCACGCCGGGCATCCGTTGCAGGCGTTCGATGATGCGATCGGTCTGCGTGACCATCGCCTCCACCTCGGCGTAGCGCTCGCGGATGGGCGCCAGGCTGAAGAGGGTGACCGCGCGGCTTTCAAAGCCCATCGGCACTTCCGACAACCGCTGCAGGGTGCGGGTGAACAGCGCCGCGCCGATCAGCAGCACCACCGCCACCACCACCTGCGCGATCACCAGGCCACGGCCCAGCCGGCCGGCGCCGCGGCTCCAGCCGGCGCGGCCGCCGCCGACCAGTTCGCGGGTCAGTTGCAGTCCGCGCACGCGCAGCACGCCCAGCAGCGATGCGAGCAGCGCGGTGGCGGCGCCGGCCAGCAGCGCGAAGCCGACGCTGGTCGGCGTCAACGCGGCGGCCTCGCCGCGGATCCATTCCGCCGGCACCCAGCCGGCCATCAGCCGCAGGCCCAGCCAGGCCAGGGCGATCCCGACCAGCGCGCCGCACAGGCCGATCAACAGGCCCTCGGCCAGCGCCGGCAGGCCCAGCCGCACCAGCGGCGCGCCCAGCGCGACCCGCACCGCGCTGTCGTGGCTGCGGCCGAGCGCGCGCAGCAGCATCAGGCTGGCCAGGTTGATCGCGGCGATCAGCAGCACGCAACCGCCCGCGCCGAAGAACAGCCACAGGGTGTTGCCGGTGCGCGAGGCGAACACGCTGCCCTTCAGCGGCAGCGCATTGGGCGGGAACTCGCGCAGGTGGCGCTGCCATTCCTCGGTCATGCGCGGGTTCTGGCGCAGGACCGCGCCCAGCACGGTGCCGGCTTCGGCCGAGGCCTCGGCCACGCTGACGCCGGGCTTGAGCCGGGCGATGATCATTTCATTGGTGGAGAGATTGGTGCTGGCCAGGTCCGGCTGCATCGGCAGCAGGATGTCGAACTGCACCGGCCACTGGAACGCGGCCGGCAACACGCCGACCACCTGCGCCGCGCGTCCTTCCACCTGCAGGCTCTGGCCGATGGCGGCCGGATCGGCGCCGTAGTACTGCGACCAGAACGCATGGCTGAGGATGACCGCCTGCGGGCCGTTGGGCCGGTCCTCCTCGGCGTTGAAATTGCGGCCCAGCGCCATCGGCAGGCCCAGCGTGTCGAGGAAGCCGCGATCCACGCGCAGGGATCCCACCACCCGTCCCTCGTCGCCGCGCGCGATGTTGGCGTTGATCGCCCAGCTCCGCAGCATGCCGGTGGAGGCCAGGCTGCGCATGCGTTTGACCGGCGCGTAGTAGCCCGGCGCGGCCGAGTTGCGTTCGGCGTCGAAGTACTGGCCCAGCGTGACCAGCCGGTCGGACTGCGGAAACGGCAGCGGCCGCAGCAGCGCCTGGTCCAGCAGCGAGAACACCGCGGTGGTGGTCGCCACGCCCAGCGCCAGGGTCAGCACCGCCAGCAGCAGGTAGCCGGGCCGGCGCAGCAGGCCGCGCCAGGACTGGCGCGCCTCGTTCCACAGGATGGCGGCGCTCACGACACCGCCTCCAGTCCGGGCAGCACCATGTCGCGCTCGTGGCGCAGGCGTTCGAAGGTGTCCTCGTCGACGATGCGGCCGTCGAGCATGTGCACGATCCGCTGCGCGCGCCGCGCGAACGCCGGATCGTGGGTGACCATGCACAGGGTGGTGCCGTTCTCGTGCAGTTGTTCCAGCAACTGCATCACCGCCTCGCCGTTGTGGCTGTCGAGGTTGCCGGTCGGTTCGTCGGCCAGCAGGATCGCCGGGTTGCCGACCAGCGCGCGCGCCACCGCCACGCGCTGCTGCTGGCCGCCGGACAGCTGTCCCGGATAGTGGCGGGTGCGGTGGTTCATGCCGACCAGTTCCAGCACCTCGCGCACCCGCCGGGTGATGTCGGCGCGGCCGAAGCCGTCGCGGTAGGTCAGCGGCAGCGCGACGTTCTCCTCCACGGTCAGATCGGCGATCAGGTTGAAGGCCTGGAAGATAAAGCCGATCTCGCCGTTGCGGATGCGCGCGCGGCCGCGCGCGTCCAGGTCGGCGACGTTGCGGCCGTTGAGCCAGTACTCGCCGCGGCTGGGCGCATCCAGCAGGCCCAGGATCGACAGCAGCGTGGACTTGCCGCAGCCGGAGGGACCGGTGATGGCGACGAAGTCGCCCTGCGCGATGTCCAGCGCGATGTCCGACAACGCGTGGGTCTCGACCTCGTCGGTATGGAAGACCTTGCCCAGGTGCTGCAGGCGCAGCAGCGGCGCGGACGCGGCGGAGGAAGACGGAAGGGTGGCGGAAGTCATCGGGGCTCCTGGGGAAAGGTCAGCGTAAACGCAGGCGCGGGTACTGCGCCCACTGGCTGGTGTCGGAAAGCACGGCGCGGTCGCCGGGACGCAGGCCGCCGCGGATTTCGATGCGATCGCTGGAGGCCGCGCCGAAGCGCACCGCCGTCTGGCGCGCCTCGCCGCCATCGCCGTCCAGCACGAACAGGGTGCCGGGGCTGCCGGGCACGGCCAGCGCCGGGCGCGGAATGCTGACGACGTCGCGCAGCACGCCCAGGCGGATGCGGCCATCGACCGAAAGGTCGGGACGCGCGCCGGCCGGCAACTGGCGGCCCAGATCGGCGTCGATGGTCACGCTGCCGTTGCGCACCGCCGGATCGATGCGGGTGAGCCGGCCCTGCACCACGCCGTTGCGGGTATCCACGCTCACCGCGAGATCCAGCGACAGATCCTTGGCCAGCACTTCGGGCACCTGCAGCCGCGCGATCAGATCGTCCGGGCGCGCGACCCGCGCCAGCTTGGCGCCGACGCTGACCTGCTGTCCGGGTTCGACATCGATCTGCTGGAGGATGCCGTCGCTGCCGGCGCGCACTTCCAGCGACGCCACCTGCTGGCGCGCGATCGCCAGGGTGCTGGCGGCCTCGTCGCGCCGCGCCTGCGCCGCGCGCAGCTGCGCGGCCATGTTCTGGCGGAACGCGGACACCCGGCGGGTTTCGATATCCGCGCGTCCCTGCTGGGTGGTTTCGGTGATCTGCGCCTGGCGCAGTTCGATCTTCGACATCACCCCGGCGGCGTGCGCGCGTTCGTAGGCCTGCGCCTTGACCTCGGCGATGCGCCATTCCGATTCGGCCTGCGCCTGCTGCGCCTGCTGGTCCAGCAGTTGCGAGGCCAGCGAGGTGCGCACCGAGGCGACGTCCGCTTCCGCGCCGGCCAGCGCCGCTTCGGCCTTCTCCAGGTTGGCGGTCAGTTCCGGATTGACCATGCGCAGGATCACCGTGTCGGCGCTGACGCGGCTGCCGGGTTGCACCAGCACCTGTTCGAGGGTGGAGACCGCGCCGGCGGTGATCCAGCGGATGTCGCGCGGCACCAGCGTGCCGGTGGCGCGGATTTCGCGGACCATGTCGCCGCGTTCGGCGGCGCCGATCCACAGGCTGCCGCGCTCCACCCGCGGCGCGGCCTGGCCGACACCGAACACGGCGATCGCGGCGACCACCGCCAGGAACAGGATCGGACCGCCAATCACCAGCAGGCGGCGGCGGGCGGGGGAGCGCGAGGGGGTGCGGGCGATGTCCATGCCATGACTCGTGCAGACCGCGTGCCAAGCCCGTATCCGGCTCAAGCCTTTGATTTCAAATGCATGGGTGCCTCGTCCCCTGAAGGACGTCCGTCCGTTTCCGGACAATCGGCGTCCATATCCGGGCGCGTTGACCGCATCCGCCTCGACCGTTCGTCGGCAAGTTGGGCGATCCGGATTGCCATACTGTGTGACACAAAGTACTGTTCGCCAAACTTTACGGGGTGGGACATGGTGGAAGCGCGCGACAACCCGGGATCCAAGCTGGAACTGGAGCTGCGACGCGGGGTGCTGGTGCTGGCGGTGCTGTCGCAGTTGCGCGAGTTCCAGTACGGCTACTCGCTGCGGCAGGCGCTGGCCCAGCGCGGCATGCCGATCGAGGAAGGCACGCTGTATCCGCTGCTGCGGCGGCTGGAGGGCCAGGGGGTGCTGGCCTCGGAGTGGCGGATCGAGGACGGCCCGCCGCGCCGCTATTACCGCTTGAACGACGCGGGCGAGGCGATGCTCGCCGAACTGACGGCCTTCTGGAATTCCCTGGTCGGGACCATGGGCGGCCTGCTGCAAGGGGACGGGAAATGAATCCGAACGACGTGATCGATGCGTATGTGCTCGATGTGATGCGCCGCCTGCCCGCGGGCGAGCGCGATGAAATCGGGCTGGAGCTGCGCGGCCTGCTCGCCGAGATGCTGGCCGGGCGCGCGGACGATGAAGGCCGCGCCGCCGACGATGCGATGGTGCTGGCGATACTGCGCGGGTTCGGCACGCCGGCGGAAGTCGCCGCGCGCTACCGTCCGCCCGGCCTGGCCCTCATTCCGCCGGAACAGACCCGCGGCTTCACCCTGATCGCGATGATCGGCTTGGTGTTGCAGTGGGCGTTGAGCCTGCCGCGCGTGTTCGACGGCAGCCTGCCGCTGGCCGGCTGGTGGCTGGGTCCGGGCCTGGGCGCGTTCTGGTGGCCGGGCTTCATGATCATGTTCACCCTGCTTGCCGCCTGGCTGCAGCGGCACGGCTGGTTCAAGCCGCGCTGGCGGCCGCAGTCTGTCGATCCCGAGCGCATCAACCGGAGCGCGCTCGCGTTTGGCCTGGCGTGGTTCGCGATTGGCGCCGGGGTGGTGATCGCGCTGCCGTGGCTGACACCGCACCTGCCCGGCGCGCTGCCGCGGGTGCTGGCGCTGGATCCGGATTTCCTGCGGATACGCGCCTGGCCGGTGCTGCCGCTGTGGGCGGCTTCGTTCGCCCTCCTGGCCATGGTGCTGGTGCAGGGCCGCTGGTCGCCGCTGGCGCGCAGGCTGGAACTCGTGTCCAGCGCCGCCTTCGTCGCCTTGCTGGCCTGGTGGATCGCCGGTGGGCGCATGTTCCTGGCCACGCCGACCGACCAGGCCGCGCGCGGCATATTGGCGCTGATCGCGATCTACATCGTCGTGGATCTGGCGGTGCGCCTGCATCGCCGCCGCACCCGCATCCGCCTGCCTGCCCAGACCCGCTGATTGCGCTAATTGAGCACGCCGGCCGACTTCGCCGGTTGATTCCCCGGGCCGGTGGCGCCGGCCCGTTCCCTTCCTTCGCAAGGAGTCCCACCATGCTTCGCGCGTGTCTGCTTTCGCTCGCCCTGATTCCGGCTCAACTGGGCCCCGCCGGCATCGCTTTCGCGGATGAACCCGCCCCGCCGCCGGCCCCCTTCGTCGCGCCACCCGCGCCCGGCGAACGCATCGACATCGGCGGTCGCCACCTGCACCTGGACTGCAAGGGCGACGCGGCGGGTCCCACCGTGATCTTCGAGGCGGGCCTGTCGCAGTACACCGCCCGCTCCGCCTTCGCCAAGGTGCAGGACGCCGTCGCGCCGTTCGCCCACGCCTGCACCTACGATCGCGCCGGCCTGGGCTGGAGCGATCCGGTGGCCGGCGCGCGCACGCAGCAGGACATGGTGGCGGATCTGCATGCGCTGATCGCCGCGAAGAAACTGCGGACGCCGCTGGTGATCGTCGGCCATTCCGTCGGCGGGCTGCTGGCGCGGCTGTATGCGCGCGAGTATCCGGATGAAGTCGCCGGGCTCGTGCTGGTCGACGCCAGCCCCGAGCCGTACCTGTTCACCCCGGGCGCGGCGAAATTCCGCGCGAACCTGGCGGCGGAAATCGATGCCGGCCTGAAGAAAGCGCAGGGCGATGGTCCGGTCGTGCCGCTGCCGGCCGAAGTCGAGCCCGACATCGTGGTCGCCTTCCTGCCGCGCGTGCTCGCCACCGTGAAGCAGGAATACGAGGCGCTGGACCACGTGCCCGCCGCCATGCAGCAGGCGCGCGGCTACGGCACGCTGGGTGATCTGCCGCTGGTGGTGATCCGGCGCGGCAAGACCGGGACGCCGCCGAACGCCGAGGACATCCAATGGCGCCAGTGGCAGGAAGATCTGGCGACCCTGTCCTCGCGCGGCTCCCTGGTGGTGGCGGAAAACACCGGCCACGTCATCCCGTACGAGAATCCGGCGGTGGTCGCCGACGCGGTGCGCCGGATCCTCGACGAGATCCCGCGCGACCCGAAACGCCGGCCTTGATCGACCCCGTGCCGCGCGACGATCAGCGCGGCGCGCGCGCCTCGAACGCGGTGCGCGGCCGCGCATGCAGCTGCGCGCTGCGCAGCGCGCCGGGCGACTGGCCGATGATGCGCTTGAACGCGCGGCTGAAGGACGCCTCGGAGTCGTAGCCCAGCCGGTTGGCCGCCACCGCCACCCGCATGCCTTCCTGCGCGATCCAGCGCCGCGCCTGGAACATCTTGATGCGGGCGACGTAGCGCGCCGGGGTCTCGCCGAGCGTGCGGGTGAAGGCCTCGGCGAAGCGCGAGCGCGACGCGCCCATCAGGCCAGCCAGTTCCGGCACGCTCCAGTCGCGTTCCGGTTCGGCGTGGATGGCCGCGATCACGCGGCCGATCGACGGGCAATGCACGGCGGCGATCCAGCCCGAGGAATCGCTGCAACCGCATTCCACCCATGCGCGGATGATGCTGGCGGCCAGCACGTCGGCCAGCCGCGCCATGATGCCGCAGGCGCCGATGCGATCCAGCGAGACTTCGCGCTCCATCGCCTCCAGCATCGCCGGCACGGTGGGATCGCGTTGCGCCAGTTCACCGGCGCGCATCATGTCCGGCATCATCGCCAGCAGCGGATGCAGCGGATCCAGGTTGAAGCGCATGCTGCCGCAGAACATCACGCTGTGGTCGGCGGCCTCATCCGCATCCGGCTCGGGTTTGACCAGGTAGATGTTCTCCGACACCGGCACCCGCGCCAGCGCGTCGATGTCCACCGTCGGCACATCGGGATCGCTGGCCAGGACATGGAAGCTGCCGCGCGGAAGCAGCACGGCGTCGCCCGGGTTGAGCCGCACCCAGTCGGCGTCGCGCAGCTTCAGCCAGCACCCGCCCTGGGCCACGAAGTGGAAGCGCGCCTCGCGGCTTTCCGGGAAGGCCACCGCCCACGGCGCGCGCATCACGCAGCGGCCGTATTCCACACCGTCCAGGCGCAGGCCCAGCAGGACCTGGGTAAGCAGATCGCGGCCGTCGGCCGACGCGGGCCCGGTCTTCACGGGTGCCTTGGCGCGCAAGGCGCTGGACGAATGAGCAATCATTCCGGTCTTTCCGGCATGGAAACGCCAACATCATACGCCTAATCTGCCGGTCCGCCCCCCACAGGCCGCCCCCCCGTGTCCTCCCCCTCCTGTTCCGACTGCACCGCCGAGGCGCTCCTCGACGACGACGCGCTTTCCGACGAATCCCCGGCCTCCGCTCCCCCGGCCGCCACCGAAGTCCCCGCCCGCTGGGCCGCCGTGGCCTCGCTGGCGCTGGGCGTGTTCGGGCTGGTCACCGCCGAATTCCTGCCGGCCAGCCTGCTCACCACCCTGGCCGCCGACCTGTCCATCAGCGAAGGCGCCGCCGGGCAGACCGTCACCGCCACCGCGTTGATCGGCGCGATCGCCGCGCCATCGATTCCGCTGCTGACCCGGCGCCTGGATCGCAAGCACGTGATGCTGGCGCTGACCACGCTGCTGGTGCTGTCCAACGCGATCGCGGTCACCGCCGACAGCCTGTGGCCGCTGCTGGCGGCGCGGGTGATGCTGGGGGTGGCGCTGGGGGGGTTCTGGTCGATGGCCGCGGCGCTGGCGATGCGGCTGGTGCCCGAATCGAAATTCCCGCGCGCGATGTCGTTCATCCTCACCGGCGTCTCGGTCGCCACCGTGTGCGCCGCGCCGGTGGGCGCGTGGATGGGCGAACTGTGGGGCTGGCGCAGCGCGTTCGTCGCCGCCGGCGCGCTCAGCGTGATCACCCTGCTGGCGCAGGCGTTCACCCTGCCCTCGCTGCCGCCGATGGCCAATCCGGATCTGCGCGTGCTCGGCCAGCTGTTGCGCCGGCCGGGCGTGCGCATGGCGCTGCTGGCGGTGCTGCTGGTGATCTCCGGCCACTTCGCCGGTTTCACCTACCTGCGTCCGCTGATGGAGAACGTCACCCACCTGTCGGTCGGCGCGATCTCGGCGGTGCTGCTGGGCTACGGCGTCGGCGGTTTCTTCGGCAACTTCGCCGGCGGCTATCTGGCCGGGCGCAGCGAACGCACCGCGATCGTGTTCGGCGGCACCCTGATCGCGCTGCTGGCCATCGCCCTGCTGCTGGCCGGCCAGTCGATGGCGATCACCGCCATCGCGATCACGCTGTGGGGCTTCGCGTTCGGCGCGTTCCCGGTCGGCTTCCAGATCTGGATCATCCGCGCCGCGCCGGACCAGGCCGAAGGCGCCGGCGGCCTGCTGGTGGCGGCGTTCCAGATCGCCATCGCCACCGGCGCGATCGGCGGCGGCCTGCTGGTGGATCATGTCGGCGCGATCGGCGGACCGCTGTTCGCGGTCATCATGATGACCCTCGGCACCCTGCTGACCCTGCGCCACGGACCGCGCCCGGCCGCCTTCACCGCGGGCGAGGCGATGCCGTCGCGCCAGGGCTTCCACTGAGACAGACCGCCATGTCCACGATCGATCCCGCGCCCGATCCCGCGCCGCTCAATCGCCGAATCACCCTCGCCGCGCGTCCGCGCGGCCTGCCGGTGGCCACCGACTTCCGCCTGATCACCGAACCGGCGCCGGTGCCGGGCCAAGGCCAGGTGCTGCTGCGCACGCTGCACCTGTCGCTGGATCCGTACATGCGCAACCTGATGGACGAAGTCGGGCCGGGCTACGCGCCACCGCTGGCGCTGGGCGACGTCATCGTCGGCGGCACGGTCAGCCGGGTCGAGGCCTCGCGCCATCCGGATTTCCGCGAAGGCCAGATCGTGCTCGCCAACGCGGGCTGGCAGGACTACGCGCTGTCCGACGGCGCCGACCTGGCGTCGCTCGACGGCCTGCCGCGGCCTTCGCTCGCGCTCGGCGGCCTGGGCATGCCCGGCTTCACCGCCTACGTCGGACTGCTCGACATCGGCCAGCCGCGCGCCGGCGAGACGGTGGTGGTGGCGGCGGCCACCGGCGCGGTCGGCGCGGTGGTCGGCCAGCTCGCGAAGCTGAAAGGCGCGCGCGTGGTCGGCATCGCCGGCGGCGCCGACAAGTGCCGGTTCGCGGTGGAGGAACTGGGCTTCGACGCCTGCCTGGATCGGCGCGAAGGCGATCTGGCCGCGCGCCTGGCCGCCGCCTGCCCCGACGGCATCGACGTGTACTTCGAGAACGTCGGCGGCGAGGTGCTGGACGCGGTGCTGCCGCTGCTCAACCTGCATGCGCGCGTGCCGGTGTGCGGCTTCATCGCCCACTACAACGATCGCGACGCCGCCGGCCGGATCGATCATCGTCCGCAACTGCTGGCGACGATCCTGCAGAAGCGCGTGCGCATGCAGGGCTTCATCATCCTGGACCACTACGCGGATCGTTTCGACGCCTTCCGCCGCGACATGCGCGGCTGGATCGCCGAGGGCGCCATCCGCCTGCGCGAGGATGAAGCGCACGGACTGGAACAGGCGCCGGCCGCCTTCGCCGGCCTGCTGCAGGGCCACAACTTCGGCAAGCTGGTGGTGCGGGTCGCGGACTGAGGCGCCCGCCGTCGCCAATCCGCTATCATCCGCGCACTCCCAGGACAGGAATGCGCGCGTGGATTCGATTCGGGTACCGGTGTCGATCGGTGAACTGGCGGACAAGATCACCATTCTTGAGATCAAGTCCGAACGCATCGCCGACGCAGGCAAGCGCCGCAACGTGATCACCGAATTGCAGGATCTGCTGCCGCTGTGGGAACCGATTGCCGCCCGCCACGCGTCCATGGCCGATCTCAAGGTGCAGTTGAAGCAGGCCAACGAGCGCATGTGGGACGTGCAGGACGCGCTGCGCGCGAAGGAAGCCGCGCAGGTGTTCGACGATGAGTTCATCCAGCTGGCGCGCGCCGTCGCCCAGCACAACGGCCACCGGGTGGGCCTGAAGAACGCCATCAACCAGCAGGCCGGCTCGGCCTTCATCGAAGAGAAGGAATACCGCGCGGAGGGCTGACCTCCCGCGCCGCGACGCCCGCGGGCACGCCTGCCGGCGCGACGCATCGCCTTCTTGCGATGATTCGCCCCCGTCACCCGCGTCGGGTTAGCCTGTCGCGATGGATGCCCTGATCAACGCTTCCGCCCGCGCGCTCGCCACCGGCGACGCGCTGGGCGCGCTCAAGCGCATCGCCCTGCGGGAAGATCCGCCGGCGCTGGCGTTGCGCGGCATCGCCATGGCCCAACTGGGCGAACATCCGCGCGCGCGCGAACTGCTGCGCCGGGCCGCGCGCGGCTTCGGCGCGCGCGAACCGTTGCCACGTGCCCGCTGCGTGGTGGCCGAGGCGGAGGTGGCGCTGGCGATGCGGGATCTGGATGCCACCTCGCGCGCGCTGGAAAACGCCATCGCCACGCTGGAGACCCACGCCGATCACGTCAACGCCAGCCAGGGCCGGCTGATCGCAGCGCGCCGGCAGTTGCTGCTTGGCCGCCTCGACGCCGCCGCCGCCACCCTGGCGGCGTTGGCGCGCGGCCGCTTGTCGCCCGCGCTGGCCGCGATCGCCCAACTCGCCCGCGCCGAACTGGCGCTGCGCGGCCTGCGCACCGGCGTGGCCCGGGCCGCGCTGGAGCGCGCCGGACAGGCCGCCACGCAGGCGGGCATTCCGGCGCTGATGGCGGAAGTCGCCGATGCGCGCGGCCTGCTCGCGCGTCCCGCCGCGCGCCACCGGCCTGCCGGTGGCGAACAGGCGCTGCGGCTGGACGAAGTCGAAGCCCTGCTGGGCTCCGGCGCGCTGGTGATCGATGCCTGCCGGCGCGGGCTGCGCCGCGATGGCGCGTGGTATCCGCTGGCGCGGCGGCCGGTGCTGTTCTCGCTGGTGCGCGCGCTGGCCGAAGCCTGGCCGAACGACGTCGGCCGCGAGCGGTTGATCGAACAGGCGTTCCGCACCCGTGATCCGGACGAAACCCATCGCGCCCGCCTGCGCGTGGAAATCGGTCGCCTGCGCGCGCTGGCGGCGCCGCTGGCGCGCATCGAAGCGAGCACGCGCGGCTTCGTGCTGATTCCACACGACGCGCGCGAGGTCGTGTTGCTGGTGCCGCCGCTGGAAAGCGAACAGGCCGAACTGCTGGCGCTGCTCGCCGACGGCGCGGCCTGGTCGACCTCGGCGCTGGCGCTGGCGCTGGACACCAGCCAGCGCACGGTGCAGCGGGCGCTGGCCGAACTGGAGGCCGCTGGCCGGGTGCGCGCGGTGGGACGCGCCCGCGCGCGGCGCTGGGTGGCGCCGCCGCTGACCGGATTCACGACGATCTTGTTACTCCCCGCCGCGCTGCCGGCTGGCTAGAGTGGCCCCATCGCGCCACGCCCGGCGCATACCGCAGGAATCCAGGCCATGACCCGCACCGCCGTCCATTCCGCCGCCCCCGCCAGCACCGCCGAGATCGTCCGCGAGTATCCGCTCGACCGCGTCGAAGGCGTGCATGGCGTGACCTACGACGGCACCCGCATCTGGGCCGCCACCAACGAGCGCCTGATCGCCATCGATCCGGACAGCGGCGCACCGGTGCGCAAGCTGGAACGTCCCTGCGACGCCGGCACCGCGTTCGACGGCAAGTACCTGTACCAGATCGTCGATTCGCGCATCGAGAAGATCGATCCGGCCAACGGCGAAGTGGTGTCCTCGATTCCCGCCCCCGCCCAGGGCGGCAACACCGGACTGGCATGGGCCGAAGGCAGCCTGTGGGTCGGCCAGTACCGCGATCGCCGCATCCATCGCATCGATCCGGCCACCGGCGCGATCCAGCGCACCGTCGAGTCCAACCGCTTCGTCACCGGCGTCACCTGGGTGGACGGCGAACTCTGGCACGGCACCTGGGAAGGCGACGAAAGCGAAATCCGCCGCATCGATCCGGACAGCGGCGACGTGCTGGAGCGCCTGCAGATGCCGGCTGGCACTAATGTTAGCGGCCTGGAATCCGACGGCGCGGATCTGTTCTACGCCGGCGGCGGTTTCACCGGCAAGGTCCGCGCGGTACGCAGGCCGCGACGCGCCGCGTGACGCGCGGCGCGGACGGCCGACCACATTCCGCGCCGTCGCCTCGTAAACCTGATCGCAGATTGATGCTTTTGCCTTCCCCTTGATCAGCCATTCGGCGGTTGAGAAGCACTTGAGGAGATTTGCTTTTACCTCCCCCTTTGTAAAAGGGGGATCGAGGGGGATTCGCTCTCCGCGCGAAGAGCAAATCCCCCTGTCGCCTCCGGCGCCAACCCCTTTCTTCGAAGGGGGTTGGATCACCAGGCGAATTTGTTTCCACCTCCCCTCGATCAGCCATTCGGCAGTTGAGAAGCACTTGAGGGAGATTTGCTTTTACCTCCCCCTCGATCAGCCATTCGGCGGTTGAGAAGCACTTGAGGAGATTTGCTCTTACCTCCCCCTTTGTAAAAGGGGGACTGAGGGGGATTTGCTCTTCCGCGCGAAAAACAGATCCCCTTCGCCTCCGGCGCCCCCCCCCTTCTTCGAAGGGGCGAGCCACCCATCGCAACCGCCTTCCCCAGCGCTGCACCCACCAGGAGAAGAATCATGAACCTCATCGCAGACCTTCCCACCACCGCCCCCCGCATCGTCAACCGCGAACAATGGTTGAAGGAACGCTTGCAGTTGCTCGCGCGCGAGAAGGAACTCACCCGCCTGGGCGATCGCGTCGCCGCCGAACGGCGCGCCCTGCCGTGGGTGAAAGTCGAGAAGGACTATGTGTTCGATACGGTCGATGGCCCGCGCCGGCTGGCCGAACTGTTCGATGGCCGCCACCAGTTGCTGGTCCAGCACTTCATGTTCACGCCCGGCCGCGAACAGGGCTGCCGCAGTTGTTCCTACATGGCCGACCACAGCGACGGCGCGCTGCCGCACCTGGCCCAGCGCGACACCACCCTGCTGGCGATCTCGCGCGCGCCGCTTGCCGACATCCTGCGCTTCCGCGCGCGCATGGGCTGGAAGTTCCCGTGGGTGTCCTCGTTCGACAGTGACTTCAACTACGACTTCGGGGTGAGCTTCACGCCCGAGGACATGGCCACCGGCGCGGTCGACTACAACTACGCCCACCAGTACTTCCCGCATCCGGATGCGCCCGGCATCAGCGTTTTCCATCGCGACGACGACGGCACGGTCTTCCACACCTATTCGCGTTTCGGACGTGGCGTGGAAGTGATGATGGGCACCTACCCGCTGCTCGACCTCACTCCGAAAGGCCGCGACGAAGCCGGGCTGGAGGACACGATGTCGTGGGTGCGCCACCACGATCTCTACGAGCAGGCGGGCGCCAGAAGCGCCTGCTGCCACGGCTGATCGTCGGGATCGCGTCGCCATGACCACTCCCTGGCCCTGGCTGGTGATCGCCGGACTCGGCGCCCTGCACGGGCTGCATCCGGCCAACGGCTGGATGTTCGCCGCCGCCCGCGCGATCCATTCGGATCGCGCGGGCCCGGCCTGGCGCGCGCTGCTGCCGATCGCGGTGGGACACGCGGCGGCGATCCTGCTGATCGCCGGCGCGTTCGCCCAGGGATTGAAAGTGGATCCGGAACTCACCGCGCGCATCGCCGGCGCCGCTCTGCTCGGGCTGGCCGTCCATCGCCTGCTGCGCGGACACCGCGCGCATGGCGGCATCGCGACGCAACGGCTGGGCGCGACCGGACTGGCGCTGTGGTCGGCATTGATGGCCACCGCGCACGGGCTCGGCATGGTGCTGGTCCCGGCGCTGGTGCCGCTGTGCCTGTCCGCCGGCCCCTGGCGCGAATTCTCGGCTTCCGGCGCGTCTTTGCTGCTGCTGGCCGCCGTCGGCGTGCACATGACGGCCATGCTCGCGGTCACCGGCGCACTCGCGCATGCCGCGTGGCGCGGACTGCGCGCCGGAACCCGTCGCTGGCGAAGCGCGATCTACGCACGCCTGTGGACGCTGGCGCTGGGCGTGATCGGCGTGCTGCTGATCGTGCCGCCCCGATTCTGATCGGAGCGGCACGCGCGTTGGACGGGAACCGGTCCCGGCCCGCGAACGCCGTTACTGCTGGTCGCCTTTTGCTTTGGCGCGTTTGAGCTTCTTTCCCTTGTTCCCGCTCTTTTTCTGCTGGAGCGACACCCATCGGGCCCGGCTCAGGATGTGGCCGACCTGTTGTTCCAGCGCCTCGAAGCCGGCGTACCAGCGATGGATGGCCATGGTCGGTTCGCGGGTTTCATCGCCGGCGCAGGCGGCGCTGAGGTAGCCAATCAGCTTGAGCTGTTCACGCAGTTGCCGCAGTTGGTAGAAGGCCGGTTCGGGAAAAAGGAAGCCGGTCTGGTGCGCGGTGGGCGCGGGGGACGTCGAACTCATTGGCGGTACTCCATTCCGTAGAAAAAACCCCTCTTATGGCGGTGGGCACCACTGTTTGTGGAGGTTCTAGCTCCGGCGGCGAGTCTGCGGCCGCGATCGCACGCATTCAATGCTTTGACGTTCAATGTTAGGCGGATGACGACGCGGCACCGCGCGGCATCACGCGCGTGCGCCGCGCTCGTATGGAGTCGCGGCGCCGCTTCCCACTTGTCGATACCTGCCGTCGTCGATGCCTAGCCCGGATTGGCGCCCGCATCCGCACGCGATGTCCGCCTTCCCAGATACGGCAGCGCGAACAGATACAACCCGGTGATCATCAGCAGGATCAGCGGGAACAGCGCCATCAATCCCACCCAGGTGGATTGCTTCTGCATCGCCAGGGCGACGAGATTGGCGAGGACGGTCAGGGTGAAGATGATCGACAGCCAGCGGTGGAACTGGCGGATCCACTTGTTCATCGGGATTTCCTCTGGACGTGGCCCGAGACGCCTCGGGCGGGCATGCACAGGGCCGGACGATGCGGCGCCGCGCGGTGTCGCCGGACACCGCACGGGTCGAACGGGTTTCAGTGCTTGCCGCGTCGGGATTCGATCATCTTCCAGCCGTTGCCGGACGGATCACGGAAGCCGGCGTCGACTTGGCCGTAGCGGCTGATGGGTTCCTGGATGAATTCCACGCCCTTCGCGCTCAGCGCCTCGTACGTCGCACGACAGTCCTTCACCTGCAACACCAGGGGTGGCATGGCGCCCTTCGCCACCAGTCCGTGCAAGGCGTCGGCGGTGGCGGCGTCGTGCACCGGCGGGCCGGGCCG
>NZ_JBQCIJ010000053.1:0-51116 GCF_051953815.1 Pseudoxanthomonas sp. | reverse complement strand
AGGACAGCCATTACCTGTTCCACCGATTCGTCGAATTGATGGGCAAGTGAGCCCCGATTCCATGCGTCTTTTCGCCCAGAACGTGATTTAAGTCCGGGACCCCTCGCCATGCCCAAACGTACAGACATCAAATCCATCCTGATCATCGGCGCCGGTCCCATCGTCATCGGCCAAGCCTGCGAGTTCGATTATTCGGGCGTGCAGGCCTGCAAGGCGCTGAAAGACGAAGGCTACCGGGTGATCCTGGTCAATTCGAACCCGGCCACGATCATGACCGATCCGGGTCTGGCCGACGCCACCTATATCGAGCCGATCACCCCCGAGATCGTCGCCAAGATCATCGAAAAAGAACGTCCGGACGCGCTGCTGCCGACCATGGGCGGCCAGACCGCGCTGAACTGCGCGCTGGACCTGGCCGACCACGGCGTGCTGGAAAAGTACGGCGTCGAACTGATTGGCGCTTCGCGCGAAGCCATCCGCATGGCCGAGGATCGCGAGCTGTTCCGCGTGGCGATGGGCGAGATCGGCCTGGAATGCCCGCGCGCGGCCGTCGCCCACACGCTGGAAGAGGCGATCGAGATCCAGGCCCGGGTCGGTTATCCCACCATCATCCGTCCCAGCTTCACCCTGGGCGGCAGCGGTGGCGGCATCGCCTACAACCGCGAGGAACTGATCGACATCGTCACCCGCGGCCTGGAACTGTCGCCGACCACCGAGGTGCTGGTCGAGGAGTCGGTGCTGGGCTGGAAGGAATTCGAGATGGAAGTGGTCCGCGACACCGCGGACAACTGCATCATCGTCTGCTCCATCGAGAACCTGGATCCGATGGGCGTGCACACCGGTGACTCGATCACCGTGGCCCCGGCGCAGACCCTGACCGACAAGGAATACCAGCGCCTGCGCGATGCCTCCATCGCGGTGCTGCGCAAGATCGGCGTGGACACCGGCGGCTCCAACGTGCAGTTCGGCGTCAACGCGCAGACCGGCCGCGTGGTGGTGATCGAGATGAACCCGCGCGTGTCGCGCTCCTCGGCGCTGGCCTCCAAGGCCACCGGCTTCCCGATCGCCAAGGTCGCGGCCAAGCTGGCGGTGGGCTACACCCTGGACGAGCTGAAGAACGAAATCACCGGCGGCAAGACCCCGGCCTCGTTCGAGCCGACGATCGATTACGTGGTCACCAAGATCCCGCGCTTCGCGTTCGAGAAATTCCCGCAGGCCGACGCCCGCCTGACCACCCAGATGAAGTCGGTGGGCGAGGTGATGGCGATGGGCCGCACCTTCCAGGAATCGCTGCAGAAGGCGCTGCGCGGCCTGGAGACCGGCAAGGTCGGCCTCGACCCCACCGGGCTGGACCTGGCCAGCGATGACGATCTGGCGCAGCTGCGCCGCGAATTGAAGTCGCCGGGTCCGGAACGCCTGTTCTACGTCGCCGATGCCTTCCGCGCCGGCATGAGCGTGGAGCAGGTCCACGCGCTGTCGTTCATCGATCCGTGGTTCCTGGACCAGATCGAGGAAATCATCGCCGACGAGAAGCAGATCGCCGCCGACGGCCTGGGTTCGCTGGACGCGCGCCGCATGCGCCGGCTCAAGCGGATGGGCTTCTCCGACGCGCGCCTGGCCCAACTGGCCGCCACCGACGAGGCCGCCGTGCGCGTGCTGCGCAAGGCGCTCGGCGTGAAGCCGGTCTACAAGCGGGTGGATTCCTGCGCGGCCGAGTTCGCCACCGGCACCGCCTATCTGTACTCGACCTACGAGGACGAGTGCGAGGCCGAGCCGACCAGCCGCGACAAGATCATGATTCTCGGCGGCGGTCCCAACCGCATCGGCCAGGGCATCGAGTTCGACTACTGCTGCGTGCACGCGGCGCTCGCCCTGCGCGAGGACGGGTACGAGACCATCATGGTCAACTGCAACCCGGAAACCGTGTCCACCGACTACGACACCTCCGATCGCCTGTACTTCGAGCCGCTGACCCTGGAAGACGTGCTGGCCATCGTCGAGCTGGAACAGCCCAAGGGCGTGATCGTGCAGTACGGCGGCCAGACCCCGCTGAAGCTGGCGCGCGCGCTGGAAGCCAACGGCGTGCCGGTCATCGGCACCTCGCCGGATTCGATCGACCTGGCCGAGGACCGCGAGCGCTTCCAGCAACTGGTCGAGAAGCTGGGCCTGAAGCAGCCGCCCAACCGCACCGCCCGCACCGACGAGCAGGCGCTGGCGCTGGCCCGCGAGATCGGCTATCCGCTGGTGGTGCGCCCGTCCTACGTGCTGGGCGGCCGCGCGATGGAAATCGTCTACGGCGAGTCCGACCTGGCGCGCTACGTGCGCGACGCGGTCAAGGTCTCCAACGATTCGCCGGTGCTGCTGGATCGCTTCCTCGACAACGCGGTGGAAGTGGATGTGGACATCATCGCCGACAGCACCGGCAAGGTGCTGATCGGCGGCGTGATGGAGCACATCGAGGAAGCCGGCGTGCACTCGGGCGATTCGTCCTGCTCGCTGCCGCCGTACTCGCTGTCGGCCAAGACCCAGGACGAACTGCGCCGGCAGGTGGTGGAACTGGCCAAGGCGCTGAACGTGGTCGGCCTGATGAACACCCAGTTCGCCATCCAGGCCAACGACGACGGCGACGATACCGTCTACCTGCTGGAAGTGAACCCGCGTGCCTCGCGCACCGTGCCGTTCGTGTCCAAGGCCACCGGCGTGGCGCTGGCCAAGATCGCGGCCCGCTGCATGGCCGGGCGCAGCCTGGAAGAACAGGGCGCCACCCGCGAAATCGTGCCGGATTACTACTCGGTGAAGGAAGCGATCTTCCCGTTCGCCAAGTTCCAGGGCGTGGATCCGATCCTCGGACCGGAAATGCGCTCTACCGGCGAAGTGATGGGCGTGGGCCGCAGCTTCGGCGCGGCGATGGCGCGCGCGCAGGAAGCCGGCGGCATCAAGGCCCCGCAACCGGGCAAGGCGTTCGTGTCGGTGCGGGATCCGGACAAGAAGCGCGTGCTGCCAGTCGCCCAGGCGCTGGTCGAGCGCGGCTTCAGCCTGGTCGCCACCCAGGGCACCGCGGCGTGGCTGCGCGAGCATGGCCTGGCCTGCGAGCAGATCAACAAGGTGGTGGAAGGACGCCCGCACATCGTCGACCTGATCAAGAACGGCGAAATCGTGTATATCGTCAACACCACCGAAGGGCGGCAGGCCATCGCCGACTCCTTCTCCATCCGGCGCGAGGCCCTCCAGCATCGCGTCACCTATTCGACCACGATCGCCGGCGCCAAGGCGCTGGTGCATTCGCTGGAATACCGTGGTACGGGCCCGGTCTGGGCCCTGCAGGAACTGCACAAGGAGCTGCAAGGGTGAGAGCACCACTGACAATGAAGGGCGCGCAGCGGCTGCGCCAGGAACTGGATCTGCTGAAGACGGTGAAGCGGCCGGAAGTGATCACCGCGATCGCCGAGGCGCGCGCGCACGGCGATCTGAAGGAAAACGCCGAGTACCACGCCGCCCGCGAGCAGCAGGGTTTCATCGAAGGCCGCATCAAGCAGCTGGAGAGCGAACTCTCGCACTCGGAGATCATCGACGTCACCAAGCTCAATGCCGGTTCGCGCATCGTGTTCGGCGCCACGGTGACCCTGGCCGACGTGGAGACCGACGAGGAGAAGCGTTACCAGGTCGTCGGCGATCTGGAAGCGGACATCAAGCAGGGCCTGATCGCGATTTCCTCGCCGCTGGCCCGCGCGCTGATCGGCAAGCACGAGGGTGACGCGGTCACCATCGACGCGCCGGCCGGACAGCGCGAGTACGAAATCGTCGGCGTCAGCTACACCGACTGAGCGGCCGATGGCGACCGCCACCCTGCTGCTGCCCGCACGCCATCGGCTGGCGGGCCAGTCGCTGCCGGCCGATGTCGCCAGGGCGCTGGGACGGGCAGATCGCCACACCGGGCAGGGCGGCGAACGCGAACAGCTTCGCCGCCATTTCCGGCTGGTGCCCGATCACTGGCCGGTGGCCGCGCTGACCCGGCAACTGGACGCCGGCGACGCCGAAGGCGCCATCTGGCTGCGCGCGGATCCGGCGCGGGTCTCGCCGGACATGAACGGTGCGCGCATGCTCGCCTACGGCGAGGCGCTGGGACTGGAGGGGGAGGATGCCGCGCAACTGCTGCCGGCGCTGAAGCCCCTGTTCGGCGACGCCGGCCTGCTGCTCGATGCGCCGCAGCCCACGCGCTGGTACCTGCGCCTGCCGCCGGATGCGCGGTTGCCCGCGTTCGCGCCGATTGGCGACGTGCTGGGCGATGATCTGTTCGCGCACCTGCCCGAAGGCGACGACGGCCGGCGCTGGCGCGCATTGCTGACCGAGGCGCAGATCGTGCTGCACAACCATCCGTGGAATGCGCGGCGCATCGCGACCGGCAAGGCGCCGGTCAATTCGCTGTGGTTCTGGGGCGGCGGCCGGCTGCCGCAATCGGTGACCACCCGCTTCCGCCAGATCAAGGGCCAGGACACCGTGCTGCGCGCGCTCGCGCGCGCGGCCGGCGTCACCGCCGAAGGCGAGGGCGGGGCGGTCGATGCGCTCATCGACCTGCGCCATCTGCGCCAGCTGGACACGCTGGCGCGCGACGCGCTGCAACCGTTGCTGGCGGCGCTGGCGCGCGGCGAACTGCACATGCTGGAACTGGATTTCGAGGATGGCGAACGGTTCACCCTGCGTCGCGATCAGCGCTGGCGCTTCTGGCGCCGTCCGCTCGCCCGCCTGGGCGGCGCGGACGCCGGATTGACCGCATGACGCCAACGGCGCGGATCCGCCGGCGCGAGGCGGTGGCCGGCGGGGACTGGCCGGCCGGCATGCTGCCATTGCTGCAACGCGTGTACGCCGGCCGTGGCGTCACCGCGGCGGCCGGCGCGCAGCCGCGCCTGGCGCAACTGCTTTCCCCCGACGCGCTGGGTGGCCTGGATGCGGCCTGCGAACTGCTGCGGGCCGCCATCGACGAACAACGCCACATCGTCGTGGTCGGCGATTTCGACTGCGACGGGGCCACCGCGTGCGCGCTGATGGTGCGCGGCCTGCGCGCGCTCGGCGCGGCGCGGGTCACCGCGACGGTGCCCAACCGGATGACGCATGGTTACGGCCTGTCGCCGTCGCTGGTGGACGAACTGGCCGCGCTCGAGCCGGAACTGCTGGTCACCGTGGATCACGGCATCGCCTGCCATGCCGGCATCGCGCGCGCCCGCGCGCAGGGCTGGCAGGTGCTGGTGACCGACCATCACCTGCCCGGCGAAACGCTGCCGGCCGCAGACGCCATCGTCAACCCGAACCTGCGCGAGGACGGCTTCCCCAGCAAGGCGCTGGCGGGCGTCGGCGTGGCGTTCTACGTACTGCTTGCGCTGCGCCGGCGGTTGCGCGACGCCGGCCGCTGGCCGCAGGGCGAACCGGATCTGACCGTGCTGCTGGATCTGGTCGCGGTCGGCACGGTGGCCGATCTGGTGCCGCTGGACGCGAACAATCGCGCCTTGGTCGGCGCGGGCCTGCGCCGCCTGCGCGCCGGCCAGGGCAGCGCGGGCCTGCAGGCCCTGATCGAAGTCGCCGGGCGTGACGCCCGCCATCTGACCGCGTCGGACATCGGTTTCGCCATCGCGCCGCGGCTCAACGCCGCGGGACGCCTGGAAGACATGTCGCTGGGCATCGAATGCCTGCTGTCCGACGACCCCGCGCAGGCGCGCGAAATCGCCGCCACCCTCAACGAAATCAACGCCGAGCGTCGCGGCGTGCAGCAGCAGATGGTGGACGAGGCCCAGATCGCACTGGCGAAGCTGGCCGCGCTGGAGGCGGATCCACCGTTGGCGCTGTGCCTGTTCGACGCCGAATGGCATCCGGGCGTGGTCGGCCTGGTCGCCTCACGGATCAAGGACGGCCTGCACCGCCCGGTGATCGCCTTCGCGCCGGCGGAACCCGGCGCGGATTCGCTGCGCGGTTCGGCACGCTCGATTCCCGGATTCCACATGCGCGATGCGCTGGCGGCCGTCGATGCGGCGAATCCGGGGCTGATCGAGAAATTCGGCGGCCATGCGATGGCCGCCGGCCTGAGCCTGGCGCAGGCGCGGCTGCCGGCGTTCGAGGCCGCCTTCCGCCAGGTCGCCGCGCAGTGGCTGGACGACAGCCTATTGCAGGCCGAATGGCTGAGCGACGGCGAACTGCTGCCGGAGGAGTTCGATCGCGTCCACGCCGAAGCGCTGCGCGATGGCGGGCCCTGGGGACAGGGCTTCCCCGAACCGCTGTTCGACGGTGAGTTCGAGGTGATCGACTGGCGCGTGGTCGGCGGCAAGCACCTGAAGTTCTCGCTGCGCCTGCCCGGGCGCGCGCAACCGCTGGGCGCCATCCAGTTCGGCGGCTGGCGCGACCAGGCCAGGCCCAGGCGCGTCCATGCCGTCTACCAGCTCGACACCGACGACTACCAGGACCGCCGGGGCATCCAGTTGCTGGTTCGCCATTGGGTGGCGCTGCCGTAGGCAGGCAAAAGCACGCGATCCCGGGTAACCCCAGGGAGCCGCGCCGGACGTTTGTCCGTTCCAGACCGGAAACAAGAAAGGGGATTGCATATGCAGGGGAAGCACGGGGCCGCGATGCTGGCCTGCCTGGTGGCGCTGGTGTTGTGGCTGGGATGCGGGGGCGGGGACCTGCGCTCCCAGCGGCTGTCCAGCGATGCCGTGCCGTTGCTGGAAGTCGCCGGCGCCGAACTTCCGGTGCGGCTGCGCCAGGCGCGGGTGGAGACGATGGTGGTCGGCGGCGTCGCCCAGACCACGGTCGAACTGGAGTTCCACAACCCCAATCGGCGGGTGCTGGAAGGACAACTGGCGTTTCCACTGCGCGACGGACAGCGCATCACCGGTTTCGCGCTGGATATCGATGGGCGCATGCGCGCGGCGGTGCCGGTCGAGAAGGCCAAGGGCCGGCAGGTGTTCGAAGCGATCGCGCGGCAGGGCGTGGATCCCGCGTTGCTGGAACAGACGGCCGGCAACCACTTCCGCCTGCGCATCTTCCCGATTCCCGCCGCCGGCAGCCGCCGGGTGCGCCTGGTCTACAGCGAGACGTTGGCGCGTGAAGGCGACCACTACCGGTTGCCGGTATCGCTGGCGTTCGCGCGTGGCGCCGCCGAGCTGAGCTGGGACATGCGTGTTGACGGTGCCGCCAGCGCGCCCCGGATCGCTGGAACGCTCGCGGGCACCTTGAGCGGGCGCATGGGCCCCCATGGCTGGGATGCCCGCTTCACGCGCCGTGATTTCAGCGGACAGGGCAGCCTGGAACTGCGTATCCCGCGCGCGAAAGGGCCACGCAGTCATGTGCAACGGATCGACGATCAGCTGTATTTCCTCGCCGAGTTGCCGGTGGAGGATGCGCCGGTGGCGCGCACGCCACCCAAGGCGGTGATGCTGCTGTGGGACAGCTCGGGATCCGCGCGCGGTCGCGATCACGAGGCCGAACTGGCGGTGCTGGATCGCTACCTGCGCACGGCCGGCGATATCGAAGTCAGCCTGGTGCGGTTGCGCGATGTGGCCGAACCTGCGGTGCGCTACCCGGTGCGCCAGGGAGACTGGTCGAGCCTGCGCGAGGAACTGCGCGCCACGATCTACGACGGCGCGAGCCGGTTGGGCGCGTGGCGGCCGCAGGCCGGCATCGACGAGTACCTGCTGGTCAGCGATGGCGTGGACAACTACGGCCCGTCCGCGGAGTTTCCCGAACTGCAGCCGGGACAACGCCTGTTCGCCCTGAGCGGCGCCGGCCCGCATGCCGACGGACGTCGCCTGCGCGACTGGGCCGAAGCGCGCGGTGGCCGCGCGATCCTGTTCGACGCCTCCGGCGTGGAAGCGGCGGCGCGCGACCTGCTCAGCGAGCAGGTCCGGCTGCAGGCGATCGAAATGGAAGGCGGCGAGGAGTGGATCGCGCCGTCGGCCACGCCCCAGGACGGACTGCTGCGCGTGGCCGGTCGCCTGACCGTGCCGGTGGCGGAGCTGCGGGTCAGCTATCGGGCGCCGGATGGTCGCCTGCGTCGGATCCCGATACCGGTCGATGGCACGCAGGCCGCGCTCAGCGGTCCGGTCGGGCAATTGTGGGCCGGTTACTGGGTGGATCGCTGGAGCCGTGACCGCGCCGCCAACGCGGGACGGATCCGAAGCCTGGGCCAGCGGTTCGGGCTGGTCACCGGCGAGACCTCGCTGATGGTCCTGGAGACCGTCGAGGACTACGTGGAGCACGAAATCGCGCCGCCGGTCGAACTGCGCGCCGCGTACGAACAGGCCTGGGCGTCGCGTGTGCGGGATCGCGAACGCAGCCAGCGCGAACGATTGGATGAAGTGGCGATCGCGTTCGGGGAGCGCCGGGAATGGTGGAACCGGGATTGGCCCAAGGGCCGGCCGCCGGCGCCGCCGAAGCTTGAACGTCGCCGGGGCGAAGCGGATCGCGTCACGGATGGATACGCAGCCGCGGACGCTGCAGCGGCACCGGTGGCCGCCGCGCCTTCACCCCCGCCGGCGCCCGCGTCGGTCACGCAATCGATGCCGGAGGGCAACCTGGCGCTGGCGAGGGAGAGATCGACGCTGGAGAGCGTGGCGGTGACCGGCGCCGCGGAAAGCGTGCAGGTGACCCTGCAGCCCTGGCAGCCGGATTCCCCCTACGCCCGTCGCCTGCGCGCCGCGCCCGCGGATCGCATCTACGCGCTCTACCTGGACGAGCGCGACGAACACGCGGCCAGCACCGCGTTCTACCTGGACGTGGCCGACATCCTGTTCGAGAAGGGACAGCGCGGACTCGCGCTGCGGGTGCTGTCCAATCTGGCCGAACTGGATCTGGAGAACCGCCATATCCTGCGCGTGCTGGCCTATCGCCTGATGCAGGCGAGGGAACCGGCGCTCGCGCTGGAACAGTTCCGGCGGGTGCGCGGGATGGCCGAGGAAGAACCGCAGAGTTTCCGCGATCTGGGCCTGGCGCAGGCGGAGGCCGGGGACCCGCAGGCCGCCATCGAGTCGCTGTACGAAGTGGTGCGACGCGACTGGGACGCCCGCTTCGACGGGGTCAAGATGATCGCGCTGACCGAACTCAACGCCATCGTCGCCAACGCCGGAAAACCGCTGGATACCCATGCCATCGATCCGCGCCTGCTGGGCAACCTGCCGCTGGATCTGCGCGCGGTGCTAACCTGGGACAGCGACAACAGCGACATGGATCTGTGGGTCACCGATCCCAACGGCGAGAAGTGTTTCTACAGCCATCCGGAAACCTACCAGGGCGGTCGCCTGTCGGATGATTTCACCGGAGGTTATGGTCCGGAGGAATTCGCGCTGCGGGTGGCCAAGCCGGGCAAGTACCGGGTCGAAGCCAATTTCTTCGGCGACCGCCAGTCGCTGGTGACCGGCGCGACCACCCTGCAGTTGGCTTTCATCACCCGGTTCGGCACGCCGCGCGAGCAGCGGCAAATCGTCACCCTGCGCCTCAAGGAGGCCAAGGAAACGGTTCTGGTCGGCGAGTTCGAGGTGCGTTGAGCGCCCGCGCCCCCGCGCGATGACGGGGGCGTCCATCGCGATTTCGGGATGGACGGTCCGGCGCGCCCGCGAACGCGGAAGCGGGCGCGCCCACCTACAATGCGCCGATGGCTTCCTCCTCCGACACGCTCTACCGCCGTTTCCAGCCCTGGCGCCGCAGCTTCGAGATCGGCTTCTGGGTGGTCGGTATCCTGGTCAACGTGATCGGCAACAGCATCACCACGGTGATGGACGTGCGCCGGGCCGGCTTGCGGATCGCGGATTGGGAACCGGTGGTCTGGGAAACCTCCAGCGGCCTGGTGCTGCTCGCGCTGGTGCCGGCGGTGGTCGCGTTCACCCGCCGGTTCCCGCTTCACTGGGATACGTTGCGACGGCAATGGCCGTGGTACCTGCTGGCCAGCGTGGTGTACTCGCTGCTGCACGTGGTGGGCATGGTCGCGTTGCGGATGCTGGCCTACCGCTGGCAGGGGAGCGACTACGACTTCGGTCCCTGGGCGCGGGAATTCTTCTACGAGTACCTCAAGGACGTACGCACTTTCATCTGGGCGGTGCTGACCATCGAGATCTACCGCTTCCTGCTGCGTCGCTGGCAGGGCGAGGCGAGCCTGCTCGACGAGCCGGACGAAGGCCCGGCGCTGGAACCGGTCGAGCGGCCGGAGCGCTTCCTGGTGCGCAAGCTGGGACGCGAGTTCCTGGTGGCCGCGCGCGACATCGAATGGCTGCAGGCCTCGGGCAACTACGTCAACCTGCGCGTGCGCGGCCATGATTACCCGCTGCGCAGCACCATCGCCGGCATCGAAGCCAAGCTGGACCCGGCGCGCTTCGCCCGCATCCACCGAAGCTACATCGTCAACCTGGACCAGATCGCGTCCATCGAGCCTCTGGAAACCGGCGACGCGCGCATCCACCTGAAGGACGCCACGGTGTTGCCGTGCAGCCGTCGCCATCGCGCCGACCTGCGCGGCCGCACGGGGGCCGATCCCGGTTGAGGCCAGGCAGCGGACCGCGTTGCCGCATCGTTGCCCAAGGCCCGGTTTCGCGTGAAAGAGAGCGCTGGCCGTGACGACGTGAAAGCCCCTGGAGGTCCGACAGCGTCCGGCTCAGTGGGACCCCGCGGGTGCTTCCAGCGTACGTTCCCGGCGCAGCCGGCCAGGAACAATCCGCCAGCATGCCTGGGGGAGGGGCTGGGGTCTCATGCGGGGCCACGCCTGAAAGGCGGGCGATGCCGCCTGCGGGGAACGGCGGAGGCCCATGGGAGTGCTTCCGGATCCCCGGACCTGCCGTTTCCGCCTGTCCCAGCGGGCGAGGGCGTCATCCGCTTGTTACAATCCCCGGTTCCTCTGTGTGCCCCACCTCCCGCCATGATCGAACTGAATCCCGTCCGCCAGCGCATCGCCGACCTGCAGAACCGGTTGGCCTCGCTACGGGGGTATCTTTGACTACGATTCCAAGCGCGAACGCCTGGAAGAAGTGAATCGGGAGCTGGAAAGCCCCGACATCTGGAACAACCCCGAATACGCCCAGCAACTGGGTCGCGAGCGCTCGCTGCTGGACAAGACCGTCAACGGCATCCGCGAGATCGATGAGGGTCTGGTGGGATCCAGCGAACTGCTGGAACTGGCCGAAGGCGAGAACGACGAGGAAACCGCGCAGGCGGTGGTCGAGGACGTGGAGCGCTTCGCCGGCCGGGTGGACAAGCTGGAATTCCAGCGCATGTTCTCCGGCGAGATGGACAGCGCCAACGCCTTCGTCGACATCCAGGCCGGCGCCGGCGGCACCGAAGCCCAGGACTGGGCGGAAATCCTCCTGCGCATGTACCTGCGCTGGGCCGAAGCGCGAGGCTGGAAGGTCGAGTTGATGGAAGCCAGCGACGGCGAAGTGGCCGGCATCAAGTCGGCGACCTTCCGGGTCGAGGGCGACTACGCCTATGGCTGGCTGAAGACCGAGATCGGCGTGCACCGGCTGGTGCGCAAGTCGCCATTCGATTCCGACAACCGCCGCCACACCAGCTTCACCTCGGTGTTCGTTTCGCCCGAAGTCGACGACAACATCGACATCGACATCAATCCGGCCGACCTGAAGACCGACGTCTATCGTTCTTCCGGCGCGGGCGGCCAGCACGTCAACAAGACCGAATCGGCCGTGCGCATCACCCATGTGCCCAGCGGCGTGGTGGTGGCCTGCCAGACCGAGCGCAGCCAGCACGCCAACCGCGATCGCGCGATGAAGATGCTGAAGGCCAAGCTGTACGAGATCGAGATCCAGAAGCGCAACGCCGAGAAGACCGCGCTGGAAGCCACCAAGTCCGACATCGGCTGGGGCAGCCAGATCCGCAACTACGTGCTCGACCAGAGCCGGATCAAGGATCTGCGTACCGGCATCGAGCGCACCGACACCCAGAAGGTGCTGGACGGCGACCTGGACGAGTTCCTGGAAGCCAGCCTGAAGGCCGGCCTGGAAGCCGGCGCCAAACGCGTCGACGCATAATCCGCGGGAAGGGGCTTCGGCCCCGGCCCGATTCCGCGGCCCCGGCCGCATCTCCTCCCGTTTCCACCAACCCAGACCCGCCATGACCGACGAGACCCCCGTGCTGCCGCCCCACGCCGACGAGAACAGCCTCATCGCCGAGCGCCGCGCGAAACTCACGGCCCTGCGCGGGCAGGGCATCGCCTATCCCAACGATTTCCGCCGCGCCGACTATGCCGGCGACCTGCAGGCGCAGTACGCCGACAAGGACCTGTGGACCGCCGAGAGCCTGGAAGCGGCCGACCGCCGCGTCCGCGTCGCCGGCCGCTTGATGGCCAAGCGGGTGATGGGCAAGGCCAGCTTCGTCCAGATCCAGGACGAGTCCGGCCGCCTGCAGCTGTTCCTGCAGGCCAACGCGCTGGGTGAAACCTACGAGGCCTTCAAGGGCTGGGACATCGGCGACATCGTCGCCGCCGAAGGCGCGCTGACCCGCACCAAGACCGGCGAACTGTCGGTCAAGGCCGACACGCTGCGACTGCTGACCAAGGCGCTGCGCCCGCTGCCGGACAAGTGGCATGGCCTGTCGGACGTGGAGCAGCGCTATCGCCAGCGCTACGTCGACCTGATCGTCACGCCGGAGGCGCGCGAGGTCTTCATCAAGCGCTCGCGCATCATCCGCGCGATCCGCGAATGGCTGGACGCGCGCCGCTTCCTGGAAGTGGAAACGCCGATGATGCATTACATCCCCGGCGGCGCCGCGGCCAAGCCGTTCGTCACCCACCACAACGCGCTGGACATGGATCTCTACCTGCGCGTGGCGCCGGAGCTCTACCTCAAGCGCCTGGTGGTCGGCGGGCTGGAGCGGGTCTACGAGATCAACCGCAACTTCCGCAATGAAGGCGTCAGCACCCGCCACAACCCGGAATTCACCATGCTGGAGCTGTACGAGGCCTACGCCACGTACAACGAGATCATGGATCTGACCGAATCGGTCATCCGCGACGTCGCCCATGAAGTGCTCGGCACCGGCGCGGTCAACTGGGAAGGGCAGGACATCGATCTGGAGCCGGCGTTCCGTCGCTGGCGGATGGACGAGGCCGTGCGTCATCACAATCCGGAGATCAGCGCGGCCGACTGCACCGACCGCGACGCGCTGGCGCGCCACTGCGAGCGGCTGAAGATCGCGGTCAAGCCGTCCTACGGCTGGGGCAAGCTGTTGCTGGAGATCTTCGAGCGCACGGTCGAGCACACCCTGATCCAGCCGACCTTCATCACCGATCATCCGGTCGAGGTGTCGCCGCTGGCCCGCGCCAACGACCAGAACCCCGGCTACACCGATCGCTTCGAGCTGTTCATCAACGGCAAGGAACTCGCCAACGGCTTCTCCGAACTCAACGACCCGGAGGACCAGGCGGCCCGGTTCCAGGCCCAGGTGGCGGCCAAGGAAGGCGGCGATGACGAGGCCATGCACTACGATGCCGACTACATCCGCGCGCTGGAAGTCGGCCTGCCGCCGACCGGCGGCCTGGGCATCGGCATCGACCGGCTGGTCATGCTGCTGACCGGTTCGGACTCGATCCGCGACGTGCTGCTGTTCCCCTACATGCGTCCGGAGCACCCGCCCGGCTGACCGCCAGGCCTGACGGGAGCGCCGCTGCGCGGCAACCCGGGTGACGCAAAGGGTCGGTTCCCGGCCCGGACCGGAATGGGACCCGCCGGAATCCCGGCGGGACGCCCCGGCGTTCAGAGGGATGAAGGAGAGCCGAAAATGCCGCACCTTGGGGCATTTTCGTGATGTTCGTCTCGATTCGCTCGCTGATGCTGAGGATGCGATTCCGCTGGCACGTTTCCTGCGTCAAAAATCCCACGTCGCCCCGTTCGACCCCCCGCGACAGCGGCGGCCGGACCGGTGAGGTGACGGGATCCCGAGCAGAGCGAGACACGCAGGAAACGGTTCCGATGCTAGATGCCAGTGCAGCCATCGCCGGAGTATCCTTGCCCGACAGTCACTTCATGTGGCCACAAGGGGCGGGAAGCGCTTTGAACATCGTCATCGTCGATGACCAGACTTCGGCGCGCACGATGCTGCGCCATGTAATCGAGGACATCGCCTCGGAGCTGAGCGTGCACGACTTCGGGGATCCCCAGGTCGCGCTGGACTGGTGCGAACGCAACCGCACCGACCTGCTGCTGCTGGACTACCGCATGCCGGGCATGGACGGGCTGGAGTTCGCCCGCCGTTTCCGCCGCCTGCCGCTGCACCGCGACATTCCCATCATCCTGATCACCGTGGTCGGCGACGAGCCGATCCGCCAGGCCGCGCTGGAAGCGGGTGTCATCGATTTCCTGGTCAAGCCGGTCCGTCCGCGCGAACTGCGCGCGCGCTGCCGCAACCTGCTGCAGCTGCGCCAGCAGTCGGAGAACGTCAAGCAGCGCGCCCTGTCGCTGGAACAGCGCCTGCTGTCGAGCATGCACGAGGTCGAGGAACGCGAGCGCGAGACCCTGTCGCGACTGGCCCGCGCCATCGAGTACCGTGACAGCGGCACCAGCGCCTATCTGGAGCGCATGGCCCACGTGGCCGCGCTGATTGCCGACGAACTGGGCCTGCCGGAAGACGAAGTCCGCGCGATCGAGCTGGCAGCGCCGCTGCACGACATGGGCAAGATCGCCATCCCCGATTCCGTGCTGATGAAGCCCGGCCCGCTGACCGAGGACGAGACCGACGTGATGCGCCGGCATCCGAAGATCGGCCACCAGCTGCTGTCGGGCAGCCAGAACCGCTTCATCCAGACCGGCGCGGTCATCGCCCTGCGCCATCACGAGCGCTATGACGGCAGCGGCTACCCGGATGGCCTGGTCGGCGACGAGATTCCGTTGGAAGCCAGGATAGTGGCGGTTGCGGATGTGTTCGATGCCCTGATCTCGCCCCGGCCTTACAAGAAGGCCTGGGAGAAGGACGCGGCGCTGGCGTACCTGTACGCGCAGCGTGGCCGCCTGTTCGACCCCTCCTGCGTGGATGCGCTCATCCGTGGGCGGGAACGTCTGGACGACATCTGCGAGCGCTACTCGACGGTGCAGAGCCGTCCAGGGATGGAATGAGTCATGGAACGCAATCTGGCCTCCTGGATCAAGAACCGCCTGGCCAACCGGCCGGACAGTGAGCACGGCCAGACGGCGATCCGCGTCATCATCTTCACCGGCGTGATCCTCTACATGGGCATCGCCGCCCTGTACGGCGCGCTGCCGCCGGATGTGTATCGCTGGTCGGCGACCATGAGCGGCGTCGGCGCCGCGGTCGGCCTGATGCTGTTCATCGCGATCCTGCTGGAACCGGGCAAATCGCACGTGCGCCGCATCATCGGCATGATCACCGACTACGGCCTGATGACCGTGGCGATGGTGCTCAAGGGCGAACCGCTGGCCTGGCTGTACGTGATCCTGATGTGGGTGACCGTGGGCAACGGCCTGCGCTACGGCAACCGTTATCTGGTCGGCGCGGTGGCGTCGGCGTGCATCAGCTTCGGCATCGTGCTGACGGTCAGTCCGTATTGGCAGCAGAACCTCAATCTCGGCCTGGGTCTGTGGGTCGGCCTGATCGCGGTGCCGATGTACCTGTCCGGCCTGCTGCGCGATCTGACCCGCGCCACCGAGGAGGCGCGCCGGGCAAACGAGGCCAAGAGCCGCTTCCTGGCCAACATGAGCCACGAGTTCCGCACGCCGCTCAACGGCCTGGCCGGCATGTCCGAACTGCTGGCGACCACCCGCCTGGACAGCGAGCAGCGCGAGTGCCTGCAGACCATCCAGGCCTCCACCCGCAGCCTGCTGGCGCTGGTGGAGGACGTGCTCGACATTTCGGCCATCGAGGCCGGCAAGCTCAAGCTCAACGTGGTCGAGTTCTCGCCGCGCGAGCTGGTCGAGAGCATCGGCCTGATCCTGCTGCCGCAAGCCCGGGGCAAGCAGCTCAATTACGAGGTGCAGTTCGACGATGCCGTGCCCGCGCTGCTGCGTGGCGATTCGGGCCATCTGCGCCAGGTGCTGTTGAACCTGGCCGGCAACGCGGTCAAGTTCACCGACAAGGGTGAAGTGCGCCTGCAGGTCACCCTGGCCGGCAGCCCGAACCGGTTGCGCTTCACCGTGACCGACACCGGCATCGGCATTCCCGCCTCGGTGCGCGAACGCCTGTTCGAGGCTTTCGAGCAGGCCGACGCCAGCCTGGCGCGCCGCTATGGCGGCACCGGCCTGGGCACCACCATCGCCAAGGGCCTGACCGAGGCGATGGGCGGCACCATCGGTTTCGAGAGCAGCGAACAGCGCGGCAGCTCGTTCTGGGTCGAACTCCCGTTCGAGCCGGTCCAGCCGCGCGAAGTCACCCCGGCCATCCAGGTGCCGGCGAACTGGCTCGACGACGCCAATGGCAAGCCGGGCGCCGAGAACATCATCGCGTTCTCGGATCCGTTCCTGCGTCATCGCGCGCGCGTGCGCAGCATGCAGATCCTGGTCGCCGACGACCACGAGGCCAACCGGATGGTCGTGCAGCGCCTGCTGCAGAAGGCCGGCCACCGCGTCACCTGCGTCAACGGCGGCGAGGACGTGCTCAACGCGTTGGATTCCTTCGATTACGACGCGGTCATCTGCGATCTGCACATGCCCGACGTCAGCGGCCTGGATCTGCTCAAGCAATTGCGGGTGATGGAGGCCGGTTCCGGCCAGCGCACGCCGGTGGTGATCCTGAGCGCCGACGTGACTCCGGACGCCATCCGCAACTGCGAACGCGCGGGCGCCCGCGCGTTCCTGGCCAAACCCGTGGTCGCGACCCGCCTGCTGGACACCCTGGCGGAAATCGCCACCAACGGCGCGGTCGCCCCGCAGCAGGCTCCGATGCCGACCACCGCGGTGCGGGTGGGCGACGAGATCCTGGACATGACCGTGCTGGATGAACTCAGCGCGCTGGGCATGGGCGAGGCCTTCGAGCGCGAATTCATCGCGCAGTGCCTCAACGATGCCGATGGCTGCATCGGCGCGATGGCGCACGCGATGGAGCATGGCCAGGGCGAACACCTGCGCGATCATGCGCATGCGCTGAAGGGCGTGGCCAGCAACCTGGGTCTGGTCAAACTGGCGGCGGCCGCGAGCGAGCTGATGCGGCTGGCCGACTGGCAGGTCGCTCGCGAGTGGCGGCAGCGGCTGGCGGCGGTGAATTCCTATCTGGCCCAGGGCAGGGCGGCATTGGAGGCGCGCGAGCGGTCGCGCCATTCGCCCGACCACGGCAGCCACGAGCGCAATTGATCCGTTTGCGCGATAGCAGAGGGCAATGACTCAGGCGGGCGGCCACGGCCGTCCCGCCATCCGGGGTGCCTTGCGCAGTCCCCGCCCCCTGTGGTGGCTGCGATTCCGGTTTTCGGTCAGGCGGCCTGCATGGCGCGCTTTTCCTGCGCGCGCACGATGCGCTCCATCATCCGCAGGGACTTGTCGCCCAGCGCCAGCGCGGTGTCGACCCAGACTTCCGTGATGTTCATCAGCTCGTCGTAGCTGACCCGCTGGGCCAGGCCGCGGACGGTGTTCATCGCCAGATGGGAGTAGGGGGCGCGCTGCTGCTGGCGGATCAGATCCTGCACGGCGGCTTCGCCCTGGCCCTTCGGCACCAGGATGTCGACGATGCCCATCTTGTAGAACTCGTCGCTGGAATACATGTTGCCTTCCAGGATGATGCGCTCGGCCAGCTGCGGCGCAACGCGCTTGCACAGGAACGAGTAGGCGCCCATGCCCGGGAACAGCCCGAACAGGACTTCCGGCAGGCCCATCTCGACGCCTTCCTCGGCGACGATGGTGTGGCAGGCCAGCGCCATTTCGAGACCACCGCCCAGCGCATCGCCCTGCAGCAGCGCGATCGTGCGGACGTCGCCGCCCAGGCCGGTATGCAGGGTGTACACGCCATCGATGCAGCGGCGGGCATAGGCCAGCAGGTGCTCGCGGTCGTTGGCGCGGATCAGCTTGGCGAACAGTTCCAGATCGCCGCCCAGGTTGAAGGCCGACGCCGACGAGGCGAGCACGAAATGACGCAGGCGACCGGACTGACGCTCGCTTTCGCGCAGGGTGATCGAGGAAGTGAAGCTCCACATTTCATCCAGCAGTTCGCTGCGGAAGCACGGCCGGGAGCCCTTGCCAGCGTCGTTGTGCATATACATCCAATGGCTGTTGCCATCGGGCGCGGATTCCACCTTGATGGTGGAGAAATTGCGGGTGCGCTGCAGTTTTTCGACGTTGTTCATGACGACTCCTCGGTGGCCTGTGGGCCGATGGTGTGGGGATTGGTATTGGGGACGTGCTGGGCACGGCGCGATGCTACACCTGAACGATTAGTGAAAAGACGACGCACACTGACTGGACCGCCAAGTACAGGGTTTATCCCTTCCCGTTGTTCATAAATGTGATGATAATCTCAAAAACAACCCTAAAGTTTTGAGAATCAAAAAGAAAGGCCGGCTTGCGCCGGCCTTTCGATTTCAGTGGGCGGCCCCGGACGGGGGCGGTTCGCGAAGCTCCTTGCGGAGGATCTTGCCGACATTGGTCTTGGGCAGTTCGGTCCGGAACTCGATGTACCGCGGCTGCTTGTAGCCGGTGAGGTTGTCCCGGCAGTAGGCCTTGATCCGTTCCTCGGTGAGGGCAGGGTCCTTCTTGACGATGAAGACCTTGACCGCTTCGCCGGAGCGCTCGTCCGGCACGCCGATGGCGGCCACCTCCAGGACACCCTCCAGGCCCGCGATGACGTCCTCGACCTCGTTCGGGTACACGTTGAAACCCGACACCAGGATCATGTCCTTCTTGCGGTCGACGATGTAGAAGAAGCCGTCGGCGTCCATCTTGGCCATGTCGCCGGTATGCAGCCAGCCGTCGGCGTCGATGACCTTGGCGGTTTCTTCCGGGCGCTGCCAGTAGCCGCGCATGACCTGCGGTCCCTTGATGCACAGCTCGCCGACCTCGCCCAGTCCGACCAGATTGCCGTCGTCATCCTTGAGGCAGGCGTCGGTGGACGGAATCGGCAGGCCGATGGCGCCGTTGTAGTCCTTCAGATCCATGGGATTGATGCACGCCGCCGGCGCGGTTTCGGTCAGGCCGTAGGCTTCCACCAGGGTAATCCCGGTGACCTTCTTCCAGCGATCGGCAACCGCTCGCTGCACGGCCATGCCGCCGCCCAGGGTTAGATGCAGGCGGGAGAAGTCCACCTGGTCGAAACCGGGCGTATTCAACAGGCCATTGAACAGCGTGTTGACACCGGTAATCGCGGTGAACTGGATCTTGCTGATCTCCTTGACGAAGTTCGGCATGTCGCGCGGGTTGGTGATCAGGTGGTTGGACGCACCGAATTTCATGAACACCAGGCAGTTCGCGGTGAGCGCGAAGATATGGTAGAGCGGCAACGCGGTGACGATCAGTTCGCCCTCCGCCTTGACGTCACGGCCGATCCAGGCCGAAGCCTGCTGCATGTTGGCGACCATGTTGCGATGCGTGAGCATCGCGCCCTTGGCCACGCCGGTGGTGCCGCCGGTGTATTGCAGGAACGCGATGTCCTCCGGGGCGATCTCGACCTCGGGCAACGCATGCAGGCGGCCCAGGGTGAGCGTGTCCTTGAAACGGACCGTGCCCGGGATGTCGTAGTCGGGCACCATCTTCTTGACGTACTTCAGCACGAAGTTGATCAGCGGGCCCTTGGGAAAGCCGAGCAGATCGCCCAGTCCGGTGGTGATGACCTGCTTGAGCGAGGTCAGGCCGGGGATGGCTTCCTGCACTGTCTTGCCGAAGTTGTCCACGACCAGCAGCACGCTGGCGGCGGAGTCGGACAACTGGTGGCGCAACTCGCGCGGCGTGTACATCGGATTGACGTTGACCACCGTCAACCCCGCGCGCAGCACGCCGAAGATGGCGATCGGATACTGCAGACAGTTGGGCATCATGATCGCGACGCGATCGCCTTTCTTCAGCTTCAGCTCATTGAGCAGATAGGCCGCGAACTGCTTGCTGAGCGTATCCACGTCGCCATAGGTCAGACTCTTGCCGAAGTTCGAGAACGCCGGGCGATTGCGGTAGCGATCAATGGCGCTTTCCAGCACCGAGACGATGGAGCGGTACTCATCCAGATCGATTTCGCGCGGAACGCCTTCCGGATAGCTCTTGAACCACGGACGGTCTTGACTCATCTTCTACTCCCTCCCCAGGGCCATGCTTCGGGTATGTTTGCGGTGTCGGCGCGAGCGCCGCGTGGGGGTCACGAGAGTGAGCATACCGTTCCGGATGGAAAAGGCGAAGGGAGTGTGAAAAACGTAATCGCGGTGCCCCGACCCCTCGGCGCCCGGAAGGGATGGCTGCCCGCGCTGTTGATCCTGCTGGCGCTGCTGGCCGGCTGTTCGCGGACCACGCCGGAGCAGCAACTGCGGAACCGCTTCGACGCGCTGCAGGGCGCGGTGGAGCAGCGGAACCCGGCCGATGCGATGGCGATCATCGCCGAGGATTTTTCCGGCCCGCAGGGCATGGATCGTGCTGCGCTGCACAACCTGCTGCGCGCTCAATTGCTCGCCCGCGACAGCATCGGCGTCACCACCGGTCCCTTGGAAGTGGTGATGCAGACGGATACCGCGATGATCCGTTTCGATGCGCTGCTCACAGGCGGCGGGCGCGGACGGTGGCTGCCGGACAGCGCGCAGAGTTACCGGGTCACCACGGGCTGGCGCCGGGTCGACAACGAGTGGCAGCTCTATCACGCCGACTGGCAGGCCGGACGCTGAGCACCAGCCTCATTCAGCGGCAACGCAGGTAGGGCGAGCCGGCGACCAGCGCACGGTGGCGCGGGTTCAGCGCCGGACCGCCGGGATAGCCTTCGTCGTGCGGCGCCACCGTCAGCACGCCCGGCTTTTCGTCGGCGTTGAAAGTCATCAGCACCGGATGGTGGCCTTCGCGACCGAACGGGAAGAACCACTGGCTGTTGCCTTCATAGAAGTTGCCGCCGTAGCTGGCCGCGTACTCCATCCGGCTCACCCGTTCACCGCGTCCCTCGATCTCGAAGGCCATGCCTTCGGCATCCACAAGAATGCGTGGCTGGCGCCGGCAGTCGCCGGCCGGCGCGTAGCGGCCATGAAGCAGGGGGAAGTCCTTCATGCCGGTGATTTCGACGGCATGGGCCACGGGCATACAGAAAAGCAGGGGCGGCAGAAGGCATCCGGGCAGCAGTGATGCGCGCATGATGTTTCCTCGCTGGGCCGGCGAATCCGTCCCGTCACCGGATACCACGCAAACGCCGCCCGGAACCGGCAACCGCCGGGGAGCTGGTTTTCCTTGATCAGGCCCGCCGTGGCGGGCGAGACCGGTGCGCTTGCGAGCCATTGGCTCGCGCGCCGGTAGAGCGCCCCGCGTGCTTCGCGGGGCGGGGCTTCCGTGATGTCGGCGCTCGATCAGGCCGCCTTGCGCGCCGCCAACTGACGGAGCACGTAGTGGAGCAGGCCGCCGTGGCGGAAGTACTCGACTTCCTTCGGCGTCAGCAGCAGCACCTTGACCTGGAAACGGATCTCCTGCCCGTCGGTACGGCGCGCGGTGACGGTGGCGACCTTCGACGCGCCGTCCTGCAGCCCGGCGATGTCGAACACTTCCGATCCGTCCAGGCCCAGGGTCTGTGCGTTCTGTCCGTCGATGAACTGCAGCGGCAGCACGCCCATGCCGACCAGATTGGAGCGGTGGATGCGCTCGAAACTCTCCGCGAACACCGCCTTCACGCCGAGCAGGTTGGTGCCCTTGGCGGCCCAGTCGCGGGAGGAGCCCGTGCCGTACTCCTTGCCGGCCAGGACCACCAGCGGCACGCCGTCGGCCTTGTACTTCATCGCCGCGTCGTAGATCGACAGCTTCTCCGGCGCGCCGCCACCGGGCGGGTGGTACAGCGTGTTGCCGCCTTCCTCGCCGCCGAACATCAGGTTCTTGATGCGGATGTTGGCGAAGGTGCCGCGCACCATCACGTCGTCGTTGCCGCGGCGGCTGCCGTAGCTGTTGAAGTCCACCGGCTGCACGCCGCGCGAGATCAGGAAACGACCCGCCGGGGAGTCCTTCTTGATGTTGCCGGCCGGCGAGATGTGATCGGTGGTGATCGAGTCGCCGAACAGGCCCAGCACGCGGGCGCCATACACGTCGTCGATGCCGCCGACCGCCATCGTCATGCGCTCGAAGTAGGGCGGATTCTTGATGTAGGTCGAGTCCGAATCCCACGCATACAGATCGCCGTCCGGCGAGGCGATGGCGTTCCAGCGGGTATCGCCCTTGAACACGTCGGCGTAGTTCTTGGCGAACATCTCCGGCCCGATGGTGCGGGCGATGAAATCGCCGATCTCGCTGTTGCTCGGCCAGATGTCCTTCAGGTAGACCGGCTGGCCGTCGTTGCCCACGCCCAGCGGCTCGGTGGTGAGATCGATGTCGGTGGTGCCGGCGATCGCGTAGGCGACGACCAGCGGCGGCGAGGCCAGATAGTTCATCTTCACTTCGGGGTGCACGCGGCCTTCGAAGTTGCGGTTGCCCGACAGTACCGAGGTCACCACCAGATCGCCGGCGGCGATGCCCGCGCTGACTTCCACCGGCAACGGGCCGGAGTTGCCGATGCAGGTCGTGCAGCCGTAGCCGACCACGTAGAAGCCCAGCTTCTCAAGGTCATCCAGCACGCCGGCCTTTTCCAGGTAATCGGTGACCACGCGCGAGCCCGGTCCCAACGAGGTCTTGACCCAGGGCTTGCGGTTCAGCCCCTTGGCGGCCGCGTTGCGGGCGAGCAGGCCCGCGCCGATCATCACCGCCGGGTTGGAGGTGTTGGTGCAGGACGTGATCGCCGCGATGACCACGGCGCCGTCCTTCAGCCGCACCTTCTGGCCTTCGGTCTCGATGTCGGCATAGCCGCGGCTCAGCGCCTCGTTGCCCACCGCCGAACCGCCGCCTTCGGACACGAAGTCGGAAATCGCCTGGCTGCGCTTGTCGCGGGCTTCGGCGAACGGCTGCAGGTTGTCGCGGAAATTCTTCTGCACATCCTCCAGCAGCACGCGATCCTGCGGGCGCTTGGGACCGGCCAGCGACGGCTTCACGTCGCCCATGTCCAAGTGCAGGGTGGCGCTGTACTGGGCGTGCGGGCTATCGGCGTCGTGCCACAGGCCCTGGGCCCTGGCATAACTTTCGACGAGCGCGATCTGATCCTCGCTGCGGCCGGACAGGCGCAGGTAGTTCAGCGACTCGGCATCGATCGGGAAAATGCCGCAGGTCGCGCCGTATTCCGGCGCCATGTTGCCGATGGTGGCGCGATCGGCCAGCGGCAGGTGCTGCAGGCCATCACCGTAGAATTCGACGAACTTGCCCACCACCCCGAGCTTGCGCAGCATCTGGGTGACGGTCAGCACCAGGTCGGTCGCGGTGGCGCCCTCGGGCAACTTGCCGGTCAGCTTGAAGCCGACCACCTGCGGGATCAGCATCGAGGAAGGCTGGCCCAGCATGGCCGCCTCGGCTTCGATGCCACCCACGCCCCAGCCCAGCACGCCGATGCCGTTGATCATCGTGGTGTGCGAATCGGTGCCGAACACGGTATCCGGATAGGCGATGGTCTCGCCATCCCGCTGCGCGGTCATCACCACCCGCGCCAGGTTCTCCAGGTTCACCTGGTGGACGATGCCGGTGTTGGGCGGCACCACCTTGAAGTTGTCGAACGCCTTCTGGCCCCAGCGCAGGAAGCCGTAGCGCTCCTTGTTGCGGTCGAACTCGATCTTGCCGTTCAGATCCAGCGCGTCGGGCTTGCCGAACACGTCCACCTGCACCGAGTGGTCGATGACCAGCTCGGACGGAATCAGTGGATTGATCTGATCCGGATTGCCGCCCAGCTTGACCACCGCGTCGCGCATCGCCGCCAGGTCGACCACGCAGGGGACGCCGGTGAAATCCTGCAGCACCACGCGGGCGGGCATGAAGGCGATTTCGGTGTCCGGCTCGCGGGTCGCATCCCATTTCGCGACCGCTTCGATGTGCTCGGGGGTGACGCTGACGCCGTCCTCGCAGCGGAGCAGGTTCTCCAGCAGGATCTTCATCGAATAGGGGAGGCGGGCAATGTCGAAGCGCTGGCCCAGCTTGGGCAGGCTGAAATAGGTGTACGCCTTGCCGTTGACGTCCAGACGGCTGCGGGTGGAGAAAGAGTCGCTCATGCGGGGGCTCCTGTGACGGTGGCTGGCGATGACGACGGCCAGAGGCCGGCTGGCTTGGCGCCGGCGGCGAGGCCGTCGGCGATGCAAGCGATTGTCCCTCAAATGGAGCCGGAGCGCGCGTTCCCCAAGGGCCGCGGGATGGACTTCACTGTTGCCGGCAGGTGCTTGCTGCGCGTCCCGGCGCCATGGCCGGCGGCTTCAACCGTCCCGCCATTCGTGCCGCAACAAGTCCAGGAAGCGCTCCGCCACCGGGGACAACTGCGCGCCGCGCCGGCGCACCACGCCGATGGTGCGCGATATGTCGGGGTGGCTCAGCGGACGTGTCACCAGGGAGGGATGTTCGCCTTGCGGGGTGGCCATCCGTGGCAGGACGGAAATGCCGACGCCGGCTTCGACCAGGCCCAGCGACGTGGACAGATGGGTGACCTCGTAGAACCAGTTCAGGCGCAGGTTCTCGCGCGCCAGCGCGCCGTCCAGCAGGGTGCGGTTGCCGCTGGTGCGGTGCACCGTGATCAGCGGATAGGGCGCCAGATCGCTCCAGTGGATGCGCCGTTTCCTCGCCAGCGGATGATCCCGCCGGCACGCCAGTACGAACGGATCCTCGAGCAACGCATCGAAGGCCAGTTCCGGATGCGAACTGCCCATGAAGTTGATGCCGAACTCGACTTCGCCGCGTTCCACCGCCTGCAGGCCCTCGGTGGCCGGCAGATCGAGGATGCGGAACCGCACACGCGGGTGATCTTCATGGAAGCGGGCGATCACGCTGGGCAGGAAATAGAACGCGGCGGTGGGCAGGCAGGCGATGGTGACCTGGCCGCCACGATGTTCGTCGCTGCCACGCAGCGAAAACAGCGAGCCATCGAACTCCTCCAGCATGCGCCGGACCAGCGGCAACAGATCCTGGCCGACCGCGGTCGGCACCACGCTGCGGGTGGTCCGTTCCAGCAGCGGCGCGCCCACGTTCTGTTCGAGTTTCTGGATGCGCCGGCTGAGCGCCGGTTGCGACAGATGGAGGGTTTCGGCGGCGCGGTGGAAACTGCGGGTCTCGCTGACCAGCAGGAACGCGCGCAGATCCAGGATCTCGCAATTGATGCTCATGGCCTATCAATTCGGGAAAAATTAGCAATTAATCGTCGCATGGCTTCATGCCAGTATCGAATCACAGGGGCAATATTAATGTGATTCAAGCATGAGTCGTGATGCATCGTCCAACGAGCCGCTGGGCATTCCATGTGTCCTGATGCGGGGAGGCACGTCGAAGGGGCCGTTCTTCCTCGCCTCCGATCTGCCGCCGGATCCCGCGATGCGCGATCAGCTGCTGCTGGACCTGATGGGCTCCGGCCATCCCTTGCAGATCGATGGTATCGGCGGCGGGAATCCGCTCTCCAGCAAGGTTGCCATCATAGACCACGCATCGCGACCCGACGCCGACATCGACTACCTGTTCGCGCAAGTGAAAGTGGACGAGCGGCAGGTCGACACCAGTCCCAACTGCGGCAACATGCTGTCGGCCGCCGCGCCCTTCGCGATCGAGGCCGGACTGGTGCCGGGCGTGCATCCAAGGACACAGGTCCGCATCCACAACGTCAATACCGGCAAGATCATCCGCGCAACCGTGCAAACCCCATCGGGGCGCGTGACCTATCAGGGCGATACCCGCATCGCCGGGGTGCCGGGCCGTGCTGCGCCGATAGAACTGGCCTTCCTGGATGCCGCGGGCACCCGCGGAGGCCGATTACTGCCAACGGGGGCTGCACAGGAGCAGATCGAAGGCGTCGACGTCAGCTGCATCGACTGCGCGATCCCGATGGTGCTGATCCCCGCGGAGGCGTTGGGATTGCGCGGCGATGAACCGCCTTCGAAATTGAACGGCGATGCGGCATTGCTGCGTCGCCTGGAAGCGATCCGCATTGAAGCGGGCCGACGCATGGGCATACCGGACGCCGGCAGCCGTGTCATTCCAAAGCCTGTCCTGCTGGCCGCCAGGGAGTCGGCTCCCGGCCTGCGGGTACGTTACTTCATGCCACACCAATGTCATCGCGCTTTGGCCATCACCGGAGGGGTCGGCATCGCCACGGCGGCCGTTACTGCAGGCACGGTGGCGCACGCGCTTGCCGGCCCCATCGAGACGACCGGCGTTGTGCTGGAACACCCCGGCGGCTGTCTGGAGGTATCGCTCGAACGCGCGAAACCCGATGGTCCCTGGATCGCCAGCGTGGTGCGCACCGCCCGGCGATTGTTCGAAGGAAAAGTGTTCACGCATCTGCCGGCCAGGGAGGCCAGCTCCTGGACGCGCGCCGCATGAGTGCGGATACATAGCCATCCAATCATCACCATTCCTCGGGAGGGAACACGATGTACGCAAGACTGCTGTGCCTGGGCGCGATGCTCGCCCTGCTCTTCACCGGATGCGACGGCAGGAATGCCGCCGGCCCGCCGTCGGGCAACGCGGATTCCCCGGCGGTGACCGGCGCGCCGGTGCGCATCAGCGTGGGCTCCTACAACCTCAACAATCTGCCGTTCTTCATCGCCGATTCCCAGGGTTATTTCAGGGATGAAGGCCTCGATGTACGGACCGAGAACTTCGCCCAGGGCGGCGCCAAGGTCCTGCAGGCGCTGGTCGCCGGTTCCACCGACGTGGCGGTGGGCTTCTACGACCACACCATCCAGATGCAGGTCAAGGACAAACCGGTGACGGCCTTCGTGCTGCTGTCGCGCAATTCCGGCCTGGTGCTGGCGGGCGGCAAGCGCAGCCGCTTCGATCCGGCCCGGCCGGACACCATCCGCGGCGCGCGTGTCGGCATCACCTCGCCCGGATCCTCGTCGGACTTCTTCATCCGCTACTACCTGGAACGCCACCGCATCCCGGCCTCGGCGGTGTCATTGATCGGCGTGGGATCGGGCGCCGCGGCGGTCGCGGCGCTGGAGCAGGGCAAGGTTGATCTGCTGGTGAACTACGATCCGGCCGCGACCCTGATCCAGGAACGCGGCGTCGGCCGGATCCTGATTGACGCGCGCAGCGACGCTGGCGCGCGCGAGGTCTACGGCGGCATCTATCCGACCTCGGTGCTGTACGCCCAGCCGTCGTTCATCGAGGCGCGCCCGGACGCCATCCAGAAGATCGTTCGCGCCGAGCGGCGAGCCCTGAAATTCATCGCCGAGAACAGCGCGGAGGCCATCGTCGCGGCGCTCCCGGACAGCTATGTCTCCGGTGATCGGGCCGTCTACGCCAAAGCGGTGGAATCCGCGCGCGGCATCTTCTCCCCCGATGGCCGGTTCGCCGAGTCGGACATGGGTACTCCGCTGACGGTGCTCTCGGAGTTCAACCCGGACATCGCGGCGGCCCAGGTGGATCTGGCGAAGACCTATACGAACCGCTTTGTCGACCGCGCGTCGAGCGGACATTGAAGATTTTGTCTGGAGGGCAATGTCATGGCAGCACTGAATCCCGTGCGTGAGCACAGGAAGGAAACAGCCTTCGCGGCATCCCCGATACCCAATCCGATGGTATCGATCGAAGGCATGACGATGGCGTTCGGCGACTTCGTCGCGGTGCGTGACGTCGATATCCGGGTAGGCGACGGCGAGTTCCTCGCCATCGTCGGGCCCACCGGCTGCGGCAAGAGCACCATCCTCAACGCCGTGGCCGGTTTGCTGGCGCCGGCGGCGGGAGGGGTGAGCATCGACGGCCGGCCGGTGGCAGGTGTCCAGAACAGCGTGGGTTACCTGTTCCAGCAGGATGCGTTGCTGCCGTGGAAAACGGCGCTCGAGAACGTCGAACTCGGCCTTCGCTTTCGCGGCATCGGGGCGCTCGAACGCGGCCGACAGGCGCGCGACTGGCTCGCCAAGGTCGGCCTGGCGGGGTTCGAGCACCGCTATCCGCATCAGCTTTCCGGCGGGCAGCGCAAACGCGTGCAGATGGCGCAGGCGCTCATCGTCGAGCCCAAGGTGATCCTGATGGACGAGCCGTTCTCGGCGCTGGACATCCATACCCGGCACCTGATGCAGAACAAACTGCTGCGGCTGTGGCAGGAGGACCGCCGCTCGGTGATCCTGATCACCCATGATCTCGAGGAAGCCATCGCCCTGGGCGATCGTGTGGTGGTGCTGGCCTCGGGGCCGGGTAGCCGCGTGGTGGAGAGTTTCCGGGTTGCGCTGGAGCGGCCGCGCAACGTGGCCGAAATCAAGCTGGATCCGCGCTTCACCGATCTGTATCGCGATATCTGGGCCTGCCTGCGTGGCGAAGTGGAGAAGAGCTATGCGTACGGCGACTGAGCGGTTCATCCAGGCGGGGCTGGTGGTGGCCGTGTTCGGCGGCTGGCAGGCGGGCGTGTCCTTGCGCATCATCGACCCGTTCTTCTTTCCGGCGCCGTGGGACATCGTCCGCCAGATGTATGTCTGGCTCAGCGACACCGGTTTCTACAAGCATGTGTCGGTAACGTTGACCGAGACCGCGCTGGGCTATGTCATCGGCACGGTGATGGGCGTGGCGGCCGGTGTCTGGCTGGGCCTCAATACCACCGTCGCACGCATCCTGGATCCTTTCATCAAGAGTTTCAACGCGATACCGCGCGTGGTGCTGGCGCCCATCTTCGTGCTGTGGCTGGGACTGGGGTTATGGTCGAAGGTCGCGCTGGCGGTGACGCTGGTGTTCTTCATCACCTTCTTCAACGCCATGCAGGGCGTGCGCGAGGTCAATCCGACCGTGCTGGCGAACGCGCGCATCCTCGGCGCCAACCGGCGAGATCTGCTGCGGCATGTCTATTTCCCCGCCGCGGCCAGCTGGATCCTGTCCTCCCTGCGCACTTCGGTGGGCTTCGCGGTGGTCGGCGCGATCATCGGCGAATACCTGGGCGCATCGGCGGGGCTCGGATACCTGATCGCGCAGGCCGAGGGCAACTTCAACGCGGTGGGCGTGTTCGCCGGAATCGTCGTGCTGGCGATGTTCGTGCTGCTCATCGATCAAGTGCTTGATATCGCCGAACACCGCCTGATCACGTGGCGTCCACGCGGGGCGGAAGGCACCCGTTAGCGGGCAGGTTCCCGTCACCGGCATGCGTCCGGTGGCGGCTTCTCTCCCTTTGATCGCTCAACGGCATCGGTGCCGAGGGCGCCGCTTTGCCTGGAGAAACATGATGAACACGAAACGGACGCCAACGCTGTTGGCAACGGCTTGCCTGTCCTTGTGCGCGCCGGCCTGGGCGCAGCCCGGCTCCGGTGCGGATGACGCGCAGGCCACGACGATTGAGCAGATCGTCAGGCAACAGGCGGACCACATCCAGATGCTGGAGGCACGTCTGGCCGACATCGAGTCGCGTCTTGCCCGGACTTCGGTGCACGCGGCGGATGCGGCCGCGGAGCCCTCGACGCAGGCCACGGGTACCGATGCCCTGGCCACGCGGCTGGACCGGCTGGAAGCCACCGCGTCGACGCAGCCCAAAATCAGCCTGGCCAAGGGCGCGCCCGAATTCACCAGTGCCGACGGCAAGGCGCGTTTCCGTCCGCGTGGCCGATTTTTCGTGGATGCATCCAGCACGGGTGGATCCGACGCCGCTTCGCGCAACCTGTCCGGAACCGAGGTCAGCTCGGCCCGGCTCGGCGTGGAAGGCAATCACGGGCGGCTGGGCTACGTGCTGGAAGCGGACTTTGCCGGCAACGCGGTCAGCTGGAAGTCGGCCTTCGGTGCGTTCGAGCACCAGTTGTTCGGCATTCCGGCCGAGTTCTCGGTTGGCCTGCGCCTCAATGACCGGAGCATGGACGGCGCCAGCGGGGTATCCAGTACGCCGTTCCAGAGCCGCAACGTGGTGGGGGCGGTGATCCTTCCGCAGCACGGCGCTTCCGACCTGGGCGTGATGCAGCGGCTCCAGGGCCGGGACTGGCACGCGGCGCTGCATGTCAGCGGGGATGGGCCCGATGAACCGGGCAGCGGCAACGGCGCGCTGGCCTACACGCTGCGCGGCCACTGGAATCCCATACGTACCGAGCGCATGACCGTCCATCTGGGGGGCTGGGGTTTCCGCGAGCAGATCCGGGGCCCGGTCCGGGCCGTACGCGGTGCGGCCATCGGCGGCACCTTCAACGACAACCTGCGGATCGCCCCCGGCCGGGTCGCCGATGCCGACCGCGGCGAGGCGCTGGGACTGGAGTTGGCGACGTTCGCCGGGCCGGCATGGGTCCAGGGAGAATGGGGCGCACGGCGGGTGCGCGGCTGGGATGACGGCGCGCGTGGAACGTTCACGCATCGTGCGCATGCGTTGGCGGCGGGGTGGTTCCTGGGCGAGGCCAGGCCGGCTTATTCGGCCAGGACCGGGACCTGGGGACGGGTCAAGGTCGACGCGCCGGTGAGCGACGGCGGGCCCGGTGCATGGGAATTGAAGGCCCGCTACGACACCGCCGACTACACCGACCTGCCGGGAGGCGGGCGGGGCAGCGCCTGGACGGTGGGCACCAACTGGTACCTCAACAACTGGAGCCGGTTGATGCTGGACACCGTGCGCTGGCGGACCCGCCAGCCGGCCGGACGCTACGCCGGGGACGACCGCGGGTATACGGTCAACATGCGTTTCCAGGTGTCCTTCTGACACGATGTCGGCCGGGGCCCGGGAGCGCCCTGGCCGACATTTCCCGACGGCGGCGGTTTGGGTATGCCGGGGAAAGTATGTATACTTCATGCATACTTCGCAGGAGTCCCGGATGGAAGCGACCGTCGCCGAGCGTGGCCAGATCACCCTGCCCAAGGCCGTCCGCGATGCCCTGGGCCTGACCAAGGGCAGCGTGCTCAAGGTCGAACTGGAAGGCAGCCGGATCGTCCTGCGCAAGAGCGTGGACGACGCCATCTCGCGCGCCCGCGGTCGTTTCAAGCTGGATGGTTTCGACAGCACCGATGCGGCCATGCGCGCCCTGCGCGGCCATGCGCCCGGCGAATCCACGGAACAGTGAGCGCCTGAGCCGACGCCATGATTGCCCTGGATTCCTCCGTCCTCATCGACCTGCTGGCCGACGGCCCGCAGGCCGACGCCGCCGAAGCCTGCCTGCGCCAATGCCTGAGCGCCGGGCCGGTGGTGATCTGCGAGGTCGCCCTGGCCGAAGTGTGCAGCGCGCTGCGCGACGGTTCGGAGGCGCTGGCGGTGCTGGAGGAAATGAGCATCCGCTTCAGCCCGCTGGAAGCCAAGTCGGCCCTGCGCGCCGGCGAAATGCAGCGTCGCTACCGCCAACGCGACGGCGCGCGTGACCGCGCCGCGCCCGATTTCCTGATCGGCGCCCACGCACTGCTCCAGTGCAACGGGCTGATCACCCGCGACGATCGGTTCTACCGCGATTACTTCAAGGGGCTGAAGTTGATTGTTCCCGCCGCGGAATGAAGCCCCACCCGTTGTTTCCCGTCACTTCACCGAATACCGGAGTCACCATGTTGGAAGCCTATCGCCACCACGTAGCCGAGCGCGCCGCGCTGGGTATCCCGCCGCTGCCGCTGTCGGCCCAGCAGACCGCCGACGTCATCGAGCTGCTGAAGGCGCCGCCGGCCGGCGAGGGCGACTTCCTGCTGGATCTGATCACCCACCGCGTGCCGGCCGGCGTCGACGACGCCGCCAAGGTCAAGGCGTCCTACCTGGCCGCGGTCGCCTTCGGCACCGAGCAGTGCCCGCTGATCAGCCGCGAGCGCGCCACCGAACTACTGGGCACCATGCTCGGCGGCTACAACATCCATCCGCTGGTGGAACTGCTGGACGACGCCCAAGTCGGCACCATCGCCGCCAACGCGCTCAAGCACACCCTGCTGATGTTCGATGCCTTCCACGATGTGCAGGAAAAAGCGCAGAAGGGCAACGCCAACGCCCAGGCCGTGCTGCAGAGCTGGGCCGACGCCGAATGGTTCACCAGCCGTCCGGAAGTGCCGCAGTCGCTGACCGTCACCGTGTTCAAGGTGCCGGGCGAGACCAACACCGACGACCTGTCGCCGGCGCCGGACGCGACCACCCGTCCCGACATCCCGATGCACGCCCTGGCGATGCTCAAGAACAAGCGCGATGGCGCGCCGTTCACCCCGGAGGAAGACGGCAAGCGCGGCCCGATCGCGTTCATCCAGTCGCTGACCGAAAAGGGCCATCCGGTCGCCTACGTCGGCGACGTGGTCGGCACCGGCTCCAGCCGCAAGTCGGCCACCAACTCGGTGCTGTGGTGGACCGGCGAAGACATCCCGTTCATTCCGAACAAGCGCTTCGGCGGCGTCTGCCTGGGCAGCAAGATCGCTCCCATCTTCTACAACACGATGGAAGACGCCGGCGCGCTGCCGATCGAACTGGACGTGTCGAAGATGGACATGGGCGATGTCGTCGAACTGCGTCCGTATGAAGGCAAGGCGCTGAAGAACGGTGAGGTCATCGCCGAGTTCCAGGTCAAGAGCGACGTGCTGTTCGACGAAGTGCGCGCCGGCGGCCGCATCCCGCTGATCATCGGTCGCGGCCTGACCGCCAAGGCGCGCGAGGCGCTGGGTCTGCCGGCTTCCACGCTGTTCCGCCTGCCGCAGAACCCGGCCGACACCGGCAAGGGCTATACCCTGGCGCAGAAGATGGTTGGCCGCGCCTGCGGCCTGGCCGAAGGCCAGGGCATCCGCCCGGGCACCTACTGCGAGCCGAAGATGACCTCGGTGGGTTCGCAGGACACCACCGGCCCGATGACCCGCGACGAACTGAAGGATCTGGCCTGCCTGGGTTTCAGCGCGGACTTGGTGATGCAGTCGTTCTGCCACACCGCCGCCTATCCGAAGCCGGTCGACGTGAAGACCCACCACGAGTTGCCGGCGTTCATCAGCAACCGCGGCGGCATCTCGCTGCGCCCGGGCGACGGCGTGATCCACAGCTGGCTCAACCGCATGCTGCTGCCCGACACCGTCGGCACCGGCGGCGACTCGCACACCCGTTTCCCGGTGGGCATCTCGTTCCCGGCCGGTTCGGGCCTGGTCGCCTTCGCCGCCGCCACCGGGGTGATGCCGCTGGACATGCCGGAATCGGTGCTGGTCCGCTTCAAGGGTGAAATGCAGCCGGGCGTGACCCTGCGCGATCTGGTCAACGCCATTCCGCTGTACGCCATCAAGCAGGGCCTGCTGACGGTCGCCAAGCAGGGCAAGAAGAACATCTTCTCCGGCCGCATCCTGGAAATCGAAGGCCTACCGGATCTGAAGGTGGAGCAGGCGTTCGAGCTGTCCGACGCCTCGGCCGAGCGTTCGGCCGCCGGCTGCACCGTGCACCTCAACAAGGAACCGATCATCGAGTACATCAACAGCAACATCACGCTGCTGAAGTGGATGATCGCCGAGGGCTATCAGGATCCGCGCAGCCTGCAGCGCCGCATCAAGGCGATGGAAGCGTGGCTGGCCGATCCGCAACTGATGAAGGCCGACGCCGACGCCGAGTACGCGGCGGTCATCGAGATCGACCTGGCCGACGTGCATGAGCCGATCGTGGCCTGCCCGAACGATCCGGACGACGTGAAGACCCTGTCGGAAGTGTCCGGCGCGGTGATCGACGAAGTGTTCATCGGTTCGTGCATGACCAACATCGGCCACTTCCGCGCCGCGTCCAAGCTGCTGGAAGGCAAGCGCGACATCCCGACCAAGCTGTGGGTCGCGCCGCCGACCAAGATGGATGCCGCCGAACTGACCAAGGAAGGCCACTACGGCACCTTCGGCACCGCCGGCGCGCGCATGGAAATGCCGGGCTGCTCGCTGTGCATGGGCAACCAGGCGCAGGTGAAGGAGGGCGCGACCGTGTTCTCCACCAGCACCCGCAACTTCCCGAACCGCCTGGGCAAGAACTCCAACGTGTACCTGGGTTCGGCGGAACTGGCCGCGATCTGCTCGCGCCTGGGCCGCATCCCGACCAAGGCCGAGTACATGGCCGACATCGGCGTCATCAATGCCAACGGCGCTCAGATCTACCGCTACATGAACTTCGATCAGATCGCCGACTACAAGGACGTCGCCGACACCGTCGCCGCGTAAGCGTCGCGATGGTCACGGCTCCACGAAAACCCCGGCGAAAGCCGGGGTTTTTCGTTGCCGGAGCCCTGTGCCCTGGACCGATGCGGCCGCGCCGCGGGCGGCTCAGCGCCTACGCGTGATCCTGCAGCAGGCGGGTGAACTCGTCGGCGGCGGCGGTCTGCTCGCCGGGGCGACGCACCAGCACGTACTCGGCTTTCGGCAGGGCCGGCAGGCCCAGTTCGTCGTTGACGATCTTCAGGCCCTGGACCAGTTCGGTGCGGGTCATCACCGCCACGCCCAGCCCGGCGAGGGTGGCCGCACGCAGGCCTTCGTTGCTGGCCGAGGTGAAGGTGAAGTGCCAGGGCTGCGCGGCGCGTTCCAGCGCGGCGAGGCCGATCTGCCTGCGCAGGCAGGGCGCCGGCGCGAACGCGAGCGGCAGCGAGTCGCCCGCGGGTGGCGCGAAGTTCTCCGCGGCGCTCCACACGAACTCGGTACTGCGCAGCAGCAGATCCTCCTCCTGGCCCGGCTCGGCCAGCACCACCGCCATGTCGAGTTCGCCGGCGGCGACCATCGCGCGGAAATCCGGGCAGGACGAGACGTTCACTTCCAGCCTCACGCAGGGATGGCTGCGCGCGAACTGGCCGAGCAGGCTGGGCAGGCGCGCGCCCAGGTAGGTATCGGCCACGCCGAAACGGATCACGCCGGACACCGGCGACAGATGGAATCGCCGGGTCAGCGCGTCGGACGCGTCGAGGATGCGCTGCGCGTGGCTCAGGAACTCCTCGCCGTCCTCGGTCAGGGTCAGGCGGCGGGTGGTGCGATTGAGCAACGGCCGACCGACCTGCTCCTCCAGCCGGCGGATCTGGTGGCTGATCGCCGACTGGGTCAGGTGCAGGCGCTCGGCGGCGCGGGTGAAGCCGCCGGAGTCGTTGACCGCGATGAAGGCACGCAGCAGGGTGGGGTCGAAGTCCATGGGGGTGGCATGATGGAAATTACTGAATTGGAATAAATTAAATCATTTCCATCATTCCAAGGCGATGCCGACAATGGCGCCCAGCCAGCGCCACCCCGGCCGATGCAATGGACCGTGCCGTGCCGCTTCCCGCGCCACCCTCGTCGGAGTCCCCCATGTCCGCGTCCCTTTCCCGCCGGAACAGGACGGCGTTGTTCGCCGTCTGTCTCGCTTCCCTGATGTTCGGGCTGGAGATCTCCAGCGTGCCGGTGATCCTGCCCACCCTGGAGCGGGTCCTGGGCGGGGATTTCCGCCAGATGCAGTGGGTGATGAACGCCTACACGATCGCCAGCACCACGGTGCTGATGGCTGCCGGCGCGCTGGCCGATCGGTTCGGACGGCGGCGGGTGTTCCTGATCAGCGGCGCGTTGTTCGGCGCCAGTTCGGTGCTGTGCGGTCTGGCCGGCGGCGTGGGCCTGCTGATCTTCGCGCGGGTGCTGCAGGGCCTGAGCGGCGGCGTGCTGCTGATCTGCATGCTGGCCATCCTGTCGCACCAGTTCCGCGATGGGCGCGAGCGTAGCCGCGCGTTCGCCGCCTGGGGCGTGGTGTTCGGTTTCGGGCTCGGATTCGGCCCGCTGATCGGCGGGATGATCGTGGCGATCTCGGATTGGACCTGGGTGTTCCTGGTGCACGGTCCCATCGCGGCGCTGACGTTGCTGCTGGTGCTCACCAGTGTCGAGGAGTCGCGTGATCCCGATGCGCGGCGCCTGGACGTGGGGGGCATGCTCACCCTGTCGCTGGCGGTGCTGGGACTGGCGTTCTATCTGACCCAGGGCGACGCGATGGGTTTCGCGACACCGCTGGCGCTGGCCATCCTGGTGGCATCGTTGGCGTGCCTGGCCGCGTTCGTCGCGGTGGAGCGGCGGATGGAGCATCCGATGTTCGATTTCTCGGTGCTGCGCAACCGCAGTTTTTCGGGCGCGCTGCTGGGATCGATGGGCATGAATTTCAGCTTCTGGCCGTTGATGGTCTACCTGCCGCTGTACTTCCACGGCGTACTGGGGCTGGGCGAACTGCCCTCGGGCATGGCGTTGCTGGCCTATACGCTGCCGGCGCTGGTGTTCCCGCCGCTGGGCGAGCGCCTGGCGCTGCGCCACGGACCCGGCGTGGTGATTCCGGCGGGCCTGTTCACCATCGGTGTCGGTTTCCTGTTGATGCATTGGAGCGTCGGCGTCGCCGAACCGGGATTATGGACGGTGCTCCCCGGCGCGCTGATCGCGGGCATCGGCCTGGGCATCACCAACACGCCGGTCACCAACACCAGCACCGGCTCGGTCTCGCCGGATCGCGTGGGCATGGCGTCGGGCCTGGACATGAGCGCGCGCCTGATCTCGCTGGCGGTCAACATCGCTTTGATGGGATTGCTGCTGGTGCGCGGCGTGCAGACGGGATTGCGGCAGGTGGGCGTCGACACGATGTCGGACGCGGATCTGCGCCCGTTGGCGGAACGGATCGCGGCCGGGGATCCGGCGGGTGATCCCGCCGGCGTGGCGGCGTTGGCGCATGGCTTCGGCTGGATCACCCTCTACGGAGGCGTGAGCGTCTGTCTGCTGGCGTTCGTCAGCCTGATCGTGTTCGGCACGCTGGGCGTGCGCCGGAGGCGGCCGGTGGCCTGCACGGGGTGAGCGCGGGACCGCGTTTCAGTTGAGCCAGCCGTCGATGGCGGCGGCCATCGCACGGCGCGAGAACAGGAAGTCCCAATAGCTGCCGCCCAACTGCCGCCACAACACGGCCGCGCGTACCGCCGCCAGCAGGATGGCGCGAATCTCGGCGACCACGCCCGGCTGTCCCAGGTAGTGCGGATTGCCCTGGACCATCACCCGCGGGCGCAACTGGCTGAGGGTCTCGGCATAGAGGTTGCCGAGCGTGGCGATCACTTCCGGATGGGTGCTGCCGAGTTGCTGCGCCTGTGGCGCGAGCCGGTCCACGCCCTGGCTGACGGCGTCGCCCAGATCTGTGCGGCGGATAAACCGGCGCTCCAGTTGCAGCACCGCCATTCCGAGCCGGGGCAGGGTGTCTTCCTTGTTTTCGCCGATCAGGTAGCCGCGCAGCAGGCGCAGACCCGGATTGAGTTCGGAAACGCGACCGAACACGCCGGCGGCATCGACGGCGTCGATCCGGAACACGCTGTCCAGCGCGGTCTGCACCACGCCGGCTTCGGAGTGGCCGGTCTCGGCGATGCGGCGGACCTGGTGGAGGGCCTGCGCCAGCCCGGCCAGGGCCAGCACGCGTTCGGAAAACTGGTTGCTCAAGCGGCTTGCTCCGCGATTCTTCGTTCCAGGGGGGCGTCGGTGGCGGCGATGACCGCGCCGCCGAGGCAGATGTCGCCGTCGTACAGCACCACCGACTGGCCGGGCGTGACCGCCCGCTGCGGCCGCGCGAATGCGACCTCGAGCCGGCCATCGTCGGTGACGGTCACCGAACAGGGTTCATCGGCTTGCCGGTAACGCGTCTGCGCGGTGCAGTCGAAGCGCGCCGCCGGCGCGCTGCCGGCGGTCCAGTGGGCCTGCTCGGACCACAGCCGCTGCGATTGCAGGTAGGGACTCCGGGTGTCCTGATCGACGTACAGGATGTTGTTGGCGACGTCCTTGCCGACCACATACCAGGGCGCGGCGGGCCGGCCGCGCACGCCGCCGATCTGCAGGCCTTCGCGCTGGCCCAGGGTGAAATAGAAAACGCCGGGGTGCTCGCCGATGCGCTGGCCCTGCGGGTCGCGCATCTCGCCGCGACGGGCCGGCAGGTAGCGGCCGAGGAACTCGCGGAAGTCGCGCTCGCCGATGAAGCAGATGCCGGTCGAGTCCTTCTTGTCGTGCGTCGGCAGGCCCGCGTCGCGGGCGACGCCGCGCAGGTCCTGCTTCTGCATGTCGCCAATCGGGAACAGGGTCGCCGACAACTGCGCCTGGCCCAACTGGTGGAGGAAGTAGCTCTGGTCCTTGCCGCGATCCACGCCGCGCAGCAGCTGCCAGCGGCCGGCATGGAAACCGATGCGCGCGTAGTGGCCGGTGGCGATCTTCTCCGCGCCCAGTTCGCGCGCGGCGTCCAGGAAATGCTTGAACTTGACCTCGCGGTTGCACAGCACGTCAGGGTTGGGCGTGCGACCGGCGGCGTACTCGGCCAGGAAGTGCTCGAACACGCCCTGCCAGTACTCGGCCGAGAAGTCGCGGAAATGGAACGGGATGCCGAGCCGGCCGCATACGGCGACCGCGTCGCGGCGATCTTCCTCGGCACGGCATTCACCGCTGCCGTCGTCGGCCCAGTTCTGCATGAACAGGCCGGCCACGGATTCGCCGGCCCGGACCAGGCGCAGCGCGGCCACCGACGAGTCGACCCCGCCCGAGACACCGACGATGACGCGGGGCGTGCTCATGCCAGGTGGTGGAGCATGTCCAGCGGATAGCGGCGGCCGCCGAGATAGTCCTCGACCGCCTGCCAGACCAGCGGGCTGCGATGCCGCTCGCGGGCCTGCTGCAGCTCGGCCGGGGTCAACCAGTGGGTCTGCAGGATGCCTTCGTCCAGCGTCCGCGCCGGGTCATGGCGCACCGGTTCGGCGGCGAAGGCGAAGCGCAGGTAGTGCCGACCGGTCTCGGTGGCCTTCCACTGGTAGGCGCCGACGAAGGCGGTCAGGCGCACGTCCCAGCCGGTTTCCTCGCGGGTTTCGCGCAAGGCCGCCTCCAGCAGGGTCTCGTCCGGCTCCAGGTGTCCGGCGGGCTGGTTGAACACCAGCCGGCCCTGGGCGCGTTCCTCGACCATGAGCAGGCGCCCGTCGCGCACCACGATGGTGGCGACGGTGACGTCGGGTTGCCAGAACCGGCCTTCGCGGTAGCTCATGGGGGTGTTCCAGTGGGGGCTCAGTAGTCGTCCGAAGCCGGATCCTCGGCCAGTTCCACTTCCATCGCGTCCGCCGAGACGGCGGCGGCGGAAATGGCGTCTTCCAGCAGTTCGGTGCTGGCGTCGGCCGGAATCTTGGCCACATAGACCGCACTGCGCTCCTGCTTGGCCCAGGAGCCGATGATCAACGCGTTGGAGGCGTCCAGCAGGCGGTTGGCGATCACCGCCGGCAGCGAATCGCTCGGCGACCGGTAGGCGTAGGACCACAGCTCGCGGACCCGGTGCTTGCCATAGGTTTCCACGGTCGAGCGGATGTAGACGATCTGGCTGCGCTCGTCGTTGTCGCCGGTGGCCATCAGCAACTTGTAGTCGCCGTCTTCGTCCACCTCGTATTCGTAGCCCAGCGCCTTCAACTGCTTGGCGATGGCCGGGTCGGCATCCGCGGCATGCGCGCCGGACACGCCCGCGAGGGCGGCGACGAGGGCAAGGGCGAGGGCGACTGGTTTCATCGGGTTCAATCCATTGGGGAAAGGGTTAATTGTGCGTGCAACCTCGGTGGGCGTCCAATCCGTATAATCGCGGCATGTCACGCAAGAACGAAAACGAACGCGACCACGGCGTGCTGGTGGAGACCAGTAAGCCCGAAGTGGCGCCGCCGCCGCTCTACCAGGTGGTGCTGCTCAACGACGATTACACCCCGATGGATTTCGTCGTGGTCGTGCTCCAGCAGTTCTTTTCCATGGATCTGGAAAAGGCCACCCAGATCATGTTGCATGTCCATACCCGGGGCCGCGCCATCTGCGGGGTCTATACCCGCGAGGTGGCGGAGTCCAAGGTGGCCCAGGTCAACGAGTTTTCGCGGGTGAACCAGCATCCGCTGCTGTGCACGATGGAAAAATCCTGAGGTTTCGGTGTTGGGGCGCCGTGGGGCCCTTGCAAGGCAACGATTCCTGAACACTGAAATCCGGGCGGGTGATGGAAATCCACCCCTCAGGCCGCATATTGTCGGCATCGGCCCCGGAGGCGACCATGTTCAGCAAAGATCTCGAGCAAACCATCGGCCAGTGCTACAAGCGCGCCCGCGAAGCACGGCACGAGTTCATGACGGTGGAGCACCTGCTGCTCTCGCTGTTGGAGAACCCGTCCGCGCAGGCGGTGCTCAAGGCCTGTGGCGCGGATTCGACCCGCCTGCAGCACGACCTGGAACAGGCCATCGAGGCCTCCGTGTCGCGCCTGGCCGAGGATGACGGCCGCGATACCCAGCCCACCCTGGGCTTCCAGCGCGTGCTCCAGCGCGCGGTCTACCACGTCCAGTCCTCCGGCAAGAAGGAGGTCACCGGCGCCAACGTGCGGGTGGCGATCTTCGGCGAGAAGGATTCCCACGCGGTCTACTTCCTCAACCAGCAGGACGTCACCCGGCTGGACGTGGTGAACTACCTGTCGCACGGCATCGCCAAGCAGGGCGAGGAGGGCGAGGGCCAGGGCGCGCACGAGGGCGAGGCGGGCAAGACCGAGGCCGGCGAAGGCGACGGCAAGGGCGATGCCCTGACCGAGTTCGCCAGCAACCTCAACGACCTGGCCCGGCAGGGCAAGATCGACCCCCTGGTCGGCCGCGCCGACGAGGTCGAACGGACCATCCAGGTCCTGTGCCGGCGCCGCAAGAACAACCCGCTCTACGTCGGCGAGGCCGGCGTGGGCAAGACCGCCCTGGCCGAAGGCCTGGCCAAGCGCATCGTCGAAGGCGAGGTGCCGGACGTCCTGCTGGACGCCACCATCTACTCGCTGGACCTGGGCGCCCTGGTGGCGGGCACCAAGTACCGCGGCGATTTCGAGAAGCGCCTGAAGGGCGTGCTGGCGGCGATCCGGAAAATCCCGGGGGCGGTGCTCTTCATCGACGAGATCCACACCATCATCGGCGCCGGTTCCGCCAGCGGCGGCACCATGGACGCCAGCAATCTGATCAAGCCGGCGCTGGCGTCGGGCGAACTGCGCTGCATCGGCTCGACCACGTTCCAGGAATACCGCGGCATTTTCGAGAAGGACCGCGCGCTGGCGCGGCGCTTCCAGAAAATCGACATCGTCGAACCGACCGTGGGCGAGGCGTTCCAGATCCTGCAGGGCCTGAAGCCCAAGTACGAGGCCCACCACGGCGTGACCTACGCCGACGAGGCCTTGCAGGCGGCCGTCGATCTGTCGGTCAAGCACATCGGCGACCGGCTGCTGCCGGACAAGGCCATCGACGTGATCGACGAGGCCGGCGCGCGCCAGCGGCTGCTGCCGGAAGACCAGCGCAAGGCGCTGATCGACATCGAGGAAATCGAGACCATCGTGGCCAAGATGGCGCGCATCCCGGCCAAGCAGGTGACCTCGTCCGACAAGGACGTGCTGCAGCACCTGGAGCGCAACCTGAAGATGGTGATCTTCGGCCAGGATCCGGCCATCGAGACCCTGGCGTCGGCCATCAAGCTGGCCCGCTCGGGCCTGGGCAATCCGGACAAGCCGATCGGCAACTTCCTGTTCGCCGGTCCCACCGGCGTGGGCAAGACCGAGGTGACCAAGCAGTTGGCGCTGCAGCTGGGCATCGAGCTGGTCCGCTTCGACATGTCCGAGTACATGGAACCGCATTCGGTCAGCCGCCTGATTGGCGCGCCTCCGGGCTATGTCGGTTTCGACCAGGGCGGCCTGTTGACCGAGAAAATCGTCAAGACCCCGCACTGCGTGCTGCTGCTGGACGAAGTCGAGAAGGCGCACCCGGACATCTTCAACATCCTGTTGCAGGTGATGGACCGCGGCGTGCTGACCGACACCAACGGCCGCGAGGCGAACTTCAAGAACGTGATCCTGGTGATGACCACGAATGCGGGTGCGGCACAGGCGTCTCGCCGTTCGATCGGTTTCACCCAGCAGGATCATTCCACCGACGCGATGGAAGTCATCCGCCGCAGCTTCACCCCGGAATTCCGCAACCGCCTGGATGCGGTGGTGCAGTTCCAGGCGCTGGGCTTCGACCACATCCTGCGGGTGGTGGACAAGTTCCTCATCGAGCTGGAAATGCTGTTGCAGGAGAAGCACGTCAGCCTGTCGGCCACGCCGGTCGCGCGCGACTGGCTTGCCCAGCATGGTTTCGATCCGCTGATGGGCGCGCGCCCGATGGCGCGGTTGCTCCAGGACAAGGTCAAGCGTCCGCTGGCCGACGAACTGCTGTTCGGCAAGTTGATCAACGGTGGCCGGGTGAGCATCGACGTGCGCGATGGCGAACTGGTGGTGGAAAGCCAGGCCGAGCCGGAGAAGCTGCTGCCGGTGACGGTCTGAGTCTCGCGAGGCGGACGGCGACGCCTGCCTCGCCCGCACGGGAAAATCCGCGGAACGAAAACAAGGCCGGCGCCCCGGGGCGCCGGCTTTTTTGTTGCCCCGGGGCAATGACTGGCGCTGGATCAGCGGCGCAGACGCGTCTTCTGGCGGGCGAACTCTTCGGCGGTGATGCTCTCGAAGCTGGCGATGTCGCACTTGCCGCGATTGGTGTCGACCCGGCTGCCGGTGGGGCACAGGCGGTTGTCCCGGCCTTCGGCGGTCACCAGCAGACGCGAGGCGAGCGGAAGGCCGTCGCAGGTGCCGCGCAGCTTGACCCGGTAGTGCTGATCGCCATCCTTGAGGAAGAAGGACTGGGTGCCGTTGCGGACGATTTCGTGGCCGGCGGCCAGATCGACGCAGGCGGTGGTCGGGGTGTCGCGAGCCTGGGCGGGCGCGGGCAGCGCCATGGCCAGCGCCAGGGCCAGGGCAGCGCACGACAGGAAACGAGTCATCGGAATCTCCGCTTGGGGTGGGAGCCGCCACCTTAGGTGGGATGGCGTAACCCCGAATCTGGCGGAAGTGCCCCTGACTGAAGACCCGGACGCGGCGCGCAGCGCGACCCTTTGCCGCGCCCGCGCATCCTCGCCGCCGGCCTTGACCGCAAGAACAAAAAAGGGCGACCAAGTCGCCCTTTTTCATCAATGGTTTACCGCAATTATTTCATGCGATAGGTGATACGACCCTTGGTCAAGTCGTAGGGGGTCATCTCGACCTTGACCTTGTCGCCGGTGAGGATGCGGATGTAGTTCTTGCGCATGCGGCCGGAAATGTGGGCGATGATTTCGTGCCCGTTTTCCAGTTTGACCCGGAACATGGTGTTCGGCAGCGTTTCGGTGACGGTGCCTTCAAATTCGATGGAATCGTCTTTCGACATGCAGACCTGTGCAGTGCGGCCGGAGCGGCCGGGGCGATAAAGTCCGCCATTGTACGCCGCCGCGGCGTCTGGCGCAAAAATCCCGTTAATCCCCGGACAGGTCGGCCAGTCGCGCCGCAGGCAGCTCGCCGAAGCGCGCGGTCCAGTTCGCCACTGGCTCGGGAACCTGCACCAGCTCCCGCACCCGTTCCAGGAACATGCCGCGTGGCCAGCGTTGCGCGCCGAGGGTCAGCAGGTGCGGATTCTCCACCTGCGCGTCGATCAGCGGCCAGCCCCATTCGCGCAGGGTGGCCGCCAGGGCGGCGATGGCAACCTTGGATCCGCCGCTCTCCGCGCTGAACATGCTTTCGCCGAAGAACATCCGGCCGATCGCCACGCCATAGAGACCGCCGACCAGGCGTGCGCCATCGAATACCTCGATGGAATGGGCATGGCCCGCCCGGTGCAGGACGCCATACGCCTCCCGCATGGCATCGGTGATCCAGGTGCCGTCCTGGCCCGGGCGCGGCCGCGAGGCGCACTCGGCGACCACCGCGTCGAAGGCGGTATCGGCGTGGACCCGCCAGCTCGATCGGCGCAGCCCGCGGCGGAACCGCGAGGCCAGATGCAAGTGATCGGTCCGGAATACCATGCGCGGATCCGGCGACCACCACAGCAGCGGCTGGCCTTCGGAGAACCAGGGAAAGATGCCACCCCGGTAGGCATTGAGCAGCCGCGACGGGCTCAGATCACCGCCGACCGCCAACAGGCCGTCGGGTTGGCGCAGGGCGAGTTCCGCCGGTGGAAACGGCGCGTCGGATTCCGGGGCGAGCAGGAAAGGGCGCTGGCTCATGCCGGCATTATCGGGGCCAGTGCCGGGCTTCCACCATGCCGGTCCGGATCAGGACGCCGCTGCCTTGAAGGGCGAATGCGCCGACAGGGTGGCGGCATAGCGGCGCACGGCGAGGCTTTCCTCCTCGCACCAGCGGCCGAGCGCTTCGGCAAACGCGGGATCGGCGATCCAGTGCCGGCTGCGCACGAACGCGGGCAGGAAGCCGCGGGCGATCTTGTGCTCGCCCTGCGCGCCCGGTTCGAACGCACGCAGGCCTTCGCGCAGGCAGTACTCGATACCCTGGTAGTAGCAGGTCTCGAAATGCAGGCCGGGCAGGTTGCGGCGGCAGCCCCAGTAGCGCCCATACAGGGTGTCGCCACCGCGCAGGCACAGCGCGCCGGCAATGGGCTCGCCCTGGTGTTCGGCCAGGAACAGCACCAGTTGCCGGGGCAGGGCGCGGGCCAGGTGCCGGAAGAAGTCGAAGGTCAGCGCCGGCGAATTTCCGTAGTCCTGGAAGGTCTGCAGGTAGAAACCGAACATGGCTTCCAGATCGGCTTCGCTGGCGTCATCGCCGCGTACGGTCCGGAACGCGACACCCGCGCGCGCGACCCGCGCGCGTTCCTGGCGGATGTTCTTGCGGTGCTTGTGATCGAAGGCGGCCAGGAAGGTTTCGAAGTCCGCCCAACCGGCGTCGTTGCGCCAGTGGTACTGCACGTCGGTGCGGGACAGCCAGCGATCGTCGAATGCGCCGTCTTCGCCTTCGGGATGGAAGTTGACGTGGACGGAGGACAGGCCGGCTTCCGCCGCCTGCGCGGCCAGCGCCGCAACCAGCTGCCTTTGCCGCGCCGGCGTCGATGCGAGCAGGCGCGGACCGGTCACCGGCGAGTAGGGCACCGCGCACAGCCACTTGGGGAAGTAGTCGCGTCCATAACGCGCATAGGCCTGGGCCCAGGCGTGATCGAACACGAACTCGCCGTGGGAGTTGTTCTTCAGGTAGGCCGGCGCGGCGGCAATCAGCGCGCCGTCTTCCCACAGGGTGGCGTGATGCGGGGTCCAGCCCCAGTCCTCGCGCAGGCAGCCATGTTGTTCCAGCCCGGCCAGGAAGGCGTGCGAGAGGAACGGATTGTGGCCGTCGTGGAGGGCGTCCCACGCGCTGGCGGGGATCGCTGACAGGGTATCGAGCAGGCGCAGGCGGGGCACGGTTTCAGCCGTGGCGGTAGACATCCGGATCGTGCTTCTGCATATGCCGTTCCGGTTGGCTCAGCGGTTCAAACCCCAGGCCCGCATACAGACGCTGCATGTCCCGGGTCACCAGGTGCAGGCGGCGCAGGCCCTGCAGGCGGGGATCGGCGAGCAGCGCGGCCACGATCGCACGCCCATGTCCTTGGCCGCGGTGGGTGTCGCTGACGAAAACATCGGCGACATAGGCGAAAGTCGCCTGATCGGTGACCGCCCGGGCAAAGGCGACCTGCTCTCCGTCGATGAAGCCGCTATAGCAGACGGAATGATCCAGTGCGCGGCGCAGGGTGGCAGCGGGGATGCCCGCCGCCCAGTAGGAATCCCGCAGGAACGCGTGGACCCGCTCGAAGTCCAGCTCCGCCGGGTCCGCGCTGATCCTGAGCATCAGGCGTCCTTGTCGAGGAATCGCTCGGCGTCCAGCGCGGCCATGCAACCGAAGCCGGCGGAGGTGATGGCCTGGCGGTAGTGCTGGTCGGCCACGTCGCCGGCGGCGAACACGCCGGGCACGGTGGTGGCGGTGGCGCCGCCGTCCAGCCCCGACTTGATGGTCAGGTAACCGTTGTTCATCCCCAGCTGGCCCTCGAACAGGCTGGTGTTGGGAGTGTGGCCGATGGCCACGAAGAAGCCGTGCACGTCCAGGTCGCGGGTGCTGCCGTCCTGCACCGACTTGACCCGCAGGCCGGTGACCCCGGCCTCGTTGCCCAGCACTTCGTCCACGGTGTGGTGCCAGACCGGTTCAATCTTGCCGGCCTGGATTTTGGCGAACAGCTTGTCCTGCATGATTTTCTCCGCGCGCAGGGTGTCGCGGCGGTGGACCAGGTAGACCTTGCGGGCGATGTTGGCCAGGTACAGGGCTTCCTCCACGGCGGTGTTGCCGCCGCCGACCACGGCCACGTCCTGGTCGCGGTAGAAGAAGCCGTCGCAGGTGGCGCAGGCGGACACGCCGCGGCCCTTGAAGGCTTCTTCCGAGGGCAGGCCCAGGTACTTGGCGGTGGCGCCGGTGGCCAGGATGAGGGCGTCGGCGGTGTACTCGCCGTTGTCGCCGATGAGCTTGAACGGGCGCTGGCCCAGGTCGGCGGTGTGGATGTGGTCGAAGATGACCTCGGTGTCGAAGCGCTCGGCGTGGGCCTGCATGCGCGCCATCAGGTCCGGGCCCATCAGGCCGTGGGCGTCACCGGGCCAGTTGTCCACCTCGGTGGTGGTCATCAGCTGGCCGCCCTGCTGCAGGCCGGTGATGACGACGGGCTTGAGGTTGGCGCGCGCGGCGTAGACGGCGGCGGTCCAGCCGGCCGGGCCGGAGCCCAGGATCAACAGGCGGCAGTGCTTCGAAGTGCTCATGTATACTCGCGGAGAAGGTGGATTGGCCTTGCGATTGCAACGGCTGGCACGCCATCGCAGGCGACATAGAGTGCGGGTGTGATCAGGTTCGATCAAGGCGCGCGGATGGAATGCGGTGATGCGGAACAACAGGCAAGCGACAGGCCGGCGTCACGCCGGCGATCTGCGACAGGGCGCCACCGTAGCGCCTTTTTTTCTGCGGGCCTTTCGCGGCGCGATGCCGGACCGAACCGATTCCGGGGGCTGAAATTCGCCAATGTTTCGTTTATTATCAAAGACTAATGGCATATTCCTAAGGTCTAATCGAAAGGTGGCGAAGCCAGCACCCGAAAACAGCAAGGGCAAGGGCGCCAACGCGGCGGCGCGCAAGCAGGCCACCGCGGCGGCGAATCCGCGTCGGCAACGCCTGTGGCGTGATCTCGCGTTGATCGTGATCGCGCCGCTGCTGCTTTATCTCTTCGCCAGCCTGTTCTCTTATTCGCCCGACGATCCCAGTTGGTCGCAGGCGGGCAGTCTCACCGCGCCGATCCACAACTGGGGCGGCAAGGTCGGCGCCTGGTTGTCGGCGCTGCTGCTGTCCCTGTGCGGCTACGTGGCGTTCCTGTTGCCGGTGATTCTCGGCGCAGTCGCCTGGATCGCGTTGTTCGGCATGGACACCGATGGCGATAGCGAGGCCGATCTGGGGCCGGCGCTGCGGTTGATCGGCATGGTCGGTTTCCTGATTTCCTCGACCGGCCTGCTGTTCCTGCGCGGCGTGCCCGCCGAGCATTTCTCCGATGGCCCCGGCGGCATCCTCGGCACCCTGGTCGGCAAGTCGCTGCTCAGCGGCTTTGGCGGACTGGGAGGGAACCTGTTCCTGCTGGCGCTGTTCCTGGTTTCGGTGACCCTGGCCACGGGCCTGTCCTGGCTGGCGGTGATGGAGCGCATCGGCAAGGGCGTGCTGGCGCTGCCGGCGATGTTCCGCCGCGGCAGCCAGCAGGCGGCCGAATGGCAGCAGACCCGGGTGATGCGCGAGGAGCGCGAGGAAGTGCGCCGCGCCGACGCGGTCCTGCGCGCCAAGCGCGAGCCGGTGAAGATCGAGCCGCCGCCGGCACCGGTGATCGAAAAGAGCGAGCGCGCCAAGCGCGAGCAGCAGATCCCGTTGTTCCATGGCACCGGCGGCGACGCTTCCGGACTGCCGCCGCTGTCGCTGCTGGACGATCCCAAGCCGCAGGCCAAGGGCTATTCCGAGGAAACCCTGGAAACCCTGTCGCGCCAGATCGAATTCAAGCTCAAGGACTTCCGCATCGACGCGCAGGTGGTCGGCGCCTATCCCGGGCCGGTGATCACCCGCTTCGAAATGGAGCCGGCGCCGGGCGTGAAGGTCAGCCAGATCAGTTCGCTGGACAAGGACATCGCGCGCGGCCTGAGCGTGAAGTCGGTCCGCGTGGTCGACGTGATTCCGGGCAAGTCGGTGATCGGCCTGGAAATCCCCAACACCAGCCGCGAGATGATCTTCCTCAGCGAGCTGCTGCGCTCGAAGGAATACGACAAGTCCGGCAGCGCGCTGACCCTGGCGCTGGGCAAGGACATCGCCGGCCGGCCGACCGTGGCCGACCTGGCGCGCATGCCGCACCTGCTGGTGGCCGGCACCACCGGTTCGGGCAAGTCGGTGGCGGTCAACGCGATGGTGCTGAGCCTGCTGTACAAGGCGTCGCCGAAAGAACTGCGGATGCTGATGATCGACCCGAAGATGCTGGAACTCAGCGTCTACCAGGGGATTCCGCACCTGCTCGCGCCGGTCGTCACCGACATGAAGGAGGCCGCCAACGGCCTGCGCTGGTGCGTGGCGGAAATGGAACGCCGCTACAAGCTGATGAGCGCGGTCGGCGTGCGCAACCTGTCCGGCTTCAACAAGAAGGTCCGGGACGCGCAGGACGCCGGCCAGCCGCTGATGGACCCGCTGTTCAAGCCCAATCCGGATCTGGCCGAGGCGCCGCGTCCGCTGGAGCCGCTGCCGTTCATCGTCATCTTCATCGACGAATTCGCCGACATGATGATGATCGTCGGCAAGAAGGTGGAGGAACTGATCGCCCGCCTGGCGCAGAAGGCGCGTGCCGCCGGCATCCACCTGATCCTGGCCACCCAGCGCCCGTCGGTGGACGTCATCACCGGCCTGATCAAGGCCAACATCCCGACCCGCATCGCGTTCCAGGTCAGCTCGAAGATCGACTCGCGCACCATCCTGGACCAGTCCGGCGCCGAAACCCTGCTGGGCCACGGCGACATGCTGTACTTGCCACCGGGTACCGCGATGCCGGAGCGCATCCACGGCGCATTCGTCAGCGACGATGAAGTGCATCGCGTCGTCGAGCACCTCAAGGCCACCGGCAGCGCCGACTACATCGAGGGCGTGCTGGAGGAAATCCAGACCATGGGCGATGGCGTGGTGGTCGGTCCGACCGGCCTGCCCGAAAGCAGTGGTGGCGGTGGCGACGAAAGCGATCCGCTGTACGACGAGGCGGTGCGCATCGTCACCGAAAGCCGGCGCGCCTCCATCTCCGGCGTGCAGCGCCGCCTGAAGATCGGCTACAACCGCGCCGCCCGCCTGATCGAGGCGATGGAAGCGGCCGGCGTGGTGTCGCCGCCCGAACACAATGGCGATCGCCAGGTGCTGGCGCCGCCGCCGCCGCGCTGAGGCCCGTCCCCCGGAAACCCGTCGATTCCGGGGGCCTGAACACCGGTTCACGCCGGTGTCGCCGGCCGGGAATGCCGATGCGCGCTATTCAGACTCGCCGGGGCACACTCGGCACCGACTCCGAACCCCAATCCCACCACCGCCCATGACCCGCATCGTCCGTCCCGCGCTTCTCATCGCCGCCGCGCTGTTCGCCGGCAACGCCTTCGCCGGCGCCCGCGATCAGCTCAAGAACTTCACCACCGGCCTGAAGGGCCTGGATGGCCAGTTCGTCCAGCAGGTCCACGACGGTGGCGGCAAGCTCAAGGAAACGTCCAATGGCCGCGTCGCGCTGTCCGCGCCGCGCCTGTTCCGCTGGGAGTACAACAAGCCCTACGAACAGTTGATCGTCGCCGACGGCAAGCAGGTCTGGGTGTACGACCCGGATCTGAAGCAGGCCACCGTGCGAGAGCAGGGCGTCGAGGAACAGAACAGCCCGCTGTCGGCGCTGATTGATCCCGGCAAGCTGGACCAGCAGTTCAACGTCAAGGAAACCGGCAGCCAGAACGGACTCGAGTGGCTGACCCTGACGCCCAAGCGCGATGGCGACGCCAATTTCCAGTCCGCGCGGCTGGGTTTCGATGGCAAGGGACTGGCGCAGATGGAAGTGATCGACGCCGTCGGCCAGCGCACCACCATCAAGTTCAGCGGCTGGAAGCGCAATCCGTCGTTCGCCGGCGGCACCTTCAAATATGCGCCGGGGCCGGGCGTGGATGTGGTCGGCGGTTCCTGAGCGACCGTCCAGGCGAGACACCGGAGGGCCGGGTTCCCCAGGAATCCGGCCCTTTTGTTTTGGCGGGCTGGCTCCGGCGCTGCATGGACGCCACGGACGGTAGAATTGCCCGGTGGCGAGATCTCCCAAAACCCGAAATCCGTTTCCGCAGGAAACCGATCTGCTGAGCGTCGATCGCTCGGCGATGCGGCCGCTGGCCGAGCGCATGCGGCCGCGGACCCTGGACGAAATGGTGGGGCAGCGAAGACTGCTCGCGCCAGGCAGCGCGCTGCGGCGCGCGGTGGAGTCCGGGCGCGTGCATTCGATGATCCTGTGGGGGCCGCCAGGCTGCGGCAAGACCACCCTGGCGCTGTTGCTGGCGCAGTACGCGGACGCCGAGTTCCAGGCCATCTCGGCGGTGCTGTCGGGGTTGCCGGACGTGCGCGCGGTGCTGGCCGAAGCGGCGCAGCGTTTTGCCGAGGGACGGCGCACCGTGCTGTTCGTCGACGAGGTGCATCGTTTCAACAAGGCCCAGCAGGACGCGTTCCTGCCGCACATCGAGCGCGGCACCATCCTGTTCGTCGGCGCGACCACCGAGAATCCTTCCTTCGAGCTCAACTCGGCGTTGCTCTCTCGCTGCCGCGTCCATGTCATGGAGGCGGTTTCGGCCGAGGACATCCGGCATGCGCTGCGACGCGCGGTGGAGGACGAGGAGCGCGGCCTGGGCGGGCAGGGCTTGCAGGCCGGCGATGACGCCCTCCGGGAAATCGCTGGCGCGGCCGATGGCGACGTGCGTCGCGCGTTGACCCTGCTGGAAATCGCCGCGGAACTGGCCACGGGCGAAGACAACACCATCACCCCGCAGACCCTGCAGCAGGTGCTGGCCGATCGCACGCGCCGGTTCGACAAGGGCGGCGAGCAGTTCTACGACCAGATCTCGGCGCTGCACAAGTCCATCCGCAGTTCCAATCCCGACGGCGCGCTGTACTGGCTCGCGCGGATGCTGGACGGAGGCTGCGACCCGGTCTATCTGGCGCGCCGCCTGACCCGGATGGCGGTGGAG
>NZ_JBQCIJ010000052.1:0-55947 GCF_051953815.1 Pseudoxanthomonas sp. | reverse complement strand
CGTAATCGAGCGAAGCGGCCTGCGGCTGACCGTTCTCGAACGACCACTTGAAGAAATCGAAGGCCACCTTGGTGTGCTCGGCGTTCTTCGGCTTCTTGTACATGATCGCCCAGGTGGTGGCGGTGATCGGCCACGCGGTCTCGCCCGGGGCGTTGGTCATGATCAGGTTGAAGTCCTTGGCGTTGGTCCAGTCGGCCGTGGCCGCGGCAGCCGCAAAGGCGTCGGCGTTCGGCTTGATGACCTTACCGGCGGCGTTGGTCATGTCCACCCAGCTGATCTTGTTCTGCACCGCGTAGGCGTACTCGACGAAGCCGATGGCGCCCTTGATCTGGCGCACGTACTGCGACACGCCCTCGTTGCCCTTGCCGCCCACGCCGGTCGGCCAATCCACGGCGGTGCCGAACTTCACCTTGGCGGCCCATGCCGGGCTGACCTTGGTCAGGTAGTTGGTGAAGTTGTAGGTGGTGCCCGAGCCGTCCGAGCGGTGCACGACGGTGATCTTGCCGGCCGGGATGCTCACGCCGGCGTTGAGCGCGGCGATCTTCGGGTCATTCCAGTTGGTGATCTTGCCCATGAAGATGTCGGCCAGCGTGGCGCCGTCGAGCTTGATCTGGTCGGACTGGATGCCCGCGATGTTGACCACCGGAACGATGCCGCCGACGACCAGCGGGAACTGGCCCAGGCCGAACTTCTTGAGGTCTTCCGAGCTCAGCGGAGCGTCGGAGGCGCCGAAGTCGATGGTGCCGGCCTTGATCTGCGCGATGCCAGCGCCCGAACCGACCGACTGGTAGTTCAGCTGGTTGCCGGTCTTCTCGGCATAGGCGGCCGACCACTTGGTCAGCACCGGATAGACGAAGCTGGAGCCGGCGCCGGTGATGTCGGTGGCCTGGGCGGCCATGCTCATCATCGAGGCCGCGGCGATCACGGCGATGCGGGATTTGGTTGAGGTCAACACGGTAGCTCCTTGAGGAGGAAAGTCACGGGATGAGGCCCGCCCCTTCCGCCATTACAGGGGGTGTGTGTTGCAATGAAATGAGATGAATGTTTCAGCCGTGTGACAAACCGTCATCCAGGCGTCACAACACACCCAGGCCGATGTGTTCGCGCTCGAAGGTTTCCAGCCGGCGCCAGCGGTTGACGATGCCGCAGAACAGCTCCGCGGTGCGCTCGGCGTCATAGATCGCCGAATGCGCCTCGCGCGAATCGAAGTGGCCGCCGGCGGCCAGCACCGCCTTGCTCAGTACGGTCTGCCCGTAGGCCAGCCCGCTCAGCGTGGCGGTGTCGAAGCAGCTGAAGGGGTGGAACGGGTTGCGCTTGTGTCCGGTGCGACGGACCGCCGCGTTGAGGAAGCCCAGGTCGAAGGCGGCGTTGTGGCCCACCAGCACCGCGCGCTGGCAATGGTGGTGGCGCATGGCCAGGCGCACCTCGTTAAATACGTGGTCCAGCGCCATCCGCTCGCTCAGCGCCCCACGCAGAGGGTTGTCTGGGTCGATGCCGGTGATCTCCAGCGCGCGCGGATCGAGGTTGGCGCCCGGGAAGGGCTCGACATGGGCGGAAACCGCCGGCTGCGGGTGCAGGTAGCCTTCGCTATCCATGCTCAGGGTGACGGCGGCGATTTCCAGCAGGGCGTCGCGCTCGGCGTCGAAGCCGCCGGTTTCCACGTCCACCACCACCGGCAGAAAGCCGCGGAAGCGGTCGGCCATGCGGCTGGCCAGGCTCTTGTTGAGGTCATCCATCGGCGAAGCATATCAGTGTGGCACCACCGGACCCGCGCGTGGCGGGGCGCGAAAGGTGACAGCCGGTGGTGGCTGACTTCGTTCTGTCACATTTCGTCAACATGACTGCAAAGGGATACCCGCAAACTTTTAACGTCCTGCTTCGCCGACCACGGATTTCAGAGGGGCGCGGTCGAGGTGGCGTTATCCATCCAGCGGAGATTTCCCATGCGTTCCAAGTTGCTCGTGGTAGCGATTGCTGCCGGTCTCGGGTTCAGCAGCATCGTGTCGGCCGCGCCGGCCACCAAGACCACCAAGGCTTCGGCCACCTCGGCCACCACCAATGCCGAAATCGAGATGCTGAAGGCCCAGCTGGCGGCCATGCAGTCCAAGATCAACGAGCTGGAGCAGCGCACCGACGCCCAGTCCGAGATCAACGTCAGCACCGGTCAGGCGATCGAGAAGGTGCAGGCCTCGGCCACCAACGACAAGAAGCTGGCCAAGCTCGAGAAGCTGGTGAACGACACCACGCTCAACGGCAAGATGTACTTCGATTTCTCGAACATCAGCCAGAAGAACAGCGATACCGGCAAGACCAACGCCACCGGCACCGGCCTGGACGTGAAGCGCTTCTACCTGTCGGTGACCCACAAGTTCGATGACATGTGGTCGGCAAACCTGACCACTGACTTCAACTATGTCGGCAGCGATGGCGAGACCAACCTGTTCGTGAAGAAGGTCTACGTGGAAGGCAGCTTCGACCCGGCGTTCAAGCTGCGCATGGGTTCGGCCGACATGCCGTGGATCCCGTTCGTCGAGAACTACTACGGCTTCCGCTACGTCGAAAATACGCTGACCGACCGCCTGCACTACGCCAACTCGGCCGACTGGGGCTTGCACGCCTTCGGCGACCTCGGTGGCAAGACCCTCAACTATGCGGTGTCCGTGGTCAACGGCAACGGCTACAAGAACCCGAGCCGCGGCAAGGGCGTGGACGTCGAAGCCCGCGTTGGCTTCGTGCCGTTTGAAAACGCGATCATCGCGATCGGCGGTTACAACGGTCACCTGGGCAAGGACCTGCAGAACTCCTCGGCCATCAACACCGCTTCGCGCGCCGACCTGCTGCTGGCCTACGCCGACAAGAACTACCGCTTCGGTGCCGAGTACTTCACGTCCAAGAACTGGAACAACGTGACGACGATCTCCACCGACAAGGCCGACGGTTACTCGGTGTGGGGCAGCGTGGCGGTGGCCGACGGCGTCTCGCTGTTCGCTCGTTACGACAGCGCCAAGCTGAGCAAGACGCTCGACCCGAAGGCCAAGGACACCTACTACAACGCCGGCGTGCAGTTCGATATCACCAAGGGCTTCCAGCTGGCCGCGGTGTACAAGCACGAGAAGGGCGACAAGTCGGTCAACACCCCGATCCCGCCGCACGTGCAGAACGTGAAGACCGACGAAGTGGGCATCTTCGGCCAGGTGGCGTTCTAAAAACGGTCACACGACCCCGGCAAGATGCCGGGGTCGTGATCCCGAATATCGGAAGGGAGTTCGACCCAGGGACGGAAAACGGCGGGCAGCAGCCCGCCGTTTGCTTTTGTGCGGCGCAATAGTCGCCTTTCTTTGTAGGAGCCCGCTCGCGGGCGATGCTCCACGCTCTTAATTTCGAAACAAACCGAAAGGCATCGCCCGCGAGCGGGCTCCTACATGGGTTTGCGAGCCGCGTGGTTCAGGCGGGGGTCTTGTCCTTGTAGCGACACAGGTCGCGGATCACGCAGTGCGGGCAGTCCGGCTTGCGCGCCTTGCACACGTAGCGGCCGTGCAGGATCAGCCAGTGGTGGGCGTCGAGCTTGAACTCCGGCGGCACCACTTTCTCCAGCTTCGCCTCTACCGCCCGCACGTCCTTGCCGGGCGCCAGGCCGGTGCGGTTGGACACGCGGAAGATGTGCGTATCCACCGCGATGGTCGGCTCGCCGAAGGCGGTGTTGAGCACCACGTTGGCGGTCTTGCGGCCCACGCCGGGCAGTGCCTCCAGCGCCTCGCGCTCGCGCGGCACTTCGCCGCCGTGCTGCTCGATCAGCAGTTGGCACAGCGCGATGACGTTTTTCGCCTTCGCGTTGAACAGGCCGATGGTGCTGATGTACGCCTTCAGGCCGTCCTCGCCCAGTGCGAGGATCGCCGCCGGAGTGTTGGCCACCGGATACAGCTTGCGCGTGGCCTTGTTCACGCCCACATCGGTGGCCTGCGCGGACAACACCACGGCGACCAGCAGCTCGAACGGCGTGGTATAGGCCAGCTCGGTGGTCGGCTTGGGGTTCAGCTCGCGCAGGCGGGTGAACAGCTCCACGACGTCGGCGCGCTTCATTCGGGGTTTCCCTGCTTCTTCGCCTTGGCGCGGGCGAGCGCGGCCAGTACGGGGTTGCTCGGTGTCGCTGCGGCATCCACCGCGGCCTTGCGCGCGGCCAGTTCGGCCTCATGGGCCGCGCGTTCGCGGGCCAGTCGCGCCTCGCGGCGCTGAAAGTGCGCGCGGGCCACCTCGGCGCGGTCGGCATCTTCCGCCCAGGCCAGCGGCATCGGTTCCAGCACGATGCAATCCACCGGGCAGGCCGGCACGCATAGCTCGCAGCCGGTGCAGTCGTCGATCAGCACGGTATGCATCAGCTTGGGCGCGCCGACGATGGCATCGACCGGGCACACCTGGATGCACTTGGTGCAGCCGATGCAGTCGGCTTCGACGATGCGCGCCAGCGTGCGCGGTTTTTCCACGCCGTGGGCGGGGTCCAGCGGCAGCACGGGCCGGTCGAGCAGGGCGGCGAGTTTCGCGATGCCGGCCGCGCCCCCCGGCGGGCAGCGGTTGATCGGCGCCTCGCCGCGCGCGATCGCCTCGGCGTACGGGCGGCAACCGTGGAAGCCGCACTGCTCGCACTGGGTCTGCGGCAGGATCGCGTCGATGCGGGTGGCCAGAGTGTCGATCGGTTCGCTCATGCGTGGTGGGCGGTCGGGGCGATAATCGCCGATCCGATACTGCCGTATTCCTGCTTGCGGAGTCTGCCCATGAAAGTCTTCCCGCTGAAACACGCCCCGCTGACCGTCGCTTCGCTGCTGCTGGCCGCCGCCATCGGTGCGGTCGGTTCGCTCGCGCTGGGCCACGTGGGTCCAGCGCGTGCCGATACCGCCCCAGCCGGAGCGCCCGAGAGCGTCACCGTCTTCATCGATGCCCACTTCGGCATGCGCAAGGACCACCTCGCCGGCCAGCTCACCAAGTCGCATGCCGATTTCGCCGCACGCGGCTACCGCTACGTGGACATGGCGCCGTACAACGAGAACGGCGACCTGGTCGGCGTGTTCGTGACCTACAGCCGCCGTTGAACCGGTGTCAGCGCACCGTGGCGCCCGGCTTGGCACCGGCGTCGGCGTCAAGCAGGAACAGGTCGCTGCCGCCGTCGCCAGCCGAGAGAATCATCCCCTCACTCAGGCCGAAGCGCATCTTGCGCGGCGCCAGGTTGGCGATGAACACCACGTTGCGTCCCACCAGTTTTTCCGGCTCGCCGTAGGCGGCGCGGATACCGGAGAAGATCTGCCGCGTGCCCAGCGGACCGGCGTCCAGCTCGAAGCGCAGCAGCTTGTCCGAGCCCTCGACGAACTCGCACACGGTGACCTTGCCCACGCGCAAATCGAGCTTGGCGAAATCGTCGATGCCGATCGTGGTGGTCGTGGCAGCGGCAGCGTCGGTGGTTGCGGGGGCGGGCGTGGCGTCGGTCATGGATTTCTTCACTTGCTTGGGTTTTTCGGTGGAAACAGGCGCGCTGGCGGGGCCGCCGAGCGATTCCTTCGAGGCCTCGACCATCGCTTCGATCTGCTTCGGATCGAGGCGGCCGAGCAGCGGCTCGAAGGGCGCGATGATGTGGTTGTGCAACGCGGCGCGGGCATCGTCGAAATCGATGATCGGCGCGGCCAGGAACTGTTCGGCCGCCGCCACCGTGGCGGGCAGGATCGGCTTGAGCAAGCCGCCGAGCAGGCGGAACGCGGCGATCGCGAACGAGCACACCTGGTGCAGCTCGACGCGTCGCGACTCGTCCTTGGCCAGCGTCCACGGCGCGGTGGCGGCGATGTGTCCGTTGACCAGGTCGGCCATCAGCACGAAGCGGCGGGTGACCTCGGCGAATTGGCCCTGCTCGTAGAGCTCGGCCAGGCCGTCGTAGTGCTCCTGCAGGCGGTTCCACAGCTCGGTTTCGGTGGCGCCGAAACGTTCGGCGAGGCGACCGTCAAAGAACTTGTGTACGAATCCCGCGGTGCGGCTGGCGATGTTCACCCACTTGCCGACCAGGTGCGAGTTCACGCGCTCCTCGAACGCTTTGAGGTCGAGGTCCACGTCCACCGGCGCGTCGTCGAGCATGGTGGCGAAGTAGTAGCGCAGGCACTCCGGGTTTAACCCGGCGTCGAGATACGTGCGCGCCTGGATGAAGGTGCCGCGCGACTTGGACATCTTCGCGCCGTTGACGGTGAGGTAGCCGTTGACGTGCAGCGCGGTCGGCACGCGAAAGCCCGCGCCGTGCAGCATCGCCGGCCAGAACAGGCCGTGGAAGTTGATGATGTCCTTGCCGATGAAGTGGTGCATCTCGGCGGCGCTGTCGGGCGCGAGGAAGTCGTCGAAGCTCAGCCCGGTCCTGTCGCACAGCGCCTTGAAGCTGGCTAGGTAACCGACCGGCGCGTCCAGCCACACGTAGAAGAACTTGCCCGGCGCGTCGGGGATCGGGAAGCCGAAGTACGGGGCGTCGCGCGAGATGTCCCAGTCCTTCAGGCCGCCGTCCAGCCATTCGCGCAGCTTGGCCGCCACGCCGCTGTTGGCTACCGGCTGGCCGTTCGAATACTTGCCGGCGAACCAGTCGCGCAGCAGGCCTTCGAACCTCGACAACTGGAAGAAGTAGTGCTCCGAATCGCGCAGCACCGGCGTGGCGCCGGACATCACCGAGTACGGGTTGATCAGGTCGGTCGGTGCGTAGGTGGCGCCGCAGTTCTCGCAGTTGTCGCCGTACTGGTCCGGCGTCTTGCACACCGGGCAGGTGCCCTTGATGTAGCGGTCCGGCAGGAACATCTGCTTGTCCGGATCAAACAACTGCTGGATGTCGCGACGGGCGATGGCGCCGCCGTCGCGCAGGCGCGTGTAGATCAGCGTCGCCAGCTCGCGGTTCTCGTCCGAATGGGTGCTGTGGTAGTGGTCGAACGCCACGCCGAAGGCGACGAAGTCGGCCTCGTGGCCGGCGCGAATGCCGTCGATGTAGGTCTCCGGCGCCAGTCCAGCCTTCTGTGCTGCCAGCATGATTGGCGTGCCGTGCGCGTCGTCGGCGCAGACGTAGACCACTTCATGGCCGGCCATGCGCTGCGCCCGCACCCAGATGTCGGCCTGGATGTAGCCCAGCAGGTGGCCCATGTGCAGCGGGCCGTTGGCGTAGGGCAGGGCGTTGGTGACAAGGAGGCGACGGCTCATGGCAGCTTGCTTGGCTTAAGTGGCCGCGCATTATGGCATGGACGTCCAAATCGACCGGCCCTGCACGGTGTGTCGGTGGCACGAAAAAGCCCGCCGATGGGCGGGCTTTCAGGCGAGCGCGGAGATGGCGCCTTTACGGCTGGCGTTCCCACACCTGCGAACGGCCGAGCAGGGCAAAGCCGATGTAGCCGTGCACGTCGAGCTTCTGGCCGCCGTCGGTCAACGTGAGCTTGACCTTGTATTCCTTGCCGTTCTTCGGGTCGAGGATCTTGCCGCCATCCCACACGTCGTCATCCTTGGTGACGCCCCACATGATGGTCATGCCCTCGATCGGCTGATTCTTGCGCGCGCCGTCGCACTCCTTGCAAATCGGGTTCGGGCCCTCGTCGGAGTTGAGCACCTTGACCACCTTGGCCTGCAGCTCGCCGTTGTTGTCGGTGATCTCGACGATCGACTTCGGCTGGTGGGTCTTGTCGTCGATGGTCTTCCAGGTGCCGACCGGTGTATCGGTGGCGGCGAAGGCGGAGCCGGCGATCAGCAGCAGGCCGGTGGCGAGGGTGAAGCGGGATAGCAGCGTCATGGTGGTCCTCCCGTACGAAAGCGTATGGGGCGAGCGTGCCGAGGCCCCCGAAGCGGGTCAAGCTGCAATGCGCAAGACCTCACCTGGCCTCGGTGCGCCCTGATCTGGCGCAGCCGGGTGCGTGTCGGGGGCTGGCATAATCGACGGTCTCTCCCCTCAAGACATGCCCCCCATGACCCAGGCGAATGAAGCCCTGGTACGCCGCATCCTCGGCGACCTCATCGACCCCCACACCGGCGCGCCGCTGGCCGATGCCGTGCGCGCCATCGGCGTGGACGGCGATCGCGTATCGGTCGACCTGCAGCTGGCCTATCCCGCGGCGACCGCCGCCGATACGCTGGCCACTCAGGCGCGCGATGCGCTGCAGGCCGACCCGGCGATCGCCGCGGCAGCCGTCTCGGTGATCAGCCGCGCGCAGGTGCACAAGGTGCAGGGCCAGCTGGCGCCGCTGCCGAACGTGAAGAACGTCATCGTGGTGGCTTCGGGCAAGGGCGGCGTGGGCAAGTCCACCCTGTCGGTGAACCTGGCGCTGGCGCTGGCTGCCGAGGGCGCCAAGGTGGGCATTCTCGATGCCGACATCTACGGCCCCAGCCAGCCGCGCATGCTCGGCATCAGCGGCAAGCCGCAGTCGCCGGACGGCAAGTCGATCATCCCGATGCAGGCGCACGGCCTGCAGGCGATGTCGATCGGTTTCCTGGTGGACGAGGAAACCCCGATGATCTGGCGCGGTCCGATGGTCACCCAGGCGATGATGCAGTTGCTCAACGATTCGCGTTGGGAGGCGCTGGATTACCTCGTGGTCGATCTGCCGCCGGGCACCGGCGACATCCAGCTCACGCTGTCGCAGAAGGTGCCGGTCGCCGGCGCGGTGATCGTCACCACGCCACAGGACATCGCCCTGCTCGATGCGCGCAAGGCGCTGAAGATGTTCGAGAAGGTCGAGGTGCCGGTGCTGGGCGTGGTGGAGAACATGGCCACCCACGTGTGCTCGAACTGCGGGCACGAGGAGCACATCTTCGGCGAGGGCGGCGGCCAGCGCATGGCCGAGCAGTACGGCGTGGCCTATCTAGGCTCGCTGCCGCTGGACATCCGCATCCGCGAGCAGGCCGACGGCGGCAACCCGACCGTGGTGGCGATGCCCGAGTCCGACCTGGCCGCGCGCTACCGCGAGATCGCCCGCAACGCCGCGGGGCGGTTGTCGCTCCAGCCGCGCAACAAGGCGCTGGGCCTGGGCAAGGTGGTGGTGCAGGGCGCGCCGACCGCATGACGGTGCCAGCGCGTCGCCGGGTGCTGTGCCTGTCCGGCAGCCTGCGGCGCGTGTCGGCCAATACGGCCGTGCTGGAAGCGGCGCGCGTGTTGGCGCCGCCGTCGCTGGAGCTGGTGCTGCATGACGGCCTGGCGGCGTTGCCCTGGTTCAACCCGGACGACGAGCGCGATCCGCTGCCCGCCCCGGTGGCCGCGTTGCGCGAGGCGGTCGGCACCAGCGATGCGCTGCTGATTGCCTGTCCGGAATACGCCCACGGCGTGCCGGGCGCGTTCAAGAACGCGCTGGATTGGCTGGTCGGCGGCCTGGAGTTCCCCGGCAAGCCGGTAGCACTGATCAACGCCTCGGGGCGCGGCTCGCATCACGCGCAGGAGGCGCTGGTCGAGATCCTGCGCACCATGTCGGCGACCGTGCTGGACGACGTTTCCGACACGGTGCCGCTGCCGGGCGTCGGCTGCGAGGCGGCGTGGATCGTCGATCAGCCGGCCCTGCGCGAGGCGTTGTGCGCGCTGCTGGCCCGCCTGGACCGGGCGCTGGCGCAAGCCTGAGAGGCCGTCCCCGTGCTATTTTTTCGCACTTGGCGGCGGCCGACGGTGGCTGCGCCGCCCCTTTGACGACCGGAGCGCGCGTGAGCATCAAACCCGACAAGTGGATCCGCCGGATGGCCGAGCAGCACGGCATGATCGAGCCGTTCGAGCCGGGCCAGGTGAAGGTGCGCGACGATCAGAAGCTGATCTCCTACGGCACTTCCAGCTACGGCTACGACGTGCGCTGCGCGCGCGAGTTCAAGATCTTCACCAACATCAATTCCACCATCGTCGACCCGAAGGCGTTCGATCCCACCAGCTTCGTCGACGTGGAGGCGGACGTGTGCATCATCCCGCCCAACTCTTTCGCGCTGGCGCGCACAGTGGAGTACTTCCGCATCCCGCGCTCGGTGCTCACCGTGTGCCTGGGCAAGAGCACCTACGCGCGCTGCGGCATCATCGTCAACGTGACACCGCTGGAGCCGGAGTGGGAAGGCCACGTCACGCTGGAGTTCTCCAACACAACGCCGCTGCCGGCGCGCATCTACGCCAACGAGGGCGTGGCGCAGATGCTGTTCTTCGAGTCCGACGAAGAGTGCGAGACCAGCTACAAGGACCGCGGCGGCAAGTACCAGGGCCAGCAGGGCGTCACCCTGCCGCGCACCTGAATACCCCATCGCCCACCCTCGACGCCATCCACACCCGACGGCGCTACACTCGTCCGCTGTCACGCATACCCTGCAGGAGATCCGCATGATCCGTCTTTCCACCCTCGCCGGACGGCTGGTTGCCGCCTCGTTGCTGGCCAGCGCGCTGGTCCTTACCGGCTGCCATCGCGGCGATACCAAGGCGGAAGTGGCGGCGATGCAGGCGCAGCAGCATTTCGATGCCGTGATTAAGGCCTACAAGGGCGGACAGTTTGTGGTCGACGGGGCCGTACTGTCGGCGCTTGATGCTGGAAGCCATTTTGCATACCTGAAAGATGCCGGGAAGCTACCCAAGACGGTCTTGTTAGTGCCTAGCGACGACTACAAGGTTCGCAAACAGCATCTGCAGTATCTGGCGCGCATGCAGTTGGACTATGGGTTCGTCGCCTATTACGACGACAAGGGCCAGCTCAAGCAGATCAATCCTGAAGAAACGAAGGCGCGTACCCTCGAGGAGTACCGTGGTCCTGTGAGGATGAATGATGCGATCAAGAACAAAGATGCATCAGGCGGATATGAGCCGCCGGAGGGGCGCTAGGCCCTACGTGGGGGGGCTGGCGATGTTGTCCCATGATTTGAAGTTTTTGAGGCTACTATTTCGGGGTGCTGCAGCGTCTGTGATCAACAGGTAAGCAGCCAGTTCTAGGTCGCCTGCTTTATGGGGAACGTCTTGGCCAAAGCGTCGCACAAAGCAGCGGACTTACTGGCCAAGAATAATTCCTCGCAGGGGCTGGCCACGCCGCTGCCCCACACCGGCCCAGGCCAGGCGGCATCGCCCACCACGCGCGCCACCACGTGGACGTGCAGCTGGCGAACGATGTTGCCCAGTGCCCCGATATTGAGCTTGTCGCACGGCGCCACCGCGCGAAGCGCTTGCGTGACGGAGCGGATCTCCCGCCAGAGTTGCTCCTGATCCGCTTCATCCAGATCGTGGAGCTCGCTCATGCCGGCACGGCGCGGCACCAGCAGCACCCAGGCGAAGCGCGCGTCGTTCATCAGCCGCGCGCTGCACAGCGGCAGGTCGATTACCGGCACCGAGTCGGCCGCCAGGCGAGCATCCAGTGCGAACTCCGCCGTCATGCCGGGCTCCCCAGTTCACGCGCGAAGAAGTCCAGCGTGCGCCGCCAGGCCAGCGCCGCGCTAGGGGCATCGTAGGTGTGCGGGTCCACGTCGCGGTTGAAGGCGTGCCCGGCCGGATAGGTGTACACCGGCATCTGCGGCAGCTTCTCGCGGTGCTGTTGCACCGTCTCCGGTGGGATCGAGGTATCGCGCTCGCCGAAGTGGAACATTACGGGTGCCTTCGGCGTCTCGTCCAGATAGGCCGGATTGCGCGCGCCGTAGTAGCTCACCGCCGGCAGGCCCAGCCGCTGCGCCGCGCGCAGCGCGACCGTGCCACCCCAGCAGAAACCGACCACGCCGATACGCCCGGCCGAGGCGATCGCTTCGGCGGCGCTGGCTACGTCGTCCACCGCCAGCTCGATGCCGACCTCGGCCACCAGCGTACGGCCGCGGGCGAAGCCGGCCTCGTCGTAGCCCAGCTCCACGCCGTTCTCGACGTGGTCGAAGAAGCACGGCGCGATCGCGGTGTAGCCGGCCTCGGCGAATCGGTCGGTGACGGCGCGGATGTGCGCGTTCACGCCGAAGATCTCCTGCACCACGACGACGCCGCCGCGCGGCGGGCCAGCCGGCCGCGCGAGATAGGCGCCGATGCAGTGCAGGCGGGTGGTGTTGAGGCTGATCGACTGGCCCATGAGCTCGCCCCCGGGAAGTTCGCGAAACGGGAAGTCTAGTCCGCCTGCTGCTGCGGAGCCGAACGCTCGGGCTGGATCAGCCGAGGTGTTCGGCAAGAAAAGCCAGCGTGCGCTGCCACGCCATGGCCGCGCTGGCTGCGTCGTAGCTGTCGCGGCAGTCGCAGTTGAAGCCGTGGTCCGCCTCGTACTCGTACAGCGGCGCGCCCGGGTTGGCCGACGCGACTGCCGCGCGGTCGGCGGCGGTGATGTGGGTGTCCTTCAGGCCGTAGTGGAACATCAGCGGCGCCGCGGCTGGCTTGCCGACCAGCTGCGTGTTGCCGCCGCCGTAATAGCTCACGCCGGGCACGCCGAGCTCGATGGCGGCTGCATAGGCGATCGTGCCGCCCCAGCAAAAACCGACGGTGCCGACCCTGCCGGCCCTGGCTACGCGTTTGGCCGCGGCGGCCACGTCCTGCAGCGCGCGCTCCAGGCTCACCTGCGCCTTCAGCGCCACGCCTTCGCGCATGCCCTCGGCGTCGTAGTCCAGCTCCACACCCGGCTTCGCCGAGTCGAACAGCGCCGGGGCGATCGCCACGTAGCCGGCAGCGGCGAGGCGGTCGGCGATGTCGCGGATGTGCGCGTTCACGCCGAAGATTTCCTGCACGACCACGACACCGCCGCGGGGCGAGCTGGCGGGCTCGGTGAGGTAGGCGCCGATCGGCGTGGTGCTGGAGAGTTCGATCATCTGGCCCATGGGCACTCCTTTGATGGGATGGGGAAAGGCGCGACAGGGTAATACCTGCCGTGTCAGGCATGCGTGGTGAACTAGGGTCCGGACGCGTGCGGCTGGGCGCCGCGGTACAATGTTGGGCTGCCTCATCCGGTAACTGTCATGTCCGCCCAACCTACCTCCCAGAAGATCGGCTTCGTCAGCCTCGGCTGCCCCAAGGCGCTGGTCGATTCCGAGCGCATCCTCACCCAGCTCAAGGTGGAGGGTTACGAGATCGTGCCCAGCTACGACGCGGCCGACGCGGTGGTGGTGAACACCTGCGGTTTCATCGACGCGGCGGTGCAGGAGTCGCTGGACGCCATCGGCGAGGCGCTGCACGAGAACGGCAAGGTGATCGTCACCGGTTGCCTGGGCAAGCGCGAGGAATTGATCCGCGAGGCCTACCCGGACGTGCTGTCGATCAGCGGCCCGCAGGACTACGCCAGCGTGATGAGCGCGGTGCACACGGCGCTGCCGCCGGCGCGCAACAAGTTCCTGGACCTGGTGCCCGACACGGGCATCAAGCTCACGCCCAAGCACTACGCGTATCTGAAGATCTCCGAAGGCTGCAATCACCGCTGCAGCTTCTGCATCATCCCGTCCATGCGTGGCGATCTGGTGTCGCGTCCGGTCGACGACGTGCTGCGCGAGGCGGAGTGCCTGGTCCGGGGCGGGGTGAAGGAACTGCTGGTGGTGTCGCAGGACACCTCGGCCTACGGCGTCGACCTGAAGTACGCCGAGCGCGAATGGGGCGGCAAGACCTACGCCACCCGCATGAAGGCGCTGTGCGAGGGGTTGTCCTCGCTCGGGGCGTGGACGCGCCTGCACTACGTTTATCCGTATCCGCACGTGGACGACGTCATTCCGCTGATGGCCGAAGGCAAGGTGCTGCCGTATCTGGACATTCCGTTCCAGCACGCCAGCCCGCGCATCCTCAAGCTGATGAAGCGTCCCGGCGCGGTCGACAAGACCCTGGAGCGGGTGCAGCGCTGGCGGGCGATGTGCCCGGAACTGACCCTGCGCTCGACCTTCATCGTCGGCTTCCCCGGCGAGACCGAGGCCGAATTCGAGTCGCTGCTGGATTTCCTCGACGAGGCGCAGCTGGATCGCGTGGGCGCGTTCGCCTATTCGCCGGTCGACGGCGCGGCCGCCAACGCGCTGCCGGATCCGGTGCCGGAGGAAGTGAAGCAGGAACGCCTGGCCCGTTTCATGGAACGGCAGGCGGCCATCTCCGCCGCGCGCCTGGAAGCGAAGATCGGCAGCGTGCAGCGTTGCCTGGTGGATCTGCTGGAAGACGGCATCGCGGTCGCGCGCTCGTCGGCCGATGCGCCGGAAATCGACGGTCTGGTGCATATCCAGAACGCCGAGGAAGCCGGCCTGCGCGTAGGCGATTTCGTCGACGTGGAGATCACCGACAGCGACGAACATGACCTGTTCGGCGATGCCGTCGTCAAAGCGGACGCCGCGCCGATCGACCTCAAGGTGCTGTGACCGGAACGGCGGCGGCCGCGGGCGCGGAACGTCGCCGGTTTGTCGCGCCCCCGCGCGGTTACCCGACCGCCAGCGGATTCGCGCATCCGCTGTTTGAAGGCCTGTCGGCCTATCGCGATCTGATCGTTTCGGCCCGCTGGCCGGATGTCGACGTGCTCAATGCGCGACTGCCACTGGCCGGACGACGCTTCATCGACCAGGACCAGGCGCTGGCCGCCGACGGGCTGCATTACGAGTCGCGGGTCGCGCAGGGCCGCATCGCCACCCGCGCCGGTAACTGGCACGATCTGTTCAACGCATTGGTCTGGGGACGCTACCCGGCCATCAAGGCGGCGCTCAATGCGCGCCAATGCCTGCACATCGCGCGCAACGGTCCCCATCGGCGCAACCGCGCGCAGGAAGCGCTTACCCAGTTCGACGAAACCGGCGTGATCGTGCGGGTGCGCGACGCCGCGCTGCTCGACGCGTGGGATCGCCATGACTGGTCGGGCCTGTTCCGCGGCCGGATCGAGGGTTGGCGGCGCGGCGACCTCGCCATTGCCGCGGTGGTAGGCCACGCACTGATGGAGCAGGCGCTGTTGCCGGGGCGGCGGCTGGTGGGCAAATGCCTGGTGGTCCGAGCCGAAACCGGGGAGGACGCCCTGGCGCGCGTCACCGAGGCCATCGAGGCGGGAGAGGTCCTGGCTGACCCGCTGGAACTGCGTCCATTGCCATTGGCCGGCGTTCCGGGCTGGCATCCGCACCAGGATGCCGGTTTCTACACGCAGGCCGATTACTTCCGTCCGTTGCGGGAAGGTCGGCGCTATCCGCCGCCGCTGGTCAGTTCGCGTAGCTGACGTCCACCACCGCGAAGCGGGCGGGGCCGCCCGGCAGTTCCACCGGGAATTCGTCGTCGATGCGCTTCTTCAGCATCGCCCGCGCCAGCGGCGAATCGATGCTGATCCAGCCGCGCGGCGCATCGGTTTCGTCGGGACCGACGATGCGGTAGCGCGAAGTCTCTCCGCTGGCGATGTTCTCCACCTCCACCCAGGCGCCGAAGAACACCGCCTCCGGATCCGAAGGCGCGCCCTCGACCACGCGCAGGGCCTCCAGTCGTTTGCTCAGGTAACGCACGCGGCGATCGATCTCGCCCAGCTGTTTCTTGCGGTAGGTGTACTCGGCGTTCTCCGAGCGATCGCCTTCCGCGGCGGCGGCGGCCAGCGCCTTGACCACTTCCGGGCGCCGGACGCGCCACAGCTCGTCCAGTTCCGCCTTCAGGCGATCGTGGCCTTCGCGGGTGATCAGGGCGGTGCTCTTTTCGGCAGGGGGACGCCAGCGGGACATGCGGACAGGAAAGCCTTGCGGAGTACTTTGCGGAACAGGATAGATCAGGGCGGCGGCAGTGGAATCAAGCGCGCGCCAGGGTCTTCTCGTAGCGCCACACTTCGAGATCGAAGATGCCGGCCGGCGTGTCGAGACGGTTGATCATGTTGCCCGCAAGCGTCCAGCCCTGGCGGGTGTAGAAGCGCGCGGCACGCTCATTGCCGATGGCGCAGGCCAGCCAGGCGCGGGAGACGCCGGCCCGGGCCTGGCGCGCTTCGGCGTCGGCCAACAGCATGGCCGCCACGCCGCTGCCACGCGCGGCGGCGCCCACGTACAGCTGGTACATCTCGTCGCCCTTGATCATGGCGAAACCGAGCGGCTGGCCGATGGCGCCGATCGTGCGCACCCGGGGCAGGCCATCCGCGAGGCGTTCGGCGAAACTGGCCAGGGTCCGGTGACGCGCCAGTGCCGGCGGCAGGATGGCCGCGTGGGCGTCCTGCCAGCCGTCGTGCCACAGGCGCGCCAACGCTTCGATTTCGGAAGGTTCGGCCTGTCTGATCCGCATGCTCCGTCTCGCCTCGCGGCCGCGCTGCCCTCGGCCGCCGCGTCAGCGGCGCCCGCCGAAGATACTGCCCAGGATGCCGCGCACGATCTGGTTGCCCAGCTTGGTGCCGATGGTGCGGGTGGTCTGCTTGGCCATGGTCTCGATCATGCCTTGGCGGCGTTTGGTGCCGAACACCGCATCCTTGACCGCCTGGCCAAAGCCGCCGGCGTCGGGATCTTCCTTCTCGGATTTTGCGGCCGGCGCGTTGGCGGTCTGCATGGCGGCGTCGGCGCGCCTGGCCAGCATTTCCGCCGCCGATTCGCGGTCGATGCGGTTGTCGTACTTGGCGCCGACCGGGCTGCCGGCGCGGACCTGCGCGCGTTCGGCGTCGTTGATGGCGCCCATCCGGCAACGCGGCGGCGACACCAGGGTCTGCTGCACGGGCGAGGGCACGCCTTTGTCCTGCAGCGTCGAGACCAGCGCCTCGCCGGTGCCCAGCCGCGAAATCGCCTCGGCCACGTCCAGCTTGGGATTGGGGACGAACGTCTGCGCGGCCGTCTTCACCGCCTTCTGATCACGCGGGGTGAACGCGCGCAGCGCGTGCTGCACGCGGTTGCCCAACTGGCCCAGGATGTTGTCGGGCACGTCGTCGGGGAACTGCGAGCAGAAGTACACGCCGACGCCCTTGGAACGGATCAGCCGCACGACCTGTTCGATGCGCTGCTTGAGCGCGGGCGGGGCATCGTCGAACAGCAGGTGCGCCTCGTCGAACACGAACACCAGTTTCGGCTTGTCCAGATCGCCCACTTCCGGCAGGGTCTCGAACAGTTCCGACAACAGCCACAGCAGGAAGCTGGAGTACAGGCGCGGTTTGAGGATCAGCTGATCCGCGGCCAGGATGTTGACCACGCCGCGGCCATCCAGGTGGGTGCGCATCAGATCCGGCAACTCTAGCGCCGGCTCGCCGAAGAACATCTCGCCGCCCTCCTGCTCCAGCCGCAGCAACGCGCGCTGGATGGCGCCGACCGACTGCGTGCTGACCAGGCCGTAGCTGGTCGAGATGTCCTTGCGCTCGTCGGCGACCAGGCCGAGCAGGGCGCGCAGATCCTCCAGATCCAGCAGCAGCAGCCCGCGGTCGTCGGCCAGCTTGAACACGATGTCGAGCACGCCGGCCTGGGTGTCGTTGAGTTCCAGGATGCGCGAGAGCAGGGTGGGGCCCATCTCGCTGACCGTGGTTCGTACCGGATGGCCAAGCTTGCCGTACAGATCCCAGAACACCACCGGGCTCGCGCCGGGCGCGTAGTCGGCGATGCCGATGTCGCGGGCGCGCTGGAGCACCTTCTCGTTGCCGTCGCCGGCCACCGCCAGCCCCGCGACATCGCCCTTCACGTCGGCCAGGAACACCGGCACGCCCAGCCGCGAGAAGCCTTCGGCCAGGGTCATGAGGGTGACGGTCTTGCCGGTGCCGGTGGCGCCAGCCACCAGACCGTGACGGTTGCCGAATTTCGGCAGCAGGGTGACGGGGATGTCGTCGGTGGTGCCTTTGCCCAACAGAATCGGATCCATGAGGTGCCTCGCAGTCTGGTCGGCTGATTCTAGCGATCCCGCATGTCCGCGGGCGTAACGCCGGAACGGTGCTCGGCTTGCCCCGGGATCCGGGCGCCGCTACCCTGCGGCGACCGTTTTCCTTTGCAAGTGTCGATGTCCCAGCCGAAATTCCCCCTGCGTGCCTGGTCGTGCCTGGCCGTCCTCCTGCCGGCCCTGCTGCTGGCCCCCGCCGCCCAGGCCCAGCGCGTGTCCGCCAAGGACAGGGCCGCCATCGACGTGTTGAACGCGCGCATGGCCGCCGCCGAGAAACGCTACCGCGACGGCCTGGTGCTGGTGGCCAACAGCGATCCCAAGGGCACCACCGAGACCGATGCCGCGCTGGAGGACATGGAGGACGTGCTGGACGCCTGCATCAAGCAGCGCGGCTGCCAGACCCATACCCTGCTGACCACCTACAAGCGCCTGCTCAAGGATGCCTCCGACGGTGGCGGCGAGGCCGAGGAGGAAACCACCAGCGTCGATCCCCTCGATGACGGCAGCGATCATTCGGCGCTCGCCCAGGCCATCCCGGAAGCCCAGCGCGCCGCATCGCTGCTCAACGACCAGCGCCACGCATTCGACAAGATGGTCGAGTACAACCCGGCCGTGCAGGCCGGCATCCGCCGCTGGCTGACCGACATGCGCGGCGCGCTGATCACCAGCTACGAGAACTACCAGAACATGCGCGCTGAAATGTATCCGGACTGGGAGCGCAGCAAACTGCCGGAAGCCCTGCTGTTCGGCATCATGGCCAAGGAATCCAACGGCCGCGTGCACGCCACCTCGCGCGCCGGCGCGGCCGGCCCGTTGCAGTTCATGTACGCCACCGGCAAGCGTTTCGGGCTGGGGCCGGACGGCACCGGTTTCGACACCCGCTACGACCCGGCTTTCGCCGGCGAGGCCAGCGCCGCCTATATGAACGAGCGCATGCGCGAACTCAACAACAACATCGAGTTCGCGCTGGCCGCCTACAACGGCGGAGAAGGACGCGCGGCGCGCGTGTACCGGCAGTATCCCGGCCGCAGCTTCTGGGACGAAGTGGTGTACAGCCAGTTCCCGGGCGAGACCCGCGACTATGTGCCGATGGTGATCGCGGCGGCGTGGCTGTTCCTGCACCCCAAACAGTACGGCCTGGAGTTTCCGAAGGTGGACGTGCATCCGGCCCCGCTGAGGCTGGCGCGCGACAGTTCGATCTACGAGCTGACCATCTGCCTGGGCAACGGCGGCACCCGCGAGGGTTTCATGCGCGTGCTGCGCAACCTCAATCCGCGCTACGAGGCCGAAGCCTGGATTCCGGCCGGCACCACGCTCAAGGCCAACACCCGCATCGCCGGCCTGTACAACCGTTATTGCGTCAGCGGTCCGCGCGCGGACCTGGCGCGCACCCTGGTCCGCGCCGACGTCAGCGCCGCGATCAAGCGCACGCCGCTGACCGGCACCGTGGCGGTGGGCGATGTCACTCCGGTGGCCGGCGTGCCGACCACGGTCGCTTCCGGCGAGCCCAAGCCCGCCGAGCCCAAGGCGAAGCAGGCGCGCGACTACCGGGTCGCCAAGGGCGACACCCTGGGCCGCATTTCGCAGCGCTACCAGTGCGATCTGAAGAAACTGGCGCGCGCGAACGGCCTCAAGGGGCCTGCCTACAACGTGCGGCCAGGCCAGTCGATCCAGTTGGAAAGCTGCAAAAAATGATCTGAAGTGCCGGGGCGGCGAACGATGCGAAGGAATGCAATCTGGTTGTCCGCCGCCGCCGTCAGCGCGGCGCTTGCCATCGTCGGCGCCGAAGTGGATGGCCTGCGTGTCCTGCATTATCTGTTCAAGCCGCTGACCACGCTGCTGATCGCGGCCATGGTGTGGCGGATGGCCACGAGCGGGCACGGCTATCGGCGCGCGGTACTGGCGGGACTGCTGCTGTCGCTGCTGGGCGATGTGTTCCTGATGCTGCCGGGTGACTGGTTCGCATTCGGCCTGGGCAGCTTCCTGCTGGCGCACTTGTGTTACTTGCGGGCGCTGCGGATGCGGGGCGGCTGGTTTCGTCCCGTCTGGCCGGTGCTCGCCTATGGCGTGATCGCGGCGGCGATGCTGGCATACCTGTGGCCGCACCTGCCGACGGAACTGAAAGTTCCCGTCGTCGTCTATGTGGCGGCGCTGGCCGGCATGGCCGCGCAGGCGGCGTGCGTCTGGCGTGAACACCCGCGCGTCGCGACCGCGCTGGCCGCGGCGGGCGGCGCCTGCTTCGTGATATCCGACGCCCTGCTGGCCGTCGATCGCTTCGCCGTCAAGATTCCCTTCGCGAGCGTGTGGGTGCTGGTGAGTTACTGGATGGCGCAGTGGTTGATCGGGCGCTCCACGATGCCGTTTTCCGGCGCGCCGCGACGCTGAATCCCGAGGAGGGAGCGAGATGGGGAAGAGGGAAGAGCGGCGTACGGATGAGATTCCGCGTGGGGCGGTGTGGGTGCTTCGGGCCGGGACCGTCCTGGCCTGGTGCCTGTCGCTTGTCGGCTTTCTTGGCGCCATGACGTTGCTGGAAGAGGCCGCGCGAAATTGGTTCCTGCCGGAAGTGCCGCTCGCGCTGGGCACGGTTGTCCTGTATTGGCTGCTGACCGTCCTGATCCACGAGTCGGGGCATGCGCTGGCGGCGCATCGGAAGGGCATGCGGTTGATGCGCCTGTGGGCGGGGCCATTGGACATCATGTTCCAGCGGCGTGGATTCCGCTGGCGCCTGGCGAAACCTGCGCTCGGCCTGCATGGATTTGTCCAGGCCTATCCCGATCCCGCGGTTGGGCTTCGTTCCACCATGCTGGGATTTGTGCTGGGCGGTCCGGCCGCGAATCTGCTCGCCGCGTTGCTGGCCATGTTGCTGGCCTGGGGCGTTGACGTGGAGCGGGAGGGATTTATCCATGCTTTCGCCCTGATCAATGGCGTGGCGGGCATCGTGAATCTCATCCCCATGCTCGGAGGCGCGGCCAGCGATGGAATGCTGCTCTGCTTCTGGGGCCGGCATCCACCGGATGCGCAGTCGCCATCGTTGGCCTATCTGCGGCTGATGTCGCTTTCGGCGTTCGGTACCACCGCCGATCGGCTGCCACCCGAGCTGATCGACGAATTGGATACGCAAGGTGCCCTGGCGTCCCTGGTCGTGGTGTGGATACGGGTGAAGGCGGCGCAGAATCTGGGAGAGTGGAGCACCGTAGAAGAACTGGAGCGGCGACAGGCGCAATTGCTGCCCGGATTGTCGAAAGGAGAGCAGCGGACGAACAAGCCCTTGCTCGCGCTTCTTGGACTGGAACTGGCATTTTCCCGTGCAATGCATGAGCAACGGATCGAATCGCTCGGAACGTTCGGCTTCGGAAAGGGCGTCGATTGGCTGGCGCCGCATCTGCGGCATCGTTTCGCGGCGCTGGAGTTCGCGCTTGCGGGAGAATGGGCGGGCGCGGAGGAGTCGTTGCGGCGCGCAAGGCGTCATGCCGAAGCCTCCGCCGATGGCGCACTCGCCGAAAGCGAAAGCAGGATCGCCCGGCATATCCGCGCGCTCGAACCGGCCTCCCGCCGACCCTGCGGGCAACTTGCCGGCTAACCCGCTTTCGCCGTCACCGCGGCTATCGAAGCATCGGCGGGATCGCCAGCGCCTAGACGGCGGCGGTCGCGCTCCGCCGCGCCAGCGCCTGTCCCAGCCGTACCGGCGATTCGGCGTGCAGTTCCGGCGCAAGCTCGGCCACGCCCGGCGGCAGCAGGACGATCACCGTCGAGCCGTAGTTGAAGCGCGCCATTTCCTCGAAGCGATCCAGGGTGATGCCCTTGCCGCGATAGTCCTTGCGGGTAATCCGATCGCCGTAGGCGGGAATTTCCACGCCGCTCCAGACCGTCTCCACGCCCGACACCAGCAGCGCGCCGACCATCACCGAGACCATCGGTCCGAAGTCGGTGTCGAAATGGCAGACCAGGCGTTCGTTGCGGGCGAACAGGCCCGGCACGCTGGCGACGGCGTCGGTGCCGACGCTGAAGAGACGGCCGGGTACGTGCACGGTCTCGCGCAGGGTGCCGTGCCAGGGCATGTGGACCCGGTGGTAGTCACGCGGCGACAGGTACACCGTCGCGTACAAACCGTTGCGGAAGGGTTCGGCGTCGGCGGCGTCGCCCAGCAGTTCGGCGGCGGTGAACGACTGGCCCTTGGCCTGGAAGATGCGACCTTCCTGGATGGGGCCGCATTGGCTGATATGGCCGTCGGCCGGCATCAGCAGCGCGCGCGGATCCGGATCGGCCACGCGCGCGCCGGGCTTCAGCGCGCGGGTGAAGAAGGCGTTGAAGCTGGGATAGGCGCGCGCGTCGGGTTCGGCGGCCTCGGACAGATCCACCCGGAAGCGACGCACCACCGCGTCGATCAGCCACTGCTTGATGGCCGGCGAGGTGGAATACGCCAACCGACGCGCCAGCGAGGACAGCAGGCGGTGCGGCAGGACGTAGGTGAGCGCGGTGACCGGACTCATCGCGCGGCGGCCTCGGTCAGTGCCTGCATGTCGGTGGCGATGGCATCCGGGCGGAACGGCGGGCGGATCAGCCCGGCCAGGCGTCCCTGCGGATCCAGCACGGCGATGGCGGAGGAGTGGTCCATTGAATAGTCGTTGGGATTCTGCTCGAAGCCCTTGCCCGGGACTTTCATGAAGACGAACCCCAGCGACTTGGCGAAGTTCTCCAGGGTCGGCGTGTCGGCGGTCGCCGCCAGCGTGTCGGGGTGGAAGGCGTGCGCGTACTCGCCGACCTTGTTGGGGGTGTCGCGTTCCGGGTCCACCGACACGAACAGCACCCGCGGGCGGGTCGAATCGGGCAGGGCGCGCCACTGGTTCTGCGACTGGGCCAGTTCGGCCAGGGTGGTCGGGCAGACGTCCGGGCAGAAGGTGAAGCCGAGGAACACCAGGGTCCAATGACCCTTCAGTTCGCCGGAGGCCAATTGCGTACCATCGGACTGCCGCAGCGAGAATTCGGGCAGCGGGCGCGCCTGCGGGAACATCGTCACCGCCTGCGTCGCCGGCCAGGCCTGGGCGGGGCCGGCGGGGCCGAAGAACTTCTGCGCGGCCAGCAGGCCCAGGCCGGCGGCCAGCGCCAGCAGCAGGATGATCCCGAACTTCTTGTTGAACATGGCGGTCTCGCGGGAAGGCCGGCGTGGCTGCGGTTTCGGGCCGTGCCGGCGGACCCGACATGATACCGGCGCAACGCCTATAATCGGGAACCGGACCCCACCGGCCCTTTCCCCCGTCTTTACGCCATGACTGCCGACGCAGCCGCAGAACTGCATACCCTCATCGACCTGATCCGTTACGGCGCGAGCCGCTTCAACGAGGCCGGCCTGACCTTCGGGCACAGCTATGACAACGCCCTCGATGAGGCGACCCATCTGGTGCTGCACACGCTGCATCTGCCGCCCGATCTGGGCCCGGCCTATGGCCAGGCGCGGGTGACCGGCGCCGAGAAGGCGGAAATCCTGGCGCTGTTCAAGCGCCGCGTGGAAGAGCGCGTTCCGGTGGCCTACCTGACCGGTGAGGCCTGGTTCGCCGGGCTGAGCTTCAAGAGCGACGCGCGCGCGCTGGTGCCGCGCTCGCCGATCGCCGAGCTGATCGAATCCGGTTTCGAGCCCTGGCTGGGCGGGCGCGAGGTCAACCACGCGCTGGACCTGTGCACCGGTTCGGGCTGCATCGCGATCGCGATGGGGCACTACAACCCGGAGTGGCAGGTCGACGGCGTCGACATCAGCGACGACGCGCTGGCGCTGGCGGCCGAGAACAAGGCGCGCCTGCACGCGGACAACGTGCAACTGGTGAAGTCGGATCTGTTCGCCGGGCTGGGCGGGCGCCACTACGATCTGATCGTCACCAATCCGCCCTATGTCACCAACGACGAGACCGACGCCCTGCCCAAGGAGTATTCCTTCGAGCCGGAACTCGGCCTGCGTGCCGGCGACGACGGCCTGGATCTGGTGCTGAAGATCCTGCGTGACGCGCCGCTGCACCTCAGCCAGGAAGGCCTGCTGATCTGCGAGGTCGGCGAATCCGAGCACGCGCTGATGAAGCTGCTGCCGGAGGTCGAGTTCGCCTGGATCGAGTTCAAGGTCGGCCAGATGGGCATTTTCGCGGTCGAGTGCGCCGAACTGATCCGGCACAACAAGCACATCCGTGCGCTGGCGGACGCGCGAAAATGAAACGCGCCTTCGATGGCGCCACGCCATCCCGCAGTTGACGCCGGGCTCGCTCGGCGACGCGTCCGGGCCTACCGGAACAGCGGAGCAGGCTCCGCTCCACATGAGACACCGCCTTGAGCAGCAACAGTTTCGGAAAACTCCTCACCGTCACCACGTTCGGCGAATCGCACGGACCGGCGATCGGCTGCGTGATCGACGGTTGCCCGCCCGGGCTGGCGATCGCGCCGGAGGAGTTCCGGCATGACCTGGAGCGTCGCGCCACCGGCAAGAGCCGGCACACCTCGGCGCGGCGCGAAGCCGACGAGGTGGAAATCCTCAGCGGCGTCTACGAAGGCCTGACCACCGGCACGCCCATCGCGCTGCTGATCCGCAACACCGATCAGCGCAGCAAGGACTACGCCAACATCGCCAGCCAGTTCCGTCCCGGCCATGCCGACTACACCTATTGGCAGAAGTACGGCATCCGCGATCCGCGCGGCGGCGGACGTTCCTCCGCGCGCGAGACGACCATGCGCGTGGCCGCCGGCGTGATCGCCAAGAAGTGGCTGGCGCAGCGCCATGGCGTGACGGTCCGCGGTTATCTGTCGCAACTGGGTCCGGTCACGCCGGAAGGCTTCGACTGGAACGTGGTCGAGGACAATCCCTTCTTCTGGCCGCACGCCGCGCAGGTGCCGGCGCTGGAAAGCTACATGGACGCGCTGCGCAAGTCCGGCGACTCGATCGGCGCGCGCGTCAACGTGGTCGCCGACGGCGTGCCGCCGGGCTGGGGCGAGCCGATCTACGGCAAGCTCGACGGCGATCTGGCCGCCGCGCTGATGAGCATCAACGCGGTCAAGGGCGTGGAGATCGGCGATGGCTTCGCCGCGATCACCCAGAAGGGCACCGAGCACCGCGACGAGATGACCCCGGCAGGCTTCCTGTCCAACCATGCCGGCGGCATCCTCGGCGGCATCTCGACCGGTCAACAGGTCACCGCCTCGATCGTGCTCAAGCCCACTTCCAGCCTGCGCCTGCCGGGCCGCACGGTGGATGTGGCCGGCCAGCCGGCGGAGGTGATCACCACCGGCCGCCACGATCCCTGCGTGGGCATCCGGGCCACCCCGATCGCCGAGGCGATGATGGCGCTGGTGCTGATGGATCACGCGCTGCGCCATCGCGCGCAGTGCGGCGACGTGGGCGATGTGCCGCCACGGGTGCCGGGACAGGCCGATGGCTGAACCCCGTCGCCGCGTCTGGGTCTCGCAGCCGTTGTTCGATGACGTCATCGGACGACTCGGCGAATACTTCGACGTGCGCGACACCGCCGAGGTGCGGGCCTATACGGCGGAACAGATCGCCGCCCACCTGCACGACGCGGACGGCGCCGTGGTCACCCTCAACGAGCGCATCGGCGCCGCCGAGATCGCCGGAGCGCCGCGCCTGAAGGCCATCGCCAACGTCGGCGTCGGCTACAACAACCTGGACATCCCGGCGCTGGACGCGGCCGGCATCGTGGCGACCAATACGCCCGACGTGCTGACCGAGACCACCGCCGACTTCGGTTTCGCCCTGCTGATGGCCACCGCCCGCCGCATCACCGAGGCCGAGCGCTGGCTGCGCGAGGGCCAATGGCGGCAGTGGTCGTTCAGCACGATGCTGGGCACGGATCTGCACGGCAGCACCCTGGGCATCCTCGGCATGGGCCGGATCGGCCAGGGCATCGCGCGTCGCGCCGCCGGCTTCGGGATGCGCGTCCTGTACCACAACCGCCATCGCGTCGACGCGGCGATCGAGCGGGAGTGCCGCGCCGGATACGTCGATTTCGACACGCTGCTGGCCAGTGCCGATCATCTTGTGCTGGTGCTGCCGTATTCGCCGGACGTCCATCATCTGATCGACGCCGCCGCGCTGGCGAAGATGAAGCCGACCGCCACCCTGGTGAACATCGCCCGTGGCGGCCTGATCGACGAGGCCGCGCTCGCCGACGCGCTGGCGCGGGGCCGGTTGGCGGCGGCGGGCCTGGACGTATACGAAGGCGAGCCGGATGTCCGTCCGGAACTGCTCGCGCTGCGCAACGTGGTGCTGACGCCGCATATCGCCAGCGCCAGCCTGGCCACCCGGCGCGCCATGGTCAGCCTGGCGGTGGACAATCTCATCGCCGCGCTCGGCGAAGGCCCGGACGCCGGCCGTCCGGCCACCCCGATCAACCCGGCCGTGCTGGCCGTCCGCCGTGACGACGACAAAGCCACCGCGATTAAACGATAGGGAGCCTCTGGCCTTCCCGGAGGTTCCCCGAACACAGCCCCCCATTGCTGTCCGCTGTCTTCCTTCATCCCTATCCCTCTTTCGCGAATTCCATTCATGAGCAATCAGAACCGCAGTTTCAATGTCGCCGTCGTGGGCGCCACCGGCGCCGTGGGCGAAACCATGCTGTCCATCCTCGCCGAGCGCGATTTCCCGATCGGCAAGCTGGTCGTGCTGGCCTCGGAGCGTTCGGCCGGCGGCGAGGTCGAGTTCAACGGCCAGAAGATCACCATCCAGGATCTGGCCACGTTCGATCCGGCCGGCATCGACATCGCCCTGTTCTCGGCCGGCGGCAGCGTCTCCAAGGAATACGCACCGAAGTTCGCCGCCGCTGGCGCGGTGGTGATCGACAATTCCTCGGCCTTCCGTTACGACGACGACGTGCCGCTGGTGGTCAGCGAGGTCAATCCCGAGCAGGTGCAGAATCGTCCGCGCGGCATCATCGCCAACCCCAACTGCTCGACCATGCAGATGCTGGTCGCGCTGGCGCCGATCCATCGCAAGGCCGGCATCGAGCGCATCAACGTGGCGACCTACCAGTCGGTGTCGGGCGGTGGCCGTTCGGCGCTGGAGGAACTGGGCCGCCAGACCGGCGCGCTGCTCAACTTCCAGGATCCGGATCCGCAGCGCTTCCCGGTGCAGATCGCGTTCAACCTGATTCCGCACATCGACGAGTTCCTCGACAACGGCTTCACCAAGGAGGAGATGAAGCTGGTGTGGGAGACCCGCAAGATCCTCGGCGACGACAGCATCCAGGTGAATCCGACCGCCGTGCGCGTGCCGGTGTTCTACGGCCATTCCGAGGCGGTCAACGTCGAGACCAGGGTCAAGCTGGGCGCGGCCGAGGCGCGCGCGCTGCTGGAGAACGCGCCGGGCGTGGAAGTGGTGGACGACCGGGCCCCCGGCGGCTACCCGACCCCGGTGACGCATGCCTCGGGCACCGACCCGGTCTACGTCGGCCGCATCCGCGAGGACCTGTCGCACCCGCGTGGCCTGAACCTGTGGATCGTCTCGGACAACATCCGCAAGGGCGCGGCCCTGAACGCCGTGCAGTTGGCGGAACTGGTGGCGAAAAACGGTTGAACCGTTATAGTCGGCGCCATCGTGGCAAAGGGGACGGCTTGATGCCGAGGGCGGGATACCGATGGCGCAGCCTGGCCGCGCTGGCGCTGCTGTTGATCAGCAGCTCGGCGCTGGCATTGGGACTGGGCGAGATCCGGGTGAAATCCTCGCCCGGACAGCCGCTGCTGGCCGAGATCCCGATCATCTCCAGCGAGCCGGGCGAACTGGAGCAGCTGCGCGCCCAGCTCGCATCCCCGACCACCTTCGAGCGGGTCGGCCTGCCCAGGCCGACCGGCCTGGTCGGCAATCTCGACTTCGCGGTCGCGCTGGACGACGCGGGTCGGCCCGTCATCCGGGTGACGACGCAGGAGCCGGTCACCGTGCCGGTGCTGAACTTCCTGGTCGAAGTGGACTGGGGCCAGGGCCGGCTGGTGCGCGAGTACTCCGCGCTGGTCGACTCGCCCGGTACCGTCGCGGCCGCCGCGCAACCGGTCATCGATGCGCCGCAGGCGGCGCCGGACGACACCATCGCCCGCCCGGCCGAGCCGGTCGCGGCGGTCGAGCCTTCTCCGCCGGCCGAGACGGCGGGCGGCGTTTCGGGACGGACGACCACGACGGCCACCCCGGCGGCAGCCCCGGCAGCCGGCAGGTCCGCGCAGGCGGGCGATCAACTGACGGTCGCGCGTGGCCAGACCCTGTCCGGCATCGCACGCGGGATCGCCGGTGGACAGGGGCTCGACCAGACCATGATCGCGCTGCTGCGCGCCAATCCCGAAGCCTTCATCGGCGGCAACGTCAATCGCCTGAAGCAGGGGGCGGTGCTGCGGATCCCGGCGTCGGACGAGATCGCGCGCCTGGGACAGGCGGAAGCAGCGGCGCTGGTGCGCAACCAGATCGACGAATGGCGGCAGGCGCGCCGGCCGATTCCGCAGCCGGCGGCGATCGCGTCGGCGTCGACGTCGTCTCCGGCGGATGCGCCGGCGCGCGCGAACGAAGCCCGCCTGGAGATCGCGCCGCCGTTGGCGAGCGCGGCCGCGCGTGCAGGAACACAATCCGGCGTCGAAGCCGGTGGCGAGGGCAACATGCTGGCGAACCAACAGGCACAACAGACCCAGGAAGACCTGGCCGCCCGTGAATCGGAGGTGCAGGAACTGCGTGCACAGGTCGCCGAACTGGAAAAGCTGAAGCAGCAGCAGGACAAACTAATCGCGATGAAGGACAGCGATCTGGCTGCGGCGCAGCAGCGCCTGGCGCAGTCGAACGGCACCGCGTCGCCCGGAACGCCGTTGTGGGCCTGGGTCGGCTGGGGACTGTTGATCGTGGGCGCGCTGGCCTGGCTGCTGACCAGCCGCCGCCAGCGGGTCGCTCCGCCCAAACCGGCGTCGCGCAAACCGCTGTTCGAAACGCCCGCGGTCGTCGCATCGGCGTCCACCGTCGCCGACGAGCCCGTCGCCGAAGCCGCCGCGCCGTCGCCGGTCCCCGTCCAAGCCGCGTCGGTCCGGCCGACCTGGCACTCGGGCGAATCCCCCGCCGACGCAATCGCCAGCGTCGCGCCGCTCAATCCCGCGCCGGCGGGGCGCGAGCGGCTGGAACTGGCGGTCGCGTATCTGGATCTGGGTGACACCGTCACCGCGCGCGATCTGCTGAACGAAGTCGCGGCCGGCCATGACGAGGCCGCGCGCCAGGAAGCCCTGCAGCTGCTGCGCGATCTCGGCTGATGCGGGCAGGGAGTCGTTGATGCGTTACGCGCTGGGCGTCGAATACGACGGCAGCGGATTCCAGGGCTGGCAGCGCCTGAGCAAGTCCGGTACGCCGGACGAGACCAGCGTGCAGTCGGTCCTGGAAAACGCGCTCTCGCGGGTGGCCAACGCACAGGTCGACACCATCTGCGCGGGCCGCACGGACGCCGGTGTGCATGCGCAGTGCCAGGTCGTCCATTTCGACAGCGATGCGCCGCGCGATCCGCGCAGCTGGGTACTGGGCGCCACCGCCAATCTTCCGCCGGCGGTCTGCGTGCGCTGGTGCCAGCCGGTGGCGGAAGATTTCAACGCGCGTTTTTCCGCCCGGGCCCGCCGCTACCGCTACCGACTGGTCAACCGCATCGTCCGGCCCGCGCTGGGCCGGCACACCCTGAGCTGGGAGCGGATGCCGCTGGATGCGGACGCGATGCATCGCGCCGCCCAGGCGCTGCTCGGCGAGAACGACTTCAGCGCGTTCCGCACCGTGCATTGCCAGTCGCCGCACGCCTTCCGCGAACTGCAGGCGATTTCCGTGCAGCGCGAGGGCGAGCAGGTCCGGGTCGACGTGCAGGCCAATGCCTTCCTGCACCACATGGTGCGCAATATCGTCGGGTCGCTGCTGGTGGTCGGACGTGGCGAGAAGCCGGAAAGCTGGATCGCCGAACTGCTGGCGGGCCGTGATCGCACCGTGGCCGGTCCGACCGCGCCGCCCGATGGCCTGGTCTTCATCAGCCCGCTGTATCCGGCGCACTGGCGACTGCCGGACGAAGTGACGCTGCCGGGCTAGCGGTTCGCCCCGCGTCGCCTGGCCGTCACGCCGCGGACCTTGCGTGAAGGGCAGGGTACGCGGAAGCTCTTCCCGATTCCCGATTCCCGATTCCCGATTCCCGATTCCCGATTCCCGATTCCCGATTCCCGATTCCCGATTCCCATGCCCACCCGCATCAAATTCTGTGGATTGACCCGAGCCGAGGACGTGCGCGCCGCGGTGGAACTGGGCGTGGACTATGTGGGGCTGGTGTTCGCGCCGCGCAGTCCGCGCCGTCTGCTGATCGGGCAGGCGCGCATGCTGCGCGATCTGGTGCCCGAGGAAATCGCGGTGGTCGCGTTGATGATGGACAACCCGGCCGGCGACGTGGAAAGCGTCATCGAACACGTGCGCCCGGATCTGCTGCAATTCCACGGTGGCGAGGAGGACGCGTTCTGCGCCGGCTTCCCGCTGCCGTTCCTGAAGGCCATCGCGATGGGCGGCGCCAGCGAGAGCGCGTTCACCGCGGTCGCGCGCTATCCGTCCGCGCATGGGTTCCTGTTCGACGGCCATGCCGCGGGCGAGCAGGGCGGCAGTGGCAAGCGCTTTGACTGGAAGCAGATGCCGCAGGCGGTCGAACGTCCGTATCTGCTGGCTGGCGGACTCTCCGCGGACAATGTCGCGGTCGCCATCCGTACCGCGCATCCCTGGGGCGTGGATGTCTCCAGCGGCATCGAATCGGCGCCGGGGGTCAAGGACATCGAGAAGATGCGCCAGTTCGTCGAGGAAGTCCGTCGCGCCGATCAGCGCGGACAGCAGACCTAGATCCGCGCCGCGGGTATTGGCGCGTTCTCCGGCCCGGATGCGCCGGCGGCGAGTTCGTGTTCGAGCCAGTCGCCCAGGCGGTCCACGCGCGGATCCGTCGCGCCGCGCCGGCAGGCGAGAATCCAGGCGCCGCCGGTCGCGCTGAACCCCCACGGCGCCAGCAGGCGACCGGCCTCCAGATCGGCGGCTACCAGCGGCTCGGGGGCGATCGCCACGCCGATGCCGGCGAGCGCGGCTTCCAGCAGATAGTAGAGATGCTCGAATCCGCCGCCGTAGCGCAGGCGGGCGGGATCGATCCCGTGCCGTGCCGCCCAGGCCGGCCAGGCCTGCGGACGCGAGGCCGTGTGCAGCAGCGGTTCCTCCAGCAGGCGATCCGGCGAGGCGCTGGCGGGATGGCGCGGGCTGACGACCGGGCCGATGCGTTCCGGGGCCAGTTCGCGCACCTGCCAGCCGGCGGGCCACGGCGCTTCGGCCAGCAGGAGGGCGGCGTCCAATCCGGTCAGATCGGTATCGAAGCCGCCTTCCTGGGCGGCCAGATGCAGGGTGAGTCCCGGCAGATCGCGTCCCAGTTGCTCCAGCCGCGGAATCATCCAGCGCGCCAGCAGGCTGCCCGGACAGCCGAGCACGAGGGTGGAGGGGGTGTCGCGGCGCAGGCGCAGGGTCGTTTCCTGCAACCGGGTGAAGGCGGCGGCCGCGGCTTCCTGCAACTGGCGGCCGGCGGGCGTGAGCCGCAGGCCGCGCCCCTCGCGGGAAAACAGCGCCAGGCCCAGGTCCGTCTCAAGCAGCCGGATCTGCCGGCTGACCGCGCCGTGGGTGACATGCAGTTCCCGCGCGGCAGGACCGACCCCGCCGAGCCGGGCGGTGGCCTCGAAGGCACGCAGGGCATTGAGCGGAGGCAGGCGGGTGTTCATTTCGTGTGAGTTTATCTCACCAATGATGCAGAAAGAATCGATTTTTGCGAAGGCATGTGTGCGCTAAGCTCATCGCTCCCGTCCGTGCCCGCCGTCGTTCTCCATGTCCGAATCCCGACCCGCCGACTTTCACGCCTTCCCCGACGCCCGTGGCCATTTCGGCCGGTTCGGCGGCCGCTTCGTCGCCGAGACCCTGATCGGGCCACTGCAGGAACTGGCCGCGGCCTACGACCAGGCCCGCCAGGATCCGGCGTTCCTGGCCGCCTTCGACCATGATCTGAAGCACTACGTCGGCCGCCCCAGTCCCATCTACGAGGCGACCCGGCTGTCGCGCGAAGTCGGCGGCGCGCGTATCCTGCTCAAGCGCGAGGACCTGAACCACACCGGCGCGCACAAGATCAACAACACCATCGGCCAGGCCCTGCTGGCCAGCCGGATGGGCAAGCCCCGGATCATCGCCGAGACCGGCGCCGGCCAGCACGGCGTGGCCAGCGCCACCGTCGCCGCCCGGCTGGGGCTGGAGTGCGTGGTCTACATGGGCGCCACCGACATCGAGCGCCAGAAGATCAACGTCTACCGGATGAAGCTGCTGGGCGCGACCGTGGTGCCGGTGACCTCGGGGTCGGCGACCCTGAAGGACGCGTTGAACGAGGCGATGCGCGACTGGGTGACCAACGTGCACGACACCTTCTACATCATCGGCACCGTGGCCGGTCCGGACCCGTATCCGCGCATGGTCCGCGATTTCAACGCCGTGGTCGGGCGGGAGGCGCGCGCGCAGATGCTGGAGGACTATGGCCGCCTGCCCGACGTCATCACCGCCTGTGTCGGCGGCGGCAGCAACGCCATCGGCCTGTTCCATGCCTTCCTCAACGATGCGGACGTGCAGATCGTCGGCGCCGAAGCGGCCGGCGACGGCATCGACACCGGCCGCCACGCGGCGTCCATCGCCGCGGGCCGGCCCGGCGTGCTGCACGGCAACCGCACCTACGTGCTGTGCGACGACGACGGCCAGATCATCGAAACCCATTCGGTTTCCGCCGGCCTGGACTATCCCGGCGTCGGCCCGGAACACGCCTTCCTGGCCGAGACCGGCCGCGCCCGCTATGTGGGCGTGACCGACGACGAAGCCCTGGCCGCCTTCCACCAGTTGGCCCGCACCGAGGGTATCCTTGCGGCGCTCGAGTCCAGCCACGCCGTGGCGCAGGCCATCAAGCTCGCCCGGGATCTGCCGCGCGACGCGCTGGTCCTGTGCAACCTGTCCGGACGGGGCGACAAGGACGTACATACCATCGCCGCGCGCGAGAACCTCCATTTCTAAGGCAGTGCAATGACCGAACAGAACAATCCGCAGGCCGCCCAGGGCAACGATCCCAACCAGCTCGATCCGGCGTTCTTCAGTTGCGTCAACGAGTACCTGGAACTGACCAACCGCCAGGCCCAGCAGCAGGGGCTCAAGCGCATCAGCGTGGCTTCGCTGTACGCCGCCGCGCGCTTCAACTCGCACGTGTACCTCTCCTTCGAGGGGGATGCGGCGGCTTCGCGCAACGATTTCCTCGATTACATGACCAACATGTACCGCCGCATGCTCAACGAGCACCTGGATGCGCTGGGCGCCGAGCGCGGCATCAACGTGGGCGAATCCGAACTGGCCGCCGAATACGCCGCCTTCAACGAAGCGCAGGCGGCGGCCAACCCGGAAGCCAAGCCCGAATGAGCCGGTTCGACCAGCGTTTCGCGGAATTGCGCGCCGCCGGCCGCAAGGCGCTCATTCCGTTCATCACCGCCGGGGACCCGTCCCTGGACGCCACCGTGCCGGTGATGCATGCGCTGGTGCAGGCGGGCGCCGATGTCATCGAACTCGGCGTCCCGTTTTCCGATCCCATGGCCGACGGCCCGACCATCCAGCGCAGTTCCGAACGGGCGCTAGCGCGTGGCGCGGGCCTGCACTACGTGCTGGACGTGGTGGCCGCGTTCCGCAGGGACGACTCCGCGACCCCGGTCGTGCTGATGGGGTATCTGAATCCGGTCGAGATCCACGGCGCCGAACGGTTCGCGGAAGCCGCCTTGCGGGCCGGTGTCGACGGGGTCCTGCTGGTGGATCTGCCGCCGGAAGAGGCCGACGAGACCCGCGCCATCTTCAACCGCCATGGCCTGGCCCTGATCATGCTGGCGTCGCCGACCACCTCGGACGAACGCCTGGCCATGCTCTGCGATGAAGCGCAGGGTTACCTGTACTACGTGAGCTTCGCCGGCGTGACCGGTGCGTCCGAGCGCCTGGATACCCGCGCCGCAGGCGATCGCCTGCGCCGGATCCGCGCGCAGGCCAGGGCGCCGGTCGCCGCCGGCTTCGGCATCCGCGACGCCGCCAGCGCCCGCGCCATGGCGGTGGACGCCGACGGCGTGGTGGTGGGCAGCGCCCTGGTCAGCGAACTGGCCCGGACCGATGCTCCGGACACGCCTCCGGTCCGCGCCGCCGCGTTCCTGGCGCCGCTGCGGCAGGCGCTGGACCAGCCCTGAGCCGGCCAGCCCGGCAGGCTGACGGGCCGCCGCGGGCGGCCTGCTAAACTGCCCCGTCTGCCCATCCGCGGGATGGGCCCCTGAACGGGATTGTCGATAACGCATGAGCTGGCTCAGCAAACTGATGCCGTCGGGCATCCGCACCGAAGGCGGTGGCGCCAAAAGCAAACGCAGTGTGCCCGAAGGGCTGTGGGAGAAGTGCGACCGCTGCGGCGCGGTGCTCTACCGCCCGGAACTGGAAGAAAACCTGGAGGTCTGCCCCAAGTGCGGCTTCCACATGTCCATCCGCGCGCGCGCGCGCCTGCAGGCGCTGTTCGACGCCGGCAGCATCGAGGAAATCAGCACCGGTCTGGCCCCGGTCGACGTGCTGAAGTTCCGTGACCAGAAGAAGTATTCGGACCGCTTCAAGGCGGCGCAGAAGGCCACCGGCGAACACGATTCGCTGGTGGCGATGAAGGGCACCCTCAAGCAGCGCCCGCTGGTGGCCTGCGCGATGGACTTCGCCTTCATGGGCGGCTCGATGGGCTCGGTGAGCGGCGAGAAGTTCGCCCGCGCGGCCGAGCGCGCGCTGGCCGATCGCGCGCCGCTGGTGTCGTTCGCCGCCAGCGGCGGCATGCGCATGCAGGAAAGCCTGTTCTCGTTGATGCAGATGGCCAAGACTTCCGCCGCGCTGGCGCGCCTGCGCGAGCAGGGCATCCCGTACATCTCGGTGAGCACCCATCCCACCTTCGGTGGCGCCTCGGCGTCGTTCGCGATGCTGGGCGACATCAACATCGCCGAGCCGGAAGCGCTGATCGGTTTCGCCGGCCCGCGCGTGATCGAGCAGACCGTGCGCGAAACCCTGCCCGAGGGCTTCCAGCGCGCCGAGTTCCTGCTGGAGCACGGCGCCATCGATCAGATCTGCGATCGCCGCGAGATGCGCGATCGCCTGGCCGACCTGCTGGCGCTGCTGCAGAACCAGCCCCGTCCGCAAGAAGCCGAAGTCATCGCCTGAGCAAGGAGGCAACCCGATGAGCCGCAAGTATTTCGGCACCGATGGCATCCGCGGACGGGTCGGGCAGGGACCGATCTCGGCCGATTTCGTGCTGCGCCTGGGCAATGCCCTGGGCCGCGTGCTGGCCGAGCGCAATGGACGTCGCCCGGTCGTGGTGATCGGCAAGGACACCCGGATTTCCGGCTACATGTTCGAAGCCGCGCTGGAGGCCGGACTGGTCGCCGCCGGCGCCGACGTGCAGCTGATGGGGCCGATGCCGACCCCGGCGGTCGCGTTCCTGACCCGCACCCTGGGCGCGGACGCCGGCATCGTCATCAGCGCCTCGCACAATCCGCACTACGACAACGGCATCAAGTTCTTTTCCGCCGAAGGGGAGAAGCTGGACGACGCCACCGAGGCGGCGATCGAAGCTGCGCTCGACGGCAGCTTCGTCACCGTCGAATCGGAGAAGCTGGGCAAGGCCATCCGCAGCCGCGACGTGGTCGGGCGCTACATCGAATTCTGCAAGGCCAGCGTGCCGCGCGGCTTCGATCTGCGCGGCATGAAGATCGTGCTGGACTGCGCGCATGGCGCGACCTACCACATCGCGCCGCTGCTGTTCCGCGAACTGGGTGCGGACGTCGTCGCGATCGGCGCCGAGCCCAATGGCCTGAACATCAACGATGGCGTCGGTTCGATGCACATCGACAACCTGGCCCGCAAGGTGCGCGAGACCGGCGCCGATCTGGGCATCGCCTTCGATGGCGACGGCGATCGCGTGCTGATGGCCGACGACCAGGGCAATCCGGTCGATGGCGATGACCTGCTGTACGTGCTGGCGACGGCCTGGCAACGGAGCGGCCGCCTGAAGGGCGCGGTGGTGGGTACGCTGATGACCAACTATGGCCTGGAGCGCGCACTGGCCGAACGCCAGGTGCCGTTCCTGCGGGTGAAGGTCGGCGACCGCTACGTCCACCAGGGACTGGTCGAGGGCGGCGGCGTGCTGGGCGGCGAGACCTCCGGCCACCTGCTGTGCCTGGACCGCGCGACCACCGGCGACGCCATCGTCAGCGCGCTGCAGGTGCTGGAAGTGCTCAAGCACGGCCGGCAGTCGCTGCGCCAGGTGCTGGCGGGTCTGGCGAAGGTGCCGCAGAAAACCATCAACGTGAAGCTGGCCAACGGCGCGCGCCCGGCCGAGGCGGCCAGCGTGCAGGCGGCATTGGCCGAGGCGCAGGCGGCGGTGTCCGGTCGTGGCCGCGCGTTCCTGCGTCCGTCCGGCACCGAGCCGGTGGTGCGGGTGACGGTCGAGGCCGATGACGACACCCTGATGCAGAACACGCTGGAGAAGCTGGCCGAGGCCGTGCGCGCCGCGGCGGCTTGAGGTCGATCAATGCAATTCCGGCGCCGGTCGGCTGCAATGCCGCCGCCGCGCCTTCCTGGAGCAAGTGAATGAGTGCCCGTATTCCCACCCTGGACATCACCCGTTTCGACACCGACCGCGAGGCCTTCGTGGCCGAGCTGGGCGCGGCCTATCGCGAATGGGGGTTTGCCGGCATCCGCAACCATGGCATCCCGCAGGCCGAGATCGATGCCGCCTACGATGTGTTCAAGCGCTTCTTCGCGTTGCCGGAGGAAACCAAGCGCAAGTACCACGTGCCCGGCAGTGGTGGCGCGCGCGGCTACACGCCGTTCGGCGTGGAGACCGCCAAGGATTCCAAGCATTTCGATCTGAAGGAGTTCTGGCACATCGGCCGCGAAATCCCCGATGACTCCAAGTATCGCGAGGTGATGCCGCCGAACCTGTGGCCGGATGAAGTGCCCGGCTTCCGCGAGCACGGCTACGGCCTGTACCAGGCGCTGGACAAGCTGGGCGCGCGGGTGCTGTCGGCGCTGGCGCTGCACATCGGCCTGCCGTCCGACTACTTCATCGACAAGACCAACGCCGGCAATTCGATCCTGCGTCCGATCCACTACCCGCCGATCACCGCCGACGACATTCCGAACGTGCGCGCCGGCGCGCATGAGGACATCAACCTGATCACGCTGCTGGTGGGCGCCAGCGCCGCCGGCCTGGAAGTGAAGTCCAAGCAGGGCGAGTGGGTGCCGTTCACCTCCGACGCGGACACCATCGTGGTCAACATCGGCGACATGCTGCAGCGCCTGACCAACCACGTGTATCCGTCCACCACCCATCGCGTGGTGAATCCGCCGGGCGAGCAGGCGCGCCAGCCGCGCTATTCGGTGCCGTTCTTCCTGCATCCGAATCCGGATTTCCTGATCGACGTGCTGCCATCGACGATCAGCGCCGACAATCCCAAGCGCTATCCCGAGGCGATCACCGCCCAAGGCTACCTGGAAGAGCGCCTGCGCGAGATCAAGCTGAAGTAAGACGGGCTCGGAGCCGCCGTCGCGCGCCGTGCGCGAGGGTTCGTGTCCCCGCAACAAGGGCCGGTCGCGCAGGCGCCGGCCCTTGTTCGTTGCTCCGCGCGCCTTTCAATCCGCCTTGCGGATCCGCGACGAATTGCGGCCCATCAACCGGAACCGCGTCTGGTCGGGCAGGTGCCGGGTGATGCCGTGCAGCAGTTTGTAGCGCCAGCCCGGCACCACGATCACGCGACCGCGTTCCATCCCGTCGATGCCGGCGCGCGCCACCGCGTCGGCCTGCAGCCACAGCCCCTTCGGCAGCCTGGACATCATCGCCCGCGTGCCGGTGACGTCGTGGAATTCGGAGTAGGTGAAACCAGGGCACAGCGCGCAGACCTTCATGCCGCGATCGGCGTTCTCATGCGCCAGCGATTCGCTGAACTTGATCAGGAACGCCTTGACCGGTGCGTACAGCGTCTGTCCGTCCGCACTTGGCATCAGCCCGGCGAGCGAGGCCACGTTGAGGATGCGGCCGTCCGGAAAACTCCGCAGCGATGGCAGCAAGCGCCAGGTGAGCTCGCATACCGAACCGATCATCACCTGCAGAAACTGCGCATGCACCGGCCAATCGCTGCTCCGATAGCGCCCGGCGACCCCGTAGCCGGCGTTGTTCACCAGGATGCGCACGCGCAGACCTCGCGCCTGGATGGCTTCGCACAGTTGCGCCGGCGCATCCGCGGCGGCCAGATCCGCCGGCAACACCTGCACCGAAACCTGCGCGCGCAGTTCGGCCGCGAGCGCCTCCAGCCGATCGGCCCGCCTCGCGGTGAGGATGAGCGGTACCCCGCGACGCGCGTACTCGCGGGCGATTTCCGCGCCGATGCCGCTGGAGGCGCCGGTGATCAGGGCGTGGCCGGAATCGGGCGAGGGCATGCGGACTCCTGTGGGAACATGGAAGGGAAGCGGCGCTCGGGCCGTTCCGCATGGTAAGCGGCGTCGGCGGCGCTTGCCCTCGGCGGCGCATCGGCTATCCTTGCGCGCCCACTGGACAGGAATTGGTCTTATGCGCCGCAAGATCGTGGCCGGAAACTGGAAGCTCCACGGCGACCGCCAGTTCGCCTATGCCCTGATGGACGAGATCGCCGCGGGCCTGCCGGTGGCCGGGGTGGACGTGCTGATCCTGCCGCCGCTGCCGTATCTGGGCGAACTGGTGGAGGACTACGCGCCGCAGGGCTTCGCGCTCGGATCGCAGGACGTGAGCAGCAACGAAAAGGGCGCCTATACCGGCGAGGTCTCCGCCTCGATGCTGGTCGATGTCGGCGCCACCCATGGCCTGGTGGGCCATTCCGAGCGCCGTCAGTACCACCATGAGGACAACGCGCTGGTCGCGCGCAAGTTCATCGCCGCCCGCAACGCCGGACTGGTGCCGGTGCTATGCCTGGGCGAAAGTCTGGCCCAGCGGGACGCCGGCGAGACCGAGGCGGTGGTCGGCGCGCAGCTGCGGGCGGTGCTGGACGCCGCCGGCGTGGAGGCGTTCGCGAAGGCCATCGTGGCCTATGAACCGGTCTGGGCCATTGGCACGGGCCGCAACGCCACGCCGGCCCAGGCCCAGGCCGTTCATGCATTCATCCGTGGCGAAGTGGCCGGACGCGATGCTAGAATCGCCGATTCGCTGCCCATCCTGTACGGAGGCAGCGTCAAGCCCGACAACGCCGCGGAACTGTTCGCTCAGCCCGATGTCGATGGAGGGCTGGTGGGCGGCGCGTCGCTGGTGGCGCGCGATTTCCTCGCCATCGCGAAAGCGGCGGCGGAGCGGGGCTGACCCGCGGGTCCGGCGTTGGCCGGGTCCATCAATACTGGTTTCGGGACGAATTCGAAATGATGCTGATCCTCAATGTGGTCTACGTGCTGATCGCCATCGCGATCATCGCGCTGGTGCTGATGCAGCGCGGCTCGGGCGCGCAGGCCGGTTCCGGCTTCGGCGCCGGCGCTTCCGGCACGGTGTTCGGCGCGCGCGGCGCGTCCAACTTCCTGTCCAAGAGCACCAAGTGGCTGGCCATCGCGTTCTTCGGCATCACCCTGTTCATGGCGTGGCACGCTTCGCACAGCGCCCGCCCGACGACCCAGCAGAACCTGGGCGTGATGACCACCCAGCAGGGCCCCGCGGCGGCCACGCCGGCCGCAGGCGAGCTGCCCGCGCAGCCGACCACCGTTCCGGCGGCCCCGGCCGCACAGCCCGCGCCGACCACCGTGCCCAGCGCACCGGCCGCGGCTCCGGCGGAATCCGGACAGGCGAACCCGGCCCAGCCGCCGGCGCAGACCCCGGCACAGGGCGGTTGAACCGGGATACAATGACGGCCCTGCAACCGGCGACGGTTGCCTAGTTTCAAAGCCCAGGTGGCGGAATTGGTAGACGCACTACCTTGAGGTGGTAGCGGCGAAAGCTGTAGGGGTTCGAGTCCCCTCTTGGGCACCAATCGAAGCGGCGGGACCGGCGATGCCGGCGGGCCGTGGAGTCGGAAAGCGAAGCCCGCGCAAGCGGGCTTTTCTTTTGCCCGTGAAAAGCGCCGCATACAGCTTCGTAAACGTTTACTAGTCAGTTCACTAACCGGTACAATTCCGCCGATCCATTCCAGGCCAGGTACGAGCTGCGGAAGGGCCTGGATCGGTTCGGTCACCGCCGCCTGCGGCGGGACACGGTGGATGCCGCGGCCAGGCCGGAGTCGCCTCGCCGCAGCTCCTTGCGCACCCGCGCAAACCGCGCGTACCACGCGGTCCCATAGCGGAATGCAGTGCCCCGCCAAGGCGACACGCTCCAGAGCGTGCAGGCCGGACGCGGGGCAGGTAGGACAAGAAGAGAAACGCGAGTGCTGGCCAACTATCTGCCGACCCTGTTGTTCCTGATCGTCGCCACCGGCATCGGCATCGCGCTGATCCTGGCGGGACGCTTCCTTGGCCCGCGACGCCCCGACGCGCAGAAGCTGTCGCCGTACGAATGCGGCTTCGAGGCCTTCGAAGACGCGCGCATGAAGTTCGACGTGCGCTACTACCTGATTGCCATCCAGTTCATCGTCTTCGACCTGGAAATCATCTTTATCGTCCCGTGGACCCTGGTCTTCCAGGAGCTCGGCGCCCGCGCACTGGTCACCATGGGCCTGTTCGTCGGCATGCTGTTCCTCGGCTTCATTTACGTTTGGAAGAAGGGAGCGCTCGAATGGGAGTGATCCAGACCCTCGATCGCCTGATGACCAACCCGATCCCGGAAGGGCGGGTGGACGACATCCTGCGGCCGGAAGGCGACAACCCGCTGCTGGAAAAGGGCTATGTGACCACCAGTGTCGACGCGCTGATGAACTGGGCGCGCACCGGCTCGATGTGGCCGATGACCTTCGGCCTGGCCTGCTGCGCGGTCGAGATGATGCATGCCGGCGCATCGCGCCTGGACCTGGACCGCTACGGCGTGGTGTTCCGCCCGTCGCCGCGCCAGTCGGACGTGATGATCGTGGCCGGCACGCTGGTCAACAAGATGGCCCCCGCGCTGCGCAAGGTGTACGACCAGATGCCCGACCCCAAGTGGGTCATCTCGATGGGCAGCTGCGCCAACGGCGGCGGCTATTACCACTATTCGTATTCGGTGGTGCGCGGTTGCGATCGCATCGTGCCCGTCGACGTTTACGTGCCGGGCTGCCCGCCGACCGCCGAAGCGCTGGTCTACGGCATCCTGCAGTTGCAGAAGAAGATCTGGCGCACGCAGACCATCGCGCGCTGAGCGCGCGGGCCTGCGTTCCGTTTCACCCGTTTTCCTTTCCGAGAGCACGCTACGCCCCATGGCCGAGCAAGCTGCAAATTTCACCGACCGGTTGCGCGCGCGCTTCGCCGATGCGGTGATCACGGTTGCCGGAATCCGCGAAGAGGTCACCCTCGAGGTGCCTTCCGCGTCCTGGCATGAGGTCTGCCGCGCCCTGCGCGACGAGTTCGGATTCGAACAGGCCGTCGACGTCTGCGGCGTCGACTACCTGGGCTACGGCAGCGCCGAGTGGGATACCTCGGACGTGTCGTCCGAAGGCTTCAGCCGCGGTGTCGAGGGCTTCGGCCCGGGTCGCTTCGACTGGGAACAGCGACCGCGCGGCGCCGGTCCCGAGCGCCGCTTCGCGGTGGTCCTGCACCTGCTGTCGTACCAGCACAACCAGCGCCTGCGCGTGCGCTGCTTCGCGCCGAACGATGATCTGCCGGTGGTGGCCTCGGTCACCGACCTGTGGCCAGGCGCCAACTGGTTCGAACGCGAGGCGTTCGACCTGTATGGCATCGTGTTCGAAGGCCATCCGGATCTGCGCCGCATCCTGACCGACTACGGCTTCGTCGGCCATCCGTTCCGCAAGGACTTCCCGCTGATCGGCAACGTCGAAGTGCGCTACGACGAAGAAAAGAAGCGCGTGGTCTACGAGCCGGTGACCTCGGTCGAGCCGCGCGTCGGCGTGCCGCGCGTTATCCGCGACGACGCGCGCTACCAGACCGCGGCCGGCGAGGCCGCCGCGGGCGAGGGCAGCAAGTGATGAGTACGCAACAGTCCCCCATTGCGTTTGCGAGCAATCCTGAAGAATCCAAGCAGGAAATCCGCAACTACACGATGAACTTCGGCCCGCAGCATCCCGCGGCGCACGGCGTTCTCCGCCTGATCCTGGAAATGGACGGCGAAACCATCATGCGTGCGGACCCGCATGTCGGCCTGCTGCATCGCGGCACCGAGAAGCTGGCCGAATCCAAGCCGTTCAACCAGTCGATCGGCTACATGGATCGCCTGGACTACGTGTCGATGATGTGCAACGAACACGCCTACGTGCGCGCGATCGAGACCCTCATGGGCATCGAGGCGCCGGAGCGCGCGCAGTACATCCGCACAATGTTCGACGAGATCACCCGCATTCTGAACCACCTGATGTGGATCGGTTCCAATGCGCTCGATCTCGGCGCGATGGCGGTGATGCTGTACGCCTTCCGCGAGCGCGAGGAGCTGATGGACTGCTACGAGGCGGTCAGCGGCGCGCGCATGCACGCGACCTACTACCGCCCGGGCGGCGTCTACCGCGACCTGCCGGACCGGATGCCGAAGTACAAGGAATCCCCGTGGCGCAAGGGCCAGGCGCTGAAGCGCCTGAACAATGCCCGCGACGGGTCCATGCTGGACTTCCTGGAAGACTTCACCCGCGAATTTCCCAAGCGCGTCGACGAGTACGAGACCCTGCTCACCGACAACCGCATCTGGAAACAGCGCACCGTCGGCATCGGCGTGATCTCGCCGGAACAGGCGCGCGCCTGGGGCATGACCGGCGTGATGCTGCGCGGTTCGGGCGTCGCCTGGGATCTGCGCAAGAAGCAGCCCTATGCGAAGTACGACGCGGTCGATTTCGACATCCCGCTGGGCGTCGAGGGTGACTGCTACGACCGTTACCTGGTCCGCGTGGCCGAGATGCGGGAGTCCAACCGCATCATCGCCCAGTGCGTGAAGTGGCTGAAGGCCAATCCGGGCCCGGTGATGGTCAAGAATTTCAAGGTCGCCCCTCCCAAGCGCGAGGAGATGAAGGACGACATGGAAGCGTTGATCCATCACTTCAAGCTGTTCAGCGAAGGCTACTGCGTGCCGGCCGGCGAGACCTACTCGGCGGTGGAAGCCCCGAAGGGCGAATTCGGCTGCTACCTGGTGTCCGACGGTGCCAACAAGCCGTTCCGCGTGAAGCTGCGCGCACCGGGCTTCGCCCATCTTTCTTCCATGGATGCCATCGTGCGCGGCCACATGCTGCCTGACGTGGTCGCCATGATTGGTACTTACGATCTGGTTTTCGGTGAGGTGGACCGATGAGGGCCACGGGTAATTTCGAGGCGACGCAGAACGTCGATCCGCAGGTGGCGCTGAGCGACAAGACGCGCGCGCACATCGATCATTGGCTGACCAAGTTCCCGCCCGACCGCAAGCGGTCGGCGGTGCTGCAGGGTTTGCATGCCGCGCAGGAACAGAACGGCGGATGGCTGAGCGACGAACTGATCGCCGCGGTCGCCAAGTACCTGGACATTCCGCCGGTGTGGGCCTACGAGGTCGCCAGCTTCTACTCGATGTTCGAGACCGAGAAGGTGGGCCGCAACAATGTCGCCTTCTGCACCAACATCAGCTGCTGGCTCAACGGCGCCGAGGATCTGGTCAAGCACGCCGAGAAGAAACTCGGCTGCCGGCTGGGCGAGTCCACCGCCGACGGCCGCGTGTTCCTGAAGCGGGAAGAAGAATGCGTCGCCGCGTGCTGCGGCGCGCCGGTGGTCGTGATCAACGGCCATTACCACGAGAAGCTGACGCCGGCCAAGGTCGACGAACTGCTGGACGGGCTGGAGTAAGCGCATGGCACATCATCCGCACACATCCGAGGGCTACGGCCCGGTCGGCCCGGCGCCGAAGGAACACCAGGTCGTCTACACCACGCTGCACTTCGACAAGCCGTGGTCTTACGAGAACTACCTCAAGACCGGTGGCTACAGCGCGCTGCGCAAGATCCTGGAAGAGAAGATCCCGCCGGCCGACGTGGTCGAGATGGTCAAGCAGTCCGGCCTGCGCGGCCGTGGCGGCGCGGGCTTCCCGACCGGCCTGAAATGGAGCTTCATGCCCAAGGGCGACATGCAGAAGTACATCCTCTGCAACTCCGACGAATCCGAGCCGGGCACCGCCAAGGATCGCGACATCCTGCGCTTCAACCCGCACGCGGTCATCGAGGGCATGGCGATCGCCTGCTACGCCACCGGTTCCACCGTCGGCTACAACTACCTGCGCGGCGAGTTCCACCACGAGCCGTTCGAGCACCTGGAAGAAGCCACCGCCGAGGCCTACAAGCACGGCTGGCTGGGCAAGAACATCCTGGGCTCCGGCATCGACATCGACATCTTCAACGCGCTGGGCGCGGGCGCCTACATCTGCGGCGAGGAAACCGCGCTGATGGAATCGCTGGAAGGCAAGAAGGGCCAGCCGCGCTTCAAGCCGCCGTTCCCGGCCAACTTCGGCCTGTACGGCAAGCCGACCACCATCAACAACACCGAGACCTACGCGTCGGTGCCGGCGATCATCCGCAACGGTGCCGAGTGGTTCCTCAACCTGGGCAAGCCCAACAACGGCGGCCCGAAGATCTTCTCGGTCTCCGGCCACGTCGCCCGTCCGGGCAACTATGAAATCCGCCTGGGCACGCCGTTCGCCGAACTGCTGGAAATGGCCGGCGGCATCCGCAACGGCCACAAGATCAAGGCGGTGATTCCGGGTGGTTCCTCGATGCCGGTGCTGCCGGGCGAGACCATGATGGGCCTGACCATGGACTACGACAGCATCCAGAAGGCGGGCTCCGGCCTGGGCTCGGGCGCGGTCGTGGTGATGGACGAGACCGCCTGCATGGTGCGCGCCTGTCAGCGCATCGCGCGTTTCTACTTCAAGGAAAGCTGCGGCCAGTGCACGCCGTGCCGCGAAGGCACCGGCTGGATGTACCGCATGTTGACCCGCATCGCCGAGCAGAAGGCGACGCTGGACGACCTGCACATGCTGAAGGCCGCCGCCGGCCAGATCGAAGGCCACACCATCTGCGCCTTCGGCGAAGCCGCGGCATGGCCGGTGCAGGGTTTCCTGCGCCATTTCTGGCACGAATTCGAGTACGCGATCGTCAACAAGCGGTTCCTGGTCGACGACCAGCGCGCCGGTACGGTCATTGAAGGCAAGGTGGCCGCATGAGTGCGCAGCCCGTCAACCCGAACCTCCCGCCCGACCACGTCACCGTCTTCATCGACGGTGTCGAGATGGCCGCGCCCAAGGGTTCGATGATCATCCAGGCGGCGGACAAGGCCGGGATTCCGATTCCGCGCTTCTGCTACCACGAGAAGCTGCCGATCGCGGCCAACTGCCGCATGTGCCTGGTCGACGTCGAGAAGATGCCGAAGCCGGCGCCGGCCTGCGCTACGCCGGTCATGGACGGCATGAAGGTCCAGACCCGCAGCGAGAAGGCGCTGAAGTCGCAGCGCAACGTGATGGAGTTCCTGCTGATCAACCATCCGCTCGACTGCCCGATCTGCGATCAGGGCGGCGAGTGCGAGCTGCAGGATCTGTCGCTGGGCTATGGCCGTTCCGTCAGCCGCTTCCAGGAGCGCAAGCGGGTGGTGCCCGACGAGGACATCGGTCCACTGGTCGCCACCGAGATGACCCGCTGCATCCAGTGCACGCGCTGCGTGCGCTTCACCGCGGACGTTGCCGGCACCTATGAGCTGGGCGGCATGTACCGCGGCGAGAACCTGCAGATCGGCACTTACGACGGCAAGCCGCTGACCACCGAAATCTCCGGCAACGTCATCGACGTGTGCCCGGTGGGCGCGCTGACCAACAAGGTGTTCCAGTTCCGCGCGCGTCCGTGGGAACTGATCGCCCGCGAATCCGTCGGCTACCACGACGCGATGGGTTCCAACCTGTTCGTGCATTCCCGCCGTGGCCAAGTGCTGCGCACCGTGCCGCGCGAGAACGAGGCGGTCAACGAGTGCTGGCTGTCGGATCGCGATCGCTACTCGCACCAGGGCCTGTACAGCGACGACCGCGCGGTCAAGCCGCTGCAGAAGGTCAATGGCGAATGGCGCGAAGTGTCCTGGTCCGAGGGGCTGGCCGCCGCCGCGGAGATCCTGCGCGGCAACGCCGGTGACGATCTGGGCGTGCTGGCGCACCCGGCCACCTCGAACGAGGAGGGCGGTCTGCTGGCCAAGCTGGCCGCGGGCCTCGGCACCGGCAACCTGGACCACCGGATCAACAACCGCGACTTCTCCGATGGCGCCGTGGCCGAGCCGTTCGCGCTGCCGCTGGCGGACATCGAGAAGGCCGATGTCATCGTGCTGTTCGGCACCAACGTCCGCCACGAGCTGCCGCTGCTGCACCAGCGCATCCGCAAGGCCCAGCGCAAGGGCGCCCGGGTGCACGTGGTCAACCCGGTCGACTTCGACTTCGCGTTCGGCATCGCCGGCAAGCACATCGTGCCGCCGTCGCAGCTGGCCGGCGCGCTCAACGAGGCCGCGCTGCGCGAAGCCGCCAAGGCCGGCAACCATGCCGTGCTGATCGTGGGCGGCATCGCCGAGAATCATCCGCAGGCATCCGCGCTGCGCCAGGCCGCCGGCGAATTCGCCGCCGCCACCGGCGCCTCGCTGTGCCGCATCCCGCAGGGCGCCAACGCGGTGGGCCTGGCCCGCCAGGGCGTGCTGCCGTCGCGCCACGACGTGGCCGGCATGTTCGCCGAGCCGCGCAAGGCCTACGTCATCTATGGCATCGAGCCGGGCCTGGATTTCGCCGATACGCCGGCCGCCGCGCGCGCGCTGTCGTCGGCCAAGGTGGTGGCGTTCAGCCATTTCGCCTGCAAGTCCACCCGCGACGTCGCCGACGTGATCCTGCCGATCGGCGCACTGCCTGAGATCGAAGCCACCCTGACCAACCTGGACGGCGTCGACCAGCGCACCCAGGCCGCCGGCAAGCTGCCGGGCGAGGCCCGCGAGGGCTGGCGCGTGCTGCGCGCACTGGGGGGCGAACTGCAACTGCCGTCGTTCGAGTTCACCGACCTGGCTGGCCTGCGCGCCGCCATCGCCGGTGCCGCGCCGGTGACGATCGCGCGCTCGGCCGCGCCCGCCACGGCGGGCGAGGGGCTGGAGCTGGCGGTCAGCGCGGCCATCTATCGCACCGACGGCATCGTCCGCCGGGCCGAGGCGTTGCAGGCGCATCCGCTCAACGTGGGCGCGCGCATCGTCCTGAACCCGGCCGACGCGCAGTCTTCCGGCGTGGCCGAGGGCGCGATGGCCAAGGTCGGCTCGGCGCACGGCACCGCGACCCTGCCGGTGGTGGTGGATGCCCGCGTGGCCAGGGGCAGTGCCTGGATTGAGAGCGGCTACGGCGCGACCGCGCCGCTGGGCGCAGGACGTGTCACGGTGGTGAGCGCATGAACGAGCTGTTGATCAATGCCGTCGGACCGCTCCGCGAGTGGTTCTTCGCGCTGGGCGACATCGGTGTCGCGTTGTGGATCGTGCTGAAGATCCTGGTGATCGCCGTGCCGGTGATCATCGCGGTCGCCTTCTACGTGGTCTGGGAGCGCAAGCTGATCGGCTGGATGCACGTCCGCCACGGACCGATGTACGTGGGCATGGGCATCTTCCAGGCCTTCGCCGACGTGTTCAAACTGCTGTTCAAGGAAATCATCCAGCCCAGCAGCGCGCAGAAGGCGATGTACATCATCGCGCCGCTGATCACGCTGGCGCCGGCGTTCGCCGCCTGGGCGGTGGTGCCGTTCGACGCCAAGCTGGTGCTGTCCAACGCCAATGCCGGCCTGCTGTACCTGCTGGCGATGACTTCGCTGGGCGTGTACGGCATCATCATCGCCGGCTGGGCCTCCAACTCGAAGTATGCGTTCCTCGGCGCGATGCGCTCGGCCGCGCAGGTGGTCAGCTACGAAATCGCGATGGGTTTCGCCCTGGTCGGCGTGCTGATCGCCGCCGGCAGCCTGAACCTGAGCGACATCGTGATGGCGCAGGCCGGCAACAACGGCTTCTTCGAATGGTTCTGGCTGCCGCTGTTCCCGCTGTTCGTCGTGTACTGGGTGTCCGGCGTCGCCGAAACCAACCGCTCGCCGTTCGACGTGGTGGAAGGCGAATCGGAAATCGTGGCCGGCCACATGGTGGAGTATTCGGGCGCCGCGTTCGCGCTGTTCTTCCTGGCCGAATACGCCAACATGATCCTGGTCAGCTTCCTGGTGTCGCTGTTCTTCCTGGGCGGCTGGCTGAGCCCGCTGCAGGGCTGGATCACCGCCGACGTGTCGCCCTGGGTCAACTGGATCTGGACCGGCGGCTGGCCGTGGCTGCTGCTGAAGGTCCTGTTCTTCGCCAGCGCCTACATCTGGTTCCGCGCGAGCTTCCCGCGCTACCGCTACGACCAGATCATGCGTCTGGGCTGGAAAGTGTTCATTCCGCTGACCATCGCATGGATCGCGGTGACGGCGGTGATGGTGTTCTTTGGCGTGTTCGAGAAGGGTGTCTGACGCAATGAACAAGGTCATCCATTACTTCAAGAGCCTGATGCTGCTCGAGTTGCTGGGCGGACTGTGGCTGACGCTGAAATACGCGTTCAAGCCCAAGTACACCATCATGTATCCGATGGAGAAGTTCCCGCAGTCGCCGCGCTTCCGTGGCCTGCATGCGCTGCGCCGCTATCCGAACGGCGAAGAGCGCTGCATCGCCTGCAAGCTGTGCGAGGCGGTCTGCCCGGCGCTGGCCATCACCATCGACTCGGCCCCGCGCGAGGACGGCACCCGCCGCACCACCCGTTACGACATCGATCTGTTCAAGTGCATCTTCTGCGGCTTCTGCGAGGAGAGCTGCCCGGTGGATTCGATCGTCGAAACGCACGTGCTCGAGTACCACTTCGACAAGCGCGGCCAGAACATCGTCACCAAGCCGCAGTTGCTGGCGCTGGGCGATCGGCTGGAAGCCGAAATCGCCGAGCGTCGCGCCGCCGACGCCGCATTCCGCTGAGGTCCAAGAGATGGATTGGGTAAATATCGCTTTCTGGATCTTCGCCGGCATCGCGGCCGTGGCCGCGGGCGCGGTGATCAGCGTGCGCAACCCGGTGCACGCCGTGCTGTGCCTCATCCTGACGTTCTTCTCGGTGGCCTGCATCTGGCTGCTGGTCGGGGCCGAGTTCCTTGGCGTGGCGCTGATCCTCGTCTACGTGGGCGCGGTGATGGTGCTGTTCCTGTTCGTGGTGATGATGCTGGACATCGACATCGCCAAGATGCGCGAAGGCTGGGTCAAGTTCCTGCCGGTCGGCGTGGTCGTCGCGGTCGCGATGCTGGTGCAGATGCTGACCCTGATCGGGGTCAAGGCGCGCACCGGCGCCGCGTTCCCGGACAATGCCGCCGCCGCGGCCGCCGATGTGTCCAATACGGCCTGGCTGGCGCGCAGCCTGTTCACCGAGTTCCTGCTGCCGTTCGAGTTCGCCGCCGTGATCCTGACCGTGGCCGTGGTCGCCGCGGTGATGCTGACCCTGCGCCGCCGCGCGGGCGCCAAGCACCAGGATCCGTCCGAGCAATCGCGGGTCAAGGCCGGCGATCGCATCCGCATGGTCAAGATGGCGGTCGAAAAGCCGGTCCGCGCATCCGCCGATGAAGCTGCCGAAGGGGAGGGCAAGGCATGATTACCCTGGGTCACCTGCTGGCGCTGGGTGCGGTGCTTTTCTGCATCAGCCTGGCCGGCATCTTCCTGAACCGCAAGAACGTCATCGTGCTGCTGATGTCCATCGAGCTGATGCTGCTGTCGGTGAACATCAACTTCGTCGCTTTTTCCCGCGAACTGGGCGACACCGCCGGCCAGATCTTCGTGTTCTTCATCCTGACCGTGGCCGCCGCCGAGGCCGCCATCGGCCTGGCCATCCTGGTCACCCTGTTCCGCACCCGGCGCACGATCAACGTCGCCGAAGTCGACACGCTCAAAGGCTGATGCACCCATGACAGGTCTGGAAGTCGCAATTTCCAAGAACGTGCTGCTGGCCATCGTGCTGGCGCCGCTGCTGGGCAGCATCATCGCCGGCCTGTTCGGCCGGCAGGTCGGCCGCGCCGGCTCGCACGTCGTCACCATCCTCGGCGTGGCGGTCAGCTGCGCGCTGTCCGGCTGGGTGCTGTACCAACTGGTCGGGCAGGGCGCCTCGCCGTTCAACCAGAACGTCTACACGTTCTTCGAGGTGGGCAACTACAGCGCGCATGTCGGTTTCATGATCGACAAGCTGACCGTGATGATGATGGTGGTCGTCACCTTCGTCTCGCTGCTGGTGCACATCTACACCATCGGCTACATGGCCGAGGACCCGGGCTACCAGCGCTTCTTCAGCTACATTTCGCTGTTCACCTTCAGCATGCTGATGCTGGTGATGAGCAACAACTTCCTGCAGCTGTTCTTCGGCTGGGAAGCGGTGGGCCTGGTGTCCTACCTGCTGATTGGTTTCTGGTTCAAGCGCCCCTCGGCGATCTTCGCCAACCTCAAGGCGTTCCTGGTCAACCGCGTGGGCGATTTCGGCTTCCTGCTGGGCATCGCCGCGGTACTGTTCATGTTCGGCACCCTGGACTACGCGACCGTGTTCGCCAACGCGCCGCTGCTGGCCGGCAAGGCGATTCCGGTGTGGTCCGGCGCCATCACGCTGTTTGGCCAGACCTGGCAGGTGCTGGATCAGCCGCTGATCTGGTCGATGGCCACCATCATCTGCATCTGCCTGTTCATCGGTGCGATGGGCAAGTCGGCGCAGGTGCCGCTGCATGTCTGGCTGCCGGATTCGATGGAAGGCCCGACCCCGATTTCCGCGCTGATCCACGCCGCGACGATGGTGACCGCGGGCATCTTCATGGTGGCGCGCATGTCGCCGCTGTTCGAGCTGTCGCAGACCGCGCTGGACTTCGTGCTGTTCATCGGCGCCACCACCGCGTTCTTCACCGGCCTGATCGGCATCGTGCAGAACGACATCAAGCGCGTGGTCGCGTACTCGACCCTGTCGCAGCTGGGTTACATGACCGTCGCGCTGGGCGTGTCGGCCTACTCGGCGGCGGTGTTCCACCTGATGACCCATGCCTTCTTCAAGGCGCTGCTGTTCCTGGCGGCCGGTTCGGTCATCATCGGCATGCACCACGAGCAGGACATGCGCAAGATGGGCGGCCTGCGCAAGTACATGCCGATCACCTACCTCACCAGCCTGATCGGTACCCTGGCGCTGGTGGGCACGCCGTTCCTGTCCGGCTTCTACTCCAAGGACACCATCATCGAGGCGGCCAAGCACCACCAGGAGCAGGCCGGCGAGTTCGCCCACAAGGTGGCCGAACTGGGCACGATGGCTCAGGGCATCAGCGGTCCCAGCGAATGGGTCGCCACCTACGGTTACTGGGCGGTGCTGCTGGGCGTGTTCGTCACCAGCTTCTACAGCTTCCGCCTGCTGTACCTGACCTTCCACGGCAAGGAGCGTTTCCGCGACGCCCATGCCGATCATGCGCACGATGACCATCCTGCCGATGCGCATGACGATCACCATGGCGACGACCACGGCCATCACGGCGCGCACGAGCCGCACGAATCGCCGTGGGTGGTGACCGTACCGCTGATCCTGCTGGCGATTCCCTCGATCCTGGTCGGCTACTTCACCATCGGGCCGATGCTGTTCGGCACCGACTGGAGCGGTCACCACGAGCAGATGCCGTTCTTCCTCGGCGCGATCGACTTCATCAACCCGGCCGCCGACACGGTGGCGCAGCTGAAGAAGACTTTCCACGGCCCGTTCGAGTTCGCCCTGCACGGCATGCAGGCCCCGCCGTTCTGGCTGACCCTGGCCGGCTTCGTCCTGGCGACCTTCCTGTACCTGTTCAAGCCGGAACTGCCGGGCAAGCTGCGCCGCGTCTTCGCGCTGCCGGTCCGCATCCTGGAGAACAAGTACGGCATGGACGACCTGTGGATCGGTGGCCTGGCCGGTGGCGGCGTGAAGCTGGGCAAGGCTTCGCGCGCGATCGACACCCACGTGATCGATGGCGCCGCCGTCAACGGCAGCGCCCGCATCGTGGATCTGGCCGCCAACCTGTTGCGCCGTACCCAGTCGGGTTTCCTCTACCACTACGCCTTCGCGATGATCCTCGGCCTGATTGCACTGCTGGCCGTGCTCATCCGGTTCTGGCAATGAACGCCTTGGCGCTGAACTAACGGATATCCACTCGTGTCGAACTGGCCTTTGCTTAGCATTCTGATCTGGCTGCCGATTCTCGGCGGCGCGCTGGTCCTCGCCCTTGGCAACCGTCGCGCCAGTGCCGCCCGCTGGGTGGCGCTGGGCGTGGCGCTGCTGACTTTCCTGGCGAGCCTGCCGCTGCTGACCGGCTTCGACTTCGCCAACCCCGGCATGCAGTTCGCCGAAAGGCGCGCCTGGGTGCCGACCTTCAACATCTGGTACGCGCTGGGCGCCGACGGCATCTCGGTCGCGCTGATCGTGCTGACCACGCTGACCACCGTGCTGGCGCTGATTGGCGCGTGGTCGTCGATCGAGAAGCGGGTCAGCCAGTACGTGGCGGCGTTCCTGTTCCTGGAAGGCCTGATGATCGGCGTGTTCTGCGCGCTCGACGCCATCCTGTTCTATGTCTTCTTCGAAGGCATGCTGATCCCGATGTTCCTGATCATCGGCGTGTGGGGCGGCCCGCGCCGCATCTACGCCTCGATCAAGTTCTTCCTGTACACCTTTCTCGGGTCGGTGTTCATGCTGATCGGCCTGATCTACCTGTACCTGAAGGGCGGCAGCTTCCAACTGGCGGACCTGTACACGCTGCAGCTCAGCGCCAAGGAGCAGACCTGGCTGTTCTTCGCCTTCCTGATCGCCTTCGCGGTCAAGGTGCCGATGTTCCCGGTCCATACCTGGTTGCCGGACGCGCACGTGGAAGCGCCGACCGCCGGTTCGGTGATCCTGGCCGCGATCATGCTGAAGATCGGCGGCTACGGCTTCCTGCGCTTCAGCCTGCCGATCGTGCCGGACGCGGGCTTCGAGTGGGCGTGGCTGGTGATCCTGCTGTCGCTGATCGGCGTGGTCTACGTCGGCCTGGTGGCGCTGGTGCAGGACGACATGAAGAAACTGATCGCGTATTCGTCGGTCTCGCACATGGGCTTCGTCACCCTGGGCATCTTCATCGCCTTCGGCCTGGTCCGCGACTACGGCAACCTGGATGGCGCCCGCCTGGGCCTGCAGGGCGCGATGGTGCAGATGATCTCGCACGGCTTCGTCTCCGGCGCGATGTTCTCCTGCGTCGGCGTGCTGTATGACCGCATGCATACCCGCATGATCAAGGACTACGGCGGCGTCGCCAACGTGATGCCCTGGTTCGCGGTGTTCTTCGTGCTGTTCGGCATGGCCAATTCCGGCCTGCCGGGCACCAGTGGTTTCGTCGGCGAGTTCATGGTCATCGTCGCCAGCTTCCAGAAGCATCCGCTGATCGCGCTGGTCGCCGCGCTGACCCTGATCATCGGCGCCGCCTACACCCTATGGCTGATCAAGCGGGTCATGTACGGCGAAGTGGCCAACTCGCACGTCGCCGAGCTCAAGGACATCAACGGGCGCGAGGCGCTGGTGCTGGGCGTGTTCGCCGTCGGCGTGCTGGTGCTGGGCGTCTATCCCAAGCCGCTCGTCGACCTGATGGAACCGTCGATTGCGAACCTGGCGATGCAGCTCGCCAACAGCAAGCTGTAAGGAAGAATGATGACCACGTCGATGCTCCCCACCGCCGCCGACCTGCTGCCGCTGCTGCCGGAAGTCGTGCTGATCGCCGGCGCGTTCGCGCTGCTGATGCTGGACCTGTTCCTCAGCGACCGCCAGCGGGTGATCACCCACCTGCTGGCCCTGGCCACGCTGGCGGCGTCGTTCTTCATGATCCTGACCGACGTCGGTGGTGGCGGGACGGTGTTCAACGGCATGTTCGTCCGCGACGTCATGGCCAATGTCACCAAGCTGGCGATCCTGCTGGTCAGCGCGTTGTCGCTGGTCTACGCCTGGCCCTACCTGCGCGAGCGCAAGCTGTATCCGGGTGAAGTGCCGGTGCTGGTGATGCTGGCAACCGCCGGCATGATGATGATGGTCTCCGCCGGCAGCCTGGTGATGGTCTACCTGGGCCTGGAACTGCTGGCGCTGTGCTCCTACGCGCTGGTCGCGCTCAACCGCGAGGACGGCCTGTCCGCGGAAGCGGCGATGAAGTACATCGTGCTGGGCTCGCTGGCCTCTGGCCTGCTGCTGTACGGCATGTCGCTGGTCTATGGCGCCACCGGCACGCTGCACCTGGACGGCATCCACGCCGCCATCGCCTCGGCTCCCGACCGCACGCTGCTGCTGACCGGCGTGGTGTTCATGGTGGCCGGCGTGGCCTTCAAGCTGGGCGCGGCGCCTTTCCACATGTGGCTGCCGGACGTCTACCAAGGGGCACCGACCCCGATCACCCTGTTCATCAGCTCCGGTCCCAAGCTGGCGGCGTTCGGCATGGCCTACCGCCTGCTGGAAAGCGGCGTCGGCCCGACCGCTGAACAATGGCAGTGGCTGCTGGCGGGACTGGCCGCGGTATCGCTGGTGATCGGCAACCTGATCGCCATCGCCCAGACCAACCTCAAGCGCATGCTGGCGTATTCCACGGTTTCGCACGTGGGCTTCCTGCTGGTCGGTTTCGCCGGCGGCGGCGCGACCGGGTATTCGGCGGCGCTGTTCTACGCCATCAGCTACGCGCTGATGTCGGCGGCCGCGTTCGGCGCCATCGTGGTGCTGTCGCGCCAGGGTTTCGAGGCCGACCGGATCGACGACTTCAAGGGCCTGAACGCCCGCAACCCCTGGCAGGCCGGGCTGGTGCTGTGCGTGATGGCCTCGCTGGCCGGCGTGCCGCCGTTCCTGGGCTTCTGGGCCAAGCTGGTGGTGCTGGGCGCGGCGCTGAAGGGCGGCTTCACCTGGCTGGCCATCCTGGGCGTGGTCTGCGCGGTGATCGGCGCCTTCTACTACCTGCGCGTCATCAAGGTCATGTACTTCGACGAGCCGGTGGGCGAGCGCCAGCCGGCGCGGCAGGATAGGGTGGTGCCGTTCGTGTTCGGCGTGAACGCGCTGGCGCTGCTGGTGCTGGGCATCTTCTGGAACCCGATCATGTCGTGGTGCCAGCAGGCGTTCGCGGGTTGATCCGCGCGGGCGCACCCGGCGCCCGGAATGTTGTTTGCCCGGGCGATAGTTTTTGTTGATGTGAAGGCTTGCAAGAAACCGCGGAAGCCTTCATAATTCCGCTTCTGCTGCGGGGTGGAGCAGTCTGGCAGCTCGTCGGGCTCATAACCCGAAGGTCGCAGGTTCAAATCCTGCCCCCGCTACCAGGTTCAAGCGAAAGGCCACCTCGTGTGGCCTTTTTGCTAGAACCGGCAAGACCGATCGAACGAGCTGCGATCGGGGATACGCCGGACGAAGCGCAGGATGCGCGTGTAGCCGATGTTGGGAAGCGAGACAACGGCGGACTATGGAATGGGCCTTAGTGCCCATTTTTTGTTTGTGCAGAAAGCAAAGCAGCGTGAAAGACGACGAACTCATCCAGTTGATCAATCCCGTAGTCGCCGACCTGGGCCTCGAATGCCTCGGCATCGAGTACGCGCCCAGCCGCGGCAACAGTCTGCTGCGCATCTATATCGACCACGCCGAGCGTCCGATCACGATCGAGGACTGCGAAGCGGTCAGCCGTGAACTGTCGGCACAGCTCGACGTCAACGATCCGATCAGCGGCCGCTATACCCTCGAAGTGTCTTCGCCGGGCATCGACCGGCCGCTGTTCACCCCGGCGCAGTTCGCGCGCTTCATCGGCGAGAAGGCCAAGCTCAGTCTGAATCTGCCGGTCGAAGGACGCCGCCGCCTGCAGGGCGCGATCCGCGCCGTCGACGGCGACCGCATCACGATCGACCAGGACGGCGTCGAATTCGTCGTCGTCCACGACAACGTACAAAAAGCGCGCATCGTCCCCGACTATGCGGCGCTGGGCCTGGCGCCCGAGAAACCGGCCGGCAAGGCCGGAGCGAAGCCCAAGCCGGG